>JBAYIR010000001.1:0-306467 GCA_041665505.1 Patescibacteria group bacterium
CAGAGTGCCAGCTAAAGATATTATTCCTAAAAATAGTCAAGATATAAGACGAGTAAATAGAGAAGACGAAGTAATTGATATATTGGATAGGGGAAATATAAAATCTCTCCCCGAGCTTAAAGTCCAAGAGGAAGTTATACCAAAAGTACAGCTTATAGATAAAGTCTCATTTGAAGAAAAAGCATCTGCAGCCAAACCTAGCACAGATTTTTCTATTCCGGCTTGGAAGGAACAGATAAATAAAAAACAGTTGGAAGAAAAGATACCTGAAGATAAAAAAGCGATTATCCAAAAATTTCATCAACCCCAACCCAGAATCAGAGCCAAACTCTTAGACAATGGTGGTGGAGTAGACTTGATACCAACTTCTGCCAAAACTAGAAGCTGGAGGCAAGTCATAAACTTATTATTAGTTGCTTGTTTATCTTCACTTTTTGTCTTGGGCATATTTTATGGTTTTTTATTTTATCAAGCCAAAAATATAGAAATTCAAAATGCTAATAGATCTACACAGATTACCAGTATAGAGAAACAAATTGTAGATTATAAAGATTTGAATGAAAGTATTACTGAGTTAGGAACGGAAATAAAATTGATTCATAAACTACTGAGCTTACATTTTTATTGGACAAATTTTTTCCAGCTTTTAGAAAAATATACTATCTCCGATGTTCATTATGCTGGCCTGACAGCTGGTAGTGGGGGAGCTTTGACCTTACAAGCTGTAGCTACTGATTTTGATGCGCTAGCTAGGCAAATAAAAGTATTACAGCAAGAAAAAGCCTCAGAATTTGTGGTGGCAGTCGATGTAGCTTCTGCCAAATATAATGATGCCGCTGGTAATGTAGAATTTGATATGACTCTAATCTTAAATCCATCGCTATTTGTGTATAATGAAAATTATATTTATGAAATTGAAAATAGTTCTTCAACCGCTGATGGTACAGAATAAGATGCCTAATAAAATAAGTGATTTATAATTTATAAGGGGATGAATAAGACCAAAAAAGAAATACAATTTGAACAGCCGTCTGATCTTTTATTGTCAGCCAATCGTTTTATTATTTTTATAATGGCTTTTGTTATTTTGGCTATTTTGATTTTTGGCTATTTATTTATACTTAAACCAAAAATTAATAGTATTAGTTCGGTCAAGCTAGAAAATACTGTGACAGACGAAAGAAGAAAAAAAAATGAGAGCTTACTTACTAACCTCAAAGAATTGGAAGCAGAATATCAAGATATTATGGATAATCGTCAGGAAGATTTAGTTTTTTTAAAAAAGATGGTTCCACAAGGTCCACAAGTAGCTGAGTTTTTTGTAATAGCTGATAGTTTAGCTAAGAAGCAAGGTTTTAGATTATTAAATATTGACATTAGTGATAGTACCCCAGAGAAAAAACCTACTATTAAAGAGGCTATACCAAATGCTAATTCAGCAGATGCTATTCCAGAGGAGGTGGCCGCCCAGATAAATACAGAAACTGCTAGCAGTAGTCCGGCAGAAATCAATACTATTGATGATGTCCTAGTCAATAGTGATATCAAAGCCATGATAGTACATATCAGTGTTTCTAAAACAGTCGGAGAGGATGATGATACATTGGGCTTGGAGATTTATAATGATTTCAAAGACTATGTAGCACAGTTAGAAAATAATATTAGACTTTTAGATGTTCAAGCTATAGATTTTTCAGAAATATTAGCCGAAGGACAAGCCGAATATATTTTTAATTTAGATTTAATAACTTATTACCAATAATTTTTCCATGGAAAAAAAGAGTGACAAAAAAATGGTTATAACTTTGTTGATTGTCTTGGCAATAGTAATTATTGGCAGTGGCATTTGGACTTATAGTAATATGAAGCCTTTAGCCAATTCAGGGGATACTTTTTCTGATATACAAATAGACGAAGTTTTTAAAATAAAGGATGAAGCTATCAAAAATGTGGCTGATTTTCTGGATGTTGCTTTTTCTCCAGGTACCGTCTGGGATGATTTTTATAATGATCCACAATTTCATAGATTAGAGGATATTAATATAAATATTGATATAAATAAAAATGTAGGTAATCCTAGTCCTTTTACAGCTCCCACTTCTACTGATGATGGTAAAGAAACAGAGAGTTAAGTTAAAAATCATTTTTCTATGACCCAACAAGAAGCGCAAAAAATTTTAGATTTTCTAAATAAAAAAGAATTATTTAATGAAGATCAATATAAAGAACTGATTTCTAGTCAGTATCAAACTTTTGAGGATCTAGAAAAACAGGTTCGTCGTACTATTTTGATATCTGATGAAGATTGGGCTCAAACCAAGGGTGTTTTTTATGATTTAGAATACGTCAATCTGATTGGGCGTAAAATAGAATCAGAAATTTTAAATATTTTACCTGAAGATTTATCAGAAAATTACCAGATGGTAGTTTTTAATAAGGAAGGTGTCAGTATCCAAGCCGGGTTGGTGGATCCGACAAATTTTAAAGCAGTTGAGGCACTCAATTATTTGGCTCGCAAAAAAAAATTTCAAGTTAAATATTATATAATTTCTGAAGACAGTTATCGTTCAGCCGCTAAACAATATGAGACTTTAGGCGAAGAAGTAGGAGAGGCTTTGGATACTGCCGAGGCTATCTTTGCTCCCAAAGAAACAGATATTGATTTGGAGGGTGATGTCGGGGATATAGTCAAAAGTGCTCCAGTTTCCAAGATAGTTTCAGTAGTACTTCGTCATGCTATTGAAGGCCGAGCTTCAGATATTCATATTGAACCAGTAGGCAACCAATCAAAAGTCAGATATAGAATTGATGGTGTGCTGCACACCACTATTGTTTTGCCAATTTATGTCCACGCCGCTTTGGTTTCTAGAATTAAAGTTATGGCCAATCTTAAGATTGATGAAACCAGAATTCCACAAGATGGTCGTATTCGTATGAAAGTACACAATAAAGAAGTTGATTTTCGTATTTCCACTATACCACTAATGGGTCAAGAAAAAGTAGTTATGCGTATTTTGGAAACTCCCGACAAGGCGCCTACTTTTTCCGATTTGGGTTTTATGGGTTTACAGCTGGAAGTCATAGAAAAAAATGTTCACAAACCAAATGGTATGTTTTTATTAACTGGTCCAACTGGATCAGGAAAATCTACTACCTTGTTTGCTTTTTTGTCATATTTAAATCATGAGGATATAAATATTGTTACTTTGGAAGATCCAGTCGAATATTATATTCCAGGGGTCAATCAATCTCAGATTAGACCAGAAGTCAATTTTACTTTTGCTAGTGGTCTAAGAGCTTTACTTCGTCAGGATCCAGATATTATCATGGTTGGTGAAATTCGAGACAACGAGACAGCTGAGTTGGCTATTCATGCTGGACTGACCGGTCACTCAGTACTGACGACCCTCCATACCAATAGTGCCGTGGGAGCTATTCCTAGACTTTTTGATATGAAGGTTGAGCCATTTCTTTTGGCTAGCACTCTCAATGCAGTTATTGCTCAGAGATTGGTGAGAAAAATATGTGAAAAATGTAAAGGAGAAGACAAATTACCGCCGGAAGTAGAGGCTACTTTACGTAAACATTTAGATACTATTCCCAAAGAAGCTTTTTATAGTGATGTGGACCCGACAAACTTTAAATTTTATAAAGGTAAAGGTTGTGCTAATTGTGGACAGACAGGCTATAAGGGTAGGCTTTCTATAGCGGAAGCCATTCATGTAACCAATAGTCTTAAAGATATTATTGCCAAGGGTTTTGATAGAGCAGAAGTAGATGAAGAATTATTCAAACAAAAATTTATTACTATGGAACAAGATGGGGTTATCAAAGCTTTATTGGGGCTGACTACAGTTGAGGAGATTATGAGAGTTTCCAAAATGTAGTAAAAATATTAATTAGTTAAGTAAATTATATGGAAGATAAAAAAGTATTAATTGTTGAGGACGATGAGTTTTTATTACAGATGTACTCTACTAAATTAGATTTAGAGGGTTTTAAGGTGTTAGAAGCCATGAATGGTTTGCAAGGGCTCAAAGTTGCTCAAAAAGAATTACCAGATCTGATACTTTTGGATCTTAATTTGCCAGAGATGAGTGGTTTTGAGGTCTTAGCTAATTTAAAAAGAGATGATAATACCAAGGGCATCAAGGTCTTGATTTTGACCAATTATTCCCAAAAAGAAGACATTGATCGTTGTTTGGAATTGGGAGCGGATGACTATTTAATAAAAGCTCATTTTGTGCCCTCAGAAGTTATTGCCAAGATAAAAGTAATATTAGAAGGAAAGCAAGAATAAGACTATGTCAGATATTTTGATCATAAATGATATCTTAAATGCTGCTGCTGAAAGAAAAGCCACAGATGTGCATTTGGTAGCTGGTAATAGTCCAG
This sequence comes from Patescibacteria group bacterium, assembly GCA_041665505.1. GTDB lineage: Bacteria > Patescibacteriota > Patescibacteriia > UBA1558 > GWA2-36-10 > XYD1-37-29. The sequence goes on from JBAYIR010000001.1 coordinate 4,396, forward strand.
TTATTAGAGTAGATGGTCGACTGATTACTTTGGTTGATCAGCCTGTTTTGACTGGTGAAGTTTTAGCTGGTTTAGCGGAGTCATTTTTGAGTAAAGAAAAATTTGATAAATTGAGCCAAGAAAAAGAAGTAGTTACTATTTACAATTGGGCTGATCGTAGTCGCTATCGGGCTAAAGTTTTTTATCAAAAAGGGTTTTTGGCTATTTCACTTCGCTTGATTGCTGCTTTCATCAGAGCTCCTAAAGATTTGGGAGTGCCATCAGCTATTTTACAGCTCTTAAATAGAGAAAAAGGTCTAATCATAATCACTGGGCCTTTTGGTAGTGGGCGTACTTCGACAGCAGTCTCTCTGATAGAGACGCTCAACCAAAATAAGGGTATCCATATTCAAACTTTAGAAAAACCAATTGAATATTTATTTTCCAATAATCAATCAGTTATTGAGCAGAGGAGTGTCGGTACAGACGTCAATACTTTTGTTGATGGTCTCAAAAATATGTTGGATGAAGATGTGGATGCAGTTTTTGTAGATTGTAGCCATGAGGCGGGAGTAGAAGAAGTTATTTTAGAGTTAGTCGAGAGTGGTAAATTACTTATTTTTATTATGGATGCTGATTCAGTTATTTCAGCTTTGGATAGATTTATTAGTAATATTACAGCCAGTAAAAAAGATTGGGGCAGAGGCGTTCTAGCTGATACATTACTGGGAGCAATGGCTCAGAGATTACTAGCTCGAGTAGGCGGAGGACTGACCATGGCTTCAGAAGTATTACTCAATAATCCAGCGGTACGTAGCTCCATTAAAGATGATAAGCTCAACCAACTTAATAGTATTATGCAAACATCTAGAGAAGAAGGTATGGCTTCTTTGGATAAAGCATTACTGGAGTTAGTCAGAGTAGGAGAAATTAGTATTGAAGATGCTAGAAATCAAGCAGTTGATTCACATTCTTTTAAGTAATAAGTCAAAAGTCTAAAAGTAATTTTTGAGGGAAAATATAAATTGAAAACTTTTTAACTTTATAAACTTTCGACTTTTAAACTAAAGTTATGGCTATATACAAATATAGAGCTCGAACCAATGATGGCCGAGTCACTCAAGGAGCAGTAGAAGCAGTGACAGAGAGTGATGCCGCTGAGCTACTCAATGAGAAAGGCTTGATTGTTTTGGCTTTGTCAGAAACCAGTCAAAAATCTGGTCGCTCTTGGAATATAAATCTTGGTAGTGTCAAACACAAAGATTTAGTGATATTTTCTCGTCAGTTGTCGGTGATGATTTCGGCTACCGTGCCCATAGTGCAGTCTCTTAGAATATTGGCTCAGCAGACAGTCAATCCACTTTTTATAGAAAAAATAATAGAAATGGCCGATGATGTAGATGGTGGTATGAGACTATCTGATGCCCTCTCTAAGCACAAAAAGATTTTCAGTCATTTTTATATAGCCATGGTCAAAAGTGGCGAGACTTCTGGTAAATTAGACGAAATATTACAATATTTAGCTGACCAGATGGAAAAAGATTATGATTTGGTCAATCGTATCAAGAGCGCTATGATTTATCCAGTTTTTATAATTTCCAGTATGTTGGTGGTGGGCTTTTTGATGATGACTTTTGTGGTACCAAATATGGTTAAGATGTTAGAAGATACTGGGGCTGAATTGCCACTACTAACTCGCATCTTAGTCGATACTTCTACATTTATGAATCATAATTGGTATTATATTGTTTTTGGTGTAGCGGGGCTAATAGTGCTTATCAGATGGTGGCTAGGCTCGGATGTCGGTAAGATGACTTGGGATTCAGCCAAAATACAAATACCTATTTTTGGGGTCTTGTTCAAAAAAGTTTATATCGTACGTTTTACACGCTCACTATCTACTTTGATTAGAGGTGGTGTACCAATCTCCTCAGCCTTGGCTATCACAGCCGAAGTAGTGGATAACAGAGCCTATGAGAAAATAATATTGGATACAGTAGATGAAGTAGAAGGTGGTAATTCTATGGCGACGGTTTTTGTCAAATCAAAATTGGTGCCCAAGATGCTTTCCCAGATGATGGTCATTGGTGAGAAAACTGGAAAATTGGATACGGTTTTAGAAAGGCTAAGCAATTTTTATAGCCGTGAGATTGATAATCTAGTAGAGGGTTTGACGGCCTTGATAGAGCCGTTAATACTGATTGTTATGGGTGTGGGAGTAGGAGCTATGGTGGCCGCTATTATGTTGCCAATGTTTAAGGTCGCTCAAAGCATTAGTTAATTATACAAAGTATAGTGGCTTTGGGGATTAAAATAATTGTTGAAAATCAAAAAAAATGATATAATTAGTATGTTCTTTTTATAAAATAAAAATTATTAAGATCAACTAGTATCATATTTATTTGCCAAGGTTAAAACCTCAGGGATCTCAGGCCTTAACCAGCCAATAGAATTTTACTAGAGTGAGAGGAGGTGAAAATATGAAAAATAATAAAGGTTTTACTTTAGTTGAGTTGTTGGTAGTTATCGCTATCATTGGAATACTTTCTACCGTAGCAGTAGTCAATTTGAATTCTGCTCGTGAAAAAGCTAAGGCTGCTGCAGCTCAAGCTTGGGCAGCAGGAGTATCTCCAGTTTTTATTTTATGTGATAATGATTCTAGCGTTATCGCTAGCTGGGTAAGCTCAGCTACTGTTATTTGTCCAGCAGTTACCACTACTTATGGAAATTTACCTAATGGTTATGACACATTTACGGTCACTGATGCTACTGGTGGTGATGGGACATGGAGCGGTGTATTAACAGATACTGCTGCTACTGGTGCTTTACCAACAATTACTTGTACTCCAGCTGGTTGTACAAAGGCATAATTATTCGTTATAAATTTTAAAAAACCTTCTTTGTAGAGGGTTTTTTAATTTTGTGCTATAATATACTTAAGTGAGAAAATTTTAAGGTTCTAAAATATGAATAAAAACAAAATATTTCGACTACACTCAGGACAAGTAGGATTTACTCTAGTAGAGTTACTGGTAGTTATTGCTATTATTGGTATTTTATCTACTGTAGCAGTGGTTAATCTAAATGCTGCTCGTAACAAAGCAAAAATTTCAGCTGCTTTAAGTTGGCTAAGTAATATAAATGCGTCAGCAACTCTTTGTGATGCTAGTGGTGGTTTACTGACAGATCCAAACGATATATCTGGCTATGTAGGAGGAAATGAAATCTGTAGTATAGCTGGGATTGGATTATGGTCAGATAGTTTACCGCAAAATTATAATTCTTTGGTCTATCAAGATTTGTCTAGAGAAGATAGCTATTGGGTTTTGATATTATTTTCAGCAGCGCCTTTTAATAATATAGGTTGTATTGGTGACGCTGGTTGTAAAATATATTAATTTAAAAAAATGTTTGATTATTCTACTAAAACAAAAGTTATTGTTATTTCTTCGCTCGTGATATTAGTAGTGACTTTGATTATTTTAACAAACTACAACAACAGTCGCTCTCGTGATTTGACTATGGTTTCTCAAACTAGAAATTTGGCTATTGGATTAGAGCATTATTTTGATAAGCATAATACTTATCCAGCTATAGCTAAAACAAAATTAGCTGATGTCAAAACAATTAGCGAAAATGGTCTTAATCAGCCAGGGGAGTATTTATATTTTATGGCGCCTGATTGGGTAATGGGTGGCACAGTGATTAGCGCTAGCGATCGTTATATTATAGAATTTGGTCTTAATCATAGTTGGGATTTATGGGCTTTGAAGAGTAGTGATGGTGGCACTTGTCGGCTTTCTAATTATTTACAGATGCTTTGCCAGGGGAAATAATAAAGATAGCCAAAGCTAAAGCAAATATGTTATAATAAAGCTACTATGATAGTAGCTTTTGTGTTTATTTTTGGGCTTTTTATCGGCAGCTTCTTAAATGTAGTTATTTTACGTTTACACCGAGCAGAATCTTTTATTAAAGGGACTTCCAAGTGCCTATTTTGTCGGCATAGATTATACCCCAAGGATTTGATACCTCTCTTTAGTTATATATTTCTAAAAGGGCATTGTCGTTATTGTCAAAAGAAATTTTCTCGTCAGTATCCTTTAGTGGAATTTTTTACTGGTCTAGCTTTTGTTTTAATTTTTGGCAAAGTAATACCTAATTTTGATTTGACTACAGTGACGGCTTTACAATTTTTGCATTTGCTTGATTGGTGGGCCATTGTTTCATTTTTAATTATAATTTTTGTCTACGATTTTAAATATTATTTGATATTAGACAAGGTAGTACTTCCGGGAATTGTTTTGGCTATTTTGGCTAATTTATTTTTAGGATTTTCTATACTTAATTTACTCTTAGCCATTTTAGTGGGTGGTGGATTTTTCTTATTGCAGTTTGTGATTTCCAAAGGACGTTGGATAGGTGGCGGAGATATAAGACTGGGTGCATTTATGGGAGCGATTTTGGGCTGGCCGCAAGTACTGACGGCTTTATTTCTTTCTTATATTTTAGGCAGTTTTATTAGTATTTTTTTACTGCTTGGCAAGCGTAAAGATTGGGGAGATAAAATTCCTTTTGGTACTTTTTTAGCTATTGGTACTTTTTTGACTATGCTCTGGGGACCAATTTTAGTAAATTGGTATTTGTCTTTATTTTATTAATATATGAGTAAATTTAATATAAACTTATGTTAAAAAAAATTTTTTCTAATCAAAAAGGCCTGACTTTTATAGAATTGATGATTGCTATTGCTATTATAGTTATTATCTCAGCTATATCAGTTGTCTATATTAAGGGCACTGTTAAAGATGAAGTAGAGAGAGCTACTGATCAATGGGCGGCTGATATACGTTACACTAGAAATTTAGCTGTTTCCAGAACAGTCTTTGATTTTGCTACTTTCTCAACAAATCCTAGTGTAATTGCTTTGGGTGAAATATATCCACCAGGGGGCTATGGCATTAGTATTGATAAGCCAGCTGGTCTTTATAAAATTTTTGTAGATTCTGGTATAGATGGCTCTGATATTGATAGTAGCGCTTTGGGTTATGATACTGACACTGACCCAGTTATTAAAACAGAAACTTTGACCAATAGTTTGATAAAATTTGGAGATCTCAATAACACTAGTGCTAATAATAATTATTTTAGTTTTAAATCAGAAAATAGTTTAGACACAAATTTAGTACTTAGCGCTTATGGTAAATATCAAGTGGAAGTAGATTATAAGCCAGCTTACCCAGCTAAAGGTTATAGGGGTATTTTAAGTATTGGTGAATTATCAACTGATGGGTACATATTACTCAATTTAGGCAAGAGTCTCCAGGAATATACTCAGCCAGCTCCTCCTCCAGGTAATAAAGTGGATCCAGTTATGCAATTGATATAATAAGAATAGCTATATTATAATTTTATATTAGTGCCAAATAATGGAAAAGATAATAATTTAATTCAAGCGTCAATTTTGTCTAAAGTAAAAAGTAGTGCCGGATTTACGCTGATAGAGCTAATGATTACTTTAGCTGTTTTTACCATTGGTATTTCCGCTGCTCTTGGTTTGGCTATGTCTAATTATAATAATTCTCGTGATAATTTAGATAAAATTATAGCCGCCAATTTGGCTCGTGAGGGTATAGAGTTGATTAGAAATGTACGAGATAGTAATTGGCTTAGAATAGAAGCTAATGATATGTTAGCTTGTGGCGGTTTTTGTTCTTGGGATGAGGGTCTAAATGTCAATACTAATTATGTTTATATTGATTATAATGATATTTTCCCTCAGGCCTTTGGGGGTAATTGTGCTGTAGGCAATGAGCAGTGTGTAATAGCTTGTCCCAATTGTAAATTGTACAAAGATGTTAATGGTTTTTATAATCATGATAATTCTGGCACACTGACTAATTATTCTCGGGCTATAAAATTGGAAAAAATATGTGTTGATGAATCTTTAGCTCAACCAGAAATCAATGAAAGTATTTATGATATGAATTTGCCTTGTGGTGCTTTAGAAACATATATTGGTATTCAAGTTACTGCTCATGTGCAGTGGATAGATAATGGCACAAAATATGTAGAGATTATGGATAAGTTTTATAATTGGAGAAGATAATGAAAAAAAAGTTTATCAAAAATGATAGTACTGGTTTTACCTTAGTTGAAATTTTGATTTCTTTATCTATTTTTAGTCTTTTGGTTTTTGCTGTGTCGCTTATTTATGTTGCTTTTAATAATAGCCAGATTCGTACTTCAGCTTCGCAACAGTTATTAAATGACAGTCAATACGCCATAGAACTGATGGCTAGAGAGATACGTAGGAGCGCTATAGTTGATTATTCACCAGATCCTAGCTGGTGTAATGGCTTGATTGCGCCTACTGGCAAAGTGCTTGATTATTGTATAATTTTAGAAAGAGAAGATGGACAATCTTTTGCTTTTTCTAGCTTCAAAAATTCTAGTGCCGAGCTATACACGGAGTTGCATTATATTTTATTGGATTGTAATGATGATTATTCTCTTTGTGAAGAATGGAAAAATAATTATCGCTCTTCCGATACTTTACTTAGTAACACATTAAATAATATCAATTTGGATGTTTTAGATTTTGAAATTTCTCCAGCTAGTGATCCTTTTGTAGCTGGTGGTCCTAATCAACAACCAAAAGTGACTATTAAAATGACCACTTCTTATATTAGCGAAAACAGGATGGAAAATGTCGATCATACTTTTCAAACCACGGTGTCTTCTAGGGTTTATCGAAGATAAAATATGGATAAGTTAAAACAAAAAAATATCAAAGAGCAAAAAGGAGCGGCTTTAGTGATGACTCTTTTGATTTTATCTTTAATGATGACCTCAGCCGTAGCACTCAGTAGAATAATATTAGGGGAGGTCAGAATGGCTGGCAATACTATCAATTCTTTATCGGCTTTTTATGCGGCTGATAGTGGCATTGAAAAGAGTCTTTATTATGTAAAGTATGCTAGAAAAAACAGCGATACAGCTCCTTTTAATAATTTGCAAGATAAAAATTATCTTTTAGCTAATGGTGAATCTTTTTATTTCGTTCAAGCCAGCACTACTGCGCCTGGTTTTATAGCTTATAATGTGACTACTTCTACTCCCGCTCATGTTGATATTATAGATCCAGCTGGGAATATTGGTAGTATAGATTGGGACACAGTTTCTGGTATAGCGGATAGTCATTATTATCAATTAACTTGGTCTATAGATGATTGTTTTCCATTCCACGCCTCAGACAAATTGGAAATAACTAGCAATGCTTTTTCTAATCAAGCTAGTTTATTTAATGCTAGCACCAAAAAAGATATAGCTATTTGTGATTGTTCTTATAATAGCAATAATGTTTGTAGCCCGACTTCAGCTAATTATCCAATATCAGATAGTAATTTTTATCGTTTTTCTTTCCGGCCACTAAATAATACAGTCAAATCAATTGCTTTTGATATTTATGCAGATCCTAGTGGTGGAGCGCCAGACTATATTGTAGGCATTGCCTCTAATGCTGTTGTAATTGTAGATGGTAGTTATAAAAATTCTAAATATAGATTGAGAGTGGAAATTCCAGCTCTGGCGGCCGTGTCTGATATATTTTCTTATGTAATTTTTTCTGAAGAAGAATTGAAAAAAAATCTTTAAAATGACAGAGCAAGAAGCAAAAAATAGAATAGCCAAGTTGACCAAAGAGGTTAATCATCATCGTTATCTTTATCATGTTTTAGATACTCAAGAAATTTCTGATGGAGCTTTGGACTCTCTTAAAAGAGAGCTAGAAACTTTGGAAAAAAAGTGGCCCAGATTTAAACAAGCAGATTCACCGACTGAAAGGGTCAGTGGTCGGCCTTTGGATAAATTTGTCAAAGTAAAGCACTCTAAGAAGGTGCTATCTCTAGCTGATGCTTTTTCTCGCTCCGATATAGAAGACTGGCAGACTAGAAATGAAAAGATATTGGGAGCTAAAATAAAAGATTATTTTGCGGAGTTAAAATTGGATGGATTAACGGTAGTTTTAACCTATAAAAATGGTATTTTTTTCCGTGGGACTACTCGTGGTGACGGTGTGGTTGGTGAAGATGTGACCAACAATCTTAAAACCATTGAAAGTATACCTTTGTCACTCTTGCCGCTTAAAGATAGGCAACTGCCGTCGGTAGTAGAAATTAGAGGAGAGGTAGTAATGAGTAAGACTGCTTTTGCCAGTTTAAATAAACAACAAATTAAGGCCGGTCTGCCACTCTTTGCTAATCCTAGAAACGTAGCGGCTGGTTCAATCAGACAACTTGATCCAAAAATTACACAAAGTAGGGGTTTGGACTGTTTGGCTTTTGAAATTATTTCTGATCTTGGTCAAAAAACTCATCAGGAAGTTCATCAGATTCTAAATGATTTGGGTTTTAAAACCAATATGGACAGTAGGCTTTGTAAAAATATTGATGAAGTAGAAAATTTTTTGAAGTATTGGGTGGATAGACGCAAAAAATTAGATTACGAAACAGACGGTTCAGTCATAGTCGTCAATGATTTAGTTCAAGAAAAAATATTAGGACATGTTGGTAAAGCTGAGCGTTGGATGCTAGCTTATAAATTTCCAGCCGAGCAAGTCACTAGTCGAATTTTGGATATTGAAGTTCAAACTGGTCGCACTGGAGCATTGACACCAGTAGCTATACTAGAGCCAGTATCTGTAGCAGGCAGTACAGTCTCACGAGCTACTTTGCACAATCAAGATGAAATTACTAGATTGGATGTTAGGATAGGTGATACAGTGATTATTCAAAAGGCGGGAGATATCATCCCCGCTGTTGTTGAGGTTTTAAAAAAATTGCGTAGTGGTCAAGAAAAGAGATTTATTTTTCCAAAAAAATGTCCCAGTTGTAATTCGGCTGTAACCAAAGCAGCTGACGAGGTGGCTTATTATTGTAGTAACAAAAAATGTTATGGCCAAAACTTGGAAGCGATTATTCATTTTGTTTCCAAAAAAGGTTTTAATATTGATGGCTTGGGAGATAGTATCGTCAAACAATTGATAGACCAGGGCCTAGTGGTCTCCCCAGTGGACATATTTCGTCTTAAAATAGGCGATTTAGAGCCTCTAGAGGGTTTTGCCTATAAAAAGAGCTCTAAGTTGCTTAGGGCTATAGAAGAGGCTAGGACAGTCAATTTTAACAATTTCATTTATGCTCTCGGCATTAGACATGTGGGTGAAGCTACGGCTTTAGTTTTGGCTAATCACTATGGTAATTTGGAAAAATTTAAGCTAGCCAATTTTGACGATTTACAAATTATTCCAGATGTTGGACCAGAAGTAGCCAAATCAATAGTTGATTGGTTAAAAGATAATCAAGAATTATTGGCTGATTTTTTGGCTCAAAATATCAATATCAAAAGTATAAAAGTCAAAAATAATAAATTAGCTGGTCAGACTTTCTTATTTACTGGATCATTGAATATAGACAGAGATACAGCCAAAGACATGGTACGTAATTTGGGAGCTAAAGTAGTGGCAGCCGTCAGTGGCAAATTGGATTATTTAGTGGTCGGAGCGGAAGCTGGCTCAAAACTAAGCAAAGCCAAAAATTTTCCAAATATAAAAATTATCAATGAACAAGAATTTTTAAAAATTATTTACCCCGTTAAATAAATTTAAATCACCATAATGAATTATTATACTTACATATTAAAAAGCAAGAAAGATAATAATTTTTATGTTGGTTATACTAAAGATTTAAATTTAAGATTTAAGTTACATCAAGAGGGTAAAGTAGAATCAACAAAAAATAGAAGACCATTAAATTTAATATATTATGAATGTTGTTTAAATCAACAAGATGCAATTAAAAGAGAAAAATATTTAAAAACATATCTTGGTAGGTTTTATATCAAGAAAAGACTTAAATCTTATTTAACGGGGTAAAAATAATATGCAAGCAGTCATTATTAGTAATGTTTATTTATTTATCTTAGCGATTGTTTTGGCTATTTTGGAAATTCAGATAGAAGGTAAAAATGGTTGGGCGATGAATTTGCCAACTTGGCGGCCAAGCAAAGTAAATTGGTTTATTAAGATTTATAAAAAGTTGATGAGTGACAGAGAGGTGACTGGTTATCACATCACGATGTTTACTTTTGTGCTGTTGATACTGCACTTGCCTTATGCTTTTGGTCAGACATTAAATTTGGTCAATTGGCTGATGACTGTTTCTTTGTTTTTCATATTTGTGATTTTGTGGGATTTTTTGTGGTTTGTACTCAATCCTTACCATCCTTTAAAAAAATTTAATAAAGAACATATTTGGTGGCACAAAAAATGGTGGGCTGGTGCACCACTGGATTATTATTTGAGTATTCTTTTGTCTTTTATAGTTCTACTACCAGCTGTTTTTTATTATGATGCCGGATATTTGATTACTTGGTGGGCAGCACAGATATTGTTTTTTATTATTGAGACTATTTTGATTATTTGGTTTAGTTTAGTAGTTTTAAAAATTGATAATTGGAAGAAGCAATAAATTATTTGCGAAATAAGCGTATTTTAGATACAATTTCAGAGTGGCTAGATTATAATTTTACTTAATAATAACAATAACACTTAGTTAATGGAGTTTAATAAAGAACAAATAGTTCATTTGGCAGATTTGGCCAAATTGAAGCTCAGCGAAGAAGAAATAGAGTCTTACAAACATCAATTGCAAGATATTTTGACTTATGTAGAAAAAATTAATAATTTAGATCTCAAAGATGTTAAGGAGAGTCTTAGTGGTTTAGCGACTGGTGCTTTGGTACCTAGACCAGATCAAGTGGAAGAATCTAAGTCAGAAATTATTTCTCAGGCTGGTCAAAAAGATGGTCAATATGTATCTGCACCTAATGTTTTTAATAAATAATGTTTTGATGAATTTAAGATAGCTATGTCGAAGATAGATTTACAAAAATTAAATATTGATGGAATACAACAAGCTTTTAAAAATGGGCAATTTAGTAGTGAAGAATTAACCAAAGAATATCTAGCCAAAATAAAAGCTGATGATACCAATTCATTCATTAGTATAAATGAAGAGGCTCTATCTGAAGCTAGAGAAGCTGACCAGAAAATAAAAGCTGGTCAGGGGACTATTTTAACTGGCATACCAATAGCTATAAAAGATATTATTTTGGTCAGTGGTCAAAAAGCCACTGGTGGCTCCAAAATTTTAGAAAATTATCAGGCTTCTTATACAGCTACGGCTGTTGCTAGATTAAAAGAGGCTGGTATGGTGATTTTGGGTAAAACCAATTGTGATGAATTTGCTATGGGTTCTTCCAATGAAAATTCATATTTTGGCCCAGTATTAAATCCACATGACAAAACTAGAGTATCTGGTGGCTCATCAGGTGGCTCAGCGGTAGCTGTGGCTAACCAGCTTGCTCCGGTGTCTTTAGGCACAGATACTGGAGGCTCTATTAGGCAACCAGCCTCATTTTGTGGAGTGGTTGGTCTCAAACCTAGCTACGGTCGGGTATCTCGCTACGGCTCTATGGCTATGACTTCTTCTTTGGATCAGATTGGTCCTTTGACCAAAACAGTCAAAGAAGCAGCTTATCTTTTACAGCAGATGGCTGGTTTTGATAAGTACGACGCTACTAGCTCCACAACCAAAGTAGTTGATTATATTAAAGAGTTAGATAAAGATGTCAAAAAAATTCGTATTGGCGTGCCAGAGGAGTATTTTGGTGAGGGCATTGATAAAGAAATAAAACAAGCTATTGAAGATAAAATAAAAATTTTAAGCCAAGCCGGTTTTGAGATAAAATCAGTCAAGTTACCATACACCGAGTATGCTTTAGCCGCTTATTATCTATTGATGCCAGCTGAAGTCAGCTCCAATTTGGCTCGTTATGATGGAATTTTATATGGTCTGGGGGCTGATAAAAATCTGAGTCTAGATGACTGGTACAAAACTGTCCGGAGCCAAGGTTTTGGAGCAGAAACTAAGCGTCGGATTATTTTGGGTACTTATATTTTGTCAGCTGGTTATTATGATGCTTATTATAAGCAAGCCCAAAAATTACGCACCCTTATCAAAAATGATTTCGCAGAAGTTTTTGAACAAGTAGATGCTCTAATTACACCAGTTACACCGACTACGGTTTTTAAAATAGGAGAAAAATCCAAAGATCCTTTAGCTATGTATTTATCAGATATATTCACAGTTGGAGCCAATATTGCTGGTATTTGTGCTTTGTCTTTACCAATTGGTAAAGACAAAAATAAGCTACCAATGGCTTTACAAATTTTAGCTAAGCCCATGGATGAAAGTACTTTGTTTAAATTAGGAAATTATATAGAAAAATTAAATTTACAAAAATAAATATATGGGTTTAGAAAATAAAATAAAAGAAAGAGTTTCTGATGCCGTAGCCAAGAGTTATTATAAACCCTGGCATAAAAGAGTCTCGGGCAGAATATTTTTAACTATTATGGCTTTGATAATGATTTTATCTATTTATTTTGCCATCAAAGTATCAATTGCTTATTATCATACTAAAAAAGGAGAAATTTATAATGCCGAGCTTGGTATTTGGTTGACTCAAGACCAATATATAGATAATCAAAAAATTGCCGCTGATATAATGACCGACGACGATCCATGGCTAGGAGCTGAAAATCCAATAATCAATGTTATAGTTTATGAATCATTTGCTTGTCCATTTTGTCAGGCTGACCAAGAAACTTTAAAACGGGTAATGGAAAAATTTGGCATGGTGCTTCGTCTGACCATTAGAGATTATCCCACAGAAGGGATTCATCCGGGGGTATTTGAGGCGCATTTAGCCGCCTCTTGTGCCAATGAGCAGGAGGCTTATTGGGTTTATCGTGATATTTTATTTGAGAATCAAGGTAGTTTTGATAAGAAAAATTTAAAATTATTATCCAAAAATTTAGGTATTAATATTGCGCAGTTTGATAAATGTTTAGATGAAGAAAAATATGCTAGTGAGATTAGACAGGATTATTCAGAAGGTGTGGATTTAGATATTCCAGGCACACCCACTTATATTATAAATGGAGCTATTTTAGGTGGCAGCCGCTCTTATGAAAATTGGGAAGAGATTATTGGCTATATTTTGAAAGGAGAAGTATAAAAAATGTTTTGGCACGATTATTTACCAACTCCAATATTTTTTTCTTTTGGTCCATTAACTGTTCATTGGTATGGACTAATTTTAGTCCTAGCTATTTTAGTGTCTGCTTGGCAGGCCAAACGTTATTTTATTAAAAAATCAATTTTAACTCTAGTCCAATTTGAAGATTTGGTTTTTTATGTCATTATTTTTGGTTTGCTAGGAGCTAGATTTGGGCATGTGGTGTTTTTTAATTTTAGTTATTATTTACAAAATCCATTGGACATTTTTAAGATTTGGCACGGGGGTTTGTCTATTCAGGGTGCGCTACTGTTTGGATTTTTGACAGTTGTATTTTTGGCTCATCGTTATAAAATAAATTTTTGGAAATTGACTGATGGTATTGTTTTGGCTTTGCCACTTGGTCAAGCCATTGGCCGCTTTGGTAATTATTTTAATCAAGAGTTGTTTGGTCGGCCAACTAATGCTTGGTGGGGGATACCTATCTCTCCTATCAATAGAGTAGCCGGCTATGAAGAATTTATTTATTTTCATCCGACTTTTTTTTATGAATCAGTTTTAAATATTATTTTGTTTTTTATTTTATATAAATTAGCTTTTAAAAATACTTTAAAGAGAGGAACGTTGACTTTGTGGTATTTTGTAGCTTATGGTTTGATTAGATTTTTCATGGAGCTGGTCAGAATTGATGATACGTTTATATTTTGGCAATTAAGGTTACCACAGGTGATTAGTTTCTTTTTAATTGTAGTCTCTCTCTTTTATATTTATAAATTCAATAAAAATCATAAGCCTAGTGTTTAATTTTCGTAAAATTATTCAAATATTTGAGGAATAATAAATTTTTGTTTTTGTTGTTCATAGTTTGTTAAATAGCTAGAAGCTTGCTAAAACATTGAAAATAGTGTATTATGTTTTTGTTTTAAATACGGGGTCGTAGTTCAGCTGGTTAGAACGTCTGCCTGTCACGCAGAAGGTCGAGGGTTCGAGTCCCTTCGATCCCGCCACTATTTAGCCTTTATTTTTTGGGGCTATTTTTTTGTTTTTAATATTGACAATTATAAGCTCTTGTGGTATTATAAATTATCTTCTATAAGATGATGTTTACTTTTAAAATATAAAAAATATCAAAAAAGACAAAGCTAATAAATTTATAGCTGGTGAATCTAGATATTGCCAAAATTGCGGACAGGAATCTCGGGTATTATTTGAGGTTACTAAAAATGTTCAAAAAATAAATCAATTACAATATTGCGATAAGTGTAAAGTGGAGTATAAAATAAAGACCAAAGTAGTTTATAATAATATGAGTTTGTAAATATAAAATTGTTATATTATATAAATAATACTTTCTGTCGCTATTGAGGCGATTTTTTGTTTTTTTAGGTTATAAATATAGGCATCCAATCTGGATGGTGCGCTTCAATCAGAGCTAAAAATAAAATAAAATCTAAAGTTAAATGGATGGTAATAATATAGAGTAATGATTCACTTTTTTTAAATACCATTCCTTGAATTAAGGCAAATACAAAAATCATAATAAATCCCCAACCAGTAAAGCCTAATTCATATAAAAAAGAAGTAAATAAAATGCTCTGTATAAAATTGGCCCATGAAAATGGCAAGAAGCGACGAAGGATGCCTAGGACTGTGCTAACAAAAAATAATTCATCCCAAATGCCTAAACCATTTGTACCGATAAACAAGCGAATAATATTTCCAATTCCTGGCTCTACAGTCCAGTTGAGATAAGCACCGGTGCTTTTGAGGTAATATGGTAATAGTAAATAAGATATTGTGGCAGTAATAAAAATCCAAGCTATTTCTTTGTGAGACCATTTGCGTCCATGATGGAAAGTGAAACGGACTAAATGATCTTTATAAATATAACGAGAAACAAAATAGGGGATACTGACAGCTAAAGCTAATGTTGTACCCATCTGAAACATGTGGGCATAACTAGTATCAGTGGTAATTTGAGTAATAGCTAATAAGGCTAAAGAAATATAAACTAATAATAGTTCTTTAATAAATTTTTTAGGGCAGTAATACAAACTTATTAAACCAAAAACTAATATCAAAAAGCCTAGTGGTTTTATTTGTAGGGCAATTAAAATAATGCCGGCACTAGCTAGTAATGTCAGACAGATGATCTCAGCTGTATTTACTAAATATTTTTTGTGAAACATTAGCTAAACTATTCTAATTTAGAATAGCAGTTACAGAAATTTTTATCAATATGCTATAATTTGTGTATGAATATAACTTGGAAAAAACTTGGGCCATATCTGATAGTATTGGCCGCTATATTATGGGCGCTAGATGGTGTACTTCGTCGCTCTCTTTTTTCTTTGCCGCCGATTATTATAGTTTTTTATGAGCATTTAATTGGTCTGCTTATTATCTCACCATTTTTGTTGAAGAATTTTAAAAAAATAAGTTTCAGCAAAAAAGAATGGGGAGCATTATTTCTAGTTAGTTTATTAAGCGGAGTGCTAGGTACTTTATGGTTTACTACCGCTTTAGTTAAAGTTAATTTTATTTCTTTTTCAGTGGTGTTTTTATTACAAAAATTACAACCACTTTTTGCTATGCTATTTGCGGTGATTTTTCTTAAAGAAAAAATTAGTAAGCAGTATATTGTTTGGGCATTTTTGGCACTACTGGCGGCTTATTTTGTAACTTTTAAAGATGGTCTAGTAAATTTTGCGGCTGGACAAACTGCCTTAGCCGCTTTATTTGCCTTAGGAGCAGCTTTTGCTTGGGGTTCGTCTACAGCTTTTTCTCGTTTTGCCTTACTTAGAAAATCAAATACCTTGGTGACTGCTATGAGGTTTTTAATTACTACTATCTTAGCTTTTATTTTTGTGTTTATTTTTAGCCAAGAATCTAGTCTCGGAGCACCTAGCAGTAAAGAATACGGGCGGTTTTTAATTATTGCTCTGAGTACTGGTCTAGTGGCTCTATGGATTTATTATCGAGGTCTTAAAAATACTCAGGTTAAAGTAGCTACAATATTGGAACTTACTTTTCCATTTTTGGCAGTGATTATAGATATATTTTTATATAAAAATGTTTTAGCGCCTAGCCAATATATAGCAGCAGCAGTATTACTAGTAGCTATGTATATGGTCTCTCGTCTAAATACGGCTTTTGACAAAATATATAATACTAGAGTTATTGGTGGTGCTGGTAGAGGTAAGCGACTTGGTTTTCCCACCCTTAATTTTATTGTTCCAGATAATTTTGAGCATGCTTATGGTGTTTATTGTGGCTGGGTGATTGTAGGTGATAAACAGTATCAAGCTGCTATGCATTATGGACCAATACCAACTTTTGCTGATAAGAGAAAATCATTGGAAGCACACCTTATTTCTGGTGAGCATTTACAAAATATCCCAGATAAAATTTCTTTTCGTTTTGTGGCTAAGCTTCGGGACATAGAAAAATTTTCAGTTAAAGATAAATTAGTAGAGAATATTAATAGTGATATCATTAGAGCCAAAGAAATTTTAAAATAATCATTTTTTTATTTGTTTTCAAATACCACCTGATGCTAAAACTTCAAGTGGTATTTTTATTATTTATATAAATAGCCCTTTAGTGCTTGATTTTTTTGTTTCCTAGTCGTAAACTCATAAGGTTAGTCGTTATTTGTCAACCGAAGGAACTGAAACTGAAGGAAAGAGAGGACTAGTCATGTTGATAGTAGGAATCGAACCCAAAGCTCCTGGACTGCATATGTTTACGCAAGTGTACACGCCGCGGGCGGGTCTACCGAGGTTACTCCCCCGAGCTCAGGAACTCGGACATCAGTGCGTCATCTTCTGTGAAGAGTTGCGTCAATCGCAGCTCGATTGGACTCTGGTCTCCAAGGCGGATTTGATCTTGGTCTCGTCAACCACCTCGACTGCGCCACGCGCTTACCAGCTCGTGGCCAAGGCCAAAAGGCTGAATCCGCGGGCGACTATACTTGGTGGAGGACCTCATTTCACTTTCGAGTGTCAGGAGGCGCTGGAGAGTGGTATTGATTTCGTCTTCCGTCATTGGGCAGACAGCAGTTTCTTTGAGTGGCTGGAGTGGTATCAGTCACTTGAGGATACTCAGGTGATTAGCGGTGACGATTTGCGTCGCCTGTCAGAAATTGGCGGTTTGGCCTTCATGACGGGCAATCAAGTCCACAAGACGGCTATGCCCAGGCAGGTTGACCCTGATTCATGGGCCACGCCTGATTTCCGCTTGGTGACTGGCTACAAGCCAAGAACTCTGACAATGATCACCAGTGAAGGATGTGATCACAAGTGTGAGTTCTGCTCGGAGTGGACCATGCACGGTGGAAAGTACCGTGTTCGTTCAGCTGAGAGAGTCTTGGCAGACCTTGTTTTTTACCGAAGAATCTATGGGAGGATTCCGATTTTCTTCGGAGATGACAACTTGGCTGCTGACCAGAAAGACAGCACTGGTCAGGTGACTGTTTCTGGTGTTGATCGTTTGACACAGCTGTGTCAGATGATCATTGATCATGGTTTGCAGGGTTCATATTCTGGTCAGGTTCGTCTGGCCTTGGCTGACCATCCGGGGGTCTTGGCTTTGATGAGCCGAGCGGGCTTTAATCGAGCCTGTATTGGCTATGAATCGATAAACCCCGACAATGCCCAAGCTACGGGCAACAAGCTGGAGTTTGCTCGCATGGGTGAACAGACAGCTATGTTTCACAAGCATGGTATTGCTGTCCATGCGATGTGGATCATGGGTTTTGATCCTGATACTTTGGCCACCATCGCTGAAACAGTGAAGGCGGCCATCAACTGGCGGATTGAGACCAACCAATTTATGGTTTTGGTGCCAATTCCTGGTTCACCACTGAGGAAACGTCTAGAAAGAGAGGGGAGAATCATTCATTCGGCGGGTTGGGATAAATACGACGGACACCATGTCGTATTCTACCCCAAACTGATGAAGTCTTGGGAACTCCAGGCAGCAGTGATGCTCAGAGCTATGCCCAAGGTCTACAACCTGGGACAAACCTTGGGCATTTACCTGTCTAGCAATTTCCGTACCTTGGTGAGATGGATTAACCGTCGGGCGCCTCATCCTGGTATTGAGTTTCAGAGTCATACCATCACTCTGGTCTTGCGAGTGGTGGGACGTAACATGGTTAGGCGGGTTGGTAAACCCGCTAGAGACTACTTCGAGGAACTGAGGAGGTCGCCTACCAACAGGTAGGACCAGAGAGCCCGTTGTCCTCGCGCCAAGCGCGAGGACAACGGGTGTTTTTATTTTCGGCAATTTGTTATAATATAGTCATGCTTTCTAAAAAGTATAAACAACAAATTATATTTTTACTTTTAGCCGCTTTATGGGGTTATTTGATTTTTTATCTTTCGGATATACCAGATTTAGCTACTAATTTACCACCTAAATATGATTTTATTTTACGCAAGTTAGCTCATAGCTTTGTTTTTTTAGTATTAACTTATTTGGTAGCTGCCAGTTTGGATAGATCAGAGCGTCATTATTTACTTTTTGTGATTGTAGCAGCTATTACTTATGCTTTGATAGATGAGATTCATCAAACTTTTGTCAGTGGTCGGGTGGGCAGTGGTCGTGATATATTGATAGATTCAATTGGTGTATATTTTGGTGTTTGGCTTTATAAAATTCGGCCACCTAAAAAATTATTTAAATTTATAAAATAAAATCCACCCAGCCCTTCGCGAAGGGCTGGGTGGATAAAATTTTTATTATTTCTTCAATTCAGCAACAATTTTTTGGAAAGCGGCTGGATCTTGTTCAGCTAGTTGAGACAATACTTTTCTGTCCAACTCACAGTTTTTGACTTTCATAGCGTGTATAAAAGCAGAATATTTCCAATCCAATTGGTGCAGAGCAGCATTAAGCTTGGTTTGCCATAATCTACGATTAACTCTTTTTTTATTGCGTCTATCACGCATAGCATGTGTACCAGCATGGAGCACAGCTTCTTTGGCTTGTTTTATTTTATTCTTACGACCCCAAGTATATCCTTTAGTTTTAGCTAGAAGATTTTTCCTTCTTTTGACATGGGTAGTGCCTCTTTTTACTCTTGGCATAATATTTTAGTTTCTTTATAAATTATAGATAAGGTAATAGTTTTTTGACTGCTTTGACATTAACAGGTGATATTTCTTTATCACGTTTTTTGTTTTTAGTAACCTTGGAAGATTCTCTAGAATTAAAATGATCTTGTCCACCAGTGCGGATAAGGATTTTCTTTTTGCTAGTTATCTTAACTCTTTTGCTGAGTATTTTTTTGGTTTTCAATTTCATAGTCTTATGGAATTATTTTTTATTGATCAATACACTTAATATAGCACCTTGTTGTTGTATGTCTTTGTCAACATTATATTCGCCGTCTAAGTCGGCTACAAATTGTTTTATTACTTCTTTAGCTTTTTCTTTGAAAGTAATAGCTTTTTCACGGCCTTTTAATCTCAATTCTATTTTGACGTCATGGCCTTTGGATAAAAATTTTTGTACTTGTTTTTGTTTTACCAACATGTCATGTTGACCAATCTTTAAAGACAATCTAATGCCTTTGGTCTCTAGTTGTTTGACTTTTTGTTGGCTGCGACTTTGTTGGTATTGGAATTTGCCGTGGTCAATAATTTTACATACTGGCGGTTGGGCTAGGGGAGAGACCTCCACTAAATCCAAACCTTTTTCAATGGCCAAACTGAGCGCTTGGGCAATTGGCATAACACCTAATTGTTCGTCTTCTGGTCCAATTACTCTAACTTCTACTGCCCGGATTTGTCTATTCATCCAATATTTTTTGGCAACGAAGTTTGTTTTGTTTCTTTTGCTGTTTCTAATAAATTTGTTTTAACTTCTAAAATGGAGTTTTAGCAGTCCTTTAGGGGCTTTTAAAACTGGTGGAGATGAGGGGTATCACACCCCTGTCTGGCAAATGTCCTAATACACTTCTACAAGCTTATTCAATTTTGTGGTTTAAATTGTTGGCTCTAAAATTGACAAAAAACCAACAACCGAGCTAGTTTTTTTGTTTCAAAATACTTGTACTAACTCCAGGTATTTCTAGCCTGAAAAATATGGCGCCTCTAGTCAAGCTCAGGCGGCTTAGCCTAGAAACGGTCGAGGCACAATTTAGGCCAAGACTGGTGCAAAGCTAGGAACTTTGAAAAGTTCTTTTACTTTGGCAAAAGTGTTTTCTGCACTTATTTTAGTGTAATTTTTTACGAGATCACGAACTCAACTTGCTATATATCACTTCATCTGACGTCAAATAAAAAACATCCCCTTAATTAAAAATTTTTCAATTTTCTTAAAATGTTTCTATTGATATCCTTTCTTTTGATATCTTCTCGTTTGTCAAATTTCCTTTTTCCTTTAACTAAAGCAATTTTTACCTTAATTAACCTTCGCGTAGTATACACTGAAACAGGCATTATTGTCAAGCCCTTCTCCTTGGTTTTACTGGATAAATATAGTATTTCTTTTTTAGTTAAAAGTAATTTGCGGTTGGCATCTGAATCGTAGTTTTTCATACTTTGTAGAGAAGCTTTGGCATAAATAGGAATATGTACCTTTTTGATGTAGGCTTGACCATTTTTAATAGAAATAAAAGCGCCTTTAAGACTAATATGTCTAGTTTTAATAGATTTCACTTCAGCCCCAGTCAAAACTAAACCAGCCTCAAACTCTTCTAAGTTTTGGAAATTATGATTAAGCTGTTTGTTTATGGCGATTGTAGGCATAAGTTTTCTTTTTTCTACGGGGTAACTATATGATATTTTAACTGCTTTGACAAGAATAAAGCTTCATAGTAATTGAATATTGTTTAATAAATCTATCTTTATAGTTTTTTGAGGGGTTTTTTGTTTGTTTTAATTTTGCTATAATATAATTATAGGGTTTTTTAATATTTATATAATAATTAATAAAAAAATTATGTTTGGATTAATTTTAGTAATTTTGGGTGTCTTGGTCTTATTTGAAAAGATGGGCATTATTCAAGGAGATTTTTGGGGATTCTTTTGGCCAATTATTTTGATTGTTTTAGGTCTTAACATGATCAAAAAAGATAGTGGTAGTATGTCTTGCTGCGGGTTTTTGAGTCATAAAAAACAAAAGAGTCATCAGGAAGATCATCATAAAGTAGTTGACGAACAATAATTTTATCCAAGATAGATTAATCTCTGGCTGGCAATTTTTTAGATGAATAGAATAATAGATAATAAAGATAGTCAGGTCTCTATAAAGCGGTCCAAGTTTTTGGGCTTTGCTTTTTATGTAGATAATGAAAAAAAAGTGTCTGAAATCTTACAAAGTTTTGAAGGTAAATATAAAGGAGCAGTCCATACAGTCTATGCTTATAGACTTAAAGAAAGCGGGGTGCTCAGAGAAAAATTTGATAATGACAAAGAGCCAGTCGGTTCAGCTGGGCAGCCTATTCTTTATTTATTGCAAAAAAAAGACATAATGAATTGTTTGATAGTGGTAGTTCGCTACTTTGGCGGAGTTTTATTGGGGACAGGGGGGCTAGTCAGAGCTTACACTACTGCCGCCCAAGGTACTTTGGAGGATAATGTAAAAACAGATGTTTAGTAAAATAGAGAAAAAAAATATCAATATATCAGGTCAAAATTACGAATATACTCTTCGTCGTAGAGCCAGAGTAAAATATATCCGTTTAGCTATTGAGGCTGATGGTAGTATTGTTTTGACTGCACCTAGTGCTTATCCGGTATTTTTGCTTAAAAATTTTTTAGCTAGTCGTATCAACTGGATAGTCAGGGGCATTGAAAAGAGAAAATCCAATCCCAGTATTTTGGGTATCTGGCATTCGGCTACTGAGATCAAACATTATAAAAAACAAGCTAGGTTCTTGGTAGAGGAGAGGTTGAAATATTTTAATGAATATTATAATTTTAAATATAATAAGATAGCTATTCGCAATCAAAAGAGTCGTTGGGGCAGTTGTTCGTCTTCAAAAAATTTAAATTTTAATTATCGTTTAGCGATTTTACCACTAGAATTAGCTGACTATATTATTGTCCATGAGCTTTGCCATCTAAAGGAAATGAATCATTCACGGCACTTTTGGGCTTTGGTAGAAAAGACCATTCCTGATTATAAAGTTAGGCAGAAAAAAATAAAGAAAATTTAGCTAATGTTAGCTAATTTTTTTGATTATTAATGATTTGAAAAAAGGCCTTGATTCTGCTAGAATTAGAAGTACAAAAGCATGGAAGAAAAATATCAAAAAATCATAGCCGCAGCCAGAGCTGGTGGCCAAGTTTTAAAGCACTATTTTGGGCAAGAATTAGAAGTGACTGAAAAAACAATGCCGTCTGATTTTGTAACTATAGCTGATTTGGAAGCCGAAGCTGCAGTTTTGAAAATACTCAAAGAAAATTTTCCAGATTATAATATTATTTCGGAGGAATCAGACGATATAGCCAATGGCTCGGAATATACTTTTATTATTGATCCAATGGATGGAACAAATAATTTTATTTTAGGTTTGGCCAATTTTTCTTGTACTATTGCTTTGATGAAAAATAAAGAAGTAATTTTTTCGGTAGTTTACAATCCTATTATTGATAAGCTCTACTATGCTATCAAAGGTCAAGGAGCTTTTTTGAATGATAAAAAAATAAATGTAAACTCTGAAACAGATTTACGTAGAGCTAGTATTTCATTTATAGCCAAGTACAATCACGATGAAAATTTTAGATTAAAAATAATTGAAAATTTAAAAACGTCCAATATTATAAAAAGATATATGGAAAATTGGTCACCACTTTTGGATTTTTCCATGCTAGCGGCTGGTAAAATAGAAGTAGTCATCAGTTCAGATTCAGAACTGCATGATATTTTAGCTGGTAAATTAATAGCTAAAGAAGCAGGAGCAATTATTTTGTCTTTGGACGGTAATTTAGAAACAGATGATAGAAATACTAGTTTTATTTGTGCCAACAATAAAGTTATAGCTAATAAAATATTAGAAATTATTAAATAAAATGTTTTGTTTTTTTTGTGATATTCAAAAAGAAGATGAAAGAAAAGTAATAGATAGTCAATATTTTACTTCTCGTTTTTCTGAAGTACCAGTAGCAGCTGGACATTGTGAAATATTTAGTAAAGAGCATAAAGAAGATTTGTTTCAATTATCTAGTGATGAGTGGAATAATTTGTATGAAATAATAAAAGCAGTCAAACAAAAAATAGAAGAAAAATATCAGCCCAATGGCTATAATATTGGCTTCAATGTTGGCTTGGCCGGCGGGCAGAGTCAAAAACATATTCATCTTCATGTAATACCCCGTTATCTTGGCGATGTAGAGAATCCTCGCGGGGGAGTAAGAAATGTAATACCAGACAAAGCTGATTATTATAAATATATTTTAGAAAAATTTCCAGAAAGAAAGAAGTATATAAAAGAAAATTAAATAATAAACTTATGGCTAGTGAAGAAAAAAAAGCTGGAGGGCTAGATAATAATCAAGAAGAAAAATACGTTCGCCCTAGTTGGGATGAATATTTTATGGAAATGGCTAGGACTGCTTCCAAACGCGCTACTTGCAGTAGAGGGCGTAGTGGTTCAATCGCTGTCAAAGATAATCAACTGCTGGTGACTGGCTATGTGGGAGCACCTAAAGGCTTTCCAGACTGTGATGAAGTAGGACATTTGATTAAAAAAACTGATCATGGTGATGGGACTATCAGTAGCCATTGTGTCCGGACTATTCACGCTGAGCAGAACTTGATAACTCAAGCAGCCAAAAGAGGAGTTTCTTTAGATGGAGCAACTATTTATTGTCGGATGGTACCTTGCCATGTTTGTTGTATGTTGCTAGTCAATTGTGGTATCAAAAGGGTAGTAGCGGAAAGACATTATCATCAAGGTGGCGTGGATATTTTGAAACAAGCCGGCATACAACTAGATGTTTTGTATGAAGATGAAGTCCAAGCTTATGAAGGTATGACTGAGAAAAAAGAATAATATGATAAAAAAAGCTAAAAATCTTAAGCGAGATCAAAAAGGTAAAATAATTTTGGGTTTTACTGGACTGCCAGCTTGTGGTAAAGGTACGGCAGCCAAATATTTAGCCGCCAAATATGGAGCCGGTACTTTTCGTTTTTCTACTTCTATGAGAGATTTGCTAGATCGTTTGTATTTACCACAATCTAGAGAAAATATGAGCGCCATTTCTCGTATTACTCGTCAAGAATTTGGCCAAGATTTGTATGCCAAAGTTATGGCCGGCGATGTGGGTAAAGCAAAATATGATATAGTAGTTGTAGATGGTATACGTAGATTGGATGATGTTAAAGAATTAAAAAAACTAGCTAGCTTTAAATTAGTAGCTATTGAAGTGGATATGAAAACTCGTTGGCAGAGACTTAGAATGAGAGGAGAAAATCCAGATGACGCTACTAAGACCTGGAAAGAATTTCAGAAAGATCATAAATTGGAAACCGAGCTTACTATCCCACCAGTGATGAAGCAAGCAGATTTTTTTATTAATAATAATGGGTCTTTAAAGGATTTTTATAAACAACTTGATAAATTGGTAAAATAATAAGTATATGAAGCAGTATTTAGAGCTACTTCAAAAAATAATGGATGAAGGAGTGGACAAAAGTGATAGAACTGGTGTTGGCACCAGGAGTGTTTTTGGTGCTCAAGCTAGATTTGATTTGTCCGAAGGCTTTCCGCTTCTTACTACCAAGAAAATGTTTTTGAAAGGAATTATTCATGAGCTTATTTGGTTTGTTAGAGGTGACACTAATATTAAATATTTGGTGGACAATGGTGTTAAAATCTGGAATGAGTGGCCTTACCAAAAATATCTTGAAGCAAATTCTTTGACTGAAAAATTTCCTAAATACAGCCCAGAGTGGGAAGAAAAGATGCAGGAGTTTATAGACAATATCAAAAATGATGAAGAGTTCGCCAAGAAGTGGGGTAATCTCGGGCCAGTTTATGGTAAACAGTGGAGGGACTTTGGCGGAGTGGATCAACTTAAAGACGTGATAGAAAGATTGAAAACTAATCCCAATGATAGGCGTATGATAGTGTCAGCCTGGAATCCACCAGAAATTCCCCAGATGGCTTTGCCACCTTGTCACCTGCTTTATCAATTTTATGTAGCTCAAGGCAAATTATCTCTACAGATGTATCAAAGAAGCTGTGATACTTTTTTGGGAGTGCCGTTTAATATTGCTTCCTATTCACTGCTACTGATGATGGTCGCTCAGGTAGTTGGACTGGAGGCCGGAACATTTGTGCATGTCTACGGCGATCTTCATATTTATAGTAATCATTTTGATCAGGTCAAAGAGCAATTATCACGTCAGCCAAGAAAATTGCCACAAATGTTAATAAATCAGAGTATTAAAAATATTGAAGATTTTAAATTTGAAGATTTTGTTTTGGAAGGTTATGACCCTCATCCTACAATTAAAGCACCAATTGCTGTATAAAATATGAATAAATCAATAAAAAATAATTTGATAATAGAATTACATGTCCCAGATTTGGATATTGTAAAATCATTTTATTCTAAATTAGGTTTTGATATTACAATGTATGATAAATCAAATGAAAAGGAGTTAGGTTATTTAACAATGACCAGAAACGATGAATTAGGAAATACAATGTTAAATTTTTACGGTGGGGATGATAGAATATATAATCAAGCATATTTTAAGCAATTTTCCAAAGATACAAAAAGAGCTTATGCTACTGAAATAACTATTTGTGTTAAAGATATAGATAATATTTATGATTTAGCTACTACTCACCTTAAAAAATTTGTGGTAAGAGAATTACAAGAAAAAGAGGATCATGGACATAAATGGAAAGATTTTAGGATGGAAGATCCTTTTGGATTTTATTTAAGATTTACAGAATTATTAGATTGGGGACAAAAATAATATTATGAATAAACCAATAATTAGTTTAATAGCCGCCATAGCTAGTGATCGTGGTATAGGATATCAAAATAAATTGCTTATCCATTTGCCACCCGACTTGAAGCATTTTAAAGAAGTTACTTCTAGACATATGGTCATAATGGGCCAGACTACTTATCAATCTATGGGCAAAGCATTACCCAATAGAGAAAATATAGTTTTAACCAAAGATCAAAATTTTATGGTGGCTGATGCTAAAGTAATGTATTCTATTGAAGAAGCACTGGAATATGCTAATAATTCTATAGAAGAAGAAATATTTTTTATAGGTGGAGCATCTATTTATGCTCAGTCTATAAAGTATGCGGATAAATTATATTTGACTTTGATTGACGCTACTTATCCAGCTGATACTTACTTTCCAGATTATAGCGAATTTAAAAATATAATATCAGAGTCAGATGTCCAGGAATACAATGGTGTTAAATTTAAATACTTAGAATTAACTAAATGATTATAAAAGCAAAAAAATTATATATAGATGCGCAGTTGCCACAGATGATGAAAGAAGGCGATGCAGCCATGGATTTTTATAGTTATAAAGATTATGAATTAAGTCCAGGAGAAAAAGTCATAGTGGAGACCGGAGTGGCTATAGCTATACCGCGTGGCTATTGGGGTAATGTCAGAGACAGGAGCGGCTTAGCCGCCAAACATAGTCTTCATACTATGGGG
Organism: Patescibacteria group bacterium; assembly: GCA_041665505.1. Classification (GTDB taxonomy): domain Bacteria; phylum Patescibacteriota; class Patescibacteriia; order UBA1558; family GWA2-36-10; genus XYD1-37-29. Next base: position 31,174 of record JBAYIR010000001.1, read on the forward strand.
GGTGTTTTTGATTCTAATTATCGTGGTGAAGTGCAGATTGTTTTAATCAATTTAAGCCAAGAAATTTATAATATAAAAAAAGGTGACCGAATTTGTCAGATGATTATAGAGCGTCACGAAGATTTAGAAGTGGTAGAAGTAGAACAGTTAGACGAGACAAATAGAGGTGAGGAGCGTTTTGCTTCTAGTGGGTATTAAATAATATTACTCGTATCCTGAGACGACCGCTCCCCGCTAGCGCGGACAGTCGCGTCTGGCTCAGGTTACTCAATATAAATATGGCTAAAGGAAAATTCATAGTTATAGAAGGAGGAGATGGATCGGGGAAAACTACCCAGTTTAATCTCCTTAAAGAAAAATTACTAGCTGATGGTCATCAGCTAGAGACTGTTGATTTTCCTCAATACGGCCAGCCATCAGCAGTCTTGGTAGAAAAATATCTTAATGGTGATTTTGGTAGCGCCAAAGAAGTAGGTGCTTATCGAGCTAGTATTTTCTACGCTGTTGATAGGTATGAGGCTTCTTTTCGGATGAAAGAATGGCTAAGTGAAGGAAAAATTGTTTTGGCCAATCGCTATGCCACTTCCAATATGGTCCATCAAGCTGGCAAAATAAAAGATACTCTAGAGCGGGATAAATTTTTAAATTGGCTAGATGAATTGGAATTTGGCATTTTTGATATTCCAAGACCAGACCTAGTATTTTTTATGAATATTTCGGCTGATATTTCCCAAAATTTAGCCCTTCAGAAAAATGCTCGGCACGATAATATTAAATCAAAAAATGATATTCATGAAAATGATTTGGGACATTTAGAAGACGCTTTAGAGGCTGGTAACTATGTGGCCAAAAAATATAACTGGGAAATAATAAATTGTGATGATGGTAGTGGACAAATGAGAAGTATTGATGATATTCACAATGAGGTTTGTAATAAAATCAAAAAATATATATAGTTAAGCTATGGCTAAATACGAAACAATTATAGGCTTAGAAATTCATTTACAACTCAAGACCAAGAGTAAGATGTTTTGCAGTTGTTCTAATGATTCAGAAGGCCAAGAACCAAATACTTTAGTTTGTCCTATTTGCTTGGGACATCCAGGGACATTGCCTAGCGTCAATAAAGAAGCTATCAAGCTGGCTATGATGATGTCTTTGGCCTTGAATTGTAAAATAAATAAGCAATCAAAGTTTGATAGAAAAAATTATTTTTATCCAGATTTGCCCAAAGGCTATCAAATATCTCAATTTGACGAACCATTAGCTCATGACGGACATTTGGTAATTGAAGTAGATAATCAGACTTGGAGTATTGGTATAGAAAGATTACATTTAGAAGAAGATGCCGCCAAAAATATTCATAAAGGCGATAAGACTTTGGTAGATTTTAATCGGGGTGGTACACCGCTAGCTGAGATTGTGACCAAACCAGATTTTAAAAGTCCCAAAGAGACCAAAGAATTTTTACAACAACTCAGGCTGATTGCTCGTTATCTAGATGTTTCTGAGGCGGACATGGAAAAAGGTCATTTGAGATGTGATGCCAATATATCACTAAGACCTTTAGGTGACCATGATCTTTATCCTAAAACAGAAATAAAAAACCTCAATTCATTTAAGGCTGTGGAAAAAGCTTTGATGTTTGAAGAAAAAAGACAAGCCAAACTTTGGGATGATAAGCAGGCTCCGCAAGTGACAGAGACTCGCGGCTGGGATGAAGATAAAGAGGAAACAGTACTACAGCGCACCAAAGAAGGCTCATCTGATTATAGATATTTTCCAGAACCAGATTTGCCGCCAATTATTATTTCAGAAAAATTGATGCAAACTGTAGTTTCTACCATGGTAGAGCTACCATACAATAAAAAAGATAGATTTGTTAAAGAATATAATCTTAAAACAGAGGATGCTTGGGTTTTGGTCAATCAAAGAGTCTGGGCCAATTATTTTGAAGAAGTGATGTCTGATCTCAGGGCTTGGCTTTTTAAAGCCGAAGGCCTTTCTGAAGATAGTGATGAAGCTAGCCAACTGTGGGCAGGTAAAAAAGAAAAATTATCAAAGTTAACTTTTAATTGGATAAGTAGTGAATTGTTTGCTTTGATTGATAATAATTTTGATATTAAAAATCTTAAAATTAGCGCTGAAAATATGGCAGAGTTTATTAGTTTGATTTATAAGCAAACTATCAATAGCTCCGCTGGTCAAGTAATACTGAAAGAAATGTTTAATGGGGCCGATGATGATCCTAGCCATATTGCCGAAAGACTAAATTTGGCTCAAATTGATGATGATAGTAGTTTAGAGGATATAGCTATCGAGGTAGTGATGTCTAATCCAGAGCAAGTGGCAGAATATAAAGCTGGTAAAATTGCAGTATTAAAGTTTTTGGTGGGACAATTTATGAAAGAGAGTAAAGGCAAAGCCAATCCACAAAAGGCAGAAGAAATTTTGAAAAAGAAATTAAAGGATTAAAAAATGCCAAGAAGAGAAGTTTGGCGTAAAAATTTTGAAATTTATAGGATGCCGATCATCATAACTGGTCCAGCAGTTTTTAGTGCTTTGTCTGATCAGAAAAAAGTAATAGGTAAAAATATTTTAAAAGATTTTTTACTAGTAGGTCAGGCTTATGATTTAGTGGGTGCCTACATACCTCTTAAACAGTTAAGGGAATTTATTGAAGCTATTTTACATACTATAAAAACAAAGCCAAATTTTATATTTCATCTACAAAGAGATGGTCTAAAAGATGTGTCTGAACTTTTTAAATTTGTTAGAAAAAATAGAAGAACGGATTTTGGTAAAATGAGTAGTATAGAGTTGGTATATTTTCATAATAAATTACAGAGCTATTTTTATAAAGCGCAGGGCAGACTTACTCTAACAACTTGGTTTGTAGATTCGGATGGGGAGGATTTGACCAAGTTTTTATGGGGGATGGTAGAGAATAAAATAAAAGAAAGTAATTTGAATTTAAATCCAGCTGAGGTTTTTTCAATACTTACCACTCCAGATAAAGCTAGTATGTCCTTGAAAGAAGAGATAGAAGCTTTAAGAATTTTATTACTTATAAAAGCTGATAAAAGTGCTAGAAAATTATTTAGCCATAAAGATCCAAAATATATAGAAAATAATCTTGATAGAATAGAAAGTAAATTAAAAAATAAAATAATTAGCCATTATAAAAAATGGCTCTGGGTGCCTTATACTTATATTGGTCCTGCTTATGAGCTGGATTATTATTTGACAATGTGGTCAGGTTTACTCCGTCAAAAAGTAAATGTCAATAAAAATTTAAAAATACTTGAATCTCAGATTAGAAATGATAGAAAATTACGTTTTAATTTTATTAAAAAATTACAACTTAATACTAAAGAAAAGAAATATTTTGATATTGCAGCAGATATTATTTATTTAAAATCATATCGGAAAGATGCTTGGTTTTATTACTGCTATCTTTTGGAGTTTTTCCATAAAGAGCTAGCTAAACGATTAAATTTATCTTTACAGCAAGTAAGAATGATGACGCCAGATGAATTAAATATAGCTATAAGAAAGGGTAGTTTTGATTCCAATATTTTAAATCAAAGATTTATAAAAAGCGCTTATATTTTTAGAGGTTTAAAATCAAAAGTTTATGCTGGACGTGAAGCTGAAAAATTTTTGCTTAGTCAAAATATAGAAAAAGAGAAAGTTGTAAAATTAGATATGTTAAAGGGTACTTCAGCTTACCCTGGCCATGCTAGATCTTATGTAAAGATAGTAAATTTACCAGAAGAGATGCATAAAATGAAGCAGGGGGATATTATGGTAGCCAGAACTACTTTTCCATCACTAGTACCAGCTATGAAAAAGGCTGCTGCTATTGTCACCAATGATGGAGGAATAACTTGTCATGCCGCTATAGTTGCTAGAGAATTAAAAATACCTTGTGTAGTAGGCACTAAGATAGCTACTAAAATTTTGAAAGACGGAGATAAAGTAGATGTAGATGCTGCTAAGGGTATAGTAAAGAAATTAAAATAGATTATTTATTTTTAGCCGGCCGCGTCAGACGCGGCCGGCTTTAATGTCAGTCCAAATTTTTGCAATGTAGTGGATTGACAAAAAATGTTGAATAGAGTATTAATAAATAGATTTGTTCCCATCACTGTTTCACCCTGGACAAGGAGACCTGAGTTGGAGACTGACAGCAAAAAAGCCAAGAAACCCCTGGTCGAACTCGACATATCGGTCAGGTATGGCCGCCTGACTGAAAAGCCGGCGCCGACTTATCAGGGCCAGGCGGTCGGCGAGGTTCTCAAGGACTTGCTCACCTCAGGGCCTATTTCGCGGACTTCTTCTGACATCAGTGTCAGTGTTGACTTCGGTCACAAGATGGTCCATCTGGTCCGTATGCGACTGCTTCGTTCGTCCAGCTTCGTCGGCGCATTCGGCGTCATCACGGTGGTACTTCGTCCCTTGGCCGTTGGTTTCTGCCATGGCCACGACCAGACCTTCCAGTTTTGCCCGGATGATCGTCTGATTGGCCAGCGTGGGCAGATCATCAAGCTGACGCTGGGTTACCCCGAATTCAAAAGCGAGACCTGGCACAGGGAGAAGCAGTCACAGGAAGTCAAGCAAGCTTCCTAGATTTCCGAGTCCATCGGAAATCAAAAGAGCCCCCGCCTAGTGCAGGGGCTCTTTTCCTATTTTTTCAAAAATTTATTTAAAAGTTTTTTTCTTTCTCGGGTGTTTTTATTCCAATGTATTTTAATACCTTGGCTCTCCATCCGCCTGAACCAAGTCATTTGTCTTTTGGCATAGTGGCGAGTATTTTGCTTTATTTTTTCAATAGCGTCTTCCAAACTAATTTTTTTATCAAGATATTCTATAATTTCCTTGTAGCCAATACCATTTAAAGCAATCAATTTTTTATTGGGATATTTTTTGTATAATCTTTTGGTCTCAGTTATAGAGCCATCACTAATCATTTTTTCTACTCGCTTGTTTATTTTTTGATATAATTTGTCTCTATCAGGGGAAAGTCCAAATACTAAAGAGTTATAAGGACAGTCACGCAATTTTGGCTCTTTAGGATTCAAATCATAATTTTGCAAGATGGAAGAAATATATAGTCCGGTACCACCAGCGATAATAGGTAATTTATTTTTGGTTAATATTTTGTCTATTATTTTAAAAGCATCTTTTTGCCAGTTATATAAATTGTATTTCTCATTTGGCTTTACAATATCAAGCAGATAGTGGGGGATGCCTTGTCTTTCTTGCTTAGTAATTTTATTGCTAGCAATATTTAAACCTTTATAAATTTGACGTGAATCGGCTGATATAATTTCACCATTAAAATTTTTGGCAATTTTAACAGCTAAAGCAGATTTACCAGCTGCGGTCGGTCCTAAAACTACTATTATTTTTTGTTTGGTATTTCGCATTTATACTTATGTAAGTCTAAGCAGTTATTTTTTTACAATTTTGGCTTTGACTCCCCAATCTAGGGCCTCTGTTATTTCTACTTGATAAAAATTACCAATTTTTAGAGCTATTTTATTTTCAATATAAGCTGGTAAATAATTTGATAGTTTACCAATGTTGATAAATTTATTTTTTTCTTTATTGACTGTATCAATTAAAACTTCACGTTTTTGGCCAACTAGATTTTTGTTAAAGTTTAAAGACTGAGTGGTCAATTGGTCGTTCATTTCTTGCCAGCGTTTCTTTTTGATAGATTTTGCTACATCATCTTTATACATTTTAGCAGCAATAGTACCAGTGCGGGAAGAGTATTGAGAAATGTACATTAAATTATAATTTAAGTCTTTGACCAATTTTTTGGTCATTTGAAAATCTTTGTCTGTTTCGCCACAAAATCCGACAATGATATCGGTAGACAAAGTAATATTAGGCAGGGACTTTTTTATTTTTTTGATGAGTTTTTTATAAGACGCTATGCTGTAGTGTCTATTCATTTTTTTAAGCACTTGATCAGAACCACATTGGACAGGTAGATGTAAATAGTCATTCAGATTTTTACATTTAGCCATAACGCTAATCAACTCATCACTCATATCATAAGGATGGCTGGTTAAAAATTTTAACCAAAAATGTTTAGACAGGCCGTCTATTTTTTTTAGTAAGCTAGGGAAGTTAATTTCCTGTCCTTTTTTATCTAAACCATAGCTATTAACGTTTTGTCCCAAGAGTACTATTTCTTTGTAGCCTTTGCTTAGCAAGTCTTTAACTTCATTTATAATATGTTCTGAGGGGCGAGATGTTTCACGACCTCTAGTATATGGTACAGCACAATAAGAACAAAATTTGTTGCAGCCAGTCATAATTGGTACATAAGCCCGGTAGCTTGATCCGTAGCTAGGGGAGATATCAAAAAAATCTGGTAAAGCCAATTTTTCTTCAGGATGGATAGCGGCTAAATCACGACCCAAATTTTTTAAATTTTTTATATCAATAAAAAGATCAAACTGATGGGCCAATTTTTTTTGATCGGACTCCAAAACGCAGCCAGATAATATAGTAATTAGTGGTCTGGTTTCTTTGGTCAATTGCCAGTTATGTATTTTGCTGTGGATTCTATCTACCGCAGCCTGTTTAACAGAGCAAGCTATAATAGCAATTAGATCAGCGTCCATTTCATTTTTAGTTTCCTGGTAACCAAGCTTTTTTAAAACAGTCGCTAGTCTTTCACTATCAGAATAGTTCATCTGACAGCCAAATACAATGAGGTAAAATTTTTTCTTTTTTATCATTAGGGCTATTGTAAGTGTTTTTTATGATTTGGTCAAAAGCGGCTCGCGCTTTGGCGCGAGCCGCTACTTGGCTTTATTGATTAGTGTTTAGAGAGGCTGAAGGAGCTGGGAGTAGGCTATTTTGTTCAGTTTTTATTTGTCTTTGTTGATCTTGAATTTGTTTTCTTAGTATGGGATTATTTTGTAGATTTTGTTCTAAAGTTTTTAATTTAACTGGGTCAGTAGTTTTTTGTATTTTTTCTTTTACTCCTTCAGACTGGATTTCTAAAAGATTTTTGATTCTCTCTTTATTTTCAGAGCTGTCTAAACTTTCCAAAAATTGGATATTAGCTGGGTGACTTCTAAGTTTGTCTTCAAACTGGTCTAAAAATTTTTTTTGACCAGCTGGGTCTAGACTTTGAAATTTTTTCCGTAAAGTATCGGAATAATTATTGAATATATTATTAGCTTTTTCTTTAAATGCTGGTGAGAGCTGTTCGCTGTCTTTGAGGTTACTGATAAATTTTTCTTTATTTACATCAGAAGTTTTGATATTTTTAATGTATTTTTCTAATTTTTCCTTATCTTGGCTATTAATATTTTCTAATTTTTCTGATAATTTTTCTTCGGCCCGGACTTTAGCAGCCTCTACTTTAATTTTGACATCTTCTGGCAAAGTATCGCTTAATTCTTCCAAAGTAGCAATATTTTTTAATTGTTTAAATTTACTACCAACATCATTGTTGTCTACAGCTTTTTCTAGACGGGCTTGGATTTTTTCTTTGTCATTATTATACCAGCGAAGAGCTTCTTCTTTTTTTATAGTTTCTAGTTTATCCAATTGGCTTTCGGAAATTTTGTTTCTTAATTTTTCAGTAACACTAGAGAGTATTTGCTGATGTTTTATTTGGTTAGCGTCAAATTTTTCTAGTAGTTTTTCTCTGAGCTCTGGGTTATTTTCCAAACGGGCATTAATTTTTTGTTTAGTTTCCTCATATTTTTTAAGAGCCTCGGCGACTCGACTAGCAGCATCCGTAGTATTAGTTTCAGCTAATTGTTTGGCTTCTAGTAGTCTCCGGCTAGATATTTTTTCTAATTTTTCAATTTTCTTTTCTTTGTCAAAAGTAAAAAAGAGTTCAGTATTTTCTTTAAAAATTTGCCAATTATATTTGAACTGCCCAGGTACAGCATCTGGTTCTTCTATATTCAAGCTTTTGGCGTTTATTTCGTCAGTTTCAAATTCTATTAAAACATTAGCTAATTGTTCGGTATTTGTTTCTTGAGCTTGGACAAAATGGAATGAAAAAACCAATAAAAAACTCATTATAGCTAGGCTAAATAGTTTTAATAATTTCATATTTATCTAATTAATTATTAACTAGAATTATTATAGCATTTTATATAATTTTATAAAACTTCATTGTCATGAGAGTGGGATTCTCTAGAACCAGCGTTGGTGATGCGTATAAATTCAGCGTTTTTCTTTAGTTCTTCAATAGTATGGGCATTACCATAGCTCATACCAGATTTGAGTCCGCCGATATATTGGTTTAATATATTTTCTACTGGGCCACTATAGGGGACACGAGCCTCAACGCCTTCGGGAGTGATATCTTTTATTTTTTCTTTGGCATCTGGGCGTGATAAGGCGGCAGTTAAGCTAGCCATACCGCGAGATATTTTATATTGACGACCATGATAAGTAATTGGTAAGCCAGGACTTTCTTTGGTGCCAGATAATTGGCCACCCATCATAACAGTGTCTGCTCCAGCAGCCAAAGCTTTTACTAAATCGCCAGATTGTTTGATGCCGCCGTCAGCTATAATTGGGATATTATATTCTTTGGTCACTTGATAGACATTCATAACCGCGCTGAGTTGAGGGACGCCAAAACCAGTGGTGATGCGGGTAGTACAAATTGAACCAGGGCCAACACCGACTTTAACAGCACTGACGCCAGCTTTTATTAAATCTAGAGCGGCTTGTCCAGTGGCAATATTTCCGCCGATTATTTCTATATTTGGCCACTTAGCTTTGATAGCACTAATAGCATTTATAGCATTACTACTATGACCGTGGGCAATATCCAACACCAAGACGTCTACATCGGCTTTGATTAAGGCTTCAGCTCTTTCCATATAATCTGCTCGGACGCCAATAGCGGCACCAACTAGTAGACGCCCTTTACTATCTTTACTAGCCCCGACGTTATTATAATTTTTGATAATATCTTTGGCAGTAATAAGGCCTTTTATTTTAAATTCATTATCTACTAAAGGTAATTTTTCAATGCGATTTTCTCGCATTAGTTTTTTGGCCTCTTCAGGACTGATATCATGAGGAGCAGTAATAAGTTTTGTCTGAGGAGTCATCAAATCTTTGACCAAGATATTTTCATCTTTTATAAAAGTAATATCACGAGGAGTGAGTATTCCTAGTAATTTTTGGCTATTATCAGTCACCAAAAAACTTTTGCAATTATATTCTCTTATTTTTTCTTTGACCTCAGCTAGAGTATTGTCAGGGGAGACAATAAAAGGATTATCAATCACAATATTTTGTTTTCTTTTGACTTTGGCTACTTCTTTGGCTTGAGTGGCTATATCACAAAAACGGTGGATAATACCAATACCACCAGCTAAGGACATAGCAATAGCCATTTCACTTTCCGTGACAGTATCCATATTGGAAGAAACAATAGGAATTTTGAGGGATATATTTTTAGTCAGCCTAGTTGATATGTTTACATTTTGGCGAGAGACGATGTTTGATCTTTGTGGTACCAATAAAACATCATCATAAGTCAGGGCTGTTTTAATTTCCATAAGTTTCGGGCTTAATTATAAGTTTTTAAACATAGCTATACTACTATTGGGGATAAAAAACCCCAGACTTATTAGGCCTCGGGACCCTTTTTCACTAAAGTCACAAAGGTTAGTTTTACCCAAGCTGTTTGAGCTTATTTCAAGCGCTTAAAGCATTAATTAGTATAGCCTTTTTGTAAAAAAAGTCAAAAAACTTCGCCTCCAACTTTATTCAAGCTGGAGGCGGGGAGCATGGTCACATGCGTTTGGGCAGTTTGAGTTCTATACCGCCCTCTGGCATGCCACCACCACTGCAACAGTTGGAAGCAGGGATGATCAAGAGCTGGCCTCGATGACCTTGTCCTTTTTGTTCGAAGGGACGCGATTCATTTACTTGCCACACCGTTGCATTTGTTGGTTTTTCGCTACGTAGCCAGCTGAGAGCTGGAAAGCCATCTCCACATTTCCAGTTAGCGAAATGTTCGGCTATGCTGGTTTCATCAAAATAGAGTGCCGGATCTTGAATGTGCAGAGAGATATGACGCATGTGATTTGGTCTGAACTTGTCACTGCTAGTGCCTTCCCGCCAGCAGGGTTGACCACGAAAAGCTCTAGCCGGGTAGACTTTTGCGTATCCGTTGTCAGGATGGAAAACAATCACCCAGTTGGTTGACAATATCTTCGTGCCGTCATCACTGACAGCTACTGCCTGGTTGAAGTCCTTTTCAGCCTTACTGCGAGTAGCTGCAATTTTTTGATCCATGAGTTGGCACATGATATCTCGCGACTGCTGCCACTTGTTACCACTGCGGTACCAGCTACCATAAAGGCAGTAGAGCAAGCCATGGGGCCAGAAGCCTTCACTGATGCCATCATTTCTCTGATTGAATGTCAGGAACATCCGATCGTCTTCCTTACCGCTGACAATTATCAAACAACATGCCGTTCCTACATATAGTTTGACGTCACGGAGTCGGTGCATTATAGCCAGCAGTGGTTCTAGTTTTTCAAGCCATTCCATCATACTATTAGATTCCACTTTAGGGTCAAAGGGGAACCACATTGGATCAGCACAGTCGAGTAGCAATTTTCTCATATCATGCTCTTCGACTACGTCACAGAGCAAGGTAGATCCCAGATATTTGGACCACATCTCATGATCTGGGTGAGGGGATTGCCGCTCTTGTTTAAGCCAATCAGCGATATCGCGACGGCGAAACAGGTTGTCTTCAGCAAAGCGATTGAGCACGAAATCCTTACGGATTTCAGACAGGGGTTTAGTGAAAAGAGCCATGGGTATCAACCTCCTAAAGTTGGTGCAGTAGTTGTCTAAACTACCGCACATACCCACAGTCATTTAATCAGAATATTACATTATTTGTCAAATAAAAAACACCGAGTTGATTTCGGCGTTTTTTAAGATTATTCTATAATAATATGATCTTTGAGTTTTGGTGTTGTCTTGACCCAAAAAGGTGAAAATTTTATTTCTATTTTTTCAGGATTATATTTTTTAAAATATTCTCTTAAGCCTTCTTCATTTAGGCCTATTAGATTTGATTTGTCTATATCCCATTTATTTTCACTAGAGCTAACAGTAATAGTAGTTTTTGCTTCTAGTATGGCTTCTTGTTTTTCCAAATTTATTTCTGAAATACTATAGCTTATTTTTTCGGTATCAAAATTTAATAAAACTTGTCCACCTTCCAATTCTTTAGCAAATTTTTCTTTGGCTATTTTCATCAAAGCTTCTTGATCAAAAATTAAGCCATGAACTATGATTTTTTGGGTGACTTTAGTTTCTTCACTAAGCTCTCCCACTTGGCTACTACTGATAGTTTCAAATTCAAATTTTAGTCTACTTTTGTCTATAGCTAAATTTTCTCCGATTAATTCATTGATTTTGGCTAGACTCTGTTTTTCAGCTTCTAATCTAATTTTTTCTTTGGCAGCGTCTATAGTGGCTTGGTTAACAGTAAAAGTAGGCACACTTTGTAAACTCATGCCTTCGCTAGTTTCGCCATATATTTTATCTTGTAAGCCTTCCCACAGGCCAGGGATTATAAAAGTAGTGGAGCTAGTTATAAATTCTTCACCTAAACCGTCAGCTTCGGCCCAAACTTTGACTTCTCCGCCAGCCGGCACAGTGATATTTTCACTGAGTCTAAATAGTTTATTATCAGGAGTAAGTAGGCGAGTAGTTTTGATCAGCGCTTGAGACTGGGAATAATTATTGTGGATAGTTACATAACCACCAGCCTTGTCACTACTAACTGCTTCTTGGCTACTAGGCACACTAGCGCTCAGTTCTAATTCAGTACTTATAATTTTACCTAGTATGGCGTCAGCTGATAGTTCAGGACTGTTTTCAGCTTGCATTTGCACCAAAACAGCTGCTTCTTTTGTTTCTAGACTGCTGTATATTTTGATGTGCACTCTAGCCAAAGCAAAGTGTGTTACTACAAATATGGCGATGATAGTCAAAAAAAGAAAAAAGCTTACTAATCGGGAATAGATGTTGTTTGGCTTTCTGTTTATTGTTTGATTCATATTTTGACACTTTTAAATATTAAGTGATTATTTATTTTACCATTATATTATAGCAGAAATAGCTATTTAAAACCATTATATTATAGAGATTATTTTTTTAATTGCCAACTGTCGGTGTCTAAAAATTCTATAATTTTATTTTTTAGATTTTCATTTGGTAATACTTTGATATTTGTTTTTATTTTTCGGACTTTACCGTTGTTTATTTGCAGATAGACTGGGCTGAGGCCAGGGCTAGTTTCAAGAATAGCTTTTAGTTGATTCATTTTTTCTTTATCAAAATCTTGGGGTAGAATTAACCACAATTTATCTTTAGCTAGATTCTGAGCACTCAAATTATCTAGAGTGGACTGGCTAATTAATTCTACTTTCTCGGCCAATATTTTTATTTGGCCATCTTTGTCTGAAACCTTGCCTTCTACTATCACTTTATTTTCATCTTTCCATAATTGAAAAGTAAGATCTAATGTTTTTGGAAAAACTATTACTTCCACGCTAGCGGTTGAATCTTCTATCAATACAAAAAGCATAGCTTGGCCTTTATGGGTAGTAATTTTATGAATATTGGTTATGACACCAGCTACTTTTACATTTTCTCCTTCTTTTCTTTTTAATTTATCTAGAGTAGTAACATGTTCTTCTAGTATTTTAATATAGGATTTAAATGGATGATCGGAAATATATAGACCCATTAATTCTTTTTCCCAAGACAGCCTGTTTTCAATGCTAATGTCTGCGAATTCATCTAACTTGAGAGATAGACTAGAGCTGGCCATTGGCAAATCAGCAAATAAATTGTTTTGACCACTTTTATGTTCGTTTTGAATTTTTTTGTTAAATTCTAGGAGAGCATTAATATTACCCAGAGCTTGTCCGCGACTAATTAAAGAATCTAAAGCTCCAGCCTTAATTAAACTTTCTAGAGATTTTTTGTTTAAATCTTTGTCTTTAATACGCAACAATAAATCTTCTGTTGATTTATAAGGGCCATTAGCTTTTCTCTCTCTGATAATTACTTTGGCAATATTATGACCAACATTTTTAATAGCATTTAAACCAAAACGTATTTTGCCCATTTTATCTTTATCGTCTTTTTTTACTACAGCAAAATTAGAAAAACTTTCATTAACATCGGGGGCTAAGACATCAATACCCATTTTATGGCATTCTTTAATTTCAATAGTTACTCTATCAATGTTGTCTTGGTCAGCTGTCAGAAGAGCGGCCATAAAAGCTTCAGGAAAATTACTTTTCAAGTAGGCAGTTTGATAGGCAATCATAGCGTAGCAGGCAGCGTGAGATCTGTTGAAACCATAGCGAGCAAAAGGCACTATAAATTCCCAAATTTTAGCGGCGGTTTTTTTATCAATACCATTGTCTACCATACCAGAGATAAGTTTTTCTTCCTGCTCATCAAGTAGATTTTTTATTTTTTTACCAACCGCTTTTCTCAAGACATCCGCTTGGCCATAACTAAAGCCAGCTAAATCACGAGCAATACGCATGATTTGCTCTTGGTAAATAGCAATGCCATAAGTATTTTTGAGGATTGGTTCCAATTTGGGGTGCAGATAGCTGACTTTTTTTTGACCGTGTTTGCCGGCAATAAAATCAGGAATAAACTCCATTGGACCAGGGCGATAGAGGGAGACCATAGCAATAATATCTTCCAACTCAGTCGGTTTGAGTTGTTTGAGGTATCTTTTCATACCACCAGACTCCAACTGAAAGACTCCAGTAGTATCACCAGCTTGAAATAGTTTAAAAGTTTTTTGGTCTTCTAGTGGTAGATTATCTAAATCTATTTTAATTCCTTTGGTGGCCTCTATTATCTCTATAGTTTTTTCTAAGATAGTTAGATTTTTTAATCCCAAAAAATCCATCTTTAGTAGTCCCAAATCTTCTACGGGGTGCATAGAATATTGAGAAACAATTGTTTTATCATCACCGGAGGCATATTGGAGTGGGGTATAGTTGGTCAGTGGTTCTTTGGTGATTAAAACAGCACAAGCGTGAGTAGAAGAGTGGCGAGCTAGACCTTCCAATTTTTTGGCCATATCTAGTAAGCGTTGAGATTCAGGATCTTCTTCATATATTTTTTTCAGTTCATCTACATTGGCTAGAGCCTCTTCTAAAGATGTAAACATCGGAATCATCTTGGCTATTTGATCACAATAACTATAGCTATAGCCTAAGACTCGGCCCACATCTCTAATAGCGGCTCGAGCAGCCATAGTACCAAAAGTAATAATTTGAGCGACATGGTCTTTGCCGTATTTATCTTCAACATAGCGTATGACTTCTTCACGTCTGATATCAGCAAAATCAAGATCAATATCAGGCATTGAGACACGCTCCGGATTGAGAAATCTTTCAAATAGGAGATCATATTTTATAGGATCAATATTGGTGATATTGATAAGATAAGAAACTAGTGACCCAGCAGCTGAACCACGACCTGGCCCGACGATAATACCTTGATTTTTAGACCAATTGACAAAATCTTGAACAATCAAAAAATAAGCAGCATAGCCAGTTTTTTGGATAATTGATAGTTCATAATTTAATCTTTCTTGGATATGCTGAGGAATATCTTTTTGGGCAAAACCATATCTTTTGGTGACGCCTTCTAGACATAGCCTTTGTAATTCATCATTGACATTGGTGCTACTTGGTAGTTCATATTCTGGTAATTGGATAACATCTAGCTCTATTTCTATCTGGCAACGGTTAGCTATTTTAGCGGTGTTATCAATAGCAACTCTCGCATCTTGACCAAATAGCTCTAAAACTTTAGCTTCATCGATCATAGAAAGATCTTCACCTAGATAGCTCATTCGTTTTTCTTCGTTTTGTTTTTGTTTGGTTTGAATACAAAGTAGCACATCTTGAGCTTGATCATCTTCAGCTTTAACGTAGTGGACATCATTGGTGATGATTAGTGGTATATTGTGTTTTTTTGATAGTTTTTTGTATTCTTCGTTTACTATTTTTTGGGCGTCATTATTTAGATTTTGCATCTCCAAATAAAGATTATTGTATCCAAAAATATCCAAAAGTATTTTGATATTTTCTTCTACTTTGTTATCTTGGCCAGCTCTAATGTGTCTAGCTAGTGGCCCAGCCAGACAGGCAGTACTGGCAATCAGACCTTGGCTATATTTTTTGAGAGTGGCCCAGTCTATACGAGGTTTATAATAAAAGCCTTCTAGATGGGCAATACTAGTAAGTTTTAAAAGATTTTTGTAACCGGTATTATTTTCAGCCAACAGAATCAAATGGTATGGTTTTTCTTTAGCATTTTTTTCGCTAAGAGGACCCGGGGATACATAACACTCCACACCAATAATAGCTTTGATATCAGCCTTTTTGCATTTTTGATAAAATTCTATAGCTCCATACATATTGCCGTGATCAGTCAAAGCCAAAGCAGTAGCCCCTTGTCTTTTAGCTTCAGCAATTAGCTGGTCAGGAGTGCCTAGTCCATCAAGTAGACTATAGTGAGAATGAGTATGGAGATGAATAAACATTTTAAATATTTTTTATAATAAAACCCGATAACAGCAGTTATTATTATTTACATGTATCGGGGTGTCCCAGACGGGTTTTTGTTTTTATTTTTTAGCGCTGGATTTTTTAGCGCTAGATCTTTTTTTGTTTACAGCCTCTAGTATTGATTGGGCGCTTTTGATAAATACTGTCAAAAAAGCTCCGGCGTTACTAGCTTTGTTTTTGAAATTGCTGATTCCTTCGTCAATATTGTTGGCTATTTTTTGTATCGATCTAATGGTGTCATTTAGACCTTTGATAGTGCGGGCAGTTTGATAAAGTAACCAGGAAAAAAGTATAGCCACCAAAAGTACAGATGAGCCAAGCATAATATTTAATAAGTCTTTTGAAGTTTCTAACATTTTTTTATTTTATTTTTTAATTCGCTATTATTATAACATAGCTAATCTTATCTTGCCAAATAATTGGCATTAATAGCCAAATATTGTATAATTAATACATATTAGATATTTGTTATGGATGATTATAAACCAATTAGCCAAAAGGAACTAGAAAGAGGATATTTTTTTGTTACTCATCGGCTCTTAATTAAAAAAATTATTTTTTTATTAAGTATTTTTATTTTAGTTGTTTTTTATGGATTTTTAATCTTTAGATCAATTAAATATTTTACTGGGCCTAGTTTTAGCAATTTGGCTTTAGAGATACAGCAAAATACTTTTGACTTCGCTAGCTATCATAACCAGCGTGTTCCTCAGAATATAATCTTAGGTCAGCCAGAGTTTATTTCACTTGGTGATAGGCGCTATAATATTGTAGCTTTAGTAGAGAATCCAAATAAAGATTGGGCAGTCAAAAGTATAGAGTATTATTTTGTTTCTCAAGGAGAGCCTAGTCCTAGTAAAACAACTTTTATAAATCCTGGTGAAAAAAGATTATTGACCTTGACAGCTTATGAGTCTAATAAAGCTATTAGAAGTCCCGAACTTGTGATTTCTAAGACGGAGTGGTACCGTGTAGATAATAGTTTTCCCCAGATAAATATTGATATTACTGATATTACATTTCAAGCTTCTAGTCGGGAGACTGTTGATGGAGTAGTTAGTGATTTACCGGCTAGGGTGCTATGGAGAGCTTATAATGATTCAGTCTACAATTTTTGGGAAGTAGATTGGCAAGTAGCTCTTTATAATAGTGATAAATTAGTAGCTATTAATGAACTTAAAACTAAAGATTTTTTGGCTTTGGAGAATAGAGATTTAGAAGCAGTTTGGTTGACCAAATTACCCAGAGTAACTAGAGCGGCTGTTTTTCCAATCATCAATAAGTTAGATTCAGCTATATTCAAAGATATTCACGTAACACCAAAATTTTAGATTAGATAAAAATTATGATGAATTTTTTTGCCAAGTGGCAAAAAATAGACTGGCTTTTATTTTTTGCTGTAAGTATTTTACTGGTGCTAGGCATCAGTATTTTGTATAGTTTGAGTTTGAATACTGATGCTAGTAATTTTTTGATTTTTAAAAAACAGATATTTTTTGCTTTGTCTGGTCTGGCTCTTTTTTTCTTTTTTGCCAGCATCAATTATAATGTTTGGCTGACCTACGCCAAGCTTATTTTTATTTTATTTACTATTATTTTGATAATAGTACTATTTTTTGGGCAAACTACTAAAGGTACTACTGGTTGGATAAGTTTAGGGTTTTTTAATGTGCAGCCAGTTGAGTTTGCTAAAATAGCTTTAATTATTGCCTTGGCTAGATATTTTTCTCACTATGCTGTTGAATTTTTTATGTTTAGGCACATTTTAAAATCAGGGCTACTGGCTTTATTTTTTGTTGCTTTAGTTATGCTACAACCAGATTTGGGATCGGCTTTGGTACTTTTAGGTACTTGGATTATAGTTTTGCTTTTTACTGGGATTAGTAAAAAACATTTTTGGTGGCTGACTGGGGGTTTTTTAGTGACAGTAGTTTTGGCTTGGTTTTTTGTTTTACAACCTTATCAACAATCTAGAATATTAACTTTTATAGACCCAGGACGTGATCCACAAGGAGACGGTTATAATGTAATTCAGTCTATGGTCGCGGTTGGTTCAGGACAGGTTTTTGGTCGTGGTTTAGCTTTGGGTTCGCAAAGTAGTTTGAGGTTTTTACCTGAGCCCGGTACAGATTTTATTTTTGCCGTCATTGCCGAAGACCTTGGTTTAGTAGGGGTAACTTTGGTTTTAGGCTTGTTTACCTTTATATTTTATAGATTGTTTTTGACTATGCGCAAAAGTCAAGATGATTTTGGCACTTACCTAATACTTGGTACGGCCGCTATGCTACTAGTGCAAACTTTCATAAATATTGGTATGAATATGGGCATTTCACCAGTCACTGGTATTCCATTGCCCTTAGTATCAGCTGGAGGTAGCTCCATGTGGGCTATTATGATTGCTTTGGGTATTTCACAAAGTGTACATATGAGGAGTAATTAGTATGCTTGACTTTATTGATATTTTATGATTAAATAGACGCATTGAATTTTTAATTTCACCTTTATTAAATCCTAGCAATAGGATTTTGTGGGGCAAAATATTTAACGGAGTTAATCTAAAAGTATGGCAGAATTTATATTAGAGGCAAAAGAACGTCAAGTTGATAAGCAAAGTCAACTGACAGACATTAGAACCAGCAGCCGAGTACCTGGTATTATTTATGGTTTTTCTCAAGAACCAGTATCAATAGAGGCAGACTATCAAAAGTTACTAAAAATATTAAAGGAAGCTGGCACTAGTAATATTGTGACTATCAAAGTGTCTGGTAAGGAAATCAGAGCTATTGTCCGTGAATTTCAGCAAAATCCAGTTTCTGACCGGATTACTCATGTTGATTTTATGGCTATTGATGATAAAAAACCATTGATGACCAAAGTCCCTTTAGAATTTATTGGTATATCAAAATTGGTGCGTGAACAAGGTGCTCAGCTCAATAAAAAAATAAACACGGTTAATGTTAAATGTTTACCAGCTGACTTACCAAGTAAAATAGAAGTTGATATTAGTATCTTGACTGAGATTGGTCAAAAATTGTTGATCAGGGACTTAAAAAAGATTAATGAAAAAGTGCTTATCACCAATGATCATAATGATCCAGTCGCTAATATTACTATGCCTAAATTAGCTCAGATGAAGGAAGGTGCGGTTGCCAAAACAGCTACTGAGGCTGAAACTCCAGCTGAGGCTGAAACTCCAGCTGAAGGCGCAAGCAAAGCAGAAGAAAAAAAATAATTTAATTTACGGGGTAAATATTTCAGGGTTTGAATGATAAATCATAAGACCAGAATATATATCATAATAACTGTCATTTTTGTGGCAGTTATTTTGCTGGGAATTGGAATTTTTAATTTTATTTCTTACAACAAAAAAATAATACCACAAAATATAAATAATAATATAAAAGAAGAGATTATTTATAGGCATATTCTTAATGGTTCGTCAGTAGAGGGCCCAGAGCAAAAATTTTTTGCTGTAGGTATTATGTTTGATAATGCTTATGATGCTAGACCGCAATACGGACTGGACAGGGCCGATATAGTGTATGAGGCTTTAGCCGAGGGTAATATTACTAGATTGTTGGGTATTTTTGATAGCCGACAAAATATAGACAAAATTGGGCCAGTTAGATCAGCTCGGCCATATTTTATGGATTTTGCTAGTGAGTATGGCGGTGTTTATATGCACGTTGGTGGCTCACCAGATGCTTTGTCAGAGGCTAGTAATTATAGTTTTTATAATATTGATCAGATTGGAGCTGGAGAAACGTATTTTTGGCGAGATAATAATTTGGACTCGCCACATAATGTTTTTACTTCATCTTCAAATTGGCTAAGAGTAGGGGATATCAAAGAAATTAAAGATATTAATCCCAGTGTGACTTGGAATTTTGTAGAGGCAATAGCTACTTCGACTGTTGATTTTTCCGTAGATTATAATGGTGTTTATAAAGTAGATTGGAAATACAATAATAAGTTATCTACTTATCTTCGTTTTCAAGGTGGGGATAAATTTATTTATAATACTGGTGAGCAGGCTAGAGCAGACAATATTATTGTTTTGGTTATAAGTTCTAAGATTGTTGATGACAAAGAGAGGAGAGAGATGAAAACTCAAATTGGAGGCCAGGTATTTATTTTTAATAAATTAGGTCAGCAGTCAGGTAATTGGGAAGTGGTAAATGGTCGGACTAGATTTTTTGATGCTGAAAAAAATGAGCTAAAACTAGTAGCTGGTCAGACTTGGGTGCAGATTATTCCTGATGAGTCGATGTTGCTTATTGAGTAATTTTAGCTACTCTAATATTAGCAGCTAAATCTTTGATAAAAGTTATTTTAGCTTGAGGGAGATTATTTATAATCTCTTTTTTGATTGCTTCTTTTTGGCTAGGGTCAATTTCTAGTAAGACTAGATATTTTTTGTTTAGGTGCTTTGGCAACTGGCTTAAAAGTTTTTTATAATGATCTAAACCATCTAAACCAGAGAGCAAAGCAATCCGCGGTTCTTTTTTTATAGAAGGCTCTTTCATTTGTTGAGGATTAAGATAGGGGAGATTAGCTATGATGATATCAAATTTACCAGTAATACTAGTTAGTAGATTTGATTTTATAAAAGTTATTTTCTGTTTTAAACCTAGTTTGCGGGCATTGGTTCTAGCTGTAGCTAAAGCGCCAATAGAAATATCGCTAGCAGTATAAGTAGCAGAGTGTTTATTATTTTTGGCTATAGCTAAAATCAAAGCACCAGAACCAGTGCCAATATCTAAGATGTTTTGCTTTCCGCCAGCTGGCGAATTAGTATTTTTTAAAACCTCTTCTACTATCAATTCACTATCTGGGCGAGGAATAAGAGTATGAGAGCTAACTATAAATTTTAGGCCAAAAAATTCTTTATGGCCTTTGAGTTTAGCTAGCGACCAATTAGCTAATCTTTTATTCAAAAGTTTTTTGAAAGTCAGAATATTGGATCTATTGATTTGTTTATCAGGATTTTTGTATATATAGTTTATATTTTTATGCAAAGCCAAAGCCATGAGCTGATCTAGCTCATCTATTTTTAATTTACTTTGATATTTTAAGACTAGCTCTTTGATAGTAGGCTGGAAATTTTTTTTAACTCTGTTTTGGCTGGGTGACATTATTTTTTTGTTTTAGCTGCTTGCCACAGAGGTTTGATTATAGGCATTAGGTCACCACCAAGTATTTTGTCTAGATTGTGTAAGGATAATTTTATACGATGGTCGGTCATCCTGTCTTGGGGGAAATTATAAGTACGGATTTTTTCTGATCTATCACCACTGCCAATTTGGCTTTTTCTATCAGCCGCATTTTTGGCATTTTTGGTTTCTTCCATTTGAGCTAAAATACGAGAGCGTAAAATAGACATAGCTTTTTCTTTGTTTTGGCCTTGTGATTTTTCATCTTGGCAAGATACCACAGTGTTGGTTGGTAAGTGAGTAATCCGAACAGCTGAGTAAGTAGTATTGACTGACTGGCCACCATTGCCTGAGGCACAAAAAGTATCAATACGTAGATCTTTGGCTTCTATTTGTAAATCAATTTCTTCAGCTTCTGGCATGACAGCTACCGAAGCGGCACTAGTGTGTACGCGACCAGCTTTTTCTGTTTCTGGCACGCGTTGGACACGATGGACCCCACTTTCATATTTAAAATATTTATAAGCATTATCACCATCAACCGAAGCAATTATTTCTTTGAAGCCGCCAATCTCTGTGCGGTTAGAAGACATTATTTTCATTTTAAAATTCATGTTTTCAGCAAAACGTGAGTACATGCGAAAGAGTTGAGCAGCAAAAAGAGCTGATTCATCGCCACCAGTGCCAGCTCTGATTTCCAAGATTATATTTTTTTTGTCATTGGGATCTTCGGGGTTTATGAGCTCTTCAATTTTTTCTTCATTAGTGGTTATTCTTTGTTCCAAGACATTTATTTCTTCTTCGGTCATTACAATCATCTCATCATTAGTTTCTGCTTTAACAGATTCTTTTAAACTTTCCAAATCATGTGAATCCTTGTCTATACTTTCAGCCAATGCCAAAATTTCCTTGAGGCTGCTGTATTTTTTGCCAAGGCGAGACATTTTAGTAGCATCAGAAACAACATCTGATTTTTGCATAGCTGTTTCTAGCTCAGCTACTTGGTTTTTGTATTCTTCAATGTTTATTTTCATCTGTTTAGAAATTTATATTATTATTTTGTAGCATTATTCTATTATAACAAAAAAGCTCTGATAAATCTAAGAGAGCTTTTTATCCAAAGGTAGACCCCGCTCTATGGGGTCCATTTGGCTTAGTTATTTTTTTCTATCAGCGCTAGATTTGCTTTTGGCAGAAGGTTTTACTTGGCTGTTTTCTTTTATTTCAGCTTTGATTTTTTCTTTTTCCTTAGCAATTTTTCTTTCGCTGGCTTTAGCTTTTTTGACGGCTTTGCCTTTTCTAGTTTTAGCCACCTTTTCTTTTTGCTCAGCGATTTTTTTGAATCTATCTACACGACCAGCTGTATCTACTAATCTTTCTTTTCCAGTATAAAAAGGATGGCAGTTTGAGCAAATTTCTACATGGATTTCTTTGACAGTAGAACCTACTGTAAATGAATTGCCACAAGCGCAAACTACTTTAGCGTCAGCATGATAATTTGGATGGATATCTTTTTTCATATGTTTTTTCTAATTTGGCATCTGGGATTTAATCCGAGATCAAAAATTAATACCCCAATAAAATAGCAGATTATCAAAAAAAAGTCAAGAATAAAGACAATACCCCGCCGCACTTGATGCGCGGCGGGGCTGAAATTTATCGTTGACCACATTGGTGGTGGTCTAGTCGATCCTGAAAACTTGTGCATATTCTTCGTTCGGTAGTATGGTCAACAATTCCATAGGAATCATGGAATCTATGGCCATGCCCTTCATACGAACAGGCACTTCCAGCTTGAAGCTGGTAACGAGGTTGTCCTTGCCCAGCCGCATCTCAACTACCTGCGGTGGACCCAGCATAGTGCCTTCAGCACCAGCCGGCCAGGCCTTGAAGCTGACAGCCAGCCGTATCGGCTGGTGCCAGAATGGTTCTGTGATGGCTCGAACTAGCATCTTGGCTTTCCTTTCGTTTGCAGTGGCGGGGCTTAGTCATCAAAATCATCGTAGTACGGATTGACGAACATCAAGGGCCCCCCGAAAGAGGGGCACAGTTCGATCCGTTCGACCTTTATTCCCTGAAGCTGTTCCCACGGTGTTTGACGGGGCCGAGCCTCCTCCTGAGCCTCGAGTTCCTTCACGCGCCTCACGATGCATTGGCCCAAGATGTTTGCGATCTGCAATCGCATTGCATTCAGCTCATCAACTTCGGTTTCGGTAACATGTTTTGCTCCTTGATCCGGCATGTTTCACCCCTTCCGTTTTCGGCAACTAGGCCGGGTCAAACAATTCGACTAGTCCCTCGATCGTGGCTACAAGAGTTTGGAGTCCAGCTAGAGTGAACATCAGGATTGCAGCCAGGAAACAGCCAAAGGGTAGAGCTAGACCAAACCAGCTCACGCCAATTAGCAGTTCCAGGACGGAGAAGGCGTCTTTGCTCTGGTCGAGCCTGGAGATAGCGAGAAAAGTCCCACCGGCAACTGACAGAAGTGGCCACCAGGAGTAGTCCAGAGTCATCATCCATCCGGACGTGCTTATCAGCACCACGGCGATGACTTGCCGGCGTTTGAACATGGGGTGTGAGAAACTGAGTCCCGCGATCATCAGGCTCAGACCCGCCACAACACTATTGTCGTGGAACATAGCCACAAACAGCATGGCAATGCCAGCTAGGACACTCAGTAGGGCGTTTTTCATGGTCTTTCCCTTTCTTCCTTGGGGGATCACTGGCTTTAGCCAGACTTTGCTAGGCGTTTTTAGCACACAAGGCTCTATCTACTATGGGCTTTGACCCAATTTACAAATGAATTGTACAGTGACTTTAACAATTAAATATAATCTGATTATCAGCCTTTTGTCAATTACTGGCTTAAAGGGCTTGATTTATTTAAATTTTTATGTTAAAGTATTGCTGCTTAATTAATCACAAGTATTTTCATTGATTATTTGATTAACCTTCCCCAAATAAAAAAAGGGGCATTCAAATAGGAAAATACGGGTAAGCCCGCTTGTAGCGAGGCTAAAGAAAGGAAAAAATATGAAATTACCAACACTAGAAGAGTTGTTGAAAAAGGGTGTTCATTTTGGTCACCAGACTTCAAAAAGATATCCAAAAGCCAATGCGTATATTCACACCCAACGCAATGGCGTGCATATCATTGATTTGCAAAAAACTGTTAAAGCTTTGGAAGAAGCTTTAGCCTTTGTGGATAAAACTGTAAAAGCTGGCGGCCTTATTTTATTTGTCGGATCAAAAAAACAAGCCAAGACTATTGTCAAAGAAGCAGCCGAGAGTTGTGGTATGCCTTATATAGTTGGTCGTTGGTTAGGTGGTACTTTTACCAATTTTGAAAATATCGTCAAATTGACTAGAAAACTAGAAAGATTGGAAAGAGAAGAAGAAGATGGTACTTGGGAAATGTATACCAAAAAAGAGCAAGTTACTTTCAAAAAAGAACTTGATAAACTTATGGAAAACGTTGGCGGTATCAAAAATATGAAAAGTTTACCTAAAGCAATTTTTGTGGTGGATTTGAAAAAAGAAGGTACTGCTGTCTCAGAAGCCAATAAAATGGGCATCCCAGTTATTGCTTTGGCTGATACCAATGTCAATCCAGAGTTGGCTACTTATCCTATCCCAGCCAATGATGATGCTATAAAATCTATTGAAGTAATTACTGATTTGATAGCTGACGCGGTTAGAGGCGCACGTAATTAATTATATTTAAACTAAAATAAAAATGTCATTAGAATTGATAAAAGAAATAAGACAAATTACTGGTGGTGGTATTGTTGATGTCAAGCAAGCTTTAGATGAAGCCAGCGGTGATAGAGAAAAAGCCATTGAGATTTTGAGAAAAAAAGGCCAAAAAATTGCTGCCAAAAAATCAGCCAGAGAAGTAAAAGAAGGTGTGATTGCTTTTGAGCGTCAAGCTAATAAAGTAGCCATAGTTGCTTTAGCTTGTGAAACAGACTTTGTGGCTAAAAATCAAGATTTTCAAAAGGCTGTCCAAGAATTGGCTGCTAAGCTGCTAATTGTCGGTAAAGAAGAATTTGAATCTTGGGCTACTAAATATATTCAAGATGAATTGATTGTTAAAATTGGTGAAAATTTACAATTAGCTAGCTTTGATATTTTTAGTGGTGAAGTAGTTGGTACTTATCTACACTCCAATAAAAAAGTAGCCGCTGTGGTAGTGCTAAAAGGTGGCAGTGAAGACTTGGCCAAAGATATTGCTATGCACACTGCGGCTATGGCTCCTAAATATCTCAAGTCAGACGAAGTACCAAGTGCTGAACTAGAGAAAGAAAAAGAAATTTACGCTGAGCAATTAAAGCAAGAAGGCAAACCAGAAGAAATGCTAACCAAAATTTTGGAAGGCAAAGTCAAAAAATATTACAGTGAAGTTTGTCTTTTGCATCAGCTTTATATCAAAGATGATAAAAAATCTATTGAAAAACTTTTGGAAGAAAATAAAGCTAGTATAGAAAATTTTGGATATTACTCATTATAAATCAAAATAAATCAAAGCCCCCGTTTAGGGGGTTTTTGAAATCTTGCCAATCTGATGGCAATTTGACATAATAAAGGTAAGTTTTTAAGTAGCTAATTTATAAGTGAATGAAAAATAAACGTATTGTTATAAAGCTCTCAGGAGAAGTATTTGAAATTGGTGACCGTCCTCTTGCTTCCACTCGGGATCTCCCGGAAGCTAATCTTGATTTTTCAGCCATTAAAAAGCTGGCTACTAGTTTGAAAAAATTAATCAAAGCGGGTTATCAAGTGGGCGTGGTAGTGGGAGCAGGCAATATTTTTAGGGCCCGAATGGTCAAAGGAGAGGAGATTGATAGAGTGGCGGCTGATCATATGGGTATGATGGCTACTTCTATCAATGCTTTAGCTTTGCAGTCAAGTTTAGAAAAGATTGGCCAAGAGGCTAGAGTATTATCTGCTTTTTCTATTCCAGCGGTGATGGAAGATTATGTCTATAAAAGAGCTATTAATCATTTGGAAAAGAAAAGAGTGGTTATTTTTGCTGGTGGGACTGGTAATCCTTATTTTACGACTGACACTACTTTGGTACTCAGAGCTTTAGAAGTGGGAGCTCAAGAGATATATAAGGCTAGTAATGTCTTGGGAGTTTATGATAGTAATCCAGATGCCAATCCCAAAGCCAAGTTGTATAAAACATTAAGCTATAGTGAAGCTTTGAAGAGAGATCTTAAAGTGATGGATGCTACAGCTTTTGCCTTAGCTCGGGATAATAAAATAAATTTGACTGTTTTTAAATATAGCCCTGAGAACATCATCAAAGCAGTGCTACAAAATAATATTGGTACCAAAGTTAGTAATAGTTAGGTTTTAGGTTTTTATTTTTACTATAATTTTAAACAAATGCAAGTTGTTAGAGTACAATTTCATAAATTAGATAAAGAATATTTTTTCTTACCAGAATTTAGTGCCGACCCAGACGCTGTAGTTGAAGTTGGCGATAGTGTAGTGGTTGCTACTTCTTTGGGTCAGGATGTGGGCAGAGTGACTGCTTGGGACAAGTGGCAAGCTCCAAAACTGGAAGTCAAAGATAGCGATGAAAAAAATAGTGCGGATATTGTCCAGGATAAAATCAGCGATATCAAGCCAATGCTCCGACCTCTTAGTGAAGATGATTTGGAAAAGCTGAGAGGACAAAAAAAAGAAATGGTAAAAATTTTTGTGGATTGCAAAAAATTGATACAGAAGCACAATCTTAAGGCTATGAAATTGGTGGATATGGCTGAGTCTTTTGATAATCAAAGAATGACTTTTTATTTTATTGCCGATTCGCGAGTTGATTTTAGAGATTTGGTCAAAGATTTAGTCAAAAATTATCACAAAAAAATTCGTCTGCAACAAGTCGGTGTGCGTGACGCAGTCAAAGTAAATGGTGATTTGGGTCCTTGCGGAGTGCCTTTGTGTTGTAAGTCTTGGCTCAATACTATTGGTAGCGTCAGTCCAGACAGTATCAAAAATCAAGAACTGAGCCACCGGGGAGCTGACAGATTGACCGGACCATGTGGACGCTTAAAATGCTGTCTGCGTTTTGAAGAAGAGGCTTATAAATATCAGCGTGATCATATGCCCAAAGAAGGGGATATTATAAAAACTGGAGCTGGTCCAGCTAAAGTAGTAGCTGTTCATCCTATTAAAGCTACAGTGGAATTAAATATTGATGGTAATATAGTAGAATATCCTTATTTAGAAGGCCGACTTTGTGAAATAAAAACAGCCGAGTAAATTTATATAGCTATTAATAACTAACAGCTCTTCGCTTGGAGCTGTTTTTTTGCTATAATACATTTATATAATAAAAAATAAATAAAAATTATGAAAAAGGCAAATCCCGCAAAGCGGGACTCCGCTACGCGGAGGAAAAAAATAAGAGTAGCTATCAATGGTTTTGGTCGTATTGGCCGAGCGGCTTTTAAAATAATGTTGGATAATAAAAAATATGAAGTAGTAGCTATCAATGATTTAGCACCAGTAGAGACTCTGGCTTATTTATTAAAACACGATACTGTCTATGGACTCTACCATAAAAAAGTTAGTCACAGTGGCTTAAATATTGTAGTTAGCGGTAAAAAATATCTTATTACCAGTCAGGCTGAACCAAAAAAATTACCTTGGAAAAAAATGAGAGTAGATGTGGTTTTGGAATGTACTGGTCGTTTTGTCAAAGATGGAATGTCTCGCGATCATATCAGAGCTGGCGCTAAAAAAGTAATTATATCTGCTCCAGCTAAGGGTGGAGGAGTAGATACTTTTCTTTTGGGAGTCAATCAAGATAGTTACAAAAATCAAGACGTCATATCCAATGCCAGTTGCACTACCAATTGTATTGCGCCAGTCGCTCAAGTATTAGTGTCCAAGTTTGGAGTAGCCAAGGCTATGATGACTACTATTCATTCCTATACAGCTGATCAAGTTTTGGTAGACGGTCCACATAAAGATTTTCGTCGGGGCAGAAGTGCGGCTGAAAATATTATTCCTACTTCTACGGGAGCAGCAGTGGCGACAGCTCAGGTCATACCAGAGCTAGAAGGATTGTTTGACGGCTTAGCTGTGCGTGTACCAACTCCAGTTGGCTCTTTGTCTGATTTTACCTTTGTGCTCAAAAAAGATGTAACAGTCCAGCAAGTAAATAATGCTTTAATTGCTGCTAGCAAGAGTAAGCGGTATCAGGGTATTTTGGGAGTAACTGATGAGCCAGTAGTTTCTTCAGATTTTATTGGGGACGCTCGTTCATCAATTGTAGATTTGTCACTGACCAAAGTAGTTGGTGGTAATATGGTCAAAATTATTGCTTGGTATGATAATGAATGGGGCTATTCCGCTAGATTGGTAGAAATGATTGATAGAGTAGCATAATTTTTATATTCAAACTAAGAGACGTTCCTAGCGGGGCGTCTTTTCATGTATTAGACAAAAATTATCTTTGTGTTACAATGGAATAATTGAGGCAAATAGTATGAATATTCGTTTATATAATAGTTTGAGTAAAACCAAGGAGGAATTTAAGCCCATCAAAAAGAAAGAGGTGGGTCTTTATACTTGTGGCCCAACTGTTTATGACTATCCGCATATTGGCAATTTAATGCCTTATATTGTTTGGGATGTTTTGAAAAAAGTGTTAAAAGTGGATGGTTATAAAGTCAAACATATCATGAATATTACAGATGTTGGACATTTAACTTCAGATGCTGATCAGGGAGAAGATAAATTGGTCAAAGCCAGTCGTGAGTCTGGTCAAAATGCTTGGCAGATTGCAGAATTTTTTATCAAAGTTTTTCGTAATAATCTATCCAGCTTAAATATTGATGAGCCAAGCAAATTTATCCGAGCGACTGAAAGTATCAAAGAACAAATAGAATTTGTGCGTTTGTTGGATCAAAAAGGCTATTTATATAAGATTTCAGATGGTATGTATTTTGATACATCCAAGATAGCTGATTATGGTCGTTTGGCTAATTTGGCCAATGTTGAACTACAAGAAGGTGCCCGGGTAGAAAAAAATGAGGAAAAAAGGAATCCAAGTGATTTTGCGGTTTGGAAATTTTCTCCAGAAGACAGAACTAGAGATATGGAATGGGAATCTCCTTGGGGTCTTGGTTTTCCAGGCTGGCATTTGGAGTGTTCAGTGATGAGTCGTTTGGAGCTAGGGGATACTTTTGATATTCATACTGGTGGCATGGATCATTTGACCGTCCATCATCCCAATGAAATGGCACAATCACAGGCTGTGACTGGTAAATTGCAAGCCAATTATTGGTTACATAATGCTTTTATTAAATATGAAGGTGGGAAAATGTCCAAGTCTAATGGCACTTTTATTACTTTAGAAGAATTAAGGGCCAAGGGTTTTTCACCAATGTCATATCGATTTCTTATTTTACAAAATCATTACCGTAAGCCACTTAATTTTTCTTTAGAATCATTACAAGCTGCTCAAAATGGTTTGGCTGCTATTGTCCGAGCTATAGCTTTTTATCCTAAAGCCAAAGGCGGCTGTAAAGAATTGGAAGCAGAATTTTATGAGGCTGTTAGTGATGATTTAAACACCTCAAAAGCTTTGGCAGTAGTGCAGAAAGTAATTGAAGCTGATTGTAAAGACAATGCCAAGCTAGCCACTATTTTGAAGATGGATGAGGTTTTGGGTTTGCGTTTGGAAGGTTTAGTAAAAAATGCTTTGGATATTACTGGGGAGGCAGTAGTCATTTTAGAAGAAAGAATTAAAGCCAGAGATAATAAAGATTGGCCGTCAGCTGATAGATTGAGAAACAAATTAACGGCTCTAGGAGTAGAAGTACAGGATACTCCAGATGGACAAAGAGCTATTCAAATAAAATTTTAATTAGTGTCTAGTATAGTAAATAAGTATGCGGATACTGATAGTATTCCGCATTTTTTTCTTTATTTATATAAAAATGTTTGTTATAATGCTCTATATATATGAAAAATGAATCAAAAATAATTATAATTAAAGTGGGTACTAATATGCTCACGGCCAATGGTGATAAATTGAATCGTAGTCTTATTTTAGAATTGGTTAAACAGTTAGTCAGTTTACATAATAAAGGATATAAGCCAGTACTCGTAACTTCTGGAGCTGTAGCAGCTGGCAGAGAAGTGCTCAAATTATCAAATGGTATAGAAAGAATTACACAACGTCAAATTTATGCTGCTGTTGGTCAGGCCCGTCTGATGCATGAGTATGAAAAAATTTTTCAAAAACATGGAATACTTGTCGGTCAAGCACTATTAACCAGAGAAGATTTTTCAGATAGAATTAGATATGACAATGCCCTCCATACTTTAAATGGCTTATTAGATAATGGTGCTATTCCAATTATCAATGAGAATGATGTGGTAACTATACAAGAGCTTTCTTTTGGAGATAATGATGTATTAGCCGCCGCTACTGCTATTGCTTTAAATGCAGATAAACTGTTGTTATTAACCAATCAAGACGGAGTGATGACAGCCAACCCAGAAAAAAATAAAGAAGCAGCTAAATTAATTCATGAAGTTAGGGATATAAACGAAATTTTTTCTGTTATTTCTGATAATTCTAGTTCTAGCCATGGTGTTGGGGGGATGTATTCAAAAGTTAATGCCGCACAGCTAGCAGCTAATGCTGGAATTCCCACTTGGATTGCCAATGGTTTGCAGCCAGAAAATATTGGGGCAATTATAGAAGGCAAAAAGACAGGCACTAATCTTATTGCTAGACCAAATAAACTGTCTGAAAGAGAGCGCTGGATTCTATGTGCCAAAAATGCGGCTGCTGGTATTATTATAGATGATGGAGCGGCTCAAGCATTACGTCAAAATAAAAGTCTTTTGATGGTCGGAGTAAAAAAGATTAAAGGATCTTTTGACGCCAGAGAAATTGTTGAGGTGTTAGATCAATTTGAGCACATTGTTGCCTATGGCATAGTCAACTATTCTTCCAATGAATTAACTCAAGCGCTTGATTTTCCTCAATCATTAAAAAAAGAAGTAATTCACGTAAATAATTTACATTTAGCATGAGAAAATATAATATCACAATTATTGGTTGTGGAAACATGGGCACCGTTATTATGGAGCGTTTACTTAGCGCTGGCTATGTTACAAAAAAAACACTCACTATAGTTGATAATAATCCTTTGACTTTGGCTAAGCTAAAAAAAACTGGAATAAAAGTGGAAAATGATTTAGTCAAAGCAGTGGCTAAAGCAGAAATAATTTTTTTGGCCGTCAAACCCCAACAATATCAGCTGATAGCTAATGATTTAAAAGCTAAATTAAGAGCCGGTCAGATAGTAATTTCAATAATGGCTGGCGTTACATACAAAGCTTTGGCTAAGCGTTTGTCACACAAAAATATTGTCCGGACTATGCCCAACTTAGCAGCTAAAATAGGGGAAAGTATTAGCGTCTGGTACACACCAGAAGAATTTGTCAAAAAAAATAAAAAAACTATTGAAAATTTATTATCTGTAATTGGTGATTCACTACAAGTAAAAAATGAAGCTATGCTTGATAAAACGACGGCCATCAGTGGTAGTGGTCCAGCTTATTTTTTCTATATAGCAGAATTATTGGAGCAACAAGCTTGTGATTTTGGCTTCACAGCTGAAGAAGCAAATAAATTAGTAAGTCAGACTTTTTATGGTGCCGCACAACTTTTAGATAATGATATTCGATCATCTAAAGACCTTAGACAAGCAGTAACATCAAAAAACGGCACAACAGAGGCAGCTCTAAAAAAATTGGGTCCGCAGTTTGTAAAGATTTGGAAAGGTGCTATAAATGCTGCCTATCAAAGGGCAAAAGTAATTTCAAAAGAATATGAATAAATCAATATTACAAATAGGAAAACAAGCCCAACTGGCTTCACGTCAATTTTCTCAGACTTCAAATATAAATAAAAATGCCGTATTGAAGACATTGGCAAAGTTAATTCAAATTAAAGAAGCGGAAATTCTAAAAGCCAATCGCCAAGATGTAATGCGACAAGGTGAAAGGCATCCTATGACTGATCGTCTGATGCTAAATAAAGAGCGTTTAAAAGAAATTAGACGAAGTCTTTTGGCTGTAGCACAGTTGCCAGACCCAGTTGGTGAAGTAGTAGAAACTAGCAAAGAAGCCAACGGCCTAAATATCTCTAGAGTCAGAGTACCTATTGGAGTACTAGGGGTGATTTATGAATCAAGACCAAATGTAACAGTAGAAATATCCAGTTTGGCTTTAAAAGCTGGTAATGTTGTTATTCTAAAAGGAGGGAAAGAAGCAAATTCTACTAACCAAGTATTGGTAAATTTAATTCAAGGCGCTTTGACAAAACATGGTTTTTCAAAATTTACTGTCCAATTACTAGATGCTTCGCAAAGGTCTCTGGTGATAGAGCTTCTTCGCTTAAATAAATATGTTGACGTTTTAATACCACGTGGCAGTAGAAGATTAATTGATTTTGTGCGTGATAATGCTAGTGTACCAGTTATTGAAACTGGTGCTGGAGTTTGTCATACATATGTAGAAAAATCAGCTGCTATTATAAAGTCTGCCAAAATTATTGAAAATGCTAAGACTCAACGTCCCACTGTTTGCAATGCTTTAGATACTTTGGTGTTAGATCAAGCTATCACTCAAAAATTTTTACCAGTAGTAGCCCAGCGACTGAAAAAATACAAAGTAATTATCAGAGCTGATATGCTCAGTCATAAAGTTTTAGAGAAGTGTTATCCAAAGGACTTATTGAAAAAAGCCATAGAAAAAGATTTTGGTAAAGAATTTCTTGGATTGGAAATGTCAATAAAAACTGTAAAAAATTTTACAGAAGCTTTTGAGTTTATTCAAAATCATACTTCCGGACATTCAGAAGCAATTTTAACAAAAAATAAAAAAATTGGAGAACAATTTTTGAAAACAATTGATGCCGCCGCTGTGTATGTAAATACTTCCACTCGCTATACTGACGGCTTTCAATTTGGTCTGGGGGCAGAAGTGGGTATTTCTACTCAAAAATTACACGCTCGAGGACCAATTGGTTTGAGAGAATTAACTAGCGTTAAATGGGTAGTGCACAGTAATTGGAAAATTAGAATTTGATTACTATATAATTTATTTTAAGCTGTTTCAAATAATTTAAAATATCATTTCTCTAAATAGGGGAGTGATTTTTAGATTATTATTTTTTAGTAAGTATTATTTCATTTATATAAGCCGTCGCTTGACACTACGCCGTCTATTAATTATACTCTTATTGTTACTATGTGTTTTTTTGACAGTTTAATATGTCTAAGTGTTTTGCTCTATGAGCAAAAGGTGACAGGCTTTATGCTTGTCTCTAAACCGTCCCTTCAACCTAGGAAAGGAGGATGTGCACGTTTCGCCATATCCTAGTCCATCGGCTTCACACGCTTCACCAAAACAAACTAGGATGCTTGGTGCATCCAGAATGGAGCTGCAGATGATTACCCGTCAGGACAACCCTAGCATGTCTGCTCAGGCAGACGTTATCGTCATTGGTGGGGGCGCCAACGGTGCTCTTATCACCTTTGAGCTCGCCAAGCGTGGCTACCAAGTCATCACCCTGGAAAAGGGTGCACTTGGTAACGGATCCAGCAGTCGTTCCGCGGCTTGTATCCGCGCTCAGTTCGGCGATCCTCGTAACGTCCTCGGCATGGTGTATGCCGAGTGGTTCTTCGAGAACTTCTACTCGATCTTGGGTGTTCCCGAAGAGGAGCAGAATGAGTGGCTGTTTGAGCAAAACGGCTACCTGTTCCTCTATGAGGATCCTGGTCAGATCGAAGATTCTGCCAAGAGCAAGGCTTCTGCCAAGGCATGGCTCGAGGCACTGAAAGCTGCTCACATGCAACAGAAGCTTGGTTTGCCGGTTGAGATTCTCGATCCCTCTACTGTCCACGCCCGCTACCCGCACATCAACCCTGAACTTTTGATCGGCGCGACCTTCTGCCCCACCGACGGTTTCCTCAACCACGACCTCATCTACCTCAGGGGATTCGAGATGGCCCAGCGGCACTACGGTGCCCAGGTCTTCACGAACACCGAGGTGATCGGCGCTACTCGTGCCAAAGACGGCACGATCACTACTCTGCACACCACAAGTGGTGACTTCTCGGCCAAGTGGATTGTCAACGCGACCAATGCGTGGGCGCCACGGCTGAGCAAGTTGCTGGGCGGCATGGAACTGCCCATCACACCCTTTAAGCGGTATTTGTACTGGGTACAGCCGCACTCGTCCGTGTTTTCGGACGATAGTTGGAAGAAACTACCCTTCACCATCTTCGGGATGGGTCCGGACAGAGGATCCTACTGTCGGCCGCATCACAACGAGTTGATGTACGGTTGGGCTCACGAAGCTGAACCTGAACCGCAGTTCAGCGACGAAGACCAGGACAGGATCGGTGCTGGTTTCCATCCCGATTCGGCAAGTGGCGACCGAGACTACTGGCTGGAGTTCCGTCTCAACGTCAACGACTTCTCGGAGTTGTTGGCCAACACTGGTCGGGCTCGGGCAACTGCCGGGTACTACGGCCAGACGCCGGATCATCAGCCAATCATCGATGTGGATACGCAAGTGTCCAACCTGATCCATGCGGTCGGATTCTCTGGCCACGGCTTGATGATGTCTCCGGTGACTGCTCAGGTGGTCGCCGCCCTCGTCGATGGCCGGGGCGAGATCGTGAACAGGCAGATTTGTCTGCCACCGATGTTCAGGCCCGAGATGACCAAGCTCATGCTCGATTGCAGTCACTTCTCGGCCACGAGGGACTTCTACGCTCAGAAGGAAGGAGCTTACATCTAGACATGTGTTCATTACAGTTTCGGACCAGGGGGTCTACAGCACATAAGCGATTGTTTACAATCGTGTGTCTGTAGCCCCCTGAATTTTTTTATTCTAAATATTATACTATATTGATTATTTACGAGGCTTTGTATTGACAAATTGTATTTTTTACGATAATTTTTATATTACGTTCCAAAATTGGGGCGTTTGCTAGGAAACAGTGCATTTAGCAGGAGGCAATTCAATGCAGGCCGACAAAATTATCGGTGAGACCACCCGTGTGTTCCCTCGACTGCGCTGCGTGGCTATCAAGCTGGCACCGAACGACACGGTTCTCAGGGAGGGGATGACCGTTTCCTTCCATCGCGAGGCTAGCGATATGGGAGCTTTGGGCTTCCATGACAGCACCCACAAGATCACCTCGATCGAGGTCAACCGGACGCCGGTGGCTGAGGCAACTCATCAGGATGGTATCTGTGCTGTTTGGATCGGTGGTTCGGTAGATGATTTGCCGCCTCGTCGCTGCATCGTCTCGGTCATCAACGACCGGGCACCTGATCAGCCCACGACTTGACAAGTTGTTCGAGTCGTGGTAAGATAATCTTTCGATTTGGTGCGCCGTTAGCTCAATTGGTTAGAGCACTAGGCTTACAAGCTAGAGGTTGAGGGTTCAAGTCCCTCACGGCGTACCACACAATTTGGTGGGGTTATAGCTCAATTGGCAGAGCATCAGACTCAAAATCTGAATGTTAGGAGTTCAAATCTCCTTAACCCCACCACTGTTCTTCTCTACAGAACCCTATATAGCTCAACTGGACAGAGCCCCTGGATTTCTTCTCAGGAGCCGTGGAGGTTCGAATCCTCCTATAGGAGTTCTGGGGGCCCGCGTTGCACAAACGCGGGCCCTAAAGTTTTTTATGCTATAATATAGGTATACTAATTTGAATATTTATCGCTTTAAATGATATGCAAGTCAACAAAAAACAAATAGAATTTTTGCTCAAGTTAAAAAAGAAAAAATATCGTGATGAACACCAAAAATTTTTGTTTGAAAACCCCAAAGTAATTTGGGAAGAATTTTCCAATCCTTTATTGGATTCTGTTTATGTGACGGATAATTTTTATAAAGAAAATGAAGATCGGATGGTTTTTAAAAACATCTATCGTCTTTCCGAAAAAGATTTGGGCAAAATATCCAATCAAGTGAATCCTCTTGGTATGGTAGCACTGTTTAATATGCCTCAGGCCAAAAAATTTATTTTTAAATCAAAAAACGTTTTGCTTTTAGATGGTATTTCCGATCCAGGCAACATGGGTACTATTATTCGCACGGCTGATTGGTTTGGTTTCAATCATGTATTTTTGGGCAATAATTGTGTAGAAATTTATAATCCCAAAGTAGTAGCAGCTAGTATGGGTTCTATTTTCAATGTTAGTTTAAATGCCGATGTTAATTTAAAATCATTAATCAATGACCTCAAAGAAGAAGGCTATCAGATTGTAGTGACTGATTTGATGGGTGATGAATCTGATATAGATAGGCGGGCTAATATCGCTCTAGTGATTGGCAATGAAGCCAAGGGAGTAGATAGAAAATTAATTGAGTTGGCTGATAAGCGTTTTAAGATTATGAAGTCTGGTAAGGCTGAATCACTTAATGCTGCTGTAGCCGCTGGTATAGTGATGAATAAAATAAAATTTTAATTAAAAGAAAGGGATTTATCAAGCCCTTTCTTTTTTTATTTACCCCACTTCGCTAAAGCTAGACAGGGCAGGACGACACAGATAATAAGTCTGGTCATTTATGCAAACAATGAGGTGTTGTTAGTGTTAATCTTGTTTTCCTTGACAAAAAGTGCCATTATAAGTATATTATCTATAGACGGCTTAGAGTTTTTGACGGCCGCTAGTAATTATTTATGGATTTATCAAGCCTAATTTTATTTTTTGTATATATAGTAAATCTTTGTTTACTGGTTTTTGTCTTTTTTCATAAGGATAGACAAAGATCGTGGCCATTTTTTTGGATGCTATTATTATTGGTGCTGTGGCAGAGTACGGAATTATTGAATATTTTTTACTTTATTCATCAAGATAAAAGCATTTTACTTTTAGCTGTCCAAGCCGGCCTTTTGCCAGCTTTGTATTTAGCGCCAGCTTTTGTTAAGTTGGTTTTTTCTTTATTTGGGAAATGGCAACATGTAGGGAATTGGCGCAAGTTTTTATGGTATTTGCCAGCTATTATTATGTCAGGCTTTGTATTTACACCTTACAATTTAGCAGAGGTCATAGTCAGAGATAGTAGACTTTATTATATAGCGGGGCCAGTTTATTGGTTTTTTGCTGCTTATTTTGTCTTGTTGATGGCTTATGGTTTGTATATTTTGGCCAAAAATAGAAGGACCGCTGGACCGATTGTGCGTCGGCAAATCGCTTATATTTTTGTAGCTACAGCTTTGGTGTCTATTAGCGGCTTATTATTTAATATTTTATTACCAATTTTATCTAAACATAATTTTTATTATCTAGGAGTAAATAGTACTATATTTTTCACAGTAATACTGACTTATGCTTTGTTTAGACATAGATTTTTTGATTTGCGTATTTCTTTTTATCAAACTCTTATCAATTTGTTCAAATTATTTATTACCGGTTTCATTTATTATATTTTTTATTTTTTATTACACGATTTGATAAAAGTAGATTTTAATAATATACAAAATGTAATATTTTTACTTTTACTATTTGGTCTTAGCGCACCATTTATATTCAATGCAGTTCATAAATTTTTATTAGCTCTATTTATCACTCCTGAGCATGATATCAGAGTATCTAGTGATAAAATCGCAGAGATACTGCGCTCTAGTCGTGATTTGGATATTTTGCTGTCCAGATTATCCAAAGAAATAAATAAGGTAATTGGCTATAAAGAATTATTTATTTATCTTTCCAAGAAAAAAGATTTAGATACATTCTACCAGGTTTTTCCTATGGGGGAGAGGCTACTTAATAAAGCGGATAGCGAGCTTATTAAATATTTGGCTCAAAAGAAGACAATAGCCAATCGAGCGGAGATAGAGTATTTTTTTGTAGACAAGATGTTGATTACTGAGATGGAGACTATGCATGTAGATATAGCTTTACCGATTTTTTATAATAAACAGCTCTTGGGTATTTTGATGATTGATAATGATGGTGAACTCTTGTCCATTCAAGAATTGCAGTTTCTCAAAGAATTAAATAAGTATTTAGATATTGCTGTCGGCAGTTTGCTATTGTATCAGCAGGATTTAGCAGGTAAATAATCATAAAATTATGAGTGTTCAAAACATTTTACTTTTATTAGCGGGACTTATCAATTTAACAATGAGTATTTTGGTTTTCTCCCGAGGTGTCAAGCATAATAAAATAAATTTTTATTTTTCTCTTTTGACTTTTTTTAATTTTTTATGGGCACTTAATCTTATTGTAATAAATTTAGGAATTAATTATGAGCTTACTAGATTTATGGCTAGTTTGGTATATCCAGTAGCCTTGATGATAGTGGTCATTTTGTTTTATTTTATAATACATTTTCCTTATAAATTGCTTGAAATACCAAAAATTTATAAATTGTTTATTAACTTGTCGATATTATTTTATAGTATATTTTGTATTTTTTTCTATCAAATTTTTGTTTGGAAAGTTTCTCTAGGTCCTAAAGTTATAATTTATTATGAATTTATATCTTATTCCATTTATACTTTTATACTTATTATTTTAATGTTGGCTGGCATAGTAATATTATTTTTAAAATTAAAAAAAGCTGAAGCAGCTTTTAAACAGCAACTATGCTTAGTATTATTAGCGGTGATTATTGGTACGGTCATGGGCAGTTATTCCAATTTGTTTTTAATGTATTTCCATAATCTTGATTATAACCACTTTGGTCCTTTATTTACTTTGGTTATAAATTTTATAGCCTTTTATCTAATTTTTTTAAAAGGCAAAATAAACAATAAATAAACATATGACAATCACAACACTAGGCTTACAAAACTTTACTTTATTGCTGGCTGGGCTGATTAATTTGACAATGAGCATTTTGGTTTTTTCTCGCGGAGTAAAGCACAATAAAATAAACCTTTATTTTTCTCTACTGACTTTTTTTAATTTTTTGTGGGCGTTTGCTCTACTACTAGCTAATATTTTTTCTAACAACGCCTTAGCGGAAATATCTTATAGAACATCATATCTCGCTGCAGTTGGTATAGCTGTCTCCTTGTTTTATTTCTCATTATATTTCCCTTACAAGATAAAGAATTTAAAGTTGTATAATAACGTATTAGTTCTAATTTTTTCAGCAATTATTTTAGTATTTATATATTCTAAGTGGCATATAATTTTTTTTGAGAGGGGACTAAATTTATCTAATTGGTTAATTGATTATTATAAACCTTTTTATGTAGTTTATAGTTTATTTTTTCTATCATTAGTTATCTCAGCTATATGTTTTTTAGTAAGCAGATTATATAATTTGGAAAGCTGGCTAAAGAGGAGAATAAAAATTTTATTAATTACTATTATAGTAGGTCTGGTTTTTGGTGTTTATTTTGATTTAATACTTTGTTATTTTGGAAACTTTAACTATATTTGGTTTGGTCCAATATTTACTGCTTTTATGAATATATATGTTTTTTATCTTATATTCCACAACAAAGAAAAATAATTTATGAGTAAGCAAAATAAAAAGATATTTTTGATTTTAGCTGGTGGTACCTGTATTTTAAATGATCATGGTCGTATTTTAGCAGTGCAATCAGAAGCAGATATTAATGATTGGCTGGCTCAAATGCCAGAGTTAAATATCTTGGCAAATATTGAGCCAATTTTTGTCAGTGGGGAAGATGATTTGTTAGAGCCAGCAATATGGCAGAAAATAGTAGAAAAAATTTCTGAAAAAGATAGTGAAGCAGATGGTTTTGTAGTAGTTTCCAAAATAGATCAGTTGGTCAATATTTCTTTGGCATTGAGTTTTGCTTTACAAAATTTTAAAAAAACTATAGTTACTACAGCTTCTCAAGTCAGCGGCACTAGTTTTATTGATAAAAAAGAAGTACTCAGTGGTTTAAAAAATAAATATGGTGGTCTGAGTTTGCGAGCTAATTTGATAAACGCTATTCAAATAGCTCAGCAACCCTTACCAGCTCCAGCTATTATATTTGGCACCCGTTTGATACCAGCTACTAGAGCTGTGGCTGATTTGGCTAATGATATAAATGTTTTTTCTAGCATTGATAATAATTATTGGGGCAAGGTAGACTTTGGTATAA
Organism: Patescibacteria group bacterium; assembly: GCA_041665505.1. Taxonomy (GTDB): domain Bacteria; phylum Patescibacteriota; class Patescibacteriia; order UBA1558; family GWA2-36-10; genus XYD1-37-29. The sequence continues at coordinate 71,117 of JBAYIR010000001.1, forward strand.
ATGTAAAATCTGGTCTAAATTATAATAAGCAAGCTAGTAAAATATATACCAATAAATTAGCTAATATTTTAATTATAGAAGATATTCCAGGTTTGCCATGGTTTTTTGATAAAAAAGTTTTGTCTGCTTATCATGGTATTTTTATTAAAATAAATCCTTATCAAACTTTAGAAAAATCTAAACAGGATCAAATCATTAAATGGAAACTGCCAGTATTTTTATATAATTATCACTTAACTTCTCCAGTCAAAGGAGCAATTAATTTATCAAATTGTACAAAAAATACAGCTATTATAAAGGCTATGTGGGCTTTAGGCGAAGACTTCAAAGAAAAAAGTTTGGAAAATATCATGACGCAAAATATTATTGGTGAATTTTTAAATTAAATGTATGAAAATTTATTTTTATAGTAATCAATATTTGAACAATCAAAAGGCTAAAGACATTGTGCTTTATCTTAAAAAAGCTGGAGCAGAAGTGCTTAGCAATTTAGGTTCAACTGCCTCAGGGGGCTTAGATGGCAGATTTTTGGACAAGGTTGATGCTTTTGTTTTTCAGGGGGAGAGTTTGGACACTAAAGCTAGCTATTTGATAGCCTTAGTTTTGGCTCAGAACAAAGAGGTTTTATGTCTTTTACCCCAAGGAGCTAAATTGGATCCATCACTTAAAGATTTGGAGTCTGATAGTAAACTAGCGCAAAAAATTCATATTGAATTATATGATGAGGCCAATTTAAAAGAAAAGGTTTTGGCCTTTTTGAAGATTATCGATAATGGTAGTATTAGAAATCTGTTTAATATCAAATATACTTTGCGCATATCTGGTAAAATTGCTGATTATTTAAATTGGAAAGCAGATAACAAAAATGTCAACAAAGCAGATTGGATAAGGGATCAGATACAGGAGATAATGCAAGATGATAGTGCTTATCAAGAATTTTTGAAAAAGAAGTTTAATACTTAGTTGGAGGGTATTCGAATTTTTGGTTGTTTACCACTAGCCATTATGGTAAAATTAATATAAATATGACCATTGTAGAAAAGTATAAAAGTATCGTCAAAGAATTTGGCTCTCACACAGCCTTGGCTTACTTGTCAGATGATCATTATAAAAAAATAAGTTATAACAACCTTAATGCCTATCGTAGGCGTCTAGCGGATAAATGGCATAATTTTGGTTGGCTTAAAGGAGAAAAATTAGCTCTGATGTTGCCAAATTCTCCAGAGTGGATTATTAGTGATTTAGCCGCCGCTACATTAGGAATAGTAGTAGTACCAATTCATACTACCTATAATAGTGAGTATATCAAAAAAGTTATAAGGCATTCAGACAGTAAATATTTGCTTATTCATCGGGAATATTTTGATAAGCACAGAGCGATCATAGAAGAATTTAATTTATCTATGATTATGGTAGTAGGAGGTAGCCAAGATTTAGTCGGCCAAAATTTGCAAGCTTGGCCAATACTAGATGAAGATAAAAAATTATCTATGTTGCCTCATGATATTTCTGGAGACGATGTCCATACTATTGTCTATACCTCTGGGACTACTGGAGATCCAAAAGGAGTTATGCTGACTCATAAAAATATTATATTTGATGTAGAAGCAGCTAAACGTAATGTAGATATTGATTATAGAGATAGATTTTTTTCTTTTCTCCCGTTATCTCATGCTTTTGAGAGAACAGCTGGCTATTACGCGCCTATTTTTAGCGGTTCTAGTATATATTTTGCTCGTAGCAAAGAGAGTATTATAGATGATATTAAAAAAGCTAGACCCACAATGATAAATAGTGTGCCACGTATTTTTGAAAAAATTTATGGTAGAGTTTTTGACAAGGTAGATACGGCTAGTGATTTTAGGAGAAAAATATTTTTTAAGGGTTTGCAGCTATCTGTTTTAAAGAAAAAACAAAGTTTAGGATTTTTTAAATATATTCTTTGGATAACCTTGGATATTATTGTACTTAAAAAAATTAGAGCAGTTTTAGGAGGTAGGCTTCGCATGGCAATATCAGGAGGAGCATCTTTGGATCTAAAAATGCTGAAATTTTTTGAAAATCTAGGTATTAAAATAATAGAAGGCTATGGTATGAGTGAGGCCTCACCAATTATAGCTGTTAATAGGCCTAATAATTCTAGACCAGGTACTGTCGGGCACGCTTTAGATTGTAATGAAGTAACTATTGGAGCAAATAAAGAAATACTAGTTCGTGGTACCAATGTGATGAAAGGTTATTATAAGGCTGATAATTTAACCAAAGAGCTTATAGATGATAATAATTGGCTACATACTGGAGATCTAGGTTTTATAGATAGAGATGGTTTTATATCTATTATAGGTAGAGCCAAGGATGTCATAGTACTTTCCACTGGTAAAAATATTTTTCCTGAGGCCATAGAAAATATATTAAATGAAAGCAGATATATTAGCCAAAGTATGGTTTATGGTGATAATCAAAAACATATTTCAGCTCTAATAGTACCAAATTTTGAACAATTAAAAGAATGGTGTATTGCACATAGTATAAAGTTTAATTTAGAGGACCTTAAAATAATTGATTTTTATAAGGATAAAATTAATCAAAGATTAAAAGAACATGCTAAGGTGGAACAAATTAATAATTTTAAATTATTATCTGAAGAATTTAGTCAGGAAAATGGATTTTTAACACCAACACTAAAATTAAAGAGGTATAAAATATTAAAGAAATATAATTAATAAATTTTATTATGGAAAATATAAAAGATTTACATATAGATAATGTCGAATATAAACTTTCTAATATGAAAGTAATTTTATTCTCATTTTTATTCTCTTCACTATCTTTAGCAACTATTTGGGTTACTCACCAATTTGGTTTAGCAGGTCCAGTTTTTTTACCTATGCATTTTTTTATTTTAATAGCAGCCTTATCTTTTGGGTGGAGGGTAGGTTTATTGACGGGTATTTTGGTCCCTATAATGAGTTATTTTCAGTCTGGTATGCCAATTTTACCAATTTTACCAAGAATAATTTTAGAAGTAACAGCTTATGGATTCTTTGTGGGTATTTTTAGAGAGAAACTAAAATTTAATATGATAATATCATTGTTATTGGCAATGATTATTGGTAGAATATTTTCTGGTCTCGGAGGGTTAGTTTTCAATGGGATTAGCTTTTTTGGCCACATTTTTAGTATTATAAAAGTCGGTTTTTTAGGGATCATATTACAATTTTTATTAGTTATACCTATAAGTAAATTTATTTTAAAATGGATGCATTTAAAAAATTAGAAAAAAATTTATTGGAAGGCTACAGCCTAATAGTTATTAAGGATGATAAGGAAATTTTTAAGTCCAAAGATCATGGCATAAAAGCCCTTTTTCAGTTATTAGACAAAGATAAAGATATTTTAAAACACACTATAGTTTTAGATAAAAGAGTTGGGAGAGCTGCTGCGCTGTTGTTGATTAAAGGTGATATAAAAAAATTAATAACTCTTAAATTGAGTAAATCAGCTAAGCAGTCTTTAAAGGAAAATAATATATTATTTGAGGCACAGGAAATAGTGGATAATATAATGAGTAAAGATGGCTCTAAGATTTGTAGATTAGAAGAATTATCACAGGATAGAGAAGCTAATGATTTTTTTGAAATTTTAAAAATTAAAAAAATATTTGAATAGATAAAATGTTTTATAGTTTAATAAAAATTTTATTTGCGCCTATTATAAAATTTTTTTGGCTTGGGGAGATTAAAGGTATTAATAATATTCCCACAAAAAAATCGGTTATTTTGTGTGCCAACCATACTAGTTATTTAGATTTTTTACTTTTAGCAAGTGTATTGTCAAAAAAAGTTTATTTTTTAGCTGCAGAAGTTTTTTTTAAGAGTAAAATATGGTATCCTTTGGTAAAATTTACTGGTCAAATTAGAGTCGATAGAAATGCAGAAGATAAAAGTAAAACTTATATAGGAGTAGATAATATTTTAAATAGGCATGATACCCTATGTCTATTCCCGGAGGGGACGAGATCGAGATCTGGTAAGTTACAAAAAGGGTATAATGGGGCTGTAAAATTTGCTTATAAATATAAAGTGCCAATAGTACCTATAGGCATATTAGGCGCATTCGAAGCTTGGCCACCTCAAAAAAAAATACCAAAAATAAAAAAGATTAATCTAGTATTCGGTGAACCGTATAGAGTTATCACAGATTCATTTGAGTATGAAACTAGTATATTAATGAATAAAATAGCTAAATTATCAAATCAGAATTATAAATCAAATGATAAAATATTATAAAAATGCAAATAATAAAATTCAAGAGATAGTGGACACATCCTTAAATTTGATGAATTTAAGGCATGGGTCTAAAGTTTTTATAAAACCTAATTTTTCTGGCAGGCCTCCTATATTACTAGGAGAGAACACATCTCTAGATGTATTAGAAGCAATAGTTAAGAATCTCGTAAGTAAAGATTGCGAAATTATTATTGGGCACTATGCTTTACTGTCACTTGATAAAAAGAAATTTCCATTCGAAAAAATGATAGAGATGGGAGGTTATGATATTTTAAAAAAATATAATAAAGTTAAGTTTTTGAATTTGGAAGAGGAGGAACATAAAACTGAACGCATTAATGAATTTACTATATTTATACCGAAAATATTAGATAAAGTTGACTATATTATAAATGTTCCAAAAGCTAAAACTCACATGGAAACACAAGTTAGCCTTTCCATAAAGAATTTAATGGGGTTGATTGATGGGCATAGTAGGAAATTATTTCATAAATTTTTTCTTAATGAATTATTGGGCTATTTAGGAGTTTTTATAAAACCAAGCATTAATATTGTTGATGGTATAACTTCTATGGAAGGAAATGGACCACATGAAGGTACAAATATAGATTCAAATTTTATATGTGTTGGTGATGATTTAGTGGAATTAGATTCTTTTTTAGCACATATGATGGGTTTTAATTTTAATGATGTAACACATATAAAAAAAGCTCAAGAGTTAGGTGTTGGTAATTATGCGTCAAGAGATATAATAGACAAATATCAGAAAGAAATTAAAGATTTTAAGAAACCTGATACTTATATGAAACTTGGTAGGCAATTATATTTTTGGCCGACAACTAGTTGTTCATTATGCCATGAAGTAATGAGAGATATGAAGAAAAAATTAAAGAAAGATTTTATTTTTGGTTTAAAATTTTATTATTATGCTATTTTTTCTAAGAAAAGAATAAATATTATTATCGGCCGATGTGAAAATATGGAATATTTTAAAAATGATATAAATGTCTGTATAGGTATATGTACGAAATGGTTTGCCGAAGAAAATAATATTGAATTTTTAATGGGTTGTCCTCCTTCAGCAGATAAAGTAATCGATTTTGTTTTTAAAAAATTTAGAGATAGTAAATAACTTTTATGAATAGTTTCACGATATCTACATTAATTACAGCATCAGTCTCTTTAATTTTTGGTGTTTTTGTTATTTATCGTAATAATAAGTCTTTAGAAAATAGGTTCTGGAGCCTTGTATGCTTTGGTGTTTTTGTTTGGCAATTAGGTCTTTTTTTAGAATTGTTGTCTAAAGATGAATCTCAAGCTTTATTTTGGAATAAATTTTTAAATGTTGGTGCTATATTAATACCTATTTTTTATTATAATTTTGTTTTAATTTTATTAAATAAATTAAAAAATGGTAAAAAATTATTGAATTTTGGTTACATTTTGGCTTTATTTTTTTTATGTTTTAATTTATTCACAAGTTTATTTGTAAAAGGTGTCCCGCCGGCTTTTAATTTTAAATATTGGGTAGAGCCTGGTATTTTGTACTATCCGTATTTTGTATATTTTGCTTTATATTTTATATTTAGTTTTCATAAATTAATTTTAGCTCTTAGAGAATATAAATTTTTAAAAAAACAACAAATAAAATATGTTTTATTATCAGGTCTTTTTGGCGTAGGGGGTGGCGTAACGGTCTTTTTCCCGCAATTTTTTGGTATATACCCAACTGGTAATTACTTCGTTATATTATATTTAATTTTAGTTACATATGCTATGGCAAAATATCGTTTTATGAATATAAGACTTATTTTAACCCGTAGTATTTTATACGCTATATTAGTTGGTACAGTAGCTAGTTTTTTTGCTTTGTCAGTCTTAGTCATTGGTAATGCTATCGGCGGTAATACTCAAACTAGTAAAATAATTACATATATTGTTACTTCATTTATAGTAGTAGTATTTCTTGACCCAGTAAAACGCACTTGGGCCAAAGTTACAGACAAAGTTTTTTATAGAGGAAAGATTGACTATCAAGAAGTGTTTAGAGAAGTTGGTAATGTAGTGGCTAGAGAAATTGATTTGTATAAATTATTAGCTGGTGCCAGCTCTTTGCTGGCCGATAAATTAAAGATAAAACAGGTAGCATTCTTCGTACCAAACGATAAACAAGAGTTTTATCTTTTTGTTAGTTCAGATCAAGAAAAGCAGAAGTTTTCTTTGTCAAAAGATTTTGTTACTTATCTAGAAAAAAATAGAAAAATTTTGATTATTGACGAAGTAATCAGAGATTTAGGTAATCTAGATGAAAAATCTGAGCAATATCAAACAGCGGATTATTTTATCAAAGAAGCAGAAGCTCATAAAGCAGAAATGATTGTGCCAATAGTAGAAAATGATAATATTACAGCTATTATATTATTTGATGCTAAGCAGTCAGGTGATCTCTACGGGCAGGATGATATCAATTTTTTGGAAGTTTTTGTTCCTCAAGTCGCTACCGCTATTGAAAAATCCAAGCTTTATGAAGAAGTAGAAGCCTTCAATAAAGAGCTCCAGCAAAAAGTAGATGAAAAAACCAAGAGTCTCAAAGAGGTCAATGTTGCTTTGCAGGCTAGAAATAAATTTTTGACCACTATCCAAGTGGTGACCAATATGATCAGTCGTACTTTGGACTTGAAAAAAATCAATCAAATGATTGCCGACAGCATAGCTACAGAGCTCGGTTATGTGGGTGGTATGCTAAGTTTTGTAGATAGAGAGAATAAATATTTAAAAGTAGGGGCAATTACTAATAACGATCACACTAGGCAAGCTTTTCATATTCTCTCCAAAGAGCCGAGAGATTATCAGACCAAGTTGGAAGAAAATTATAATTTGAGCGCTCAGACTTTTTTAACTGGTAAAATAAATTTTTCTGATAAGCTATCAGACTTTTTAGCTCCACCAGTGGGTAAAGCAGAAATAGACAAAATTCAAGAAATATTGGGCATAAAGACTATAGTCGGTGTGCCAGTATTTTCTGAAGCTAGAATCATTGGGCTTATCCAATATTATTTGCCAATTAAAAGAGATAAAATTTCTTCATTGGATATTGAGATTATGACAGCTTTGACCAATCAAGTTGGCTTAGTATCTCGTAATCTAAAACTTTATAATACTCTCCAGGAGGCCAATGCTGATTTACAAGATGCTAATACCAGACTGAGAGAATTGGATAAAGCTAAATCAGAATTTTTGTCCATTGCTTCTCATCAATTGCGTACACCAATTTCAGCTATCAAAGGTTATTTATCTATGATGATTGATGGAGATTTTGGGCCATTACCAAAAAATATTAATGATGTAATAAAAAACCTTTTTGAAAGTGCCGCTCGCTTGGCTAGGCTCATTAATATTTTCTTAAATGTCAGTCGTATCGAATCTGGTCGGTTGAAGCTAGAGAAAAAACCAATTCAAATAAATGAATTGATAGATAGTGTCATAATAGAGCTTATCAATCAAGCTAAACAAAAAAAAGTAAGTTTGGAATACAAAAAAAAGAAAACAGTTCCACCACTTATTATGGCTGACGCTGATAAACTCAGAGAAGTAGTGCTTAATCTAGTAGATAATGCTATTAAATATACTCCAGAGGGCTCTATTGTTGTAACAGTAGAAGCTGATAATGATGAATTAAACTTCAAAGTGACAGACACCGGTATTGGTATCAAGAAAGAAGAGGTAAAAACTTTGTTTAGAAAATTTGTTAGAGGTTCTGGTGTAGCTCAGATTCATACTGGTGGATCAGGTCTAGGACTTTTCATTGCCCAAAAGATTATCAAAGAGCATGATGGCCAAGTCTGGGCTGAAAGTGAAGGTAGTGGCAAAGGCTCAGTTTTTCAATTTACATTGCCAGTTTACAAGGAAAATGGAGCACCAATTTATAAGGAAGAAACAAAAATAACTAAGAAATAGTATATTTAGATATTTCTTTGTGAGCTAGTATCAACACTAATTAAATTTTATGATATGGGTTATGAAAATTTAGAAGCAACTCCAACCTTGGAACAGCAATTCAGAAATAGAGAAAAAATAGAATTACCAGGCGGGGAAATTGAATAAAATACTTAATGCAATAGGACAATAATTATGAAATTAAAAGTAACGTCAGAAATTATAAAAAAGTATAAGGGAAAGCCATTGATTGTGCCTGTTTATGCTTCAAGGAGAAAATTATTTTATACAGTAGATGATTTAAAATCGCCTAAAAATTTTCAATATTATTTAGGAGAAGTGAATGATCATGAAGCATATATTTCTGATGAGGGTATAAATTTCATAAAAGAAATTATAGGATTTGGCGAGCTAGCTTGTGTTTTGTATGAGGAAAAGTGGCGTCCGGATGAATATGGTGATATAGAAGATATTCAAAACTGGCTTGTATGGTGGGAAAAAGAAGCTAAAGAATATATAGGTGGCTCAGATGGCAACATTAATAATATGAAAGTTGATAAGATTAGCAGAATATTTAAGAAAATATTATTAAGGATCTATAATTTTATTACATTGCCATTAGCTTTTTTTATAGTGTTGAAAAATCTACGTAAGCGAGATAAAGAGGACGATGATTAACTTCTGGAGCATGTGTTGTGCTAACCTCGACTCGTTATTTTCGGCGAGAAGGAGTATTGTAAAGAAAAATAGCTCACCATTCTATAGCTTTGTAAATAACCTAACATAGAGTCATGTCAAAAATCACAGAAATATTTAAACAACGACCACGATGGATTATCCATTCTTTACTGATATCTTTATTTTGGGTAATTTTTTTGTGGAATTTTTGGCATAAGGATATCCAAGCTCTGGGCATCAATACTTTTATTTTCTTGAGTTTAGTATTGCTATTTTTAAATAGCGTCCTGCTAGAAAAAAGATTATTGGCCAAAAATAATTTGACTTGGCTCATACCTCTAGTATTTATTGTGATGAGTTTTGCTATTTATGATAATCCATTTATCAAAACTTTTGATATGCTTATTTTGCCAGTCTTGGCTACTATTTTTATCAATTATTCTTTACTCCCAGATAGCCAAAAGAAATATTGGGACATCCGATTATTATTTACTTTATTTTTTAGACTTTTTGCTCCATTTACCAAGCTCAGAAAATCAGCCCAAGCGCATGACCAGATGCTAAAAATTAGTAATCGGCCAGCTGATATTTTGAAGAAAATAATTTTGGGCTTAGCCGCCTTTATTCTGCTGGCCATAGCTATAATAATTCCTTTATTGTCCTCAGCTGATCCAGAATTTTCTAAAAGATTGGGTCATGTTTATCAGTGGTCAACTAGTGTAGTTTCCAGCACTTTGTTGATGAAAATAATATTTTTCTATATATTATCACTGTTTTTGTATGCTATATTTTTGGCTTGGCAAGAGCCAATAAAAATTAAAGACAATGAAGCCTCTGGCAAAAAAATAGATTCTATAGTTTCTGGCATAGTCATTGGTGGCACTTTATTGCTTTATTTATTATTTTTATGGCTACAATTGCAAAGGTTGTGGTCTAATACTTTACCCAATGATTTCAAAGCAGTTGAAATATTGGTCAAGAGTGGTTTTTGGCAATTGATTTTATTATCAATTATAAATATTATTGTATTATTTTTTAGCTACAAAAAAACTAATCGCTTGGTGCAGGGCATTTTGACATTTTTTACCATAGCTTCACTGCTACTGCTAGTCTCAGCTGGGCATCGTATGTTTCTCTATGTGGGTTTTTATGGCTTGAGTTATGAAAAGTTTTTTGCCAGCTATGTGGTACTTTATTGCGCTATACTTTTTATTTATTTGATTATTACCATAGCTACACAGTCTAGGTTAAATATTATCAAATTTGTTTTGTTTTTATTTTTATGGATGTATGGAGTGATTAATATTTTACCGGTGGAGCAAATTATTTTGAGATCCAATATAGCCTTAGCCAAAAATGAGCACTCTCGCATTAATCTCAGTGAATCTAGGATATTATCGTCAGATGTCTTATCTTATGTAGAGAAAAATAGAGAAAAGTATTTTATGACAGTAAATCCTGATGATGACAAAGAAGTAATTTGGGACAAATGGATTCTAGCCAAACAAAATATTGTTAAAAATAAGCAGTGGTATGAATTAAATTTGACTAATATATTATACAAAATTGGTAAATAGATTGTTTAATTTTAGCTGAAATGTTATTATATAATTATATAAAATATTAATTTTAAAAAGTATGAACAACATTAATTGGTCTCTGAGAGTTGTCACCACAACCGCATTTTTTTTATTTGTTGCTTTTGTGGCTCACTTGGCACAAGCAGAGGAGTACATCACAGATCCTAGTGATTTACCAGATGAAAATGCCTATAAGGCAGTGGTTTTGATTAATTCATTTTCTTCTTTTGATGGTGAGAATTTATACCAATATGCCTCTGGTTCGGGCATTATCATTTCTAGCGATGGTGTGATTTTGACTAATCATCACGTAGTGACACTAGAAGATGAATTCAATGAGGGTGAATACAAATCTGTTTATCAGATTTGTTTGTCTAGTAGTATTGATCAAGCACCAGATTGTCATTATGCAGCCAAATTGTTGGCCAAAGATAAAGATCAAGATTTAGCCTTGTTGAAAATAGAACCAATCACTGGACTCAGTACACAAACAAATAATTTTAAATATCTAAATTTAGCCTCCGTTGACAACACAGAGGTCAATGATACAGCTATTGTCATGGGTTATCCAGGTATTGGTGGTGGCACTATTACTATTACCAGAGGTATTATCAGTGGTAAAGAAGAAAAATTTAATAAAAAATGGATAAAGACTGATGCCGTGCTTTCTTTTGGTAGTTCCGGTGGAGCGGCCATTGATAGCCAAGGTAATGTTATTGGTTTGGTCAATGCTTCTCATTCAGATTATGTCAGTAGTTTAGGCTATCTGATAAATATAGCGTCCATAAATACTTGGATAAATAGCAATAAAAATCTAGGTGGTCAGCAAAATTCTTATTTGGAAGATTTGAAAAGTTTTAGCAAATTCCAGAAAAATTTAGAAAATACTAATAATTTTTCCAATGATTATTTTAGTATCACCAAACCAGCTGATTGGGAGTTTACTTATAATCATGAAGCGGAAATAAATATAGATAATCCCAGCGATGACGAGGGTGGCTATGTCATAGTCAAGATGTTTAAATATCCTTATAATATTTCTTTGGAAACAGCTGTCAATTCATTGAAGGATTCTTTTGTTAAGAATGGATTATTAACTGTGATTAATTTTACGACAGTGGAGAATACTTTGATTAATAATCAAGCAGCCAAAAAAATAATTTTAAGTCATACCAATGATACAGAGACGCTTTATTATTTGGTTAATAAAAATTATCTAATAGAAGTAGATTATGATTATGGTGTTAATGAAAAAGATGAAGATTTAATCAGAGGCGTTATAAATAGTCTGACATTAGTAAATAATAATAAAACGCTGGAGAAATTGAGCCAATATACTAATACTTCGCCACAATTTAGTATTAAAGCCGATGGAGATTGGCATATTTTGAGTAAAGATATAAAAAAAGAGCCGGTAGTTATTTATAATGAAAAAATACCAGAAGCTTATATTTCTATCAGTGTGGCGAAAGGTGATGAAAACACCAAAAATTATAATAATCAGCAATATCTAGATTATCTTAAACAAATTTTATCTACAGCCAATACATCCGCCGCTAGTTTGGATTTTTTAGCTATAACAAAAAAAGAAGATGCTGATTATTATTTAAATGAAGAATTAAACAGTGTTATATCATTTGAGGGTAATTTTAAAAAAATAAGTAGTGAAGAGGTTTTAATGATAGGTACTGATTATATAGTGAAATCAGGTGATAAATATATGGCGATTAGTTTTAATATGTTTACTGGTAATGAAACAGCCTATCAGACTGCTCTAGCTAAAGCTCAAGAAGTAATCAAGACTTTTTCTCTTTCCGCTTCTCCTCACCAAACAGAAACTGTTGTTGAAGATACAGAAAAGCCTAAAGTGCCAGCAGAAGTTACAAAACAGCCAATATATGTTCCTCCTGTTAAAGTTGGTAGTTTGGCCAATAGGCTCAAAGGACGCATTCTTTTACAAGTGGAGTCCCATGGTGAGGCTTGGTATGTGAAGCCAGAAACAGGTACAAGAATGTATATGAAAGATGGAAGTGCTGCTTATGGTATGATGAGAGAGTTAGGTCTGGGCATTACCAACGCTGATCTAGCCAAAATCCCAGTTGGTCTTGAGTCAAGATTTGAATGCCAAGATTCTGATAGTGACGAACTATGTGACAAATTAGAGCAAGGATTAGGTTCAGATCCTAGTGATAGTGACTCGGACAATGATGGCTATAATGATGGCACAGAGATTAACACCGACCATAATCCTTTAGGAGTAGGGAAAATGTCTTATAATAATACCTTAATTAATCGTTTGCAAGGTAAAATAGTTTTACAGGTAGAATCTCGTGGAGAAGCTTGGTATATAAATCCAGTTGATGGTAAAAGATACTATATGCCAGATGGACCATCAGCTTATCAGATTATGCGTTATCTTAGTTTGGGTATTACTAATAAAGATTTAGAATCAATATCTGCAGAATAATAGCAAACTTGGATAGTAGTTTTAAATATTTTAGGCAAATGCTCTTGGTCAAGGACCAAGAGCATTTTATATGTGATCGTCTGGCTAGCTCCGTCTAGTGGCGAAGGCCTGCTCCCATTGTGATGGACAGGAGCAGAAAACCAATGACCTTTGACGAAAGCCAGACTAAGGTGTATTTCCCAAATTTTTTGTGCGACATGCTGTTTCCTCCTTGACTCGAGTAGCTGGCGGGTGGACAGTTGTTGGTGGCACAAATCAAATAATGAACGAAATAGTTATTTATTATATTATGATTATTTTTAGCTGTCAATAATTTTTTATATTAGGTCTATATTTATAGTTATAGATTGATTTCCAAAAATTATTTAAAAATGTTATAATACCCCTACAGTTTAATATTAAATTTTGCGTATTTGTATGGTGAAAAATGACTATATAGTGAGTTTTTTGTTAATAATTGCCATAGTTTTTAGTATTATTTTTTATTTCAATGCTCGTCCACTAGTTAAGGACAAAAATGTCTTACAATATACCGCTGGTTGCAGTTCTGACAAAATAGATGCCTCAATTTATAGTTTGAGAGGGGATACTAGTTTGATCGGGGCTTTTATTAGTTTTGATAAAGTACCAATCGATGACACTATCAGAGCAGAGTTGACCAAACTGGGAGTATTTTTAAGGGAGGACTCTTGGATATTTGATTATGTTTTGGCAGAAATTCCTACTGAGGCGCTGTGTAATTTAGCTGATTATGATTTTGTGACGGGTGTTTTTATACCCCAAGAAAATTAATATTGATTTTTCAGAAATAGAAATATGAAATTAAAAACTATTGATCAAATAAAAAATTTAGCTGGTCAGCGAGTATTGTTGCGTTTGGATCTCAATGTGCCTTTGGATGCTAAAGGCAATGTGGAACGTCATGGAGATTGGCGACTAGATAGGTCAATTCCAACTATTAAATATTTATTAAAACATCAGGCCAAAGTTATTATTATGGCTCATTTGGGCAGGCCACATGGTCAGCCTGACCCCAAATTATCACTGCTACTAGTTTCTAAAGCTTTAGCCAAAAAACTCGGTCAAAATATTGAATTTTGGGCTGATGATTTTAGAGATTATCAGGAAGATAGCCACAATCTAGCCAATGCCACAGTGGCTATGTTAGAAAATGTGCGTTTTGAGCCTCGTGAGAAGCTCAATTGTAAACGTCTAGCCAAGGCTATGGCCAAATTGGGTGATATTTATGTTGATGATGCTTTTGGCAATATCCACCGCTTGGATTCTTCTATGGAGGCTATTACACATTATCTGCCATCTTACGCTGGATTTTTAATTAGAGATGAAGTAGCTTATTTGTCACAGATATTAAATATCAAAAGAGGCTTGGTGATTATTTTTGGTGGAGCCAAAGCAGCCAGCAAGATGCAGCTCATCAAAAAATTTAAAAATAAAGCGCAAGGCGTCTTACTAGGTGGAGCTTTGGCCAATGTCATGCTCAAAGCTAGTGGTTATCCAGTGGGCAAATCTTTAGTGGATAAAGAATCTATGCCAGTGGCCAAAGAATTGTTAAATACGGTTGTAGAAATGCCTGTGGATGTGGTGGTAGCTAGCGGATTAAAGTCTAAGACTAGAAAAATTGTAGCTGTCGCTAAAGTGGCTAAAAATGAAATGATTTTGGATATTGGTCCAGCCACTGTGGCTAGTTATATTACTTTACTCAAAAAAGCCCAGTTAGTTATTTGGAATGGGCCTTTTGGTTATTTTGAAAATCCAATTTATATGCAAGCTTCTAAACAAATCATGCAAGCTCTAGCCAAATCAAAGACTAAAGTTATTTTGGGAGGCGGTGAAACAGTCGAGTTGGCTCAGAAATTAAAATTGGATAAGAAATTTCATTTTGTATCTACTGGTGGTGGAGCCATGCTGACTTTTTTATCAGGAGACAAACTGCCAGCCTTGGAAAGGTTAAAAAAATAATAATGCCGGATAAAATAAAAAAAATTACAGCTATAGAAATACTTGATTCGCGTGGTAATCCTACTATAGAAACAACAGTAGAACTGTCAAATGGCCTTTCCGCTAGTGCGGCTGTGCCATCTGGCGCTTCCACTGGTCGTTTTGAGGCATATGAATTAAGAGATGGAGATAAAGATAGATATGGCGGTCAGGGAGTACTCAAAGCGGTCGCCAATGTCAATAATATTTTAAATGAAGAATTAAGTGGTTTATCAGCTACAGAGCAGAGCAAAATTGATAATTTGATGATTAAGATTGATGGCACTAGCAACAAAAAAAAATTGGGCGCCAATGCTATTTTGTCTGTTTCTTTAGCTGTGGCTCAGGCGGCGGCCAAGTTTAATAACCTAGAGCTTTATCAGTATTTAAGAAGACTTTATGATCCTAAGTTAAAAAAATATAGCTTGCCGACGCCAGTGGTCAATGTCATAAATGGCGGTCGTCATGCTTCTACCAATATAAATATTCAAGAGTTTTGGTTAGCACCTGAAAAAACGCCTATTTTTTCCGAAAAATTACGTCAGGCTAGTGAAATATTTCATAAACTAGGGGAACTTTTAGAAGCGGCTGGCTATGATACTGATTTGGGTAATGAAGGTGGTTATGCTCCCAATGTCAAATCTCACAAACAAGTTTTTGAATTTATTATTCAAGCCATAGAATCTAGCGGCTATAAGGCCGGTCGTGATATATTTTTGGGAATTGATGCTGGGGCTTCAGAATTTTATGATAATAAAAATAAAAAATATAACTTAGCTTTAGAAAAGCAGATAATGACGGATGATGAGTTAATAGATTTTTATTTTGATTTGATGGAAATTTACCCTTTGACACTAATTGAAGATCCACTAGATCAAGAAGATTGGTCAGCTTGGGCTGATATTAGTAATGACGAGTTTATTAAAAAAAATAATATAAAAATAATTGGTGATGATCTTTTTGTAACCAATATCGAACGTCTCAAAAAAGGAGTGTCTATGGGTGTAGCCAATAGTATTTTGATAAAACCCAACCAAATTGGCACCTTGACTGAGACCTTAGCCACTATCCACTATGCCAAGGCTAATGGCTACAAAATTATAGTTTCTCATCGCAGTGGTGAAACACTAGATACTACGATTGCTGATTTAGCAGTAGCAGTCAATGCTGATTATATCAAAACTGGTTCCACAGCTAGAGGCGAGCGTATTGTCAAATACAACAGGTTATTAAAAATTGAACAAAAATTGTCTACACAGCAGCTTTAGAAATTAACAAATAATATATGTCAGATATAAATAAAAAAAATATGCCTTTGGCGCTTTTGATACTGGATGGTTGGGGTATTTGGAATAAAAAAGAAGGTAATGCCATAGCTCTAGCTCATACACCGGTTATAAATAATCTTTATGAAAAATATCCTAATACCTTACTACAGGCTTCGGAAAAATATGTTGGCTTACCAGCTAATCAGCCGGGTAATTCCGAGGCTGGGCATATGAATATTGGGGCGGGTCGAGTGATTGAGCAAGACGCGGTTATAATTTCCAAGAGTATCAACAATGGCACTTTTTTTAAAAATCCAGCTTTTTTGCAAGCAGCTCATCACGTCAGTGAATATAATTCAGATGTCCATTTGATGGGGCTTTTGTCTGATGGTTCTAGCCCTCATTCGCACGATGATCATCTTTTATCATTGATTAGTTTTTTTCTTAGTCGGACCAAGCAAAATATTTATCTTCATCTTTTTACAGATGGACGTGATTCGCCACCCTTTGCCGCTTTAAAAATTTTGAGTCAATATACTTCAATATTCAATAGCAATAGAGTAAAAATTGCTACTGTCATGGGGCGTTTTTATGCTATGGACAGAAAAAAATCTTGGCCTAGAACAAAATTAGCTTATGAGGCTTTGGTTATGGGGAAAGGTCATCAAGTTGAAAATCCTATTGAAGCGGTAAATCAAGCTTATAATCGAGGGGAAAGTGATGAATATATTTTACCAACAGTCATAGTTGATAAAGATAAAAGTCCGATTGCTACTATTAATAGTAATGATGCTTTAGTATTTTTTAATTTAAGATCAGATCGAGCTCGTCAATTGACCAAAATTTTTGGGCAAGAAGATTTTAACAAAAAAAATCCAGGTTCATTTAAGTTGATCAAAAAAATTGAAAATTTATTATTTGTGGCTTTGACTGATTTTGGTCCAGATTTAGAAAGGGTGCTAACTGCTTATCCAGGTATTGATATTTCCGATACTTTACCCATGGCGCTTAAAGATATTAGACAGTGTTATATTGCGGAAACAGAAAAATATGCTCACGTTACTTATTTTTTTAATGGTGGTTATGATCATCCAGTTGGTGGTGAAGATTGGGTCAATATTCCATCTAAAGATGTAGCTTCTTATGCCCAAAAACCAGAGATGAGTACTTTTGAAATTGCGGAAGAGGTGATAAAATATGTTCAAGAGGATAAATACGATTTTATTATGGTCAATTTTGCTAGTCCAGATATGGTTGGACATACGGGAGATTTGGCAGCCGGAATAAAAGCAGTAGAATTTGTAGATAAGGCTGTCGGACAAATTATTGATGCTATTTTAGCTAAGCATGGTACTATAATTATTACTGCTGACCATGGTAATGTGGAAGAAATGATTAACTTGGAGACCAAAGAAATTGATACTGAGCATTCCAAAAATCCAGTACCACTTATTATTGTTAGCCATGATAATTTTAAATTAGTGACTAATGGCCAATTAGCAAATATTGCTCCAACTATTTTAGATATTTTAGGCCTGCCTCAACCTAAATTAATGACTGATAAATCTTTAATTGTTTAAAACAAAATGAAAAGACCTCGACCAGTAGTGCTTGTTATATTAGATGGTTTTGGTATTGCGCCTCCTTCGAGAGCCAATGCTATTTCTTTGGCTAAAACCTCAAACTTTGATAAGTATTCTCAAAATTATCCAATTATGCCACTAGCAGCTAGTGGTGAAGCAGTCGGCCTTTCTTGGGGCGAAATGGGTAATTCTCAAGTTGGTCATCTTTCTTTGGGTTCTGGGCTAATTCCTTATCAAAATTTGCCTCGTATCACCAAAGCTATTACTGACGGAGAATTTTATAAAAATGAAGCTTTTCTTAAAGCTTGTGATAATGCTAAAAAAAGCGAAGCGGCTTTGCATATTATTGGTTTAGTCAGCTCCGGTGGAGTGCATAGCTACAATGAGCATTTGTATTCGCTGATAGAATTAGCTCACCAGCAAAAAGTGGAGAGAATTTTTATCCATGCTTTTTTAGATGGCAGGGATACCCCTTATAATAGTGGTATTAATTTTATTAGTAAGTTGCAAGAAAAATTAAAAAATATAGGGACTGGTACTATTGCTAGTTTGAGTGGTCGTTTTTGGGCTATGGATAGAGATAATCGTTGGGATAGGGTAGAGAAAGCTTGGCGAGCTATGGTAGACGGAGTATCTGATGAGAAATTTGAAGATCCTTTAGGAGCTATTCAAAAATCTTATGATAAAAAAGTATATGATGAGGAATTTGTGCCAACAATAATATTGAATGATTTGGGTAAGCCCAAAGGTCTTATCAAAGATGGTGATAGCGTGATATTTTTTAACTTTAGATCAGACAGGGCCAGGCAGCTTACTCAGGCTTTGACTTTACCAGGTTTTGAAAAATTCAAAAGACAGTATTTTAAAAATTTGGTGATGGTCACTATGACCGAATACGAAAAAGATTTGCCAGTGACAGTAGCCTTTCCACCTTTGGTCATTGAGATGCCTTTGGCTAGAGTTTTGTCTGAAGCAGGATTAAAACAACTTCATATTGCGGAAACAGAAAAATATGCTCACGTTACTTACTTTTTTAACGGTGGTCAGGAAAAAATTTATGAAGGAGAGGATAGGGTACTAGTGCCTTCACCACAAGTGGTCTCTTATGATCAAAAACCAGCTATGTCATCTAGAGAGCTTACTTCCAAGATAAATCAAGCAGTTAAAGAAGGGCAATATGATTTTATTGTAGCCAATTATGCCAGTCCAGATATGGTTGGACATACCGGCAATATCCAAGCGACTATAGAGGCTATAGAAATATTGGATCAACTAATTGGCGAATTAGTAGATACAGTTTTGTCATACAATGGTTTGGTGCTTATTACCGCTGACCATGGTAATGCCGAAAATCTTTATGACTTGCAGAGTGGTGAGATAAACAAAGAGCATTCCAATAATCCAGTACCATTTTTTATTATCGGTGATGATTTTGCTGGCAAGAGTGTCTTAGCTGGTAATGTCGGGACCGATCTCAGTCACGTTACACCAGTTGGTGTTTTAGCTGATGTGCCACCAACTATACTCAAAATTATGGGTATCAAAAAACCACCAGAAATGACCGGTAGTTCTTTGATTTAATTTTATAAACCGAGATTTATTAGTAGATAGCTAGTAACTATAGAGACTAAAAATCCTATTATTATTTCCATATTACTATGACCGAAACGTTCATTTAAAACAGGAAATTTGTATTCTTCTTTGTCTGGTAGTTTTTTAATGAGGTGATTGATGATAGCAGCTTGTTGGCCTAGTTTGCGTCTAATTCCAGCGGCATCTTTGACTATAACAATAGCCATTATAAGCACAATAGCAAACTCTGGAGAATCCAAACCCCTAAAATAGCCCATAGTAATCAGCAGGGAAGTAGCCAAGGCAGTATGAGAAGATGGCATACCACCATAAGCAAAGATTTGAGACCAAGAAAACTGGCCTTTTATTAAGAAAATGATTACTTTTACGACTTGATTGATAAGTAAGGCTAGTATGGGGATAAGAAAAAGTGTATATTCATTCATATTTGATTTTTTAAATAGATTATTGTAAAGTCATTATAACAGAAAAATAAAGTAATTAAAATGGAACTAACAGAAGTATTAATATTGAGTCTCGTACAAGGAATAACTGAATGGTTGCCTATTTCTAGTGATGGCCATTTGTTTTTGTTTGAGCATTGGTTTGATATCAAAGAAGCTTCTTTGTCTTTTGATGTGTTTTTACATCTAGCATCTTTGGTAGTTATTTTATTTTTCTTCCGTCGGCAGATTATAGAAATAATCAGAGCACCTTTTGATAAACAAGAGCATTCCAAAAAAAATTGGTGGTGGCTGATAGTTGTCTCCAATATTTTTACAGCTGGTATTGGTTATTTTTTGTATCAAAGGATGGATTCTTTCCGAAATATTAACTCAGTGACCGATTGGATGATTATTACTTCTATTTTTTTATTAGCTAGTAAGTTTACCAAAGGAGAAAAGACTATTGGTTGGAAGCAGGCAATTATCTTGGGTATAGTGCAAGGTCTGGCTGTTTTACCTGGCTGGTCTAGAAGTGGCAGTGTGATTGCCATGGCTTTGATTTTAAAAATAAAAAAGACTCAGGCTTTTGAATATGGTTTTATAATGGTTATTCCAGCGATAGTTGGCTCATTTATATTGACCGTCAAAGATTTTTCTTTTGAAGCAATTTATATTTTGGCTTTTGTTGCTACGGCTATAATTAGTTATTTATCTTTAGCTTTATTAAAGTTTATTATGAAGCGAGATTATTTTTATTTATTTTTTATCTACACATTGCTTTTATCTTTAATTGTAAAATTAACCTAAATGCTTTATCCAGTCATATTATCAGGGGGAGTAGGTCAGAGGCTCTGGCCAGTGTCTAATCAAAATGATCCCAAGCAGTTTAAAGCTTTTTTGGATGATAAGACATTATTACAAAATACTTACAATCGTTTACTTAGAGCTTTTGATAAAGAAAGTATTTTTTTGGTTACTGGGCTAAGTGGCTTTGATAGCGTCAAAGCGCAATTAGATATAGCTGAAAAAAATATTTTTATTGAGCCAAGTGGCAAAGGCACAGCTATAGCTATTGCTTTAGCGGCACTACGTCTGCAAAATGTTGATCCCGAAGCTAGCATAGTTACTATTTGTACGGATCATTTTGTAAAAGAAGAAGACAAATATCTTAAAATAATAAAAAAAGCTGGAGAGATGCTAGCCAAACATCCAGATAGATTAATTGTTTTGGGTATCAAACCCAGCTATCCCGAGACAGGCTACGGCTATATAGAATTAGCTGATACTATAGCCAAAGATGTTTATAATGTGAAATCTCTTCAGGAAAAACCAGATTTAAATACCGCCAAAAAGTATTTGGAGGCTGGTAATTATTTGTGGAGTTCTAGTGTTTTTGTTTTTAAAGCTAAACAATTATTGGATTGGTATCAGCAATTTTTACCTGACTTATATCAAGCACTGATGCAGATAAAAGCTGATGATTCTAGAGAGAATATGGCCAAAGTTTATTCTCAAATAAAAAATATTTCTATTGACTATGGTTTGTTGGAAAAATTGACCAATATGTTGTGTCTTCCAGCCGAGGTGACTTGGGCTGACATTGGTCATTGGCGCTCTCTAAGAGACGTCTTAAAAAAAGATAATTCCAATGTTTCTAATACCAAAAATTTAGTGACTATTGATAGTCATAATAATTTGTTATATAGTTTTAATAATAAGAAATTAGTCACAGCAGTGGGAGTAGAAGATATGATATTAGTTGAGACAGATGAAGCAATATTGCTCTGTCCAGCTGATAGAGCCCAAGATATCAAAATTTTGCTGGAGGAAATAAAAAAACAGGGTTTTGATAAATATTTATGAAAAAATTTATTATAAAATTAATAGTATTTTTTGGTCTAGCAGTAGCCTTTTGGTTTTTCATTTTGGTCATCAATGGCAACGGTTCAGATGAAAAAACTTTTGTGATTAGAGAAGGCCAAGGGGTCAACGAAATAAGCCAAGAGCTCTATGATGTCAATCTAATTAAAAATAAATTTGTTTTTGAAACTTGGTTGTGGCTCAAAAAATCAGAAGGCAAAATAATTGCTGGTGTTTATCAAATGCCAAAAGATATTTCTATTAGACATTTATCCAATTTATTGATGATTGGGCCAGGTCAGGCTCAATATGCTGTGACATTATTAGAAGGTTGGACTAGAGAATTGATGAAAGATACTTTAGAAGCAGCTGAAATTGATGCCGATAGATTTATTAAGTTGAGCTCTCAGGCTAGCGATTGGCAAGGTATTTATGATTTTTTAGCAGATGCACCAAGTGAGGCTAGTTTGGAAGGTTATATTTTTCCAGATACTTATTTTGTAGATAAAGCTACTAGCGAAGAAGATTTAATCAAAAAAACTCTAAATAATTTTGATAGAAAATTAAATCAGGATTTTAGAGATGAAATAAAAAAGCAAGGTAAGACAATTTTTGAAGTAGTTACTTTGGCGGCTATTATAGAAAGAGAAGTCCCAAATAAAGAGGACAAAAAAATGATAGCTGATATTTTTCTCAAAAGATTAGTAGCGGGTATTGGTCTACAATCTGATGCTACTGTCAATTATGTGACTGGTAAAGGTTTGGCTCAACCTAGCTATGATGATTTGCAAATTGATTCACCATACAATACTTATAAATACCGTGGTTTGCCACCAGGGCCAATAGCCAATCCTGGTTTAGATAGTATAGAGGCAGTTATTTATCCCACTAAAAATGATTATTATTATTTTTTAACTACTAAAGAAGGGGAAGTAATTTATAGTATAGATTATGAAGAACATTTAGATAATAAAGCTAAATATTTAGATTAATGTAATATAAAAACCTTTAATCTAGCTAGATTAAAGGTTTTTTTATTTTGAGTAAAAAAATGAGGCGGGCACCTGTGGGGGTGCCCGCCTTTGTGCGACCTGCGGTCGTACTGCGGATGTCAGTCTCCGTTGACCTCACCAATGATCCGGCGATGGTCACTGGTCTGAGCGACCAGTTTTCCGGCGACGATTGATATCGCCACCAGATCTCCCAGGAGAGTCATGTCGAGCAGCTCCTGTGAGCCGTCCCGTCGCAGGAGTACCAGTCGGCTAGCCGACTGAACTCTGATCTCCCGGTACTGACCGGGCTCAGGGGCTATCTCAGCTACCGGCAGCGTCGGCTCTTGGTCGACGACCGGGGGCCAGATCTGCTGGTTGAGATCGACCGGGGGCCAGATCTGCTGGTCGACATCGACCGGGTCGATGTCCTGCCGAAGTCGGATTTCTCCGCCCTCGGAAGTGGTGGTTCGCGTACCAACTCGGACGTCGTTGCCACACCTCATCAGTGTGAGCGACGACGTGCCATCGGAAAGATAGCACCGCCAGGCCGGTTGCCAGTCGGGAATGTTCTTCTGCTGGCTTAGACCGCCAGCATAGCTCACCACCATGGGTCCACGTACGTCGACGGCCTCAATCCGGTCGATGCTCACTTGGCCGGGGAGCTTGGTTGATTCAGCGACCGTCATTGCGTTGCGCTCTACCTCGTACTGCCGAGCGAAGTGCTCAGCCGCTGTTTGGGCGGTTAGGATGCCGCCTGGCGCCTGATCTGGCCCCGAGTAGGGGTCAGCCATCTGTCGGAGGTAGCCTTCTTCGATCTCGTTTTGTCGACGATTGTCTTCCGCATCAGCATGCTGGGCCCTCTGGATGCCTTTACCTAGCAGGTAGGCCAGCGTAAACACCGCCATGATGACCGTGATGGCCATCATCCAGCGTACCAAGGCGGGTGCCGTGGATCTTTCGGCCTGAGTCGTCGGCAGAGGAGATACAGTGGTGTCGGCCGGAATGGTCGGCACCATAGCATCGAGGCTAGCTCTTCGGAATTCGAAGAGGCGAACCAATGATGCTGGGATGATCAGCTTGTCACCAGGAATAATCATGTCCGGATCCGCCAGTTGCGGATTGGACTTGACCAACTCGGCCCACAAGCTCTTCTCTCCGAACGCCACTTGCCACTGACCGAGACGGTCAGCATCATCAACGATATACTCGCCGGATCCGTCGGCGAGCTTGTAAAGCCCACCTTCCGGAACCTGAGCACCGCAGATGCTGACGATGGTCAGTAGTAGCATGGCGCAGGACAGAATCCGTAGCATAATGCTACCTCCAAAATGAATAGGGGAAACTTCAGTTACAGGGATCTGTAACCGGGAAGATTGAAATGTTTTTCGCTCTTCCCCCAAATACCCTATAGATACTTGGGGTAAAAGCGAATATTAACTTATAAATTGGCACTATACAATATATAATTGTAACATATTTTTATAATTATGTCAATACAATAAAATTGAGCTTAAGTTGTTTATTATTGACAATTATTATATTTTATGATATAATACTATATTGGTTCGAGAACTGAAGTCTGTAAACCTGGCCAAGAAATTGGCCTTACCAGGAGGAAAGAATCATGTTGTTTAACAAGAACACTTCCAAGAAGCTTGCTCAGGGTTTTCTGATTCTGATCGGGTCGTTGTTGATTCTGGCTGTCGTCATCGCCTTGGTCGGCGAGGCCAAGGCTGGTCCGATTCCGCGCTGGGATCACAACAGTGACATTGGTATCTGGAACGAGAGCACCCACCCGCCGCGGGCAGAGGTCAGACTCAACCTGATCAACGCCCAATCCACTGGTGTGGAATCTCGTCTCCAAGGCGTCTGCTACGACCTCCTGGAGAAGAAGGACAAACCCTACTACCTGTACTTGGGCTTCGGCTTCCAGAGCGGACACCTGGACATCGAACCGGCTCTTGGCTGGTCCTTTCGCGACAATGAGTGGGTGGCGGCCTTTCGCACTTATCCCGAGTGGGAGAAGTGGCGGGGCTACTCCAACTGCGAGTATCAACTCGAGACCAAGAGCTGGTACTATTTGGCTCAAATCGAAACCCACTTCAACCACTGGGTAGAGTGTGGTGCCGAGATGGAGGGTTGGGGCGACATCGACGACCAGTTGACCAGCAATGGTGCTGGTATCAATGTTGTTTTCAACACCCATCCGCGGTGGGGCAATCCGGACTCAAAACTCCGGATAGAAGCTGGCCTTCAGCTCCGAGAGATGGACTCGAAGTACAAACCGCAGCTCATCGTTCGATTCATATTTAGCCCGGAGATGGAGGAGCACACGCCAGATCCTAGGAGGTGGAGATGACATTTGGCCCGCCGCGTGCAACAGCATGCGGCGGGCCTCAACTTTTGTCTTAGTTATAACAGGATTGACAATATTTTATTTTTACTATATAATAATCACATAAATTCCTAGAAGGGCTAGGAAGTAAATAATTAAATAGCCAAAGACAGTAGGTTTCTAGCTAATATTAGCCAAGAATTAAATATCCTGCCGAGGTAGAAAATTTTAAGTTTTTCAACTGTCTGCGCTATTTACGCAGATTTTTTTAATAAAAAATATA
Organism: Patescibacteria group bacterium; assembly: GCA_041665505.1. Classification (GTDB taxonomy): domain Bacteria; phylum Patescibacteriota; class Patescibacteriia; order UBA1558; family GWA2-36-10; genus XYD1-37-29. Next base: position 96,404 of record JBAYIR010000001.1, read on the forward strand.
TGGCTAAAACGAAAGAACAAAAACAAGTAGCTTTAGAGCTTATACAAGATAAGCTAAAAAATAGTAAATCAGTTATTTTTAGTTCAGATACTGGTTCTAGTGTTAAAATCATTGAAGAGCTAAGAAGAGAATTAAAACAAAATGATGCTGAATATCTAGTAGTCAAAAAAACTATTCTTAGAAAAGCTACTAAAGATATGGGCGAGACAGAGCAATTTGATAATTTGGCTGGCTCAGTAGCAGTCACACTTTCTTACGGTGATGAAATAGCTGGAGCAAAAATTTTGAATAAGTATGCCAAAACTAGTCAAACTTTAAATCTTGGTGGTGGTATTTTGGAGAATGCTTTCATTATGCCAGAAATGGTCAAAAGATTAGCCACTCTGCCATCCAGAGAAGAATTACTAGCCAAGTTGGTGGGCTCACTAAACAGTCCAATCAGAGGTATAGTCGGAGTGTTGGCTGGTACTACTCGCAATTTTGTGGGAGTATTAAACGCTATTAAAGAAAAAAAATCTAATTAATAAATTTTATATAAAAAATATTTAAGAAAGGATAAAAAAATATGTCAGAAGAAAAAAAAGACGTAGTAGTGCCTGCAAAGTTTAAAAGCCTTGTAGAAGAAATTGAAAAAATGTCTGTTCTAGATCTTTCCGAATTAGTGAGTATCTTAGAAGACAAATTTGGTGTTAGCGCTGCTGCCCCAATGGCTATGATGGCTGCTCCAGCTGCCGGTGCCGGAGAAGCTGCTGAAGAAAAGACTTCATTTAATGTTGAACTTACTTCATCTGGTAGCAACAAAATTGCTGTTATCAAAGCTGTTCGTGAAATCACCCAACTTGGCTTAAAAGAAGCCAAAGATATGGTTGATGGTGCTCCAGTTAATGTCAAAGAAGGCGTCAGCAAAGAAGAAGGTGCAGAAATCAAGAAAAAATTAGAAGAAGCTGGTGGAGCTGCCACTTTGAAATAAAATTTACATTAAAAAAACACCCAGTCTATGAAGGGTGTTTTTTTGTTAGTAAAAATTTATTCGTTTACCGCTAATAAGTATAGATGTTGGTTATTTAGTAGGTAAATAGCTTTTTCTTCAGGGTCAATAGCCAAGTCTTTCAAATTATCAAATTTTTGACTAGCATATTGATCTTTGATATTGCCATCTTTGTTTAGTATCAAGACCCGATTGTTGCTGGGGTCAATAATATATAGATAATCAGAATCTCTAAATGTTTTGATAATAGCGTTTGGACCTATATTTGGTCGTGGAGCGTGATAATCAAATCTTTCTAAAGCGCCTTTTAGAAAATTTTTAATAGTTCCATCATTGTCTATAGTGTAGATGCCACCATCAATAGTCAGACTAGAGCTATTTGAAGTATCGAGAGTTTCTTTTAGCCAAGGCTGTCCATTGGCAAAGCCACCACCACTTTCGGGATATTTGAATATTTGATTATTTTTATTATCCAAGACATATAGGTTATTGCCATAAATTACCAAATCTTTGACGGCGGTATTGTCAGTGCTTTGTTTAAAATCACCAGTCATTTGTTTTTGCTCCAAATCAAAGATAATATAAGTTATTTCATTACTAGCACTCAGGCTACTGAGTACTACTTTGTTTTTTTCTGGCCAGTCAGTCATGGACTGGATTACTTGCCCACCAGCAAAATTAAATACTTCTTCAAAAAGATTATCTTTAATTTGATAAAGCTTGTTATCACCTAAGACATAAAATAGGCCATTTTTTTGAACAATATCTTGGCTTGATGTCAGCGAAGCACTCATATCAAATAATTCTACGGGAGAAGGCACTACATAGATATGGCGTATTTTATTAATTTTATGAAAAACAGTCTCAGATAAACTAGTTATTTGTTCTTGTTGGATAGGGGAGCTTGGTTTGAGTGCGGATATCAAGGCCTGGATTTCCAAAAGTATATTTTCAGCGGCTGCTTCGTCATTGTATATCAATTTAGCGTCCACTTCTTTATATTTATTATCTATTTCTATGAGTGTGTTATTATAATTTGTATCTTTGTTATCATCAGCTTTTTCTTGAGTCAAAAATACCAAACTTTGTAAAAATATTAGGACAATTACAAATAATATTACTACGGCAATTTTCTTTTTTAGACTTAGATTTTTAAACCAGAAATATTTTTGATGGCTTATTTGTTTTATATCATCTATAGTTTTTTCTTCTTTTTTTTGTCTAAATTTGGCAGAAAATATAAATAGAAAAAAATATTTTATCTTTCTAGCTAAAAAAGTAAAGATAGAAGCAATAGTTTTACAATATAAGACAAACAGCGAGAAAATGGAGCTAGTTTTTTGGACTAGTGGCACGTTTTTTAATCCACTTATATCAACGACAGTTTTGGTGCGAGGCGCGTTAGCGTGAGTGGGAGAGGGGCTAGTTTTTATGGTATCTGTTGTTTCAAATTCTTCTTGGTCTATTGATTTTCGTATTTCCTCAGGGCTGAGTTCTCGGTCAGTGGGACTTGGTTTTTTGATAATCAAAGAATTAAATGTTACAAAATCAGGCACTGTTTCTAGCAATTCGTTTATTTTTATCGCTGCTGCTGAAGGCGAGTAATGGTTGACCAATTGTCGGACTTTTTCTTTGGAAATATAATCAAATAATGAGTTGGTTGATATAATCAAAGCATCTCCATCATCTAACTCACCACTAATAATATCAGAGAAAACCTTACTGGGGTTGATATTATTATTTTTGGCCATAATAGTGGTAATCTGTTTGTTGTGCATCAAAAGACCATTAATATTGCCAATGCCAGCCATATAGATACTACTATCATATATAATACCTACAGTCAGGTCTATAGTGTTTATCCAATTGTGTATTTTAATGGCCGCAGCCATTTCTGGTAAGACTTGATTAGCTTGCTGGAGTATTTCTTCTAGTAGTATTTCCGGATTATCTTGGCCACTGGTATCAAAATATGTGGCTAATTCATTGATCAATTGATCAAGGTAGGGCTGTTGGTCTATCTTTTGTTTGGGCAATTCCAAAATAATAAACAAACGACCATGATCAGAGGAGTCGCTAGTATATACTTCCGAGAGCTCCCGAGCATTGAGATGGTCGTGTGTGAATATTTTATGATATTTTAGGCCCATGATTTTACTTTTATAGTAATTAATATTATACTATATTTGGGTATTTTAGTAAATAAATTCTTAGTTCAGTTTTATGCTTGAACAAATTCTTAGTTCAGTAGCTAGAACCAAAATATTAAAGTTTTTTTGTGTCCATGCACAGGAGAGATTTTTTGTTAGAGAATTATCTAGAGCCTTAAATTTACAGCTCAATTCTATCAGACGAGAGCTAGCTAATTTAGAAAAATTTGGTTTTTTGAAATCGGAAGAAGAAAATGGTAAAAAGTACTACTATACCAATCAGGACTTCCCTTTATTTAATGAAATTAAAAATTTGGTTTTTAAATCTTTAGTTTTAGAAGAAATGACTATTGCTGGCAAGATGTCTCAAATACTTGGTTTGAAACTATTAGTATTCACCGGTGTGTTGACTGGATCACTGGCAGCTACTGATGTTTTGATAGTCGGTAATGTCAATAAAAGTAAGTTTGATAGCTATTTGAAAAAAATTGCTGATGGTTTGCCAGAAGATTTACGTTATACATTTTTATCAGTCAAAGAATATTTGTATAGAATAGATGTCACCGATAAGTTTGTTTACAATATCTGGGCCAACAATCATGTAGTAGTAGTTGATAAATTATCAAAAGATATAGAGCAAAAGAGATTTAGTGATTATCAATTCAAACATTTTAAAGAAGAGAAATAATTAATATTAAAATTATGGAAAAAGTAAAAAACATTTTAACAATCAGTGCTATTATAGCGGTGGTGGTTTCAGCTATTATTTTGGTGATGATAATTTTGGAAGTTGGCAGCAGTGTGGAAATGCAAGAATCACTATTGAAAGTTTTACAGGTGATTGGAGTGTTTGCCGCTACAGCTATGGTGATTGTGGGTATTATAAATTTGTCCAATAAAAAATAAATGGTTTTAGTTTTAAGTATTTCTAGTAAGGAGCAGGGTGCTTGGTTGGTTGTGCAGGCCAATAAAATTTTTTTAACTCATAGTTTTGATGTTATCAGAGGAGAGGATAAAAGCTTATTACAGCTACAAGAGATGCTGGATAATAATAATTTAAAGCTAAAAGATTTCTCCAGTTTTGTTTTGCTGGTTAAAGAGGCTAGTATGACCCAAGTTAAAATATTTACTATCACGGCCAATACTTTAGCTTGGCAATTTAATTGGCCAATAGTAGCTGATTATTATTTTAAGGAGGACAATACTAAAGTATTACTTAAATTATTAAAAAAATTAGCTAAATTAAAAAAATTTAAAGCTCTTAGTCCCAAATATAGTCGTCAGGTAGATATTACTATCTCCAAAAAACAAGCTAAATATAAGTTAGTTAAATAATTGGTTTTTTATAGCTAAGAAACACTACTTGGAAAATAGTAGTGTTTCTTGATTTACTTTAGGGAATTATGTTGTACTTATGCACATAATTGGGGATAACTAGGGTTTGTATTTGTGTTGACTCTTTGGCTAATGGTGGGGTATAATGTATTCAAATGATACAATAGTGGGAAAAAGTGGGGAATTTATAAAAATAACTGTGGATAAGTCTTCTGCCTATGTTTATTGGTGAATACAAATATACTTTAGACGATAAGAATCGTTTGGCCTTACCTAGCAAGTTTAGGAATCTTTTTACATCCGGCGCAGTTATTACCAAGGGTTTAGATAATTGTTTATTTATATATACAGATAAAGAATGGAAAAAGTTAGCTGATAAATTGGCTAACTTACCTTTTTCTCAAGCTAAGTCTCGAGCTTTTTCTCGTATGATGTTAGCTGGAGCTATGGATGTCAGTCTAGATAAGCAAGGTAGAATTATTTTACCGGATTATCTAAAAGAATTTGGAGCTTTGGATAAGAAAGTAGTTATTGCTGGTTTATATAATCGTCTGGAAGTTTGGGATGAAAAGATGTGGTCTAAATATCAACGTACTTCCGAGAAAGATTCCAATCAGATAGCTGAAGGTTTAGTAGATTTAGGAATTTAATATGAGTCAAGATTATAAGCACATTAGCGTGCTACTTGATGAAGTTATAGAATTTTTAAATCCTAGTAGCAACCAAAATTATATTGACCTTACTTTAGGAGGTGGAGGACACAGTGGTGCTATTTTAGCTAAGACAGGTCCAAAGGGTAAAGTATTGGCCTTTGAGATGGACACTAGGGCTATTAACGCGGCTAAAAATAATTTGTCAGAATACCTGCCTACCGGACAGGCAGGTAGAGATAGACTGATTATTGTAAATAGTAGTTATATAAATTTAGAAACAGAAGTAAAAAATAAAGATATTAAAAATATTTCTGGTATTGTTGCAGATTTAGGTTTGTCGTCTGACCAATTGGATAAAGCAGATAGGGGATTCTCATTCAAAGATCATGGACCACTGGACATGAGATTTGATCCAAATGGTCAGACTCCGACAGCTTCAGATATAGTCATGAACTCAACTGAGGCACAAATTTTAAAAATATTTCGTGAGTATGGTGAAGTAAAACAGGCCAAGCGCCTGGCTAGAGGACTTGTCCTCTGGCGAAAAGATTTAGGTAAACAAAAACAAAAATCTATAAAAACTTCCATGCTTGTCAACGCCATACTCCGAATATTGAATATAAAAGAAGAGAGTTTGAAACGATTTCGTATCCATCCAGCCACGCAAGTGTTCCAAGCTCTACGTATAGCAGTCAACGATGAACTTAATAATTTACAAAAAGTTTTGCCACAAGCTTATAATATTCTATCTCCAGGCGGGCGTCTGGCGATCATCACTTTCCATTCTCTTGAAGATCGTATAGTCAAACACTATTTCAAGAATCTAAGCAAAGGATGTATTTGCCCGCCAGAGACTCCAGTCTGTCGCTGTAATAATCAAGCCAAGGTAAAACTTATTACTAAGAAAGCTATTAAAGCTTTACCAAAAGAAGTGGATAAAAATTTTCGTAGCCGCAGTGCTATATTAAGAGTAATAGAAAAAATATAAAATTCCCATTTTGTGGGTATAAAAAATAAAAAAGAAGAAATGTCAAAAACAAAAACAAAATTAATTAGTGCTTGGCAGATCATCAAAAAAGGTAATACCTTTATGGTGTTTAGCTTGGTGTTACTACTAATGACAATGCTAGTTTCTACCAATTATGCCAATAGTCAATCATTAGAGAGGAATGAGCTTGGTGAGCAAATCAAGACGGCTGAAGATGAATTGAGACTTTTTAATGCTAATGTGGGTGAATTGCAAACCACAGAGAGGATCAAGCAAGAGAGTCAGAGATTAAATTTAGTAAAAATTCAAACTGAGAATATTTACTATGTAGATGGAGATCGTGATTTGGTTGCTTTAAAATAAAGGTTATTTGAAACTTATATTAGCTCCTCGGTTAGAAAATATAAAAGCTAGGCTTTCATATTTCGCTGGCTTTATATTGCTAATAAAATCAATTGCTTATTTATGAATTTTTTTAGGTCTCAGAATGTGCAAATATCTGGTTTTAGAATAAATGCCCTCTGGTGGGGTATTTTTTTCTTAATACTTATCATTATTGGGAGACTTTTTTGTATTCAAATTTTAGATAATGAATATTATTTTAAATTGGGCTTAAGCCAGAGATCAATAGTGAGAGAAATTAAACCGGAGCGAGGACGCATTTTTGCTGTGGCCAATGATGATGCTAGCGCCGAACTGTATCCTTTGGCTATTAATAAAGTTTACTATGAAATTAGTGTGGATCCTTCCAAAATTAGCCGCCCACAAAATATTGCAGATATTCTTATAGAAGTTTTAGGCATAGAAGATCAGGCAGCTAAAGATGATATTTTAAATAAAATTAAGAAAGAAAATAGATTTTATGAACTAATAGCTAAAGATGTACCAAAAGAAAAGGTAGATATTTTGATTGCTAAGTTAGAAGAAGTACGTTTTGATATGAATAAAGATAAATCAGAAAAAGATAGGGTCAGAGATTTATCAGGTTTAGGTGTTAATTTTGTAAAAAACGTATTGCGTTATTATCCTGATAAAGAGATAGGAGCCCATATTTTGGGATTCTTGGGTTATGATGATACGGGCGTAGATAGAGTAGGTAAATATGGTTTAGAAGGATATTTTGACAATGCTTTAGCTGGTTTAGGAGGGCAAGTAGTAGGCGAAGCTGATGTGGCTGGTCGGCTTTTGACTGGCAATGATGGTAAGGCGGTGGAAAATGGGGCAGATATTATTTTGACTATTGATCGGACAGTGCAATACGCCGTTTGTAAATCTTTGGAAAAGTCTGTCGCCAATTATATGGCCAAGTCAGGCACAGTCATTGTCATGGAAACAACAACTGGCGCTATCAGAGCGATGTGTACTTATCCTAGCTTTGATCCAAATAATTATAGTGATGTAGCCAGTGGTGATGTTTATAATAATCTGGCAGTTTATGATAATTATGAGCCAGGCTCAGTGATGAAGTCTATTTCTCTGGCTATTGCTATAGATCAAAATAAAATAACGCCAAATACTGTTTATGAAGACAAAGGGGAGGTAAAATTTTCTAGTGGACAAACCATTAGAAATTCTGATTTGAAAGCTCACGGTATGGTAGATATGAAAGAAGTACTAGCTGCTTCTTTAAACACTGGTGTTGTCTTTGCCACTTCAGATATTAATAATAAAATTTTTGAAGATTATATGAAAAAATTTGGTTTTGGCCAAAAAAGTGATTTGGCCATTAGCCAAGATTCAGAAGGTAATATTTCTTCTTTATCTAAAAGTGGAGATATTTATAAAGCTACTGCTTCTTATGGGCAGGGTGTGACGGTATCACCTATGCAGATGTTAAATGCTATAAATGTCCTAGCCAACAGTGGGAACTTGGTGAAGCCTTATATTGTTTCTAGAATAGTTTATGCCAATGGTACAGAAGAAAAATTTTCTCCTAAAGTACTTCGTCAGGTAATAGATAAAGCTACTGCTACCCAATTATCAGCTATGATGGTTAACGTAGTAGATAATGGTCATTCTAAGAAAGCTGGAGTAGAGGGATATTATGTGGCTGCTAAAACTGGTACCGCTCAGGTAGCCAATCCAGATACTGGTCGTTATTATACTGATAGAACTATACATACTTTGACTGGTTTTGCTCCCAATGAAAATCCAAAGTTTACTATGCTGGCAAAATTAGATTATCCAAAAGCGGCTTTTGCCGAATCCACAGCCGCTCCATTATTTGGTGAAATTAGCAAATTTCTGTTAGAATATTATCAGATAGCACCCACAAGATAAATTTAAAAATGAAAAAAATATTACATATTATTTTAAGATTATTAGCTAAAGCCGTAGTTGATAAATATCAACCCAAGGTGATTGCTATTACTGGCTCGGTGGGTAAAACTTCAGCTAAAGAGGCTATTTTTGTAGTTTTAAAGGATAAATTTAATACTAGGGCTCCTAGCAAGAATTTTAATAATGAAATCGGCACACCTTTGACTATTTTAGGTCGCCAAAACTCACCAGGTAAAAATATTTTAGCTTGGCTTTGGATATTTATTTTGGCTATAAAATTATTGATTATTAAAGATAAAAATTATCCTCAAGTATTGGTTCTAGAGATGGGGGCTGATAAAGTAGGGGATATAAAATATTTGACCTCTATTGCTCGTCCACAAATTGGCCTTATTACTGCTATTGGCACTAGCCATCTAGAATTTTTTAAAACAATAGAAAATATTGTCAAAGAAAAAAGTTCTATATTGGATAGATTGCATAAAGATGAATTGGCAGTTTTAAATAATGATGATGTCAATTTAGAAAAAGTAATAGCCAATTGTCAAAGCAAAGTTTTGACTTATGGCCGAAAAGAAAATTCTAATATTAGAATTTCAGATATCAATATTGTTAAAAAAGAGGATGCTTATGGTACAAATTTTAAATTGACTTATCAGGGAGCAGAAGTGCCAATGTTTTTGCCTTATGTCTTGGGCTGGCAGCATACTTACGCCGCTGCTAGCGCAGTAGCAATAGCTTTGTCTATGGGCATGAATTTGGTAGAAATTGGTCAAAGATTATTGGATTATCGGCCAGCCCGTGGCAGGACCAATCTTATCAAAGGAATAAAAGATACTTGGATAATTGATGATTCTTACAATGCCTCTCCACAGTCTGCTAAAGCAGCTTTGGATCTTTTGGTAGCTATGCCTATAGCTGGCAGGAAAATAGCAGTCTTAGGTGATATGCTGGAGCTAGGCTCTTTAAGTGTTGAAGCTCATCAAGAAGTGGGTAGAGAATTAGTAAAGTTGGGTGTTGATTATTTGTTTGTAGTGGGAGAGAGATCATGTGATATTGCTAGAGGAGCTAGGACAGCTGGTATGGATGAAGATAATATTTATCATTTTGCTTTTACTACTGAAGCTGGTTTATTTTTGCAAGAACGTCTTAAGGAAAATGATGTCATACTAGTTAAAGGTTCTCGGGGAGCTAAGATGGAGCAAATTGTTTATGAGATAATGGCTAAACCATGGTCAGCCAAGGATTTATTAGTCGGACAAATAGTCAAATAGCTTGACTATAGTTTAAATATTTGTTAGAAATATATCTGTTTTATAGTCCCATACCGTTATTAGGCGGATGGGAGTTTAATAATTATGTTGTTAATATTTATAATATTTTATGGCCCCATCGTCTAACGGTTAGGACGTCAGGTTCTCAACCTGGCAATCAGGGTTCGATTCCCTGTGGGGTCACCAAGGGCATGTAGCTCAGTTGGTTAGAGCACTACATTCACATTGTAGGGGTCGAAGGTTCGAATCCCTCCATGCCCACCATTCGACTCCGTTCTGCTCTGCAGAACTTCGCTCATGGTCTGCGACCACAAAAGTAAATTAAAATATAAGGTGTCGAATGTCCTGAGCGGAGTCCTGAGTTTATCGGAGGACGAAGTCGAAGGACATTAAAAATCAGTTTTATTTAAGGACTGTTTTTTTGTTGAAAAAAGAAGGCCGCCGCCACGTCAGACGTGGCGGCGGCATGAAGCGATATGACCTAGCCGAGGTCGGCTTGGTCGAGGAGGCTCTTCTCGTATCTCTCGGCCACTTCGAGCTGATGCATCAGCCCATCGATGGCCATCTGGATGAGGTCTTCCCGGCAGGTCGGGACAGCTACAAAGCGTCTAGCCGCTTTGTCAGTTGGGAACATCACAACCATCCACCAGCCTGCGGTAATTCCGCCGATTCCTTTGACCTTGCTACCGTAGGTGGTTGCCTTACCATCGACGATATCGTCGGGATTCTCCAAGCCGTAGCCATGGAAGCAGCGATAGTCGGGACCATGACGCTTGAATCGCAGGACCGCCACGACGGGTATTCTCACGTATTGATGGTACGTGGCAGCAGAGCAGCTGGTCGCCCTGACGATCTCGTTGTAGAACCCATCTTTGCGCTGAATTCTGATCAGCTGGTCAGAGAGGTCTCCCAGGACCGTCTTGATCTCCGAGCTGTCTGCAATCGGCCGTGCTATGACCGTGGTGGCCTGGGGGTTGACCTTGATGTCCAGCAGTGCAAAGCCGGCTTTTGCCAAGCTGATGGGGGACTCCGGATCGAGGGTGCCAGTAGCTACATCGTCTCTACCGATTCCCCAACGAAAACAATGATTGCCGTCGAGCCGTACCACACCAGTGGTGTAGATGGGGTCACAATTTTGTGCCTGCATTGGGAATCCTCCAGATTTAGTTGCATTTGTCTGCATTTATGATGCCTGCTGGCACCATTGTTCCTAGAGTTAGGAACAAAGTATTATACTATTATTTATTTTTTTTGTCAATGGTTGTTATATTTAAAGAAAATTAAGACCGCCGCGCATCCAGGGACGCGCGGCGGCTACGGAGGATACTACGGAAGTATCTTCCAGACGGTAGGATTTCTTTTCCGGAAACTCTTGATGCTCTGCTCTCGGTGCATATTTTTGGCCAACACTACGGCCAAGATCAGAAGCATCAGAGCCATGAGGCTCTTGAACAGAGCCAAAATCCCTTGACCTAAAGGAGCGTGGATGGTGTGGACGGACATCGTCGCAACCAGTTTGTCTCCTTTGGTCTCGTAGACCATGAACTGGTACTGACCGAAGACGATCAGTGCTTCTTCGCCACTTTTGATGGTGGCGAGGTGCCGGCTGTTCTTGATGACCTTGAAGTAACACTCCTTGGAGTCGATGGTGACCAGCGCATGTTCGCTAATCTTGAAATCGACACTGTCGCCGTCCCGAAGGACAGCTCCAGTCACAGGAATCCGGTCATTCTCCGAACGAATATGGAGCTCGATAGCTCCTTCGCTCGCACGGACGACGGTGGTGGCACAGATCAGAATGGCGATGGTCAGAAGAAGAGTCTTCATGTCGCGAGTCCTTTCGCTTGCAGTTTCAGGTTCCTTCCCTCTTTATTTTAAAGGCTTTTGAGCCTTTTGTGACGTCAATGAGCTTGCTTTAAGCAATTATCTAATTATAGCACTTTTTATCTTTTTTGTCAATGTATATTATTAAAATATATAAATATGTTTGAAAGCGCCATTATAGTTGACAATATTGATTATTTTTGTTAATATTTACCCTGTTAAATAAAGAAAATATGAAAGCAGTTATAAAAACAGGTGGAAAACAATATCAAGTCGTCAAAGGTGATATTATTAAGATTGAAAAATTACCAAAGACTGAAGAAGGACAAAAGGTAATTTTTGATACAGTTTTACTTTTAGTAGATAAAGATAAAGCAACTTTGGGTAATCCGACTGTGGCTAAGGCCAAAGTGGAAGCTACTTTATTGCGTAATTTTAAAACCAAAAAAGTAGATGTCTTTAAATATAAAAATAAGACTAGATACAGAAAAAATTATGGTCATCGTCAACAGTTAGCTGAAGTAAAGATTGATAACATTGTTGCCTAAAAAATTTCAATAATAAAAAAAGAACTAGCTAGCTAGTTCTTTTTTGTTTGTAGTTTAATTTTTTTTGAAACTGCTTTATAATTTTTTTCTATTTTTTAAAGCCGAGCTCAAGGTAACTTCATCAGTATATTCTATATTAGCTCCCATTGGTATACCTCTAGCTAGTTGGGTAACTGCTACTGGGTAGTCTTGTAAAAATTTGGCCAGGTAAATAGTAGTTGCTTCTCCTTCCATACTTTGATCAAGAGCGATAATCATTTCACTGACGCCATTATTTTTTATTCTCGCGGCTAGTTCTTTTATTTTTAATTTGTCAGGAGTAATACCTTCTAGCGGACTCAGTAAGCCATTTAATAGATGATAGACACCATTAAATTCTCTGGTTTTTTCTATTGCTTCGACATCTTGATTGTTGGCTACTACACAGATAGTAGTCTTATCTCTCTGAGGATTAGCACAAATACTGCATAGGCCATCGTCTGTCAAATCGTAGCACTCTGGACAAAGGTGGATATTTTTATAAGCATCGGCCAAGGCTTCTGATAATTCTTTGATATCTTCTTTTCTATGCATCAAATTAAAAACTAACCTGGCGGAAGTTTTTGGTCCAATGCCAGGTAGTTTATCAAATTCATTGATTAGTCTTTGTAGGAAAGCTGGTAAATGCTTCATAAGGAGTTTATTTTAAAAGACTATCGAAGCCGCCCATTTGTTGCATCTTCATAGCCATCTTGCGTTGGACTTTTTTGATAGCCTCGGAAATGCCACTGATAATTTCTTTTTCTAGTTCATTTTTTTTGTCTTTAGCCAAGAAATCATCACTAATATCTAAACTTTTTATTTCTTGATTACCATCCATCACTATTTTGACAGCACGGTTACTAACCTCAACACTTTCTTCAGCCATAGCATTTTTGATGGTGCTAGCTTGTTTTCTTAGGTCGTTGTATTGTTTTAATTTGTTGAACATATTTTGTTTTAATTAATTATTTTAAGGTATATCTTGCCAACCAATTTTGGCTGGTGGTCTATTATTTTTAAAATTATCAGCATTAGGAATTGGTATAGCATCTTCACTTATTTCTGGCGGGGGAAGGGTATTTTGATATTCTCGATCTAGGTTTTTAAAAGATACTTTACTTTCATCAAAAAACAATCGACAAATACCAGTTGGACCATTTCTATGCTTATCAATATGTATTTCAGCTATATTTCTTTCTTCATCAGGGCAATCACGTGATTTGTCTTTGGATTTTCTGTATATAAACATCACAATATCAGCATCTTGCTCAATAGATCCAGATTCACGAAGATCAGCTAGTTTTGGTATGGCTGGGCTTCTAGATTCTACAGCACGAGAAAGCTGAGAAAGAGCCAAAACAGGGATATCTAGTTCACGAGCAATTTGTTTGAGAGAACGAGAGATTTTGGAAATTTCTTGGACTCTATTTTCAGAATTGGTATCACCTTCCATAAGTTGTAGATAGTCAATCACCAAAAAGCCAAGATTGTGTTCCATTTTTAAGCGTCTGGCTTTGGTGCGGATTTCCATGACATTGGCATTGGCACTGTCGTCAATAAATATTGGTGCTTCTGACAATATGCCCATAGCCCGACCAATGCGCGGGAAATCATCATCTTCTTCTTTATCAGACAATTTTCCAGTGCGCATTTTCCAAAGATCTACCTCAGCTTCAGCGGCCAGTAATCTATCAACTAATTGTTCTTTACTCATTTCCAAAGAAAATATACCAACTGGTACTTTGGCTTTAACGGCAATATTTCTAGCAATATCTAAAGCAAAAGTCGTTTTACCTAAAGATGGACGAGCAGCCAAGATAATCAAATCAGAGTTTTGAAAACCAGATAGTCTACTATCTAGGTCGTTAAAACCACTAGGAATGCCGCGAGTGCCGTGGCCACCTGATTTGTGTAGTTCATCTATACGATTGAAAGTTTCAGTCAAAACACTTTTGATTGGTATAAAATTTTTCTTGAGTGATTCTTGGGAAATAGCAAAAAGTTTTTGTTCAGCTTTATCTAATAATTGGCTGACATCTTGGTCTTCAGAAAAACTAAACTCAGATATTTCGCTAGCGGCACGTTCTAGTTTTCTTAGAGTAGATTTTTTGCGGATAATATCAGCGTAGGATACAGCGTGAGATGAATTTGGTACGCCGGCAGTAAGTTCGGCTAAATAAGCTTTACCGCCTACATTGTTTAACTGTTTTTTTTCAGCTAGTCTATTACCAACAGATAAAATATCAGCCGGTTCATGCTTTTCAAATAAGTCCAAAATAGCCTGATAGATCAGACCGTTGGCTTCTTTGTAGAAATCACTGGTGCGTAAAGTATCACCAATCTTGATAATAGTTTCTTTATCAAGTAGTAAGGCGCCCAAAAGTGAACTCTCGGCTTCTAAATTTTGAGGAGGTATTTTACTCATGCCTGTATTAATTCGTAGGCTTAGCTTAACTCATTTTTCCTTATTTTTCAAGCTTTTTTATAGACAGTTTATGCCCAAATAAAAAACAGCCTTTTGGCTGATATTTAAGTGTCCTTCGGTTCGCTATGCTCACTCAGGACATTCGACACCTTATATTTTAATTTACTTTTGTGGTCGAAGACCATGAGCGAAGTTCTGCAAAGCAGAACGGAGTCGAATGGTGCGCCCAGAGGGATTCGAACCCCCGACCGTTTGCTTAAAAGGCAACTGCTCTACCAGGCTGAGCTATAGGCGCGTATGAAAAATTAAAATTTGTAAATTATCAATGATCTGGCCTATCTATCTTGGAGGCGAAGCCTGGAAGGCTGCCTGTCCCGCGTAGCTTTAGCGAAGCGGGGAGCTATAGGCGCATGTTTTTTTGAGCTACCTGCCTGCCGGCAGGCAGGTAGGCGCGTATGAAAAATTAAATGTAAAATACGGAGATTAGTATATACATTTTTGTTTGTATTGTCAATATTACATTATCTCTGGTGCTTTGATACCAAGTAGAGCTAGACCATCTTTTAAGACATTTTTGGTGAGTTTAGAAATAGCTAGTCTAATTTGTTTGCTTGACTGGCCTTCGGCATTTAAAACGCTATGTTGTTGGTAAAAATTATTATATGTTTTAGCTAAATCAAATAAATATTGAGAAATCAAAGAAGGGTTTTTATCAATAGCTGCTTTTTGAATAATATTGGTAAATATTAATAAAGTTTTGACTAATTTTCGTTCTTCTTTATTAAAATTAAAATCTTTTATTTTAGTCAAATTATTTATTTTGTCACCTTTTTTTAGCATCGTTGAAATTCTAGCATGGGTATATTGAATAAAAGTACCAGTGTAACCGTCAAAAGAGATGGACTGAGCTGGTTTGAAAACTATATTTTTTTGTGGATTGGTAGCTAGCATAAAAAATTTAAGAGCTCCTAAACCCACAATTTTTGAGATATCTTCTTTTTGCTCTTCAGAACTATCAACTTTTTTCTCGGCTTTACTCATAATTTCTTTGGCCGAATTTATCATCGTTGTTATCAGCTCATCAGCGTCAGCTGTCTTGCCTTCACGGGATTTTATTTTGCCACCAGGTAAAGAAACCATGCCGTATGATAGGTGATATAAATTTTTGGCCCAGTCAAAGCCTAATTTTTGTAAAGTCAAAAATAATACTTTAAAGTGATATTCTTGTTCATTGGCTACCACATAGATAGCTTGGTCAAATTTGAATTTTTTGTATCTACTTTCAGCTGTGCCCAAATCTTGAGTAATATAAACTGATGTGCCATCAGAGCGCAAGACTATTTTTTGATCCAAACCATCACTAGTCAAGTCTATCCAAATAGAGCCATCATCTTTTTGAAAAAATACTTTTTGTTTTAGACCTTTGGTTATTATATCTTTGCCTAGTAGATAATTTTCAGATTCAAAATCCAAATGGTCAAATTCAATGCCTAAATCATGATAAGTTTTGTCATAACCAATATAAACCCAATCATTCATAGTCTTCCAGAGCTGATATACTTGAGGATCGTTGTTCTCCCAAGCCAATAACATGGCTCTAGCTTTTTTCATCCAACTGGAGTGATCTAAAAATTTTTCTTCAGTTTTTTTGCGTTCTAAATTATCCAATTTATCTAAGTCAATATTATTTTTAGCATAATATTTTTCGGCTTCCTCTTTGAGTAATTGACCAAACTTTACATAATATTTACCGACCAAATGGTCTCCTTTAATACCAGATGATTGGGGAGTTTCACCATTACCAAATTCTTGCCAGGCCAGCATACTTTTTACAATATGAATGCCGCGGTCATTGATAATATTGACAGCCGTAGTTTTGTAGCCAGCGGCTCTAAAGATATTGACTAGCGCTTGGCCGATACAATCATTACGGACATGACCGACATGTTGAGGTTTGTTGGTGTTTGGTCCAGAAAATTCGATTAGTATTTTTTTATTTTGTCCGTATTTGCTTTGACCAAATTTTTTGTTTTTAGCTATTTGGTCAATAGATTCTTTGATAAAATCATTACTGACAAAAATATTGAGATAAGGGCCAATATTTTTTACTTGAGTTATAGCTGCTCCAATTTGATATTTATCAGCTAGTTCTTTGGCAATGGTGACTGGATTTTGACCTAATTTTTCGGCTAAGTCAAAACAGGGGAAAGCATAATCTCCTAATTCTTCTTGTGGGGGATAGTCTAAATCAAAATCATCTATTTTTTGCTGATAGATAGCTTTTAAATTAATCCTAATGTCTTGTTTGATTTTAGCAATAGCGTCCATTTATTTGGGGATTTTTATTATATAAAATAATTATAACAAAATTTGAATTTATTTAATAGGGTAAATTTTACTCTGATAGCAATAAAATTCCAGCTTAGATTTTTGGATTTTTTATGTTATAATATAGACATGTCAAAAAATGATATTACTTGGCACAATTTGAATTCAGCCAAAGTTTTTAAGTTATTAAATTCTTCTCCTAAAGGCCTTAATCATTCTGAAGCAAAAAAGAGTTTGGATAAGATTGGATTTAATACTTTGGCTTCGGCTGATAAATTTTCGGTGGCGACTTTATTTTTTTCTCAATTTAAGAGTGCTTTAGTTTATGTACTGGTTATTGCTGGTATAATATCAATTATTTTTGGTGAATATATAGATGCTTATGTTATTTTTGCGGCGGTCATGATAAATGTAGTGGTTGGTTTTGTTCAAGAATTTAAAGCCAATAAATCTCTAGAAAAATTAAATAAAATTGTTAAAAAAGAAATTTTGGTACTAAGAGATGGCCAGAAAAATAAAATAGAAGCTAAATATTTGGTACCAGGTGATATCATCATACTGGAGTCAGGTAATAGAATACCAGCTGATGCCAGACTGATTGAAATTAATGATTTTGAAGTAAATGAAGCTACTTTGACTGGAGAATCTTGGCCAGTCAAAAAAAGTTTAGAGATTTTGGATGTGGGGACAGTTCTAGCAGAAAGAAATAATATGGTTTTTATGGGTACTTTGGTAGTGGAAGGTAGAGCTCAGGCAATGGTGGTCAGTACCGGTTTTGCTACTGAGATGGGTAAAATCACAGTAATGCTCAAAGAGACTAAAGAGGAAAAAACGCCATTACAGCAAAAATTAGATGATTTTGCCAAGAGTATTACTAAAATAATTGTGTTTATTTCCTTGTTGTTATTTATTTTTGGTTTACTAAAAGGTTATTCTTGGGTGGAGATGTTTACTTTGGCTGTAGCCGTGACTGTTTCAGCTATTCCAGAGGGGCTGGTGATTAGTATGACGATGATACTGACAGTCGGTATGCAGAGAATTCTAAAACACAAAGGCTTGGTTAGACGTTTGGTATCAGCTGAAACGCTTGGTTCAACTACGGTAATTTGTACAGATAAAACCGGCACTTTGACAGAGGGGGAAATGAGAGTGACAAGTGTCGTAACTAATAAAATTCAATTTGATTTATCAGCTGGATCTTTGAGGGATTTGGAGTCTAATAATGAATTAAAATATATTATCCAAATTGCCTTTTTTTGTAATGATGCCATAGTACAAAATCCTAACGCTTCTGGTGAGGATTGGGTAGTAATAGGTTCTCCTACTGAAAAAGCTTTGATGATATTTGGTGCCAATAACCCAAATATTTCTGAGGAGCAAAAGAAGATGAAACGTTTGGGAGAAATTCCTTTTGATCATCAAAGGAAATTTATGATGACTAGATATCATCATAATAGTGAATATGATATTGTTTTTATCAAAGGCGCGCCGGAGAGAGTTTTGTCTTATGCCAGTCAGTATTTGCATGATGATAAAGCTGTCAAAATGTCTAACACCAAGGAAGTTTATTTTGATACTCAATGGCAAGCACTTAGCAAACAAGGTTTGAGAGTTTTAGCTGGCGCTTATAAATTAGTACCAAAAAATTATAATCTAGATGATTTAAAAGACAGTCCTCGAGATTTTGTTTTTGTTGGTATTTGGGGCTTGTCTGATCCGCTCCGCAAAGAGGCTAAAAGAAGTTTACAAGATACTTTGAGTGCTGGTATTAATACAGTAATTATTACTGGGGATAATAAATTTACTGCTAGAAGTATTGCCAAAGATTTGGGTCTAAGTTTTGAAGATGACAGTGTAATAACTGGTGATGAACTATTAAAAATGACTGACGAAGAGTTAAATAAAAGAGTCAGAAATATAAAAGTCTATGCTCGGGTCAGCCCTAGTGATAAGTTGCGTATTATCAAGGCTTGGCAAAGTAAAGGCGAAATAGTGTCAATGACTGGTGACGGAGTAAATGATGCTCCAGCCCTTAAAGCCGCTGATATTGGTGTGGCAGTGTCTAGTGGTTCGGATGTGGCCAAAGAAACAGCTGACTTGGTTCTATTGGATAATAATTTTGAAACTATAGTCATGGCCATTAAAGAGGGGCGAGTAATTTTTGATAATTTACGCAAAGTGATATTATATCTTTTATCCAATGGTCTATCTGAAGTGATTATTTTGGTTGGAGGCATGGTATTACAATTGCCATTGCCTTTATTGGCTGCTCAGATTTTATGGGTCAATTTGATTAGTGATGGTTTTCCAGCTTTGTCTTTGACTATGGAGCCAGAAGATGAAGATATTATGAATAGAAAACCTAGAAAACAAAATTCTTTGCTAGATTTTAAGGGTAAATTTTTGATTATTTTGATTAGTTTAGTGACTGGTTTTTCTAATTTATGGCTCTTCTGTTATGTCTATAAAAGCACAGGTGATGAAGAATTAGCTAGGACAGTGACTTTTACCGCTTTAGGTTTAAATACTTTATTCTACGTCTTTAGTATTAAAAATTTGGAGAAAAATATTTTAAACTCCAAGCCCTTTAAAAATAAATATTTGAATGGGGCGGTCTTGGTAGGTATTATAGTTCAAGTTTTAGCTATTTATTTACCAGTGTTAAATAAATTTCTTCATACAGTTCCTCTAGGTATTAAAGAATGGCAGTTGGTGCTAGCAGCAGTAGTCGGTGTGGTAGTGCTTATTGAAATAGTTAAGATGATATTTATTTATTTTCAGAGAAGAAAAAAATAACATGGAAAGTTTATTTATAAAAAATAGAAAAGGTCAAAATATTTCAGTTGATTTGAGCAGAAGTGCTAATCAAAAAGCTTTGGCTTTTGTCATGCCTGGTTTAGGAAATATAAAAGAAGAAATTCACATTCAAACTTTTGTAGAAAGTTTTTTGACTAAGGATTTTACAGTTGTGACTTTTGATGTGACAAATGGCGTAGGCCAGAGCGATGGTGATTATAGTCAAGCTACTTTCACTGGTTATTATAATGATTTAGTTGATGTTATAACTTGGGCCAAGTCACAAGATTGGTATCAGGAGCCTTTTGTTTTGCTAGGACATAGTATGGGTGGCGGTTGTATTTTACGTTACGCCGCTGATCAGCCAAAAAAAGTATTTGGCTTAGCACCAATTTCTACTGTGATTGGTGGTCATCAGACTTTGGCCAAATTTGGTCGAGATGACTTACCAGCTACTAAGATAGAAAAAGGGAAAAAAATAATTAAAAAAATAGACTGGGAGCCATTTGAAAAAGATATCTTACAATATGATATAGTGCCAGAAGCTCACAAGTTTGTGATGCCGGTTTTGATGATGGTAGGAGAAAATGATAGAGGCACGCCTTTGGAAGACCAAATTAAACTTTATGAAGGTCTGCCTGGTGATAAAGAAATTCATGTTATAAAAAATGCCCCACACACTTTTGTAGAGGCCAAGCATTTAGCAGAAATAAAAGAAATTTTTCATAATTGGATAGATACTAAGATATTAAAATAATAATTATATTTTTATAGCTCTCAATATACAGTGAGGGCTATTTTTGTTTTGTTTATTTTTTTAAGATAAATATATTTGATTCAGCCATTCGCGAAGGGCTGGATTGACAAAATGGGGTTTTTGTGTTAAAAATTATAGTTATTCGCGATTCATAGGCTTTGGGCTTATGGGTCACTGTTCCCCAGGCAAGTTGAAGCACCCCGAACCGAACATGGAGGTTTTAAGTCATGACTCGCAAGCCCGTGATTCAAACAGCTCTCGAAAGCCTTGACCGTCAGATTGATGACAGAGTGGTCATCGACATTGACGGCGATGTGGATGAGGCCCAGCACATGCTTTACGCGTTTCGCACTTCGGTGGAAGAGGTGATCTTCGAAGGAGACAACACCGAAGAGTGTCGTCGGCAGTGCCTGGCCAACCTGACCAAGGTCGGCTACCTGGAAGAGGCCATCAAGGAGTTGATGACTTTCTCCAAGCGGAGTCGGCGAGCGGTTCGTCGGTGGCTCTATGGGGAAGTTGTTCCTCAGCGAGTTGATTGGCTGCGGTGGCAGTACTGGCTTCGCGCCAAGGGGTACTACACGCGCGAGCTTGACCACATGCCCAACAGCTTCTTCCAGTTGCGCAAGCACATCCTCTGTGGCGATATCAGCTTCGCGGTTGCCGCCAAGGAGCTTGGTTGCACTCAGAAGGTTCTTCGGGGCATTCTGAACAATGAGGTGGACAGAGCTGTGATCATCAGTATCATCGGCAATGTCCACCATCTGGTGGCCAAGATCAACCGGCAGATCAGCCATCGGGAGATTGTCGGTTACATGGAGGTCTATTTGGATTCCGACGGCGAGTTTGCCGAAGTGAATCGGCGCTACAACCTGGACAACCAGAAGCGTCGTCGTAAGGTGGCTCACAAAGCTGCCAAGGCTCGCCGCAAGGCCAGGTCTTCCAAGAGCTAGGCCACCACGGCCAGCGGCTAGATTTACCCCGGACTGCGTCCAAGCAGCCCGGGGTAAAAAATTGTAAAAATTAAGGCAAAATTAGCCAGAATTATTAAGTTATGATATTATATATCAACAAATACACCTTAAATCAGGCTTTAGATTATGAAGTATAATTTTCAAGACAGAGAAAAATATTGGAGAGAATTTTGGGATAATAAAGAAATTTATAAATTTGACTCAAGCAGTCAAAAGCCTTTTTATTTGGTAGATACTCCGCCACCTTATGTTTCGGCTGATCATCTCCATGTTGGACATATCATGAGCTATTCTCAAGCGGAATTTATAGTGCGCTACAAAAGAATGCGTGGCTATGAAGTTTTTTATCCAATGGGTTTTGATGACAATGGTTTACCAACTGAAAGATTTGTAGAGAAAAAATATAAAATAAATAAAAATGAAATCAGCCGAAGTGATTTTATAAAAAAATGTCTGGAAGAAACAAAGATTGGCTCGCAGACTTATAAAAATCTGTGGCAGGAAATGGGTATTTCTATTGATTGGTCCAAAACTTATAGCACCATCAATGAACATAGCCAAAGAGTATCACAGTGGTCATTTATTGATTTGTATAAAAAGGGAAAGATGACCAGAAAAGATGAGCCTTCTTATTGGTGTACAACTTGTCAGACAGCGGTAGCTCAAGCCGATTTGGAAGACAAAGAAGAGGATAGCTTTTTAAATTATATTAATTTTAAATCAGCCGATTCTGATAAAAATTATTTGATATCTACATCTCGACCAGAATTACTAGCAGCTTGCGTAGCACTCTTTGTCAATCCAGAAGATAAGAGATATCAAGATGTTATTGGTAGAAAAGCTATAGTACCTATATTTGATTATGAAGTACCAATTTTAAGTGACGAAGATGTAGATATTGATTTTGGTACTGGTATGATGATGGTTTGTACTTGGGGAGATGGCGAAGATGTCAAAAAATCCAAAAAACATAATCTAGAAATTAGATCAATTTTACAAAAAAATGGCCGTTTGAATGAACTAGCTGGTGAATTTGCTAATTATAAAATTAAAGAGGCCCGTCAAGAAATTATTGAAAAATTAAAAGCCAGTGGGCATTTGCAAAAACAAGAAAGTATTAATCATGTTTTAAATGTTCATGAGAGATGTTCTACACCAGTAGAGTTGATAAAAGCTAAACAGTGGTTTATTAATGTTTTAGAGTCTAAAGAAGAGCTCATCAAACAAGCGGATAAAATGAATTGGTATCCAGAGTTTATGAAGCAGCGGTATATTGACTGGGTGCAAGCTTTAAAATGGGACTGGTGTATTTCTAGACAGAGATACTATGGTGTGCCTTTTCCAATTTGGTATTGTCAAAAATGTGGAGAAGTGATTTTGCCCAAAGAAGAATCTTTGCCAGTTGATCCGATAAATTCACAGCCAGATATCAGTAGCTGTCCCAAATGTGGTGCTCATGATTTTGTGCCAGAAAACGATGTCATGGACACTTGGATGACTTCTTCTTGCACTCCGATTATCATTTCCAAATTGTTTGCTGATAAAAAAATTCAAGACAAATTGTATCCTAGCAGTCTTAGACCGCAAGCTTTTGAGATTATTCGGACTTGGTTGTTTTATACGGTAGTCAAATCTTTTTATCATTTTAATGATGTGCCTTTCAAAGATATTATGATTTCTGGTCATGGTTTGGATGATAGCGGACAAAAAATTTCCAAGCGTTTGGGAAATTTTGTACCACCAGAAAAAATTATAGAACGTTATGGAGCTGATTCTCTAAGATATTGGGCTACCGGGGCCAATTTGGGAGAAAATTTGAGATACAATGAAGATGAAGTAAAAAAAGGCAATCGGACCATCACCAAATTACACAATGCTTCAGAGTTTTGTTTTAGCCATTTCAAAGGAGAGGATTATTCTCAGATTAAAATAGAAAATTTAGAGCCAGCCGATAAATGGATTTTGCATTATTTGAATGAGACATTAACTAAAGTTACAGAGCATTTTGATGCTTATCAATATGCCAAAGCTAAAGGGGAGATAGACAATTTTTTCTGGGCTTATTTTTGTGATAATTATTTGGAATTTATCAAACATAGACTCTACAGAGAAGAGTCAGATCAAGTAGCTAAAAGTGTTTTATATCAGGTCATGCTGGGTATTATAAAAATGTATGCTCCAATCATGCCTTATATTACTGAAGAAATTTATCATTCATATTTTGATAAATTTGAAAAAGATATTAGTATTCACTTATCTAAATGGCCAGAAGTGATTAAAAAGCTTAATTTTTCACAGGCTGAATTGGATGAATTTAGCCAGGCCGTTGAGCTGATTAAGGAAATTAGAAAATTTAAATCAGCCAATCAATTTTCTTTGGCAGTAGAATTGGATGATTTTCAAAGTCCAATCGCGATTTCAGAAAAGCATAGGGAATTTGTCTCTTTAGTTGGCCGAGTAAAGAATATAATAATTAAAAGCTAGAATTACCAGGCTCCGTTTCATGTCTAATTTAATATAAATATATTATAATTAAAAATTCATGGAGTATTTAACTAAACAAACATTTAAAATCTTTTGGAGGCACTTGCTAAAATACAAATGGCAGGCCTTATTTATTTTACTCTCGGTGATTATTGCTTCTATTGGCAATATTATTGCGCCATTTTTTTATAAAGATTTTTTTAATATTTTGACTAGTGGTGGTGAGAGTATTGATAAAGTAGCTACACTCAAAATTATTTTGATGAAAGTATTGGCTGTTTATTTGGTCTCTTGGGTTTTTTGGAGAATTTCTACTTTTTTGACAGCCTATTTTCAGACACACGCTATGGCTGATATATCAAATTCTTCTTTCGCCTATTTACATAAACATTCTATTTCTTTTTTTAATAATAATTTTGTTGGCTCATTGGTAAAAAAAGTAAATAGATTTTCCAGAGCTTTTGAAGTTATCACTGATTTATTATTTTGGGATTTTTTACCAATTTTTGTTAATGTATTTTTAATTATCATAGTTTTGGGTAAAAAAAATTTATGGTTAGGAGTGGGTATTTTGCTTTGGACCATAGTCTACATGTTAATAAATTATTATTTTTCTTTATATAAATTAAAATATGATGTTCAAAGAGCTAGCTTAAATTCTAAAGTAACTGGAGTGTTGGCTGACACTATTACCAATCATCTCAATGTCAAATTATTTTCAGGCTACACTAGAGAAAGAAATCGTTTTAAACAAGTGAATGATCAATTTAGAAAGTTACATCAATTTACTTGGAATTTGGCTAATTATTTTGAAGCTGGTCAAACACTACTGATGATGCTTTTGGAAATTGGAGTGATGTATTATGGTATTTCCCTTTGGCAAAAAGGAATCATCAGCGTGGGAGATTTTGTTTTGATTCAAACTTACCTTATCAATATTATGATGAGGCTTTGGAATTTTGGCCGCATTATTAGGAAATATTATGAAGCTATGGCTGAAGCAGAAGAAATGACTGAAATTTTAGAAATTCCTCATGAAATTCAAGATGTTAAAAATGCTAAAATTTTGAAAGTAAGCAATGGCCAAATAGAATTTAAAGAAGTAGATTTTTCTTATCATAAGACTAGACAAATTATTTCTAATCTTAATTTAAATATCAAAGCTAAAGAGAAAATAGCTGTCATTGGACCCTCTGGTAGCGGTAAATCAACCTTGGTCAGTTTGTTACTTAGAAATTATGACATTGATAAGGGTAAAATAATGATAGATAATCAAAAAATAATCAGTGTGACACAAGATTCTCTCTGGCAAAATATATCTTTGGTTAATCAAGATCCAATTTTATTTCATCGGACCTTAAAAGAAAATATTTCTTATGGTAAGCCAAAAGCTAGTGATGCGGAGATTAAAAAAGCAGCCAAACTAGCTCACGCTGACGATTTTATAACAAATTTTCCTGAGAAATATGAAACTTATGTTGGAGAAAGAGGAGTAAAACTCTCTGGTGGTGAAAGACAGCGTGTGGCTATGGCTCGAGCCATACTCAAAAATGCGCCGATTTTGGTATTAGATGAAGCTACTTCTTCTCTGGATTCGCAGTCAGAAGAGCTGATTCAAGAAGCTTTGGCTAATCTAATGAAAAATAAAACAGTTATAGTAATTGCTCACAGGTTGTCTACTATCATGAGAATGGATAGGATAATAGTCTTTGATCAAGGGAAAATAGTAGAACAGGGCACACATCAGGAATTGATAAACAAAACTGGTGGCTTGTACAAAAAACTTTGGGAAAAACAAGTTGGTGGATTTATTGCTTAATATTTTTGGCCGCCGCGTCTGACGCGGCGGTTTTTGTTTATAGGCATTTTTGTAAAAATATTGTATAATAAACATATTCCTTTAGGTGTTAATAAATTTATATATAAAAACTAAAAAAATTTTTCCGTTGTAATACAGCAGCGTGATTTTTTGTATATAATATTAGAGAATATTTAAGGGAATGAAAAATAAAAATATAATAGCCAAATTAAAAATAGCTGATTTGCGCGGACGAGGGGGCGCTGATTTTCCTACTTATCTAAAATGGGAAATGATGGCGAGTACTAAGGCTAAAAATAAATATATTGTAGCTAATGGTAGTGAAGGAGAACCAAATGTTCTCAAAGATGGCTATATTTTAAAAAATCATCCAGAGTTGTTGATAGAGGGAATAAAAATTGCTTTAGAGACTTTTAAAGGATCTGAAGCTTTTATTTTTTTAAGGCGAGATTATTTCAAAAAATATAAAAAGCAATTAGATAAATTAGTGGGTGATTTACCAATTACTGTTTTTAGAGAACATGGTGGATATTTGTCTGGTGAGGAAACTGTGCTTTGTGAAGAAATTGAAAAAAGTCTGCCAGCCCGTCCTAGAACCAAGCCGCCTTTTCCAGGTCAAGCTGGTATATATGGATTGCCGACTTTGATAAATAATATAGAAACTTTTTATTATATTGCTAAAATTGCTAGAGATGATTATCAGCAGACAAGATTGTATAGTATCACTGGTAAAGTCCTACATAAAGGAGTTTTTGAACTGCCGGTAGTTTGGTCTATTAAAAAGATTTTAGAAGCTACTAAAAATAGTCCAGACTTTGATTATTTTGTCCAAGTCGGTGGTGGAGCCAGTGGTGATATATTATTGCCTGCAGAAACTACGCAAAAAGTATCTGGTAGTGGGGCTATTGTTGTTTATGACAAAGAGCAGACAGATCCCTGGGTCTTGATGCGCACTTGGATTGATTTTTTCATGCGAGAAAATTGTGACAAATGCACACCTTGTCGGGAAGGCACTTATCGGATACTAGAGATGATTAGAAACAGACAATTTGATAAAAAGATTTTGGATGATTTATTTTTTGTTTTAGAAAATACTAGTTTTTGCGCGTTGGGTAAATCTATACCATTGCCTTTTAGATCAGTTATTAAAAAATTATTATGAACGCTAAGAAAATTTCAATTTTTATCAATAAGCAGAAATATTCCGCTCAGCTAGGCGAAAGTGTTTTGGATGTGGCTAGAAGAAACAATATACATATTACTACCTTATGTCATCATCCCGATGTAAAAATTCAGGGTTCTTGTCGTTTATGTTTGGTAGAAATAACAGGTCGTAAAGGTTTATTTACAGCTTGCAGTACCAAAGTGGAAGAGGCTATGAAAGTGGTCACTGATTCCAAAGATATCTCTAGAGCTAAACAAACAAATTTAGAGTTAATATTTGCTGAGCATTGTGAAGAATGTGGAGATTGTATTTATAGTCAAAATTGTACTATCAAAGAATATGCCAAAAAGTATAATATTAAAATAACTAAATATCCTGATCGCAAAAAAGGCTATCCTGTACACAAATTTGGTCCAGCTCTACAGTTTGATAGCTCTAAGTGTATTGATTGTGGTTTGTGTGTAGAAATTTGTAAAAAAGAAGGTGTAGATTTTTTGGAGTTTAAGAAAAACAGAAAGTTTTATGAAGTTAGTCCATCTTGTAAAAAGTCTAAAGATTGTATTTATTGTGGGCAATGTTTAACTCATTGTCCAGTGGGAGCTTTTGAAGGTATAGGGGAATTTGAAGATGTGGATAAGTATATAAATATCAAAGGTAAAACAGTGGTTTTTCAGTTTGCACCATCTATTCGCTCTACTATTGGTGAAGAGTTTGGCCTGCCAGTTGGATCAGTTGTGACCGGTAAACTGGTGGCTGCTATCAAAGCTTTAGGTATTAAGCATGTTTTTGATGTTTCAGTTGGCGCTGATATTACTACTATGGAAGAAGCTACCGAACTCCTAGAGAGGTTAAAAGAAAATAAAGCACTACCGATGTTTACTTCTTGTTGTCCAGCCTGGGTTAAATATGTAGAATTTTTTCGGCCAGATATGATAGCCAATTTAACTACAGTGCGTAGTCCACAAATTATTATGGGCGGTCTTATCAAGACCTACTGGGCCAAAGAAATGAATATTAACCCTAAAGATATTGTAGTAGTGGCAATTATGCCTTGTGTGGCCAAAAAATATGAAATTGACAGAAGTCAAAACAAAATAAATGGTTTAAAAGCTGTTGATCAAGTATTAACCACTAGAGAATTAGCCCATTTACTGCGTAAGAAAAAAATTGATTTAGCTACTATCAAAGCTGAGGTGGCTAAATCACCACTACTTAAACCAAGCGGAGCCGGAGTGATTTATGGAGCCTCGGGTGGTGTAATGGAGTCAGCTCTTCGAGCTGCTTATAGAAAAATAACTGGACGTAGAATGCCCCAGTTACAACTGCAGGCAGTGCGCGGTATCGCAGGCTTTAAAAAAGCTAAGATTAAAATAACTGGACGGACTATTAAAGTGGGAGTAGTCAATGGTATTGCCAATGCCAAGAGAATTTTGGCAGAGTTAGAAAAAAATCCTCAGGCTTATGATTATATAGAAGTAATGGCTTGTTTTGGTGGTTGTATTGGCGGTGGAGGACAGCCAGTGCCAGTTGATGATGAAATTAGGAGAAAACGTTCAGCTGGACTTTATAATGAAGACAATAAAAATATTTTGCGTAGTGCTGATGAAAATCCAATTATCAAAAAATTATATCAAGATTTTTTCAGTGACCACAAAAATATCCATAACGTTTGTCACACTAGTTTTATAAAAAAGAAAAAAGAAGTTTTTCCAGCTAAATAATTAAATTTTTAATTAAAAAAATATGGCTTTAACACAAACTTTAACTTGGGACAGGACTAAAACCATAAGTGCTGTGCAGTTTGTATCTTTACTTAGTATTGCTACTATTGCTCCATTATTTCATCAACAATGGTTGACTGGCCCCATAGTCAACGCTATGTTTTTAATAGCAGTGGTATTACTTGGTAGTCAAAACGCTATTATTTTGGCTTTACTGCCTAGCACTATTGCTCTGGGTGTGGGACTTTTACCAGCTTTGCTAGCACCCATGGTACCTTTTATTATTATTTCCAATGTCATATTTATTTTGGGTTTTAGCTATTTAAGGGAAAAGAATTTTTTCTTAGCAGTTATAGTAGCTAGTGTTTTAAAATTTATTTTTTTATGGTCAACTAGTTTTGTAGTGATAAATCTACTGCTTAAAAAAGAATTAGCTACTAGTGTTTCTGGTATAATGTCTTGGCCACAGTTGGCTACAGCTCTAATAGGTGGAATGCTAGCTTACATATTTCTCAAAGGAATTAAAAAGATATAAAAAATAGCCCCTGACACTAAAATTTGTAGGGGCTTTTTTATTTTGACTAATTTGGCTGATTGGTATACTTTTAGTTTACACCCATCCCTGTGAAAGGAGGGAAAACCATGTCTAGAGGCAGCATCGACAGAAGAGAAATCTTCATTGACATCACAGTGCCTGTCGAGCACTCTCAGGCATTTCTGGCCCGCCTCACAGCGGACAAGCAGTACAGTGTAGACGAGCTACACTGCCACCAAGCCCAGGATGGGTATCACATCAGGATTACCGCCCAGGTAATCGACCAGGTAAAATGCCTCCAATTTATCAAAGCTCTGGCCATAGAGCTTGGTATGGACGGCATGACCAACAAGGCCTAGTTTGATGAGAAGACCAGCACGGAGGCTGGTCTTTAATTTTGACAAAAATAGCAATTTATGTTAATTTGAGCAGAATTGTTTTGAATCATTAATCCATTAATATGAATAAAAAAGTCATCAAATTTGTCTATTTTAGCTTTCTACTCCTTACACTGATGTCAGTGTCTGCTTGTGGCAAGAAGGATAAAGAGGAAGATAAAGTAGAAATAAAGAAAAAAGTGCAAGTACAGAATATTGTTAAGCAGAATGAAGTCACTTCTAACTTACTATTAAGTGCCACAGTAGTACCTCAAGAATATAGTATTATTCGTTCACTTAGTCCTGGCACAGTAGAGTTTTTAGCACCAGTGGGTTCAGAAATATCTGCTGGGCAAGCTTTATTTTCCATTAGAGATTCAGGTATAGAAAATAATTATTTTAATACTTTACAGAGTTTTCAACAGACTCAGATTGTCAGTAGTCAAGGTATTTCTCAAGCTGAACTTAGTCTAAATAGTGCCAAGGCTAGGTTAGATTTATCCAGGATACAATACAATAATACGATTATTCAAACTGAGCAGGCTCTAGCTAACACTCAAGATTCAGCGGTGGCAAATTATAATTCGGCTTATAATACTTTAAAACAGTTTTATTTATTTTTAAATAAAGATTTGGATTTAAGAGATAAAGAATATGTATATAATGACCTTTTAACTCCTCAAATTCAATTAAAGTCAGATTTAAATCTAAAATTTAATAATTCGCTGGATTATTTTAATGGAATAGCTAATACAGTAACGGTTGATGATGTTAGAGAAAATATGCCAAGATTACAACAAGCCTTGGCGCTCAGCAAAGACGTAGTAGATGATACTGTAATTTTACTCCAGAGCGCAGTGAGTAGTAATATGTTTCCTACTCTGACTATAGAATCTGATAAAGGCACTATGATTAGTTATCAAGCCACTATTAATACTCATTTATCAGGAATAATTGCCGCTATCAATTCTATAGTAAACACAGGCTCTTCAAATAATTTAGCCATTAATAATGCTCAATCACAGTTAGATTTAGCGGAAATAGAATATAAGAATTCAGAGATTGCTTTGCAGAACTCCAAAGATGGAGCTAATCTTCAAACTAGTGCTATGCAATCACAGCTTGATCAAGCCGCTTACAATTATAATAATTTGACATTATCATCACCTTTTTCTGGGACTATATTGTCTCATTTCGTCGCTATAGGAGAGCAAGTCTCAATGGGCCGTGAACTAATAGAGATAGGTAATCTTTCGTTAGTGGAAATGACCGTTGATATGGATGTTGAATTTGCTAAAGCAGTTAAATTGGCTGATGAAGTAAAGATTAATAATAAATATACTGGCCTGATAACTGAAATAGAACCTATTGGAGATCTGACTAGCGGTAAAGTCAGTGTTACAGTTCAAAGTCAACCAGGCGATGAAGATTTATCAGCTGGTAGTATTGCGGAATTGGAATTTATTTTACATTATGAAAGTGTTGAAGCTATAGTTATTCCTATAAAATCAGCCACTATTGAATCTTCTGGTAATTATGTCTATGTAGTAGTAGACGGCAAAATTTCTAGAAAAAATGTTACTTTAGGTCAGATTTTTGGAGATAAGGTGTCTGTTTTAAGTGGTTTAACAGAGGGGGATAAATTGGTAATTTTAAATGGCGTATTTGTATCTAATGACGAAGCAGTAGATATTATTGAATAATTTTATGGAAGATAGAGATATTAAAAAAGAGCCACAAGCTAAAGATCATTTTGCCCAAAAGGCCATTGCCAAAACTCGCCAGAATTTTATGGGTTATTTTGTAACTCATTTTAGAGTAGTGACTTTAGTTATAGCCGCTATTATTATTTTGGGTAGTTTTGCTTTGTTTAATATTCCCCGTGAGTCAGATCCAGAAGTCAAGATTCCTATTGCTGTGGTTAGTACTTTCTATCCAGGTGCCAGTCCCTTGGATGTGGAAAATTTATTGACTGACGAAATAGAAAATAAATTAGAAGAATTGGATAATATAAAATTAATTACCTCTACTTCTAGAAATAGTCTTTCTTCTATAGTAGTAGAATTTGAAGCAGAAGCGAATTTAGAAGATAGTATTCGGGAATTAAAAGATAAGGTAGGAGAGATTGCTGCTTTACCTGATGAGGCTGAAGAGCCAGTAGTTACTCAAATCAGAGCTAATGATTATCCAGTTATTACTTTTTCTTTATCTGGTGATTTGACAGATAATCAGTTTAAGCAATTAGGAGAAATAGTACAAGATGAATTGGAGGGAATTTCTGGAGTTTCAAAAGTACCTCTGCTAGGAGTGAGAAATAAGGAATTTTCTGTTTTGGTCAATAAAACTGCTTTGTCACGGCTCAATATTTCTTTGTCACAAGTAGTAGGGGCTATTAGAGCTTCTAATCTGGACTTGCCTTTAGGAGATATAGATATAGACTCTTTGCATTATAATATTAGATCAATAGGTAAATTAAATTCTATTGAAGATTTAAATAAAGTAGTCATAGCTAGTGACCAGGGGCGGGCTATCTTTTTGCAAGATATTGCTCAAGTTAGTGAACAATTTGTTGAGAGGAAAAACATTTCTCGTATTTCTATAAATGGGGAGAAGGCTCAAGAAAATATTTCTTTACAAATTTATAAAAAAACAGGTGGAAATATTTTGGATATTGTAGACTCGGCCAAAAATAAAGTACAAGAGCTGCAAACAAAAAAAATCATACCAGCGGAAGTAAAAATAGAAATTAATAGTGATTATTCTTCTTTTATCCGTGAGGATTTAAATACTTTAGGTAGTAGTGGTATACAATCTACAGTTTTGATATTTATAGTAATGTTTATTGCCTTGAGTTTTAAGGAAGCTATTATTGCTCTGTTTGCCATTCCAGTGACTTTATTGGTCACTATTATGGCTTTATATTTTTCCGACTATACCTTAAATAGTATGTCTTTATATGCCTTGGTGCTTTCTTTGGGCCTCTTAGTGGATACTTTTATAGTGGTGTTAGAAGGAATATTTCATAATATTAGGGAAGGGTATTCTTCTACCAAAGCTGCTCTTTTGTCGCTAGCTCATTATAGTGGACCAGTGACCTCAGGTATGTTGACTACTGTAGCGGCCTTTTTCCCAATGCTTTTAGTTAGTGGAATTTTGGGTGAATATCTAAAGATTTTTCCTATTACTATTGGTATTACTTTGACCGCTTCTTTGTTTGTCTCTTTGATTTTAGTACCTTCATTTGCCGCTGTTTTCTTGAAAAAGGGTCAATTTGTGGGTGGCACAAAAGAGAGTATTTTGGAAAGGTATTTTACTAATCGTTTGAGAAAAGTATATAAGAAAAATATTGCTATATTTTTACGAAGTAAAAAATTGAAACTAAAATTTTCTATTGTTTTGACAATATTGTTTATCAGCTCTTTAGGACTTTTAGTTACTCAAGTTATACCAGTTCAATTATTCCCCAAAATGGATGCTGATTTTGCTTATATAGATATCAAAATGCCCATTGGTAGCAATTTAGAAAGTACTAGCCAGATACTTAGCAAGGTTGAAGAAAAACTTTATCAGTATCCAGAAATTAAAAATTTTGTTAGTACAGTTGGCCAATCATCTAGTATGGGTTCCTTTGAGGCAGGTAGTTCCAGTGAGCACTTAGCTAGTATTTCTATAGATTTTGTCAAGAAAGAAGACAGAGGAAAGAAAAGTTATGATATTGTTGAAGAAATTAGAGAAGACATCAAAACTATCAATGAGGGTGAAATAAGTATTGCTGAATTGTCCGGGGGACCACCTACTGGTTCGCCTATAGAAGCCAGAATTAGTGGTGAAGATCTTCAGGTCTTGGATCAAATCTCCACTAGGGTTAAAACTATTTTAGCCAATACACCTGGCGTCATCAATGTTGATAGTAATCAAGATTTATCACCAGCTGATTTGACCTTCCGTTTGAATAAAGAGACAATAGCCAAGTCAGGCCTCACTGTCAGTGAAGTGTCAAATCTTTTGAGAACAGCTATTTTTGGAGTGACGGCTACAGAAATATCTCAAGATAATAAAGATCTTGATGTGGTAGTTAAGTTTGATAAAAATAAAATTGACTCCATAGAACAGATTAAAAATTTATCTTTGGTAAATAATTTGGGGCAAGAAGTAAAGTTGTCTTATCTAGCTGATTTTTCTTTGGAGCCAGCTTTGGCAATTATCAATCATAGAGAATTTGAAAGGACTATTAGTATTACTGCTGATTTAGAATCTGGGTATACAGCTGCCAAAATAGTGCCAGTAGTGGAAGCAGCTATTAAGCAAGAGGGCATAGCTCAGGGCTATACAGTCAATTTTGGTGGAGAAGTAGAGGATATTGAACAGTCTTTTTCAGAATTATGGAGTGCTATGATAGTAGCAGTGTTGTTAATTCTGATTATTTTGGTATTGGAGTTTGATTCATTCATTAGAACTGGCATCATATTATTTACTTTGCCACTGATGTTGATTGGTGTGGTAACTGGTATGTTGATATTTGATTTGCCATTTAGTTTTATGGTTTTCCTAGGCTTGGTATCACTAGCAGGTATTGGGGTAAATGACGCTATAGTCTTAATGGATAAAACCAAGAGAAATATTGAAGAAATGGGTATGTCATCTATTGAGGCAGTGATAGATGCTGGAGATACTAGATTGCAACCAATTATGCTTACTACTATTACTACTATTATTGGTGTGGTACCTTTGGCCTTTGCTAATGAATTTTGGGTAGGGCTTTCTATTTCTATAATTTTTGGTTTGGCCTTTGCTACAGTGCTTCAACTTTTTGTGGTGCCAATGCTTTTTGTCAAATTTGAAGGGTCTAAACTTGATAAAAAAAGAGCAGAAGCAGATGAGAGTATTATTAAGTATCAAAAATAAGCTCAATAATTTTCTTTCTAGATAAATAAATGGGATTAAATAAAAAGCATTAGCTAGAGCTAAGGCTTTTTATTTTGTTAAATAGCTTTTATTAGGACATTTATACTTTATTTAGTCAAATTTGAGCTTGTAAAATTTGATTATTTTAGTTATTATTTAAACTAGTTAATATATAATTATGGAAAATATTTTTATTAAAGATTTAAAGGATTTTGTTGATCAGGAAGTAGTCATCAAAGGCTGGGTGGCTAATTTCCGTTCTTCTGGCAAAATTGCTTTTTGGCAAATTAGAGATGGCAGTGGCTTTGTCCAAGCTATTTTGAATTCCAATGATTTATCAGAGACTCAGTGGTCAGAGGCTCAAAAAGTGACTTTGGAGACTTCTGTTAAATTAATAGCTAAGGTAGCCAAACATCCAAAAAAAGACGAGTATGAATTACAGGTAAAGGATTTTAGTTATTATCAAATTTCCGATGAATATCCCATTGGTAAAAAAGATCATGGTGTAGATTTTTTGATGGATAATAGACATTTGTGGCTTAGATCTACTAAGCAAATTGCTATTCAGAAAATTAGAAATACACTTATCCAAGCCAACTATGATTATATGGCCAAAAATTCCTTTACCAAGATTGATGCACCAATTTTGACACCCAATGCTTGTGAAGGCACTACAGAATTATTTGAAATAAATTATTTTGACGAAAAGGCTTATTTATCACAAAGCGGACAATTATATATAGAGTCGGCTATTTTTGCTCACAACAGAGTCTTTGATTTTGGTCCAGTTTTCCGCGCTGAAAAATCAAAAACGCGTCGTCATTTGACTGAGTTTTGGATGATGGATGCTGAAATGGCTTTTGTGGACCTTCAAGAAAATATGGCTATTCAAGAAGCATTAATCCGTCATATGGTCACAGTTGTTTTGGAAAAAAATCAAACAGAGCTGGCAGTTTTAGAAAGAGATATAAAACCTCTTGAAAATATTATCAAGCCATTTCATAAAATTACACATACAGAGGCTGTTAAAATGCTGCAAGAGATGGGTAGTGATATCAAAGAGGGGGATGATTTGGGAGCAGATGATGAGACAATACTAACCAAAAAATTTGATAATCCATTGTTTGTTACTCATTATCCAGCCAAGATTAAAGCTTTTTATATGAAGCGTAATGCTACTGATCAGTCATTGGCTGAATGTAGTGATTTATTAGCCCCAGAGGGTTATGGAGAAATTATTGGTGGTTCACAACGTGAAGATGATTATGATATTTTATTAGAGCGTATTAAAGAGCAAAAATTACCAGTTGATGAGTTTCAGTGGTATTTAGATCTCAGAAAATATGGCAGTGTACCTCATGGTGGTTTTGGTTTTGGATTGGAGAGAATAGTAGCCTGGGTTTGTGGTATTAGCCATGTCAGAGAAACCATTCCCTTTCCTAGAACAATTAATAGATTAAAACCTTAATTATAAAAATATGGCATTTGATCCAGAACATCCTCGTACTGAGGATAGGGCATTTCATCCCGAACAAGCTAGTTTAAATAGAATTACTACAGATTTAGCCAGAGTAGAATCTCGCGATGATTTTGAGTTTCCAGATGATAACGCTAGAGAGACTTTTGTGAGGTCATTGGAAGTAGCAAAAGATCAGATTGAAAGAATTAGAGAAAAGATTGGTTAATTGTTGATTGGTAGATCAATAGGCAGGCAGGGAGCAGCTTGGCCGGAATAGCTCAATTGGTAGAGCAGTGGCATCGTAAGTCATTGGTTGGGGGTTCAAGTCCTCTTTCCGGCTCCATAAATTAAAATATGAAATTACTTCTTACATCAAATGGTCTTTGTAACGAAACGATTGCAGCTAGGTTTGTAGAAATGATTGGCAAGCCAATAAGTGAAGCAATAATTGCTTTTATACCAACAGCTGTAAATGTTACAAGCAGTAATAAAAGTTGGTTTGTTAATGATCTAGTTAATATAGAAAAATTAAAACCAAAAATGTTGGATATAGTTGATATTTCTGCTTTACCTCAAGAGCTATGGCAAGCACGTTTGGAAGCTGCTGATGTATTATTTTTTTCTGGCGGTAACTCTTTTTACTTGATGTATCACATTAGAAAATCAGGTTTAGATAAATTATTGCCAAAATTACTTGAAACTAGATTATATACAGGAATTAGTGCCGGGAGTATTGTTGCTACCAAATCTTTGGCATTAACCAGTGAGTATAATAGAGCTTTTGCTAAGCAATATAATGAATATGCAGGAGAAGAGGGTTTAGCGTTAGTAGATTTTCATATTATACCGCATCTGAATTCATCTAAATTTCCAGATGCGTGTGATGAAAAGATTAAAGAAGTAGCTAAAGATATTCTAGGACCAATTTATGCTCTAGATAATGAAAGCGCCATTTCTATAATTGATGGGCAGCTAGATATAGTATCTGAAGGAAAATGGAAAAAATATAATTAACAAGATATTCAAATAAATTTAGTATAATAAAGCTATATGACAAGAATAAAAACAATAGAAACAGTAAATAAAGTAGGTGAAACAGTTTTGGTCAAAGGCTGGGTCAATGTCCGTAGAAATATGGGTAAAATTGCTTTCTTGGATTTACGTGACCGTTTTGGCATACTGCAAGTAGTGGCTGTACCAGCTGAGCTGGATGAAGCATCACAGGCTTTATTAAATACTATCCGTCCAGAGTTTGTCTTGGCTATAGAAGGTCTAGTCCAAGCTCGGGGGGCTAAACAAATCAATAATGACTTAGCTACCGGCACAGTTGAACTTTTGGCCAAAAAAATACAGATATTATCTGAGGCTGAAACACCACCATTTGAAATAGATAATGAAGAACGGCAAGCCAATGAAGAATTGCGTTTGAAATATAGATACCTTGATCTTCGCCATGAGCGCATGAAAAATAATATTGTGGCTCGTGATAAAGTGATTATGTTTTTTAGAGAGTGGTTGCATAAAAATGATTTTATAGAAGTGCAGACTCCAATTCTTTCCAAATCTACCCCTGAGGGAGCTAGAGATTATCTAGTGCCCTCACGTCTTCATCCGGGACAGTTTTTTGCTCTGCCACAAGCTCCACAGCAATACAAACAGCTACTGATGGTAGCTGGCCTTGATCGTTATTTTCAAGTGGCTCCTTGTTTTAGAGACGAGGATGCTAGAGCTGATAGAAGTCCAGGAGAATTTTATCAATTGGATATGGAAATGAGCTTCATGACTCAAGAAGAGATTCTTGTTTTGGTAGAAACAATGTTTACAGAAATGGTAGAAACTCTATTCCCAGAGAAAAAAATTACGAAAAAGCCTTGGCCAAGAATTGATCATGATGAAGCTATAGCCAAATACGGCAGTGATAAGCCTGATTTGAGAGAAAACAAAAATGATCCCAATGAATTAGCTTTTGCTTGGATAATTAATTTTCCATTATTTGCCAAACAAACTGATGAAGATAGATTTATTGGTGCTGGCGACACTTGGGGACCAAGTCACAATATGTTTACTGCTCCCAAAGAAGAAGATGTACCATTACTAGATAGTGATCCAGGCAAAGTCAGAGCCTACCAACATGATTTGGCTTTAAATGGTTTTGAAGTAGGAGGAGGAGCTATTCGTATTCATGACATGAAAATTCAAGAAAAAGTTTGGAATTTAATTGGCTTTTCTGATGAGCAGAAAAAACAGTTTAAGCATTATTTTGAAGCTTTCAAATATGGTGTACCACCTCATGGCGGTATTGCTCCAGGCTTAGACAGACTAATGATGGTTTTGTTGGGAGAAAAAAATCTCAAGGAAGTGACTGCTTTTCCTTTGACTTCTGATGGTAGAGATCCAATGATGGAATCTCCAGCTAATGTTAGCCAAGAACAGCTGGATGAATTACATCTGTCTATTAAGAAATAATATATTTAAGTATTTTAAAACACTCTGGGCACAAGCTCAGGGTGTTTTTTTGACCGGCCTTTTTGTTTGTAGTATAATAAAATAAATATAAAGTTCTTCCAGCTATTCACGTCTTGATAAACATCATTTATCATGATGGCGTGGAAACCGTCAGCCCAAATGCGCCTCAGGTGTCTCCTAGCGCTTGCGCGCTGACGGAATAGGGGGCCGGCGTTCGTCGGCCCCCGTCCTTTTTTACTGCTAAATACGTTTTTTATATTGGGCAAAATGAATTGAAAAAAAAGACTTTAAATGCTATAATAAAAACGCGTTTTTTATTACTTTATTCTATAAATGCATCAAATCCAATTGGAACAATTTGAAGGTCCGCTGGATCTTTTACTTAAATTGATAGAAAAAAATCAGTTACAAGTCACAGAAATTTCTTTGGCCAAAATTACTGATCAATATCTATCATACATAGAACAAGGCGAAAATATTGCTTCCACCGAGATAGCTGATTTTTTATTGATAGCTTCCAAGCTTATTTATCTAAAATCAAAATATTTATTGCCAGATTTTGATATTGAAGATGAAGAAGATGCTGCTTCTTTGGAAAATCAGTTAAAAATATACAGGCAATATTATGAAGCTAGCAAATTATTAGCCAAGCAATTTGGTGATTTTAATAAATTTTCATACCCTCGTATTACTCCTTATAAATTACCTAGTGAAAAAGGTTTTGCACCAGCTGATAATGTGAATAAAGATATTATGAGAGAGTTATTTGCCAATGTAATTTCCAAAATAGAGAGAATAGTCAGTTTGCCAAAGATGATTATGACGCGAGCAGTTTCTATTAGTGAAAAAATTAGAGATTTGCAGGAGATTATAAAAATTCATAGTAAAATAAGTTTTAATAAAATGTTTAGGAGACAAGATAAGATTGAAACAGTGGTCAATTTTTTGGCCATGTTGGAACTCATCAAGCGTAAAGAAATAGATGTAGAGCAGGATATTTTATTTGGCGACCTAAATATATTAAGAAATCAAAAATAATATGCTAAAAAATAGTTTATCAATCTTAGAGTCTCTACTTTTAGCTTCGGGCAAAGCGTTGACTTACAAAGAAGCTAGTAAATTATTGGAGTGTCAAGAAGATGATATCAAAAAAATATTGCCACAGCTAGAAGAAAAATTTAATAAAGCAGACAGTGGTATTCATATTTTAGTTAATAATCAAAAAATACAATTTGTTTCTAATCCGGATAATATCCAAGTGTTAAAAAATTATTTTCAAGATGAGCTAAGCGGTGATCTTAGTAAGCCATCTTTGGAGACTTTGACTATTATTGCTTATCGTCAGCCAGTCAGCAAAGAAGAATTAGAACAAATCAGAGGCGTCAATTGTTCCATGATCATACGCAATTTATTGATTAGAGGCCTGATAGAAGAGAGTACGGAGAAAGACAGTCTAACTACCAATTATTCAATTACTATGGATTTTTTAAGGCATATGGGTTTGTCTTCAGTCAAAGAATTACCAGATTATGATAAGTTAAATAGCGATGAAAATTTAGCCAAACTTTTAGAAACTACTGGTCATGAAGAAAACAAGTAAAAATACTATACGGCTAGCCAAATTTTTGGCTGAAGCTGGCTTGGCTTCACGACGTAAGTCAGAGGAGCTTATTAGAGCTGGCAGAGTTAAAATAGCTGGTGTAGTTACTGATGATGTAGCTACCAATGTCTTGGCTAGTCAATCTGATATTTCAGTAGATAATAAAAAAGTAATATTAGAGGAAAAAGTTTATTATTTGTTGAATAAACCAGAGGGCTATATCTGTTCTGTTAGTGATCCACATAATGATAAATCAGTCATTGATTTGGTACCCAAGCATCCGAGAGTAGTACCAGTAGGCAGATTAGATAAAGATTCAGCAGGTTTGCTTTTACTGACTAATGATGGGGAATTAATTTATCAATTGACTCATCCAAAATTTGAGATAAGTAAAACTTACGTGGCGACAGTCAATCAGGAATTGGATAGAGGCATTGTGGATATATTGAAAAAGGGTGTTCTCTTGCCAGAGGGTTTAGCTCGAGCTGACAAGATAAGAATCTTGGACAAAAATAAATTGGAAATAGTAATTCACCAAGGTTGGAATAGACAAATTAGGCGCATGATAGGATCAGAGGGTTTACGAGTGACAGAATTAGTCAGACTAGCTGAAGGTAAATTAAAATTAGGTGATTTAGCCAGTGGTAATTATAGACAGTTAAGACGAGAGGAAATTTTATGAAACTTTTAGTCACTATCAAAGATAAAGATATTCGTCCAGATTATATATTACCAAAGGAGCTAAATTATAATCCAAGAATTTCTCCGCGAGCGGTTCTATTTGATGAAGATAACAAAATAGCTTTATTACATGTTAGTAAACATCATTATTATAAATTACCAGGCGGTGGAGCTGAAAAAGAGGAGGATATTAAAAGTGCTTTAGCTAGAGAATGCTTAGAAGAAACTGGTTGTGAGATTAAAATAATAGGTGAAATTGGTCAAACTATAGAGTATAGAGCCGGCTGGCAAACACTTCAGACTTCTTATAATTTTCTAGCTAAAGTTGAGGGGAAAAAGGGTCAGACAAATTTTGAAGGTGACGAAATCGATTATGGTTTTAAACTTATCTGGGTAGATCTTGAGCAGGCTTTAGAGCTAATAAAAAATTCTAGACCAAATGATGATACATACGATGGCAAATTTATTGTTAAGAGAGATAGAATTATTTTGGAAGAAGCAAAAAATATAATGGATAATTTATGAATCTTTGGATATTAGTATCAACAATAATTTTTAGCTGGGGTTTAAATAGCCATGCTATTTATCAATTGCCACTTGTGAGTATTTTTAACAGTGAGCAAGGCACAATGGCTAATCTAGAAAAAGTAGTAGTGGCTGATGAGAAAAAAATAGTGCCTCATAAAATAGATAACAAATCTTTAGGTGTAAAGATTCAGGCTGTTTCAGCAGCTAGTATGGATAAAGATACTGGCATTATTTTGTGGCAAAAAAATGCCACTGAACAGAGGTCTATTGCTAGTATTACAAAATTGATGACTACTTTGGTATTTTTGGAACATAATCCAGGTTGGGAAAATGAAGTCACTATGGAAGAAACTGATGAAGTCAGCGGAGGTACCAATAGGATACTAAGAGGGGAAATAGTCACAGTGCGAGATCTTTTTTATACTGCTCTGATTGCCTCAGACAACAATGCTACTGAAGCTTTAGCTCGTAGTACTGGATTGTCAAAAGAGGAATTTATAAAAAAAATGAATAGCAAAGCCAGAGATTTATCTTTGAATAATACTAGTTTTAAAGGTTTGACTGGTCTGCAAGATGATAATAAATCCACAGCCCTAGATATTTTATCGCTAGCGAAAGTAGCTTTTGCTAATCAGCATATTAGTGATGCTGTTTCGCGCTCGGCTTATAATTTTCAAGCTAAAAGCGGACAGAATCATGAGATAAAGACCACTAATAAATTATTTAATAGCTTTTTGGATATCAAAGCTGGTAAAACTGGTTTTACCAATGCAGCTGGCTATTGTCTAGTAGCTGAAGTAGGAAATAAGGACGGTCACGATATTATATCAGTAGTTCTAGGCTCTGATACACATGATGGTCGCTTTCAAGATTTGAAAATATTGTCAGCTTGGGTCTTAAATAATTTTATCTGGTCTTAAATAGCATTTTGTTTTATACTTAATTCATAATTATGGAAATATCTTGGATTTATAATATTCATCCTTTAGTAGCTACATTTTTATTATCTATTTTACCTGTTTTTGAACTCCGAGCAGCTATTCCTATGGTCATGGCCAATTTTGATACGCCACTATGGCAAATATTTGTGGTAGCAGTTTTGTCTAGCATTATTCCAGGTATATTAATTGTTTATTTTTTGGGGCCAATATCCAATTGGCTGAGAAGGTGGAAAATATTTGATAGATTTTTTGATGCTTTGTTTGCTAGAACTAGAGCAAAATATGATAAAAAATATGCGGTTTTAAGTAAAGTGGCGCTTATGCTTTTTGTAGCTATTCCTTTACCAGGTACAGGAGTTTGGACAGGATCTTTGATTGCTTGGTTATTTAATTTTGATAAGCAACAATCATTAATATATATTGGTCTAGGTTCTTTTTTAGCAGGTGTTTTGGTTATGATGATCTCATTAGGAGCATTTAAGATTTTTGAGATAATACTATGAAAAAATATAAACAAATTTTAGTGGCTAATTGGAAGATGAATTTAGATGTTGGTGAAACTACTGTTTTAGCTAAGAAATTAAAATTAATGCTAGCCAAGGAAAAACTAGCTGACAAAAAAGTAGTGTTTTGTCCTAGTTTTTTAGCAATAGCTGAAGTATCTAAAATTTTAAAGGGTTCAGGCATATCTTTGGGAGCTCAAGATGTCTTCTATGAAAAAAATGGTGCTTTTACCGGTGAGATATCTGCTTCTAGTTTAAAAAAATTAGCTTGTGATTATGTTATTGTTGGCCACAGCGAGAGAAGAGCGCTGGGTGAAACTGATGAAATGGTCAACAAAAAAGCCAAAGCAGTTTTGGAAAATAATATAACACCTATTATTTGTGTGGGTGAAACTTTGGCAGAATATAAAGCTGGTGCCACTAAAAAAGTTTTAGCTAGACAAGTAACTAAAGCTTTAAAAAAATTAGATAACAAATATTTTATATTAGCTTATGAACCTGTTTGGTCTATCAGCACCAGTGGTAGTGGTAAAGTCATCAGTCCAGCTGAAGCCATAGCTCAGATTGCAGTACTTAAAAAAAATATTCCAGCGCATTTGAATAATTTTGATATTATCTATGGTGGTAGTGTTAAGGCTGACACAGTAGCTAATTTTAGCACAGATTTTAAAGGTGCTTTGGTCGGTGGCGATAGTTTAAAGGCGCAATCATTTTTTAAGTTAATTAAAAATTCATAAAAATATATTTATTTAAATTTATTGTTCATACTTTGAATTATCTGTTCCGTTGTTGTTACAAAGTCACATCTAAATCAAAGTTCTCACAATAAATTTAAATATTGTAAAATAAAAACATATGATAGTGCCAATCAAGCAAATAGTATTAAAAGCCCAACAAGGTCGCTACGCGGTGGGAGCTTTTAATACTTCAAATTTAGAAACTACTTTGGCTATTATTAGAGCGGCAATCAAGCAAAAATCACCAGTCATAATTCAGACATCAGAATCAGCTATTAGCTATTCCAATTTACAAACTTTATTTGCTATCATGACGAGCCTTGGAAATACTGTTGGTAAAAAAGTGCCTATTGCCATACACCTTGATCATGGCAAAAATACCCAGATAGTCAAAGATTGTATTAATATTGGTTACAATTCAGTGCATATGGATGCTTCCGAAAAAGATTATGCCACTAATCTTAAATTGTCCAAACAA
The DNA here is from genome assembly GCA_041665505.1 of Patescibacteria group bacterium. GTDB lineage: Bacteria > Patescibacteriota > Patescibacteriia > UBA1558 > GWA2-36-10 > XYD1-37-29. Next base: position 140,141 of record JBAYIR010000001.1, read on the forward strand.
ATGGCTATTTTGGCGCACAATAAGAAAATATGGATTCAGGCAGAGCTGGGTTCAATTTTGGGTAAAGAAGGCTTAGTTAAGCTTGAAACAGGGGAGATAAATATGAAAGATTTAATGACTAACCCTCATCAAGCTAAGGATTTTGTGGAACATACTAAAATAGACACCCTAGCTATTTCAGTCGGCACTATTCATGGTCATTTCAAAGGCGTGGAAAGAGTTGATCAGCCCCGCTTGAAAAAAATAAGAGAATTGGTTAAGATACCTCTTGTTTTGCATGGTGGCTCAGGACTTAGCCCTCAAACTTTCAAGCAGGCTATCAAAAATGGTATTAGTATAATAAATATAGATACAAATTTGCGTTTAGCCTTTAAAAAAGCCTTGAGTGATACTATTTCTAAAGAAAGTGATATTATAGATCCTCGTAAGATTCTTAATCCTTCTACCGAGGCTATGCAAAAAGAAGTAGAAAAAATGATTAGAATTTTTGGTAGTTATAACAAAGCATAATATATGTTGGATGTATTTTTAGTAATTATCATACTTTTATCTCTGGGCTTTATTATTTGGAGAGTAATAAAGAAGTTTTCGCTTTTGACAAATATCAACGTTGATAATTTGCCAGAAGTAAAAATACAAAGACAAAAAGAAGCTATTTTAAAAACTCGTTTAGAAAGATCCTGGATGGAAATTTTTGCTAAGCTTCAGGTCTTAGCGGGGCCAGCTAAGACCAAGTTAAAAGGTAGTTTAAAACAGTATTATAAAAAATTAAAAGATATAGAAAAAGACATCAAGCATCGTGGTTTTGAAAAGCTTAGTTCTTCGGTAGATAAATCTCAAGCTATTGATGAGATTTTAACTACTGCCAAACAACAGATAAATAATGAAGAATATAATCAAGCTGAAGAAATTATATTAGACGCTATTGGCCTTGATCAGCATAATATAGAAGCTTATAGATTATTAGCTGAGGTTTATAGATTAAAAAAAGAATATTCTCAAGCTAGGGAAACTTTAGAATATTTATTAAAATTGACTCACGCTGAAGATCCAGATGTTTATTATTCTTTAGCTGACATTGCTAGAGAAAGAGGTAATCTCAAACAAGCAGAGGAGGAATATATAAAATCAATATCTTTATCAGATGACAATTATCTCTATCTTTTGTCACTGGCCGAAGTATATATTGATTTAGAAGAAGAAGAAAAAGCTTTAGAAACAGCCAAAAGAGCTTTACTTTTAGCCCCAAATAATCCCAAGATTCTTGACTTTTTGATAAATATTAGTATAATTATGTCTGATAAAGAATTAGCTTCTGATTATTTAGACAAGCTAAAAGAAGTAAATCCAGCTAATCAGAAGATAGCGGAATTTATTGAACGTATTGATAGTTTATAATAATTTGAAAATATAATTGTCTTACAGTTGGTGAAGATTTTTCTGCTTACCGGCAGTTAGCTACCAGCTGTTAATTTTTTATATGGGTCGGTACCGAAGCGGTCAAACGGGGCAGACTGTAAATCTGCTGGCATATGCCTTCGGGGGTTCGAATCCCTCCCGGCCCACCATCCTTTTTGTATTTTAGTAGTTAGAAATTAATTTGTCGTCTGCCGTCATAGCTCCCCGCACAGTCCTGCGGACTTGACGGGGCGAGTGTTGGTAAAATAAAGAGTAATAGGCACTTTCTTAGTTTAGTATATAAAATAAGTTTATTATCTGCCGTCATAGCTCAGTGGTAGAGCACTTCCATGGTAAGGAAGGGGTCCGCAGTTCAAGCCTGCGTGACGGCTCCATTCGACTCCGTCCCGCTAAAGCGGGACTTCGCTCATGGTCTTCATCCTCACCGCCATAGGCGGTTCGGATTGCGACCACTTTTCTAGGAGTCGAATGCCCTGAGCGAAGTCGAGGGGCATAATAAAACCACCCTTGGGGGTGTTTTTTTGTTTGTTGTATTCATTTGACAAAATATATAAAATATGTTATTATATATAGTTCGTAATTCCTATTCGTATGAGTAGGTGGCTCTGAATGAGCAACGGGGTTTAGGCTTCTTTCCCCAACCAAGGAAGCGTGTTCTTTGAGGAGGCTGTATGGCCAAGCAATTTGATATCACTGGTGGTCCCTCGCGGGAAGAGCTCTTTGACGCTCTGCGCCTGAGGCATGAGAACAGGAAGCCTGTCTTCCACGTGCCGTACATCAGAGGAGGCTGTTTCGTAGTCAGTGTCGATGCCATCGGCATCGAAGACGGCAGTGGCGACAACTGGCTGTTGCAGCTACATGACCCTAATGGTCTTCTCGGGGCCAATCATTTGAAGGCCTACTTCAACACTGTCACGCGCAGGGGTTGGATGAAGCCCTTGGACTTGAAGCCCTTGGACTGACGACAACATTGGTGCCGCGCGCAGAAGTCATCGGACTTCTGCGCGCGGGCCACAATTACTTTTTTTTTCAGCTATTTTAGCTGTTTTTTTGTTTGTTGGACCTATATCTTGACAATTTCTCTGAAATAGAGTATATTCTGCTTTGTTTTAATATAAACAATATTTTATATATAAAAGCGATTAATTATTTAAAAAGGTGAAAATTTATGTTTAAAATGAACTTAAACAAGTACTTAATTCTTTCTTTAGTCATTCTAACGGGCTTTGGCTCATTAGTAGCTAATGCCAAGGAAGATTTAATTATTTCTGGTGATACAATAGCCGAAGTATTGACTGATGAACCTACTTTAGCAATTTGTGACCATAATGGTGATGGTTTTAGGAATTTAAGTGATGTGAGTCTATTTGCCGAAGTTAAGGATTCCTTCTCTCTTTCTGAAATTGCTGAATATGCTGAACACAATCAAGATAACGATTGGTGTGAAGCACATTTTTGGCCTTCTGAAAGAGTAGAGGAAACTACAGCTACTTTGGCTATCTGTGACCACAATGGAGACCATGTCAGAAATTTAAGCGATGTAGCTATGTTTGCTGAATGTGCTGAGACATTTGATGTCGATGGTAATGGTATCCATGATTTGTCTGATATATCTTTGTATACTTCAAACAACCAAGACGACACTTGGTGTGCTAGTGATTTTGATTGTGAGGCTATTCCCAATGCTGAGCCAGCTTATGTTACTGAAAATCTAGATGTAGTTTCTAGCACTTTAGCTATTTGTGACCACAATGGTGATGGTTTAAGAAATCTAAGTGATGTCAGTGAATTTGCTTCTTGTGTTGATACTTTTGATGCCAATGGTGATAATAGACACGATCTATTAGATACTAGTGCTTATGCTTCAAATAACCAAGATAACATTTGGTGTAGAGATAGCTTTGTTTGTGATGTGGCTACTAGTACAGAAGCTCTTTATAGTACTGAAGTGGTAGAAGAACCAGTTACTCCTTTAGCTATTTGTGACCACAATGGTGATGGTTTAAGAAATCTAAGTGATGTCAGTGAATTTGCTTCTTGTGTTGATACTTTTGATGCCAATGGAGATGGTGTGCATAACTTAGAAGATGTAAGTGAATATGCTACAAATAAGTTTAGAACTGATACTTGGTGTACTACAACTTTTGAATGTGTAGCTACTCCTAAATCTGTTTTAGCTGGTGGATCAACTTTTTTCAACCAACCAATATCTGAAATTGAAGGCGAAGTTTTAGGTGAAAAAATTGAAGCAGAAGAAGATGTTTTAGAAACAGAAGTTTGTACTTATAATACTCCAGATGCTGATATATTAGGAAAAACTGATTGGTCTGACGGTAGTTTGATTAGAGGTTGCGGACCAGAAATTTATGTTATTGAGAATCAACAAAAGCGTCATATCAGATCTTTAGAAGAATTATTCAATTATATTGGTCAAAGAATTAATAATGTTACTAACGATATATTGAGTTTATTCTAAAAGATAATAAATTTATATTTTTTTAAAAACTACCTTGGATTCAGGGTAGTTTTTTTGTAGCTTTTTGTGTTATAATAAAGTCAATAAAATTATTTTATTTATTTACTATTGACAAAATCATAGGTATATGATTTAATTGATTATTAATATTTGTCTATAAAATATGTCAAAAGACAAGCAGGACAAAAAATTCTTAGACTCTGATGCTGATGGTTTATTGGATTATGAGGAAAAGGCTTTAGGTACAGATCCTTATAGTGTTGATACTGATAAAGATGGTCTAGGTGATTATCAAGAAGTAAAGGTCTATAAGACAGATCCTCTTAGACCTGATACTGATTGTGATGGCATGAATGATGGTAATGAAGTAAAATCTGGTAGCAACCCCAGAGGTAGTGGTAGTTTAAGGAATCTTTTTATACCTAATCAGTGTAATGATTTTAAACCTCGTGCTCTACATCCAAAAAGAATAGCATTTTATGCTGCTTCGGCTGTAGTTATAAAAGTAACTATAGTAGTTTTTGCTTTGTCATTTCCAGTCCAAGCTTGGTTATCTCCAGATATTTTAGCTCAGCAAGCTAAAAAAATTGTGACTTTAACTAATAATATTAGAAATGAATTAGGCATTAACCAACTTAAAGAAAATCAAGTTTTAAATCAAGCGGCTTTAAATAAAGCTCAAGATATGTTGCTTAATCAATATTTTGCCCATGTTAGTCCTGATGATAGGGCTTTAAGACATTGGTTGTATGACTTAAGCTATAATTTTAGATTTGCTGGAGAAAATTTGGCTATTGGTTTTTCTGATGCCAATGATGTAGTAGCTGCTTGGAAAGAATCGCCAACCCACTATAGTAATATTATTGATCCAGATTTTACAGAAATAGGTGTCGGTGTAGTCAGTGGTGATTACAATGGCTATGAAACTACTTTAATAGCCCAGTATTTTGGCGATCCTTATGCCAAAGTAGTCCCAGTGGTGATTGAAGAAACTATTCCAGAAATTCAAGAAAATTTAGCCAAAGCCCAAGATTATAATACAAAAGTAGAACAAGCTATTATAGAATCAGAGCCAGAACCAGAGGAAATACCAGAGGAAATAGTAGCCACAGAAAATAAGCCAGAGGAAATAGTAGAGGAACTACCAATACCCGAAGTGTCAAATGATTTAATATTACCTGAGCAGGAAGCAATTGTTTTACAAACGCCAGTGTTGATTAGCCCAGAAAATAATTATATTTCAAAGGAAAATATAAACACTTTTACTTTTTTGGCCAAAGGAGCACAAAGAATAACTACTTATGTTGACGGAGACCTAGAGGTCAGCAAAGTAATTGATAATGAAAAATTTGATGTAACAATTAAACTTACTGAAGGTCAACATAGTTTACAGCTAATAGCTTATCAAGGAGACGAAAGTCTTAGTTCATCTTATTATACCGTGACTGTGGACAACACGGCACCAATTTTAGATCAAAACGAAACTAATATTTTGGTCAATCAACCTAGTGGCAGTAAAGATTTAGTTTTAAAAGCTACTGCTTATCTAAGTGACGACACGGTGGATGCTTTTGTTAATTTCGCTGATAATAAAATAGTTTTGGCTAAAGATTATAGCCAAGCAGGCAGATGGACAGGCCATCAAATTATATCAGGAGTGGACTATGATACTTTATTTAATCCCGTAGTTTTAGCTACTTTGACTGCTCGTGATAGTGCCGAAAATGTCTTAGTTCAGGATATCAGTTGGCAAGATATCAAGCCAGTGGCTGGTTCTACTATTAGCCAATATTCTTTCTTAAAACAGAGCAATTCAGAGCTAATAAGGCCTTTGTTTAAAATAGGTAATATTTACTACCAAATAATGTTGATAATAGCTTTTATTGCCTTACTTTTGAATATTTTTATCCAAATCAAAAAACAACATCTTAGTACTATAGCCTCTACTTTAGGCTTAATAGCCTTACTGAGTTTCTTGACTATTTTTTAAATAAATAGTAAGTTTGAATTGCAGAATTAATATAGTATTTTTTTGTTGACAAACTATCAGACATCTTGTTATAATTATTAGTTATATAATAATTTATTATTTAAATATAAGATTGTAATTTTTATTACAGCTAAAAAATTAATTAACTAATTTAAGATAAAATATGAAAAAAGTTTTTAAAACTGGTTTTTTCTACTTTGTCGCACTAACTATGTTAGTTGGGAATTCTGGCTTGCAAATCAAGCTAGCTTCTTTTAGTAATATAGCGCATGCCACATCTAGTGGAAAAGTAACAGTATGCCATGCAACTGGCAGTCAGTCTAATCCTTGGGAAAGGATAAATGTCGATGCTAGTGCTGTTGGTGCTCATACAGATCATGGTTCAGATATTATTTCTCCTGATGAGGATAATACATATCAATGTCCACAACCTCAGCCAGAACCAGAGCCAAGTTGTGACGGTGCTGATTTAGAATTTCCAGTAGATTTATATGTGGCAGGTGCTAATTGTGATATTTCTTTGCCTATTTATGACTCACAAGTAGTCAATTTAGTTAATGGAGGTAATTATGATGTTTATACTGTAGCCAATCGCGATGCTTTAAATGAAGATACTACTTATGGCCAAGATAATGAAGAATTTACTATTAGAGTAAATAGTAGTATAGCTGGTGATGTTGTTTTGGATCAACCAGCTGGTCAAGTCTGGAGTATTCAAAATGCTGGTAATTTTGATTTTGTGAGCGGTGATAATACTGTTCATATGGATACAGCTTTTGATTGTATAGAAGCTGATAACTCGATGGCTAGAAATAGTGTGACAGTTACTAAACTTTGTCTATATGAAATTGATGAACAAGAGCCATTTTGTGGTGATTATAATATAGATCCAGGCGAAGATTGTGACGCCGGCCCAACTGGTTCAGAGTCATGCACAAATGATTGTACTAATATTGAAGACCAAGAAAATTCAATTGCTACTGTAATTGCTCATAAGATTGTCTGTGATAAAGAAAGTGATTTACCAAATTGGTCTGGCAGTACAAATATTACTGCTGACACAGCTCAAAATTATGTAGATACACATGATAGTTGTCGTTTTGTTCCAGATTGGAAGTTTGAATGGGGAACTAACGATAGCTTATTAAGTTTAAACGGAGATTATATTGGTGAGCACAATGCCACTGGTTGGTCCGATTTTGATTCTTTGACAGATGTAAATGGTCAGGCACAAGTAGAATTAAATTTAGAGGAATTACCAGGCAGGCTCTGGTTTAGAGAAGTATTACCTACTGCTGACTATTTGCCATTTTCTTTTCCTCCAGGAAGTGCTCCCGGCAATAATGTCAGTGCTGAATTTTGGTGTAATAATGATGTTGTAAATTATGACAACGCTGAATGGATTGATGTCAGTGAAGACAATACATATTATTGTGTAGCTTTCAATGTTAATCTTTCAGAACAAGAGGAATGTTCTATAAAAGATAGTCTTATTGTTAATGGTAGTTTTGAAGAGCCAGTAGTCACAAATAGTGATTTGTGGCAAAAAATGGGTTCAGTGCTAGCTTGGGTAATTGAAAAAGTATCTGATAATTCAGCTACTACCTTAGAGCTTCACAAAGGTTGGAGTGGCAACGTAGCCTCTGATGGCTTACAATATTCCGAGCTTGATGGCGACCACTCAACACGTGTCACGCAAAATGTAGCCACAGAAGCTGGCGCTCAATATAAATTATTTTGGTCATTTGCTCCTCGTCATGATGTTATAGCCGTTGGGGACAATCATCTTGCAGTAAAAGTAGATGGTAGTCAGGTAGCTACCAATGGTCCAGCTACTGGTAGTGCCCCTCTGGCTCAAAGTGATTGGACAAAGTCTAATTATATATTTACTGCCAGTAGTACCAATACAGAAATAGCTTTTGAAGACATTGGTCCAAGCAATAGCTATGGTACTTATCTTGATGATGTCCGTTTGTGTAAGATAAAAGATGTAGAACCAACTCCAGCAGCTCCATGGTGCAGTGCTTTACTTGGTGCATTTAAAGCTTATTATGATGCCAACTCATCAGTTTATGGAATTTATAATAATGTAATTGATTTAAATAATGATCAAGTAGTTGATTTATCAGATTTATCATTAGTAACTTCAATGCATTCTGAAGCTGATGATGATGTTTGTTACGCTGAATTTGAAAATCCGACCAGTGAAACAAGAGAATTTTATTTTTCATGTGAAGATTCAAATGTCGGTTGGTGTAATGGTCTAGTACAAGGTGTTACAGATTTTTATGGCCAGAATTATACAAATAATGATTTTGCGCCTAGATATGATTTAAATAATGATGGTGTAATCAATCTAAGTGATTTAGGTTTAGTGACAACACTTAATGCTAATAATGATCAAGTAGCTTGTTATTCATATTATGTGCCACCATTTTTGATGTGTCCTGATGAAAAACCATATTGTGGTGATGGAGTGGTCAATCAAGAAACAGAACAATGTGATGACGGTAATTTAGAAAATGGTGACGGTTGTAGCGCTAGTTGTCAAAATGAATATGATCCAAAACCATATTGTGGTGATGGTGTTGTCAACCAAGAAATAGAACAATGTGATGGTAATGCTTCACAATCTTGTACTACCGTAGCTGGCTATGCTGGCACACAAAACTGTAATCTGCCTTCAGATGACGTTAAATTACAAAGTGTAGAACAAAGATATTGTGTCTGGAATTCATGTGTGACTGAAGAGCTCTGTGGTGACGGTATTCAAAATGGTCTAGAGCAGTGTGATGATGGTCCAAATGGGTCTAGCACTTGTAGTACTCAATGTGAAGTAATTCCAGAACCACCATGTGTGACTAACTGCGGTGGCGGCGGCGGTGGAGGAGGAGGGGGATCTTCTTTCTCTATTAAAGATTTAACATCAAATATTAGTTGTCAGGCTTCCAATATATCATGGAAAACAAGCAGATCTTCTGATACTATGTTGGAGTTAGGCACGGAGAGCGGTGTTTATACTCAACATATAGATGAAAATGATAATACTTTAAATCATACTGTATCTTTAAAAAATTTATTACCAAACACTACTTATTATTATAAAATAAGAGCTATTAATGGTTCTAGAGAATTAACAACTGTTGAGAAGACATTTAAAACTCCTCCAGTTGAACAGTGTGAAGAAGTTTTAGGTGAAAAGATTGAAGGCGAACCATTAATTTGCGATTTCTTAAGACCAAGTGGTTCTCATGGTGAAGATTCAGATCTACATGGTAGAATGGAGTATTCAGATGGATCACTGTTGAGAGATGCTTGTGATCATAAAATGTCTGTTTATTTGATCAAAGACCAAAAGAAATGGCATGTACCTACTTGGCAATATTTACATGATAATCACTTTGGTCAGAGGATTTACAATGTTCTGACTACAGTTTTAGACAAATTCCCAGATTGGGGTAAAGTTCTTGGTGTAAAAGAATATGCTGATGGTACATTACTACGCGGTCCAGATTTCAAAATTTATGTTTTAGAAAATGGTCATAAACAACATATTAAGAATTTAGAAGAATTAGCTAAATATGCTGGACGAGAGATTATAAACGTTAGTGACGAAGTTATAAATAGATACTAATAAATATATTTTTATCGCCGCCCCCGCATTGTGCGGGGGCGGTTTTTGTTTTATAATGTCTTTACTATGCCAGAATTACCAGAAGTAGAAACAATCAGGCGAGGCTTAAGTGACAAAATTCTCAATAAAAAGATTGTCAGCGTGGAGATAAAAAAACCCAAATTATTGAGAAATAAAGTGGCTAAGTTCAAGTCGCTTATTGATAAAAATAGTATTTTATCTATTGATAGAGTAGGCAAGCTTTTGATATTCAATTTGGCAGATAATAATTTTTTGTTGATTCATCTTAAGATGACTGGTCAATTGATCTATTCATTTAAAGATAATTTAATAGCTGGTGGACATAATTTTCCAGCTACTACTGAACTACCCAATAAATATTCTCATATTATTTTTAATTTTATAGATGGTTCAACTTTATTTTTTAATGACATGCGGCAATTCGGTTATTTGCAGATAGTGGATAATTTGGGGCAAGAATCAGCCAGAGCTAGATTTGGTTTAGAGCCAGGTAGAGCTGATTTTACCTGGAAAAATTTTAGGAGTATAATAAAAAGTAAGAAAGGATTACTAAAAGTTTTGCTTTTGAATCAGCAGATTATAGCTGGAATTGGTAATATTTATGCCGATGAAATATGCTTTAGAGCCAAAGTATTACCTAGTCGCTCTGTAGATAGTTTATCGGATGATGAAATAAAAAAGCTTTATCAAGCCTGCCAAGTTATTATTAAAAAAGCTATAGACAAAAGAGGCACTACTTTTAGTGATTATCGGGATGCAGACAACAAAAAGGGGAATTTTGTCAGCTATCTCAAAGTCTATGGTCGTCAAAATCAGTTATGTTTAATTTGTAAAAATACCAAGATTAAAAAAATAAAAATCGCTAGTCGGGGGACACATTTTTGTCCTAGTTGTCAAAAATAGTTTATTATTACTAATACTTAATAAAAATTAATTTTTAAGGGGATGAAAAAAATAAAATTTTATGACATTTTTTCTCTGCTGATAATTTTTTCTGTAGCTGTATCAGCTTATTATTTTAATGGCTTATTGCCAGATATAGTGATTACTCACTGGGGTTATAATGGTCAGCCTGATGGCTGGGGGGATAAAAGTGTTTTGGTGGTTTTTGTGCCATTTTTAATTATTGGTCTTTATCTTTTATTTAGATTTTTGCCAAAGATGGATCCCAAAAAAGAAAATTATCTGAGATTTGACTCAGCTTATCATGCTTTTAAATTGTTGATGGTAGCTTTTTTAGCTATAGTTTATTTTATTTCTATTTATAGTAATCTTGGCTATCAAATACCTATTTCTGATACTATGACTTGGTTGATGGGTACTTTGTTTATTGTGATTGGATTTTTGATAAAAAATGTCAAGCAAAATTGGTTTATGGGTATTCGCACGCCTTGGACATTATCAAATGAAGAGGTTTGGAAAAAGACTCATTTACTAGCTCAAAAAGTTTTTGTGGTAGGTGGTCTGTTTTTTGTCTTTATGCCTTATGCTTCCCCTAGCTATGTACCGATAATTTTTATCTTTGTCTTGGTGATGATTATTGGTCTTAGCTATGGCTATTCATATTGGCTGTATAGAAAATTAGAGAAAAAATAGGGGATTGTTGGGTAATATAGATTTTTCCCGCCAGAGGCGGACAGGTAGCTAATATTAGATAAAATTTGTTGGTATTTATATATTGACAAATTTTTTGTTATATGATATAATAATACGTTCACTACTAAGGTGGGCTAATTGTGTCTTGTGACCAATACGCCTTAGTATTGGTCATTGAAATAGAGTTTAGTCGAAACACACGCAAGAGAGTCACTCGATAGAGAAGAAGGAGGAAAGTCATGTATTTGGACAACCAGCAAAGGCTGGGAGAGTTCGGACTCTACCTGGGAGACACCTGGGGATGGGTCTGGCCGGAAATGATCCTGCCCATCTTCGCCGTGGCAATTCTGCTCGGCTGGTGGATGGCAGCACTTCGTGTCAAACGTTTGGGAACGGCTGCCTTCAAAGGACAGGGCGGCTTCTGGAACTTCGCCATCAAGCGGGCGGCTGGTTTGGTCGCCACTGGACTGTTCGGGCTCATCATCCTGGTCAGTGTCCAGTACTTCGGTCAGGAGCGAGTAGCCAAGCACCACGACCTGTGGGCTTGGCAAATCAAGGAATTCATCCCCATGCTCAAGGGTGTGGCAGTCGGGGAAGACTCGACTGTTGTCGCGCTTGAAGCCGAGAAGTACTACGTCGTTGGCGATGATGAAGAAATTCCCGAGGGCTACTCGCGTGAGTCCTGGGAGAAGTTCATCAATCGGCCGGTTGGTGCCATTGAAGGCACCTTGGGTCGGCATACCCAGCCTAGGACCTTTGGCAAGGAAAGGGTATATAGGGGTGGTCACCCGCGTTGGTGGGTGGATCCTATCTCCTTGTTTATCCTGCTGTTGCTCTTGACACAAGTCTTGGGCAAAAGTGGTAAGATTTGGCTCTTCGGTCGCTACATTTGGGGCGTGGTGGTGGTACTGTATCTGATACTGTACCTGACACTCCGTCCTTGGCTCCAAGGTCAGGTGGATTTTTGGAGCCTCACACTGGTCATAAATTTGCTCCAGCTGTGTGTGGTGGCTTTGGTACTGCCTCTGGCCTGCAGGAAGTTGGTGTGGATGTTGAAGAACAGGCAATGCGTGGTTACTATTGATCCGATCGAAAAGCAGCCCATGGCCTACACTGGGCAGATGTTTTTCGGTCTGGGGATTGGTACATTTATTGCCTTCACCAGCATTTTCTTCGTGCTCTTGCTTTTTCCTGCAGACATCATCAAGTTGGGTGGGTCCATCCGGACGCGCTTGATTTACTTGGTGCTGCAGGTGCTTGCCACTGGAGCTTTCTTCTTCTTGACCCAACTGGAGCGGGTTAAGCAGAAGATTATGATTGAGATTCCTCGGCGTGTCAGTTTGATCGCTGGTGGGATCTTGAGCATCCTGGCTTTTGCCTTGCCGGGTGTCTGGCTTTTCCTGTTCTTGCTGATTTTGATGATCTTGGTTTATGAGCTTGGTGCTAATTATCAAGTGCCGATTGCTCATAAGCTGGTTATTGAAATCTTCAAGAAGGATCGCTATGATCCCTGGATTTTCCTCTGGCAGAAAGAGACCAACCGTATGGCCTCAACATATGGTTGTCTCAAGACTATGTTGAGGGAGGGGCTTCACATTACGCTGGTGGCGATGTGGGCTCCGTGGCTTAGGGTGTTTGTTTTCGTCGAGGAAATCCTCGAAGTTAACAAATACAAAGTGGATGAGCCTTTGGCTACCAGCAGTGTGCCCTGTAAATTCGAAACCGACGACCAAGGTCGTTTGATTGAGATTCTGACGGATGGGGAGGGTGTTTCTACTGGGCCGCCAGTGGAGTTTTTCGTGAGTCAACGCTTTGGGATGTACCACGATCCACGGCTCTTCCTGCGTCTGTCGCTGGAAGATAGGCGTGATCCAACGGGGCTTCTGAAGCGCGATACTCAGAACCACTTGGCTCGTCTGACGCGCAAGCTTGGTATGAACCAAGCACTGATCGGAAGTTACTACACTTCCGAGGCCCATTTCTTCTTCTTTGACGGTCCGGGCACAGAGCCTATGACTTTTCCGCAGCTCCTGCGTCGTGGCTCTATGCGAGTTGTTGGTTTCTTGGAGATGAGCACAGAGCTTTCCGACGGCAATCCTCCTCCCGGCCTTGAGGCTTCCCAGATCGAGCTGGAGAAAGCTAAGATCGATCTGGAGACCGAGCGGTTGAGAGCGGAGATGGCTGTCATCAAGAAGAAGGCTGAAGGCACTGGCGCCAAGGAGATGATCGAAGAGATCGAAAAGGCTCTTCAGAAGGGAGCCTCTGCTTTGGCGGCGTCTGAATGGCTCCAGGTCATGGAGCTGGTCAAGAGTGATGCCGTCAAGTGGTTACTGCCTTCTGGTCTGATTGACCGCTTGGGCGGTCTGGGTGATGTAGCTCGGCGGCTTGGGGTTAGTGCTCCGACGACGCCAGCTGCTCCGACCTCACCGCCGGCTCCGCCGGCTGGCGACTAAACATACTTCCCTCTCAGAGGGGAAACAACACCGGGACGTTTGAAAGGGCGTCCCGGTTTTCTATTTGCTAAAATCTGGACTTATATTTATCAATCAAAAAATCCGCTAGTTTAGCGGATTTAATATTTTCTCTACATCATCAGGATTGCTTACAGTCACTAGTTGTTTTCTTAGTTCACTAGCATCAGGTCGGCCTTTGACATAAAATAATAAATGTTTTCTCATTTCTATAAAAGCTCTTTCATTTTTTGATTGCCATAGCAAGTGAGCGTGCCTGATAGCTGTTTCTTTGATAGTCGGCCAAGTGACTTCTTGGTAGCTGCCTGTGTCAATATAGTCTCTTATCTGCTTAAAGAGCCAAGGACGACCGTATAGAGCCCGAGATAGGGCTATACCATCAGCTTGAGTATATTTAAGGTCTGTTACTACTGACTCTATAGTCTGAAAAGAGCCATTGATAAGATATATAGACTGGGGGAAAGTGGTTTTAAATTTTTGACCAGCCTCACGCAACATTTCCAAATCCACTGGACCAGTAAAAGGTACTTCGTAGCTTCGGCCATGCAGTATCAAAGCAGCTAGTGGCAAATCTGATAGAGCATCTATAAAATCAAAAATAGTAATGTCACCAGAGTCAGGCTGACCTTGAGTTTTTCGCAGGCTAATTCTAGTTTTGACTGATACAGGTATATCTACAGCTTCTATAGTTTTGGTGACAATGTCTCTGACAGTTTTCATATCTCTCAGTAGACAAATACCCCCACCGTGGCCAGCTACTTTTTTGGCGGGGCAACCAAAATTTATATCAATACCAGCTACGCCAGTTTTGGCGACAATTTTAGCGGCCTGAGGGTAGAGATCTGCTTGTTTGCCAAATATTTGGACTACTACTGGTTGTTCACTGGCTTGATACTCTAGCATCTGTATAGTTTTAGAACTAGCATGGCAAAGAGCATCCACCGAGACAAACTCAGTGTGGACTATGTCAGCTCCCCAAGACTTACATATTTGACGCCAAGCGCTATCAGTAATACCAGCCATAGGCGTCATAGATAGTATGGGTTTTTTTAGATTTTGCCAAAAGTTTTCCATTTGTATATTATAAATCCCATCCAGATTAATCTTTAGATGGGATAGTTATAGCAAAAATAATTGTTTTTATCAAATCAGAGCCATTTTTTGTTGCGGAAAAATACTAAAAAGAACATAATAACAACCAAAATGAAACTCAACATAATATAAAAATCACCAGCTGAACCAATAAAAGGCATGTGTTTGGCGTTCATACCAAATATAGAAGATATCAAAGTAGCTGGAATCATCACTACAGATACTACAGTCAATGTCTTCATAATGTCATTTAAACGGTGAGATATTAGTGATTCATTGGTTTCTTGGAAAGTATTGATATTTTCTTTAAGGGTTTCCAAAATATCCCAAATGTCTTTAGTCCTATCTAAAATATTACTAAAGTAAATATTCATCATATCATGCATGAAAAATTTATTGTTGGCACTCATTAGTTTTTTGATGATAGTTTTATGCGCTTGCATAATACGACGAAAATCTACAATATTTCTTTTGGTATGGAGTATTTCTATTACTAGTTTTTTTTCTTCTCCTTTGAAAATTCTTTTTTCTATATCTTCAATTTCTTGAGTGATATGGTCTAGCATCGGCATGGTGTAGTTTTGCAAGCGGTGTAAAACTTCATAAAGTAAAAATACAGAATGGCCGTCCATCATAAATTTATCTCGGCTGTATTCATTGGTTTTTAGTTCATTGAAAAAGTTTTTTATAGTAGGTGTTCGGCCGTCAGATATGGTAATTAAGTATTTTGGTCCAATAAAAAAATCAACTTCACTAGATTCTATTTCCCGAGTCTCTCTATTGTAAGCGGGGAAAGTCAATATAAAAAATATATAGTGAGTATACTCACTGATTTGAGGCCTTTGGATTCTACCTAGGCAGTCTTCAAGATCTAGAGGATGAAAATCGTATTCTTTTTGTAGATATTCAATTTCTGCTCGGGTCGGTTTTTCGATATGCAACCAGAGTATTTTTTTTGTTTTTATTTTGTCTATTTTCATTTTTTTATTTATCTTTATTATATTATAATACTTTTTTGTATCTTAGGCAAAAATAATTTTGGAAAAAAGATATAAATTATGTTATAATTGTTTTACGCTTAATACTATGAATAATCAATTTAGGCATAGAGCCTCAGCTAGCAAAGTAAATAATAATTGGAAAAGCCAAATTTGGAGCTCCAATATTTTTTCTATGTTACTGATAGTATTACTGATTATTTCTTTTGTGAAAGTGGGTAAAGAGATTATGCTGCGCTATGAGATAAAAAAGGAAATAAATACTCTAGAAGCACAATTACAAGATTTGGAAGCCAAGACATCTAAAATGGATAAGTTGATTTCTTATTTAAAAACAGATGAATATATTGAAAAGCAGGCTAGATTGGAGCTCAATCTTAGCAAACCAGGAGAAAAACAAATTAATTTGGTCAATTTAAATGACACAGCCAGCAGTGATTTGTCAGATGATCAAAGACCAAATGTAGAGAAATGGTTTAATTATTTTTTTAATTAATTCTATGAGTTTTAAAGATAGAAATATTATTAGGCAAATTAGCCAGATTTTTAATTTGGTCAAAAAAAATAATCGGATAAAAATAATTGGAGCAGTTATTTTGTTAATAGTTTTGTCTCAATGGTTGATGATAAAATTAGTTTATGCTCATAAATTGCCTCTCAGTTCATCAATATTTTTTGCTCAAGTTTATAATCTCAAAGCTGGCACTATAGAAGAGCAATCAGGAGAGCTTGATATTTATTTGAAAGATTTTTTGATTAATAAAAGATTTGCTGATAAATTATTGAAAGCTACCCCTACTATAGAGGATAGTGTTAAAGATACTGACGCTAGTGAGGAAGAGCTTTCAGGTCTAGTTTGGAGTAAGCTAGTCAAATTAGCTTGGTTAAATAAATTGGCCAAGGAAAATAATATAGAAGTAAGTTCAGAAGATATTGATGATTATATTAATGCAGTAGGTGGAGTAGATAATGTAGAGACAATGCTTAAAAACCAAGGAACTTCTATTGATGAATATAAATATTTTTTAATAGAGCCAGACATATTAGAGAATAAGGTTTATAATCATTTAATAACTAGTTTTACAGATCAAAAAGGAGTCCAAAAAATACAAGAAGTTTATAGTCTACTAGAAGCAGAAAATGGCCAGAACTGGGATGAAGTTGTCAAACAATATGGTGAAAATGGGTCATTGTCAGATAATAGTTTTTGGTTGTCTGAAGAAGAATTGGTGGATATTTATGAGCCAATTAAAGATATAGAAGCAGGGGAGTTTAGCAAAATCGTTCAAGCTCCAGATGGTTATATTATTTGGCACTTAGATTCTATCTCTAGTGATGAGACTAAAGTAATGAGAGAAGTCAGGGGTTTGTTTGTTTATGCTCAGAGTATTGATGATTTTTTTGATGCTTATTTAGATAGTGTCAGTATAAAGAAAATATATTAAATTTTTTTATGATAAAATTGATTGATTTAAGCAAAGTCTATAATAAAAATGTGCAAGCTTTAAAAAATATAAATTTGCACATTAAACCAGGGGAATTTGTTTCTATTGTTGGACAAAGTGGTTCAGGAAAATCTACTCTGGTCAAATTAGTTATAGCTGAAGAAAGACCAAATGGGGGTAAAATTATTATTGGGGGCTGGGATATCATCAACATTAAAGATAGAGAAATCCCTACTCTCAGACGGCAATTAGGGGTTATTTTCCAGGATTTTAAATTATTACCAAAAAAAACTGTTTTTGAAAATGTGTCTTTTGCTATGGAGGCCTGTGGCTTTAAAGCCTCTGAAATAAAAAAAACATCTTCGCAGATAATTTCTTTGGTTGGCCTCAAAGGTAAAGAAGATCGTTATCCTCATCAATTATCTGGTGGAGAACAACAAAGAGTAGCTATTGCTAGGAGTCTAGTACACAAACCAAAACTTTTGGTGGCTGACGAGCCAACTGGTAATTTGGATTCTATCAATACTAGAGAAATTATGGATTTATTAAAAAAAATAAATAATATGGGTACTACTATAGTGTTGGTAACTCACAATAAAGATGTAGTCAATGGTTTGCATGGTCGGGTTATCACTTTAGATAATGGCCAAATAATCAGTGATCAGTCACAAGGAAGGTATTTATTATAAAATTATGATAAATTTATTTAGAGTTTTTAAATTTGCCTTACAAGGATTTTTTAGAAATTTTTGGTTGTCGGTAGTAACAATAACCATAATGTTGATGGCGGTTTTGTCAGTGACATTGCTGATGTCTATGGACTATATCAAGGAGACTACTATTAAATCTGTAGAAAATCAGATTGATATTTTGGTAGAAATACGGCCAAATATTAGTCGAGAAGAAATAGAGAATTTTGTTTTAGAATTAGACGATTTGGATGAAGTAGATGATATAGTTATTATCAGCCCAGAGCAGAATAGAGAATTATTTTTACAAAATAATACAGATGAAAAAGTTAAAGAGGTTTTAAATGTCTATGCAGATAATGAAAATCCTTTTTCATATTCTTTGTCAGTCAAAGCTTATAAGCTCAGCCAATATTCAAACATTTTAAATTTTGTAAATCAGGAAAAATATTCCAATTTAATAGAAACTAGTGATATTGATACTCATGAAGAAATTATTAATAAGATAAATAGTATAGCGAATTTTTTAAATAAATATAGTTGGTACATTACCGGCATATTTTTATTAATTTCAGTGCTAGTCATTTTTAATACCATTAGAATCAGTATCTATACTCGTCGTGATGAAATCACAATTATGAAATTGGTCGGTGCAGGCAATGCCTTTGTGAGGGTGCCATTTATTTTGGAAAGCATATTTTATGCTCTAACCGCTGTACTGATAGTAATAGCTATTTCTTATCCTTTAGTAAATCTAGTCCAGCCAGTTTTGAATAGCTATTTTCAAGGAGATCAGGTTATTAATTTAGTTAGTTACTTTAATAGTAATTTTGTAGAAATTTTTGTTTATCAACTTATTGTTTTGGTGGTTTTAAATGTAGTTAGTACCGCTATAGCAGTCAAAAGATATCTAAAAGTTTGATATATTTATATAAATATAGTATCAAAAAAGACTGTTTAATAGACAGTCTTTTTTAGTAAATTATTTATTCAGGTAGAACATCAATAAATTTTGTTTCTTTGAGCGAACCATCAAATTTTAATTTTTTTAATTTTCTAAATTTGATAATACCAGATATTTTAGCAAATAGTGAATCATCCTTAGCTCGGCCTACATTTTTTCCAGCGTGAAATTTTGTGCCACGTTGACGTACCAAAATAGCACCGGCTTTTGCATGTTGACCAGCAAATAGTTTTACTCCTAGACGTTGACTTTGGGAGTCACGGCCTAAACTTGTGGAACCGCCCGCTTTCTTATGTGCCATATTTTTTAATTTATAATATTATAGTTTATTAAATCAGCTTTAGTCCGTTAAATCCCCTAAAAGTAGGTGACTTTAAAAGAAAAGCATTTAACGGTGTAAATAATAGCTAAAAAGTCAATATATGTCAAGCCCCGCCCCTTTTTCTCAATTTAATGAGAAAGCAGGCTAAAGAGGCGAGGAGTGATCATTTATATCAATAAACTTATTGATTTTATGGGATTTAGAACATTTTTAACTGAGTTTTTCGATAGATTAGACGAGGTGGATATTTAGTGTAGTTTATCTTTTCTGAGTATTTTTTTAGTAAATATTCTTCAAATAATTTTCGATATTTTATTCTAGTTTTTCTATTTATTTTAAACATAATATTTTTGTTAACGATCTAGAGTTAGCTAATCTAGGCTTGAAAAAATTTTATAGAAAAGTTCTCATTATTCCTTTGACTACGCCTTGAATAGCTGGATTTTTGGAATAGATGGGTTTCATATTTTTATTAGCTGGCTGTAATCTAATACGGTCTTTTTCTCTATAATATTTTTTTAAAGTGGCATAAGTATTGTCTAATAAAGCTACAACCACATCGCCATTTCTAGGATAAAAATTTCTCTCTACTATTACGTAGTCTCCATCAAGAATACCATCTTCTATCATTGATTCACCTTTGACTTTAAGGACAAAGCTGTTTTCGTCTCGGATCATATTTTGAGGCACAGCAATAGTCTCATGGGTTTCTATAGCTTCAATTGGTTCACCAGCAGTGATAAGGCCAGCTAGTGGTAATTCTATAGATCTACCAAAGCGATGCTGGCTAATTATTTCTAAAGAACGAGCGGCATTGTGAGAAGAGCTAATCACACCTTTATCTTCTAAAGCTTTGACATGCTCATGAATGGTAGCAGTGGAGGATAGACCAAAGTGTTCGGCTATTTCTCTATAGCTAGGGGCATATTCGTAACTTTGAATAAATTGAGTAATAAAATCCAATATTTGTTTTTGCTTCTTTGTTAAGTTTGGCATATTTTTTTTCTTATTTCTTATATCTGTATTATATACCGAACAAAAACCGAACGTCAAGTATTTTATTGTGGATAAGTAAAAAACATTGCTAAAAATAGATATTATTGTTATCTTTAAGCATAATTTTAAGATTAAATAAATGAGCAACGAATTATTATTTATATTTTTTACATTATTTTTATTAAGTTTATCTCTTTTAGCTTTTAGGCTAGGCAAGGCTTATATATTTATTTTAGTAGCTCTCTATAGTCTTTTGATGAATATATTTGTATTGAAGCAGTTTACTTTATTTGGTTTAGCAGTGACTGGTGGCAATTCACTTTATGGGGCCTTATTTTTGTTGACAGATTTGCTGTCTGAACATTATAACGAACGTGAAGCTTTTAAAGCAGTTTTGGTAGGATTTGTAACTTCATTTATTTTTGTAGTATCTACTCAAATACTATTGGCTTATTCGGTTAATGAATTTGATTTTGCTCAGGCACATTTAGTAGCTTTATTCTCCTTGTCTCCTCGTATATTATTTGCTTCAATGTTGGCTTATATTATTTCCCAAAGTTTTGATGTCTGGGCTTTTAATAAAATTCGTCGCTTAACTAATAATAGATTTTTATGGCTAAGAAATAATCTCTCTACATTTGTTGCTCAATTTATAGATACTATAATTTTTACTGCGCTTGGTCTGACTGCTTTTAGTTTTTTGCCTTTTCCAGGAGTAATAGCTAGTGATTTGTTTTGGCCAGTAGTTATAGCTACTTATATAATTAAAGTCTTAGTCGCTTTATTAGACACTCCTTTTTTGTACTGGAGCTACAAGATAAAAAAATAATAATTATTTTATAATCAACTATTTATTAGCTTTTGAGATATAATAGTAGATTTTTTTGTTGACAAAAAATTTCATAAACTATAAAGTATTTTAGCGTCCCTAGGCTCTTGATTCCTTCCCGCGTGTGACTCTCACTGAACTGGAGGACTTAGCATGAGCAACATCGTAGGTAGTCCCTTGTTGCAGCGCATTACTGGCTGCTCAACCGACATTGCCACCGCCGCTCAGCAGGCGGTGGAGAGCCTAATGAAGCATCTTCAAGTTGGCACTTTGGTGCCTGGAAGCTGGAAGCTCTACTGGGCGCCGGAGTACTACAAGGACCCCAAACTTGAGTACGCTAGTGTCTTTAAGGTAGAGATCATTCTGACCATTCAGGCTCAGGCGGGTAGCCTCCCGCCACAGGACTCGCGGCAGTGGTTCGTAAGCGAGATCATCGCCTCTGATGATCGTAGCGACAGAGCCATGATGGCCGCCGTGCAGCAGGCTACTGCTGTGATGGTCGAGCACGGCCTCAACGAGAATGAGTGTCAGAGTCTCATTCTCTGCTACACCAAGGACAACAAGGTCTACTGCTCCTTCTGGCTGTTCTACTACGCCGAGCAGGAAGTGGACTGTCACTGAGTTTTGATCCCTCAGCGGATCGTTTTAGGAGGCAGCACTGCGGTGCTGCCTCCTGCCTTTTACTTAATTTTAATTATAGTATTTTGTGTTTATTTAGTTGACAAAAAACTTATTTTAGGTTAATTTCTTTGGGCTTAGTGTTATTTCACAGTTGACTAGGACTCCAACGAAAGGATTCGAGCATGTCCAAGCGTATGGTGGTTGTTCAACACAGCCATGTTATTGGAGTGTGTTCTGGTACCGTCAGAGTTGAGCGTCTGGAAAATGCTCAGACTGGCGTCCGTTTCAGGTTGAAGATTGGCAGTGAGCGTTCTGTCAGTAGCCCTGACATCGCAGAGCTGACCAGCTGTCTCAAAGACCAGGTCTTTGCTCGCCGTGTGAGCCAGGCTTTTACTATGGAGGCGCCGACTATTTCTTCTCTTCGACCAATGCTTCCCAAGTTCAAGGTGAAGTTCTTAGCCACGAAGGCTCGCCGTGACGAGGATCTGTTCGATTAAATGTAAAAAATGGAGGAACTCCGTGCCTAAAATCAGCCTGGCCAAGGCTGATCCTATCCGTCAGCAGATACTATTGGTGGTTGAGTCTTGGCCCAAGGCAGAAGGCGAATGCAAGCCGAGCGCGGTTTGCTGTTTGGTCGCTGAAACTGGTGCGGCTAGCTATGGCGATTGCGCCCAGCAAGTGGCTATCCTTTTGCAACAAGGAGAACTGAAAATAGAGCCTCAGCAAAGAGGGCTCTACGTTCCGTGAGAGGGGCTTCGGGAAACCGAAGCCCCTTAACTTTTTTATTGAATAGTTAAATAATAATTTTCTTCGGGACTCAGGACAAATAGTCTTTCACCTTTTTTATCAAAGAGATAACTTTTTTTACGAGGGTTGTTGATAAGTTCTATATTATTTCTTTTGTCTCTACCATCTAATTCAGTCAAAGTAGTGCTATCATTTATTTCTGAGACAAAATAACTACCATTGGGATGCCAAAATACATCAGCTACTATATTAGAGGATCTATCAATTAGATTTTGCCAGTCATTTTTATAATTAAAAAGTATTATTTCATGGCCATTGGTCATCAGTAGTCTTTCATCATGCAACTCTACTACCGTAATTGGTATAGTAATTAAATCCTTAAAAATATTTTTGATATATAATTTTGAACCCAAAGTAAAGATAAGATAATTATCTTCCACTAGTAATATATCTAAATTACCTAAATTGACATTATTTATTACTTGTTTTGTCTCTAGATTACTTTTATTCAGTTGTTCAACAAAATTATTTTTATTCAGAGTATATTGAATGATTAGCCAATTATCTTTGATAGCAAAATCATTTATAGGGTTTTTAATATTCAAAAGTTCATCAGCTTCACCAGTTGCTTGGTGTTTGTGTCTGTAGAGTTTACTATCTTTAAGATAAAGCAAAGTATCGGTGCCATTTTCCCAAACAATTTTTTGTAGACCGATGATGGGTAAAGGGTCTAGTTGTTTTTGATCAATATTAAAGCTAAAATATTTTGTATCAGCTTGAACTATTATTTGTTGGTTATCTATAGACCAATCAATTAATTCATATTTTTGGTCTAGGGTAGTTATTTCAAAAACCTTGGCTTGTTCAATATCAGTAATTAATAAGCGTTTCTCATTATCTATAAAAGCATATTTATTTTTATCTTTATTGAGCAAAAATTTTTCACTGCCAGCACTTAAAATTGTTTTTGGTCTATTGTCTAAAAATAATACAATATCTTCGGCAAAAGTAGTTTCTCCAGAATAAATATCCAGTTCTTTGTTCCAAGTTACATAATTATCTTTACTGACTTTTAACTTATGCGTGCCGGGGGGTATATTTACTACTTGAGTGGGAGTTTTGTTTTTATTTTTTTTGTCATTTACAAAAATTTCTGCACCACGAGGGAAAGATTTGATATAAAAAGCGCCATTTTTTTTGAGATTACCAGTTTTAAAATCATACCTATAGCCCAAAGAATAGGTCGTTAGTAACGGTGCTAAAATAAAAAATAGTATAAAAAATATTGAAACAGTAATTTTTCTAAAGATTTTTTCCATCTTGTTATAAATTCAAATTTAGGGTATTATTTATATTAATAATTCAATATTACTATACTATGTCTAGCTTTATTATTCAAGGTGGAAACAGTTTACATGGTTCCATCAAAGTAGCTGGTTCCAAAAATGCCGCTACACCAATAATTGCCGCTACTTTGCTCAGCAAAGAGGAAATTATCTTACATAATGTACCATTGATAGAGGACGTCAAAAAGATGCTCCAGATTTTGGTATCCATGGGTTCAAAAGTTGTGTGGATGGACAGTAATAGTGTCAAAATTGATAATGCCAATTTAGACCCCAATCAAATGGATATGAAGTTAGTTTCAGCTATGAGGTCTTCTATTCTTTTGATGGGATCTTTGGTTGGTCGTTTTGGTAGATTAAATACCAAAGAGCCAGGTGGTTGTCAGATTGGTTCACGTTCACTAGATGCCCATTTCATAGGTTTCAAAAAACTGGGGATTGATATTTTTAGAGATAAGGATAATGATAAATATTATACTTTAGAAAAAAAACATCCAGCTGAAGAAGAAATAAATCTCAGTGAATTTTCTGTGACGGGCACAGAAAATATGATTTTAGCTTCAGTACTCAATCAGGGCAAGGTAAAAATTAATATTGCGGCTGCTGAACCATCAGTTCAAGATTTATGTTGGTTTTTGGTTTCTTTGGGAGCGGAGATAGAAGGTATTGGCACTAACTTTTTGACTATTACTGGTGTCAACAAACTGCGTGGTGGCTCATATTATGTTATGCCTGATCCTATAGAAACGGGTACCTTTATATCTTTAGCGGGAGCTACTAAATCAGAATTTGTCATAGAAAATACAGCTCCAGAATTTCTGACTTTAGCTATTGAAAAATATAAAGAAGTCGGTCTAAAATTGGATATTGAATATTTGGATTTACAAGCCAACAAAAATTATAAATTAGCTAATATCAAAGTTAGTGGCAAGGTAGAGCTCAAGGCTATTAAAAAATTGCATGATATGCCTTATCCTGGTTTTGCGGCTGACTTAATCCAACCATTTACGGTGATGATGACTCAGGCTAAAGGTACATCACTAATTCATGACTGGATGTATGATGGTAGGCTAAAATATGTAGCTGAACTTCAGAAAATGGGAGCGGATATAGTGGTTTCTGATCCACATCGTATTGTAGTTATCGGTTCAGCCCCTTTATTTGGTAAAGAAATTACTAGTTTTGATCTGCGAGCTGGAGCAACACTTATTATTGCTGCTTTAGCTGCTTCAGGAGAATCTAAAGTTACTAATATTTATCAAGTAGATAGGGGCTATCAGGAATTAGATCTTCGTTTATCAAAAATGGGAGCTAAAATTAAAAGAGTAGAAGATTAGATGGATCAGTTTAGTACTAACAATCAGCCAGTAGATAAAAATAAAAAATCTTGGTGGAAAAAAGCAGCTAAATTTTACGCCAGTATTTTTTTGTTAGCGATATTTTTTGTAATTGGTATAGTAGTAGGCATTCAATATAGTGAACCACAAGATTCTAAACAAGTATTAGATCAAACTTCTCAAGAATTAAAAAATATATTTTCTAAACAAGATAATATAGACACAAGTTTGTTTGAAGAGGTTTGGAATGTATTGCACAACGAATATTTGGATAAAGCTAATATTAATGATCAGGATTTATTTTATGGGGCTATTTCCGGTATGGTAGATGCTTTAGGAGATCCTCATACTATGTTTTTTGATCCAAAATTGACTAGAGAATTTACTCAAGAGCTAGAAGGTAGTTTTTCCGGTATTGGGGCAGAAATTGGCTTGCGTGACGGTTATTTGGTGGTTATAGCTGCTTTGGCTGGCACTCCAGCTGAGCAGGCTGGGCTCAAATCAGGCGATAGAATTTTAGCGGTTGATGGTAAAGATATGGCTGGCATTAGTTCTAGTGAAGCAGTAACTTATATCAGAGGAGAAAGAGGTACAGAAGTAATTTTGACTATACTGCCAAAGAATTCCGAAACATCCAAACAGCTTACTATAGTTAGAGAGAAGATTGATATCCCTAGTGTGGTTTACAAAACAGAAGATAATATTGCTATTATAGAAATTAGTAATTTCAATGACGATACAGATGAGCGTTTGGCCAAAGTTGCTCAGCAAATAATCAATGATAATCCCAGTGGTGTGATTATTGATCTGAGAAATAATCCCGGTGGTTATCTATCTACAGCGGTAGAGGTGGCTAGCTATTGGTTGGAACCAGAGCAAGTAGTAGTCAGAGAGACTTTTTCTGATAAGCGTAAAGATCAAGATTATAAAGCACTTAAAAGAAATAGTTTAGCACATTTTAAAACAGTGGTATTGGTCAATGAAGGTTCAGCTTCAGCTTCAGAAATTTTGGCTGGTGCTTTGCAAGATTATAATCTGGCCCAGATTGTCGGTACGACGACTTTTGGTAAAGGCTCAGTCCAACAATTAATGGATTTAAAAGATAAATCTTCGGTTAAAATAACTGTAGCTAAATGGCTGACACCAAATGGTCGGACTATAGAAGGACAGGGTATTGTGCCTGACCACAAGATAGATCTTAGTGTAGAGGATTATGAAAAAGAGTTAGACCCGCAGTTAAACAGAGCCAAAGAATTAATTTTTGAATAATATGAAAGTAATACTTACTGAAAATATAAAATCATTAGGTAATAAAGGAGACATTAAAGATGTTTCTGATGGCTATGCTATTAATTTTTTAATTCCTCAAGGAAAAGTAGTATTGGCTAGCCCAGAAAATATAGCTAGTTGGCAGGCAGAAAAAAATAGAGACGTGGCCAAAGTAGAAGCTAGACAAGATGAATACCATAAAATAATTCATACTCTAAATAAACAAAGTTTATTTTTTGTGGCCAAAGTATCTGAAAAAAATACTCTCTTTAAGGGAATATCAATTAGTGATATAATAGCCGAGGTAAAGAATAAATTTAATTTAGATATTTCTGATCATTGGTTTGTTAAAGCTAGCTTACTCAAAGAATTAGGCAGACATAGTGTATTTTTAAGACTACCAAACAATCATTTGATTAGCTTTTTTGTTAATATCGGTCCAGCTAAATAATATATAAATAATATCATGGCTAAAACCAAATACATTTTTATAACCGGCGGTGTATGCTCAGGATTAGGCAAGGGAATTGCCTCTGCTTCTATCGGAGCAATACTGAAATCAGCCGGTTATTCTGTTTTTACTAGTAAATTGGATCCTTATCTCAATATTGATCCAGGTACTATGAGTCCTTATCAGCACGGAGAAGTATTTGTGACAGATGATGGTACAGAAACAGATTTAGATTTGGGTCATTATGAGAGATTTATTGATACCAATCTTTCTAAGCTGTCCAATCTAACTACTGGTAGAGTTTATGACAAAGTTTTAAAAGGTGAAAGAACAGGAGCTTATCTTGGTAAGACTATTCAAATTGTGCCCCATATTACCAATGAAATAAAAGCTTATATCCATAAGGCAGCTACAGAATCAAAGGCAGATTTTCTTTTGACAGAAATAGGCGGGACAGTTGGCGATATAGAAGGTGAGCCGTTTTTGGAAGCACTAAGACAGTTTCATAATGAAATGGGAGATGAAAATGTCATGTTTGTGCATTTGACACTTTTGCCATATCTTTCCGCTTCTCGGGAATTAAAAACCAAACCAACTCAGATGTCGGTGCGAGAATTGCATAGACGAGGTATTCAGCCAGATATCATACTAGCTCGTTCTGATTTAAAGATTGAAAAAGAAGAGCTAAACAAAATTGCCATGTTTGCCGATGTTAACCCCAAGGCAGTTATTCCTGCTTTGACGGTTAGCAGTATTTATGAAGTGCCATTGCTTTATGAAAAAAATAGTCATATTTCAGATATTATTTTTGATAAATTAAAATTACCAAAGAGAAAACCTAAATTAGAAGAATGGGAAGCTTTGGTTAAAAAAATTAAAACCACTAGCAAAAAATTACCAATTGCCTTGGTTGGCAAATACAATGAAAATATTGACGCTTATATCAGTGTAGTAGAAGCCTTAAAAGCCGCTTGCTATCACAATGGAGTAAAGCTTGATTTGGTTTGGATACATTCTGGAAAATTGGAAAAAGGTGATAAAAAAGAATTGGCTAAATTGAAAAAAGCAGCTGGTATTGTTGTGCCAGGTGGTTTTGGTAGTCGAGGAGTGGAAGGTAAAATTATGGCGGCCAAATATGCCAGAGAAAACAAAAAACCATATTTGGGTCTTTGTTTGGGCATGCAGGTAGCCACCATTGAATTTGCTCGTCATATTTTGGGTACCAAAGAGGTCAATTCAACTGAGTTTGATAAAAATACCAAAAATCCAGTAATTCACTTTTTACCTGGTCATAGTGATGAAGAAGACAAGGGTGGCACACTGAGGTTGGGCGCTTATCCTTGTGTTTTGGAAAAAGATTCTCTGAGCTACAAAGCTTATGGTGTGAATAAAATTTCTGAGCGTCATAGACATAGATATGAATTCAATAATGATTATTTAGAAGTTTTGGCCAAAGGCGGTATGCGTTTTGCCGGATTTTCACCAGATAAAAAATTGGTAGAAATAATAGAATTAAAAGATCACCCTTATTTTGTAGCTTCTCAATTTCATCCAGAGTTTAAGAGTAGACCACTAAGACCGCATCCATTATTTCGAGATTTTATCAAAGCAGCTTTGAAATAAGTCTATGAAAAATTTCAGAAATCAAGTAGGTCACGGCGAAGTTATCCAAATGCTTATAGTATCAGCAATAATAGGATCTATTTTTATAGCGGGCACTTATTTGTGGCAAGAAGTAAAAAATCAAAAATACATAAATGAATTGATAGCCAAAATTGATAATATTTCCAAGATTATAGAAGTAGAAGAGATGAAAGATGAAGGTTATCAGTTGTTAGATAATGTATGTAATACTGATCAATGTCTTTTTATTCATCCAAAGTATAATAACGTTTATGGTGTCGGCTATTTAACTGGTTATTATACTGAGTATTTAGATAAATTTTTTGGAGATGAAAAATCTTGTGATTCCTTTACTATCACTGACGGAAATCAAGAGCTAATAAGTACAGTTATTGATATGGTAGATTCCGGAAATGCAATTTATCATAAAAACGAGCTAGGTCAACCAATTATTAATTTTTCCTTAACACATTTGAGTGAAGATCAAAAAAATATTTTTTTAAATTCCACTGAAGATAATCCGGTCGAAGTCATTGTGTCAAAAACATACGACGAAAGGGCACCTTATTATCTTTGCTTTACTCAAATGGATATAATATCTATAAGAGAACCAAGATAAAAATTTCATTAAAGCAGCTTTAAAATAAATTAAACACTCCGAAAGGGGTGTTTTTTATGGTATATTGTATATTTGTTAGTAGTCGTAGTATAATTATTACTATAATAATTAAATTAAGGAGGTAAATATGTCAGAGGAATTACTTAATAACAAATGGGCTTGGAAAAATCCAGCCAACATTATGAAAATATTGGCTTTACTACTTTTGGCAGTAGTAATTTTGGCAGCAATTTTTAGAGAGCGTTTTGTTACTCCACCAATGTGGCAGGTATCAGTTGTTGGTAGAGGAGAGGTAGCTTATACACCTGATATTGCCAAAGTAAATATTGGCGTTCAGGTAGATAAAGCTGCGGCCGCTGATGCTGCTTTAAAGCGTCTTAATGAGACTGTGGACAAAACTATAGAGGCTATTAGCAAATTGGGTATAGATAAAAAAGATATTCAAACCCAGAATTATTCGCTATATCCAGAATATAATTATATAGAAAATAATTCATCCATTGCTGGTTATAGTGCCAATCAAGGTCTGACTATAACTATTAGAAATATTTCTGAAGAAGCAGATTTGGTTAGCAAAGTCATAGGTGCTGCTACTTCAGCTGGGGCTAATCAGATAAATAATGTCAGTTTTGAAGCTTCTAATTTGGAAACATTAAAACAAGAAGCTAGAATAAAAGCTATTGCTGATGCTAAAAGCAAAGCAGTTCAACTTTCTTCAGCTGTTGGCATTAAACTGGATAAGATAGTTGGTTGGTGGGAAAATTTTGTTCAATCACCTGACACCTATTATCCTTATTATGATGGCAAAGGCGGAGCTGGTGCTGATCAAGCTAATATACCGAGTGGAGGATATACTTTGATTGTTGATATGAATTTAAGCTATCAAATTAAATAACAAAAAAGACCCTAGTTGCTAGAAAGCAGTTAGGGTCTTTTTGTTTGTTTAAAAATATTTAGCTTAGATTTTTTTGGGGAAAATAACTGATAAAATCATAGACGAACACAGAGCAAACATAATTATACCAAAAGAAATTAAAGATGATATATGGACTCCAAATATTCCGGAGAGCATTTTTATGCCAATAAATAATAAGATAAAAGCTAAGCCTTTTTGTAGATGATGAAAACGATGTAAAATATTTTCAATTAAAAAGAATAGAGCCCTTAGTCCCATAATAGCAAAAATGTTGGAGGTAAAAACAATAAATAGATTTTGGGAAATGGAGAATACCGCTGGGATAGAGTCAACAGCAAAGATTATATCAGTGGCTTCTATAAGTAGCATCACTAAAAACAAAGATGTAAACATAAATTTACCATTTTCACGACAGAAAAATTTGCCGTTATGATGGTTGACACTAAAAGGTAGATGTTTACGAGCCAATTTTATAATTTTATTATTATTAAAATCAACATGCTCTTCTTTTTTATCGCGTAATAATTTGAAACCAGTGTAGAGTAATATAGCGCCAAAGATATACAAGACCCAATAAAATTGGTGAATAATATAAGCACCAACCCCAATAAAAATTGCTCGAAAAATTATCGCCCCCATAATACCCCAAAATAAAACTCGGTGGTGGTATTTTTCTTCTAATTTAAAATAATTAAAAATCAGCATTATTACAAAAAGATTATCCACTGATAACATTTTTTCGGTTACATAAGCGCTCATAAATTGGGCAGCCATTTCTTGGCCCATATATAAGAATATTAAGAAACCAAAGATAATAGAAATTGCTATCCAAAAAAGTGATTGACTGAGAGCGGCTTTAAATTCTACCCTGTGACTTTTTCTATTAAAATAACCAAGGTCAATGATTAGAAAAATAATAATCACTGCCCCAAAAAGAATAAATAATTTTGTTTGGATGTCCATAATAATAATTTTTTGTTAGGTGTTATATTTAAAAGTATAAATAAAAACCGGTCAGACCGGTTATAATTAATGTTGGCTCATAGCTTGAAAGCGCTTTTTAATAAAGACCTACCGCTTTTTTGCTCCTCAACATTCAAGGTTTAATTATAATAACAAATAAGCAATTAGTGCGCAAGTATAAAATAAGTGTAGCGTGGCTCACGTGTAAGGATGTGATATGAAAGTTAAAAAAGTGCTTCTATTATTTCAAGGGCTTTTCTATTTGGCTGGTCAGTAATAATTTTTTTAGCATCGGTAATCGTCATCCATTTTGTGTTATGGAATTCTTTGGAGTCAACATTAAAATTGACACCGTCGGTTTCCATTCCATACCAAATATCGTAATGAGTCTTACAGGGCTGCACTTTATTTTCAATAGGAGTAATTGTGAGTAAAAATGGTAGTGGCAACTCTGAAAAATGATTCCTTACTCCAAGTTCTTCATCTATCTCTCGATTTAGTGTTTCCAAAAGTTCTTCACCTTTATCAATGTGTCCGCCGGGTGAAAGCCAAAGACCAGATTTTTTGTGATGAACAATAAAAACTTGTTTAGTCTTGGGGTTGTAAGGCAAAAAGTACGCGCAGAAATGAGTTTGTGGATTTTCATCTCTTGTGAAAACGCCTGCTTCTAATCTTTTTAAAAAACTTAAATGAGTCTGTTTGCTATCACAAATTGGGAGATTTATGATTTTTGTTATTTGGTCGTATAGCATATTTTTTAACTTATTATAATTTAAGTATACCAAAAAATCGCCTTTAGGGCGATTTTTTAGATGTTGGCTCCCCTTCGTGGAAGAGTTCAGAACTCTTAACTGGGTTAGCATTAAAAGCGAACTTGAATTTAGTGGCATATTAAATCTTTTTACTGTGCCCATAACCTCTCGGTAAAATCAGATAATTTTTCTGATAATGGCTCAATTCTTTTTAACCCATTCTTTATGATTGTTGGAGTTATTTTTAACTTTCTGAAATTTATCAGGCCATCAATTTTATTTGTTTTTACACTAACTCTTACATAACCATCTTTATCAAGAGTATACCATTTGGCGTGTGCTATTTTATTTCTCAAGACACATAAGTTATCAAGTTTATTTCTAAATTCTTTAATTTGAAGCAATTTTTGTTCTTTTCTCTTCTCCGCACAACATACTAATGGATAAACCAAATCATAGAAAAGTTCAATTTTTGATGAAAAATCTAAATTTTTTAATACCGCATATCCAGTGTCGTGTGAACCGTGACCCAATAATTCGGCAATTTCAATATCAAGTGTATGTTCGAGATTGCTGAATTCTATTAGGAATTTACCGATAAGAGGTGCATACTTATCTCTTTTTTTATACATCAAATCTTCATCAATATAATCATATTGGTCCAATCTTTCCAATTTTGTTTCTAAATCATTTTTGGGCTTAGCTCTTTTTTTCATAAGTGGCTTAATTTATTGTATTTTAACATAACTTAGTGTAAAGTAAAGTAAATTAGTAATATGACTGTGCAGAAAAAAGAAACGTTTAAATACGAAGAAAAATCATACTATAAGCCTTTTGATTATATAAATAAAGACCTTGATTTGCTATTTATACTTATTTTCATTGAAGAATTCAAGAGACAGAATAACGAACTTAACTTTGGCAATTTCTTTAAGGGTAATTACTGGGACATTGACCAAGTCAACGACGAGGTTATGGATACAAATGATTATCAATCTGTGTCCGATATGGTACTTGAACAAGCCCTCTTCATCTTTGAGGATATAAGAATAGGTAAAATTATTGAAGTTGGCATTGATAATACTGATGAATCTATTAAAGATTTACTTGTTGAAGTTGCA
This sequence comes from Patescibacteria group bacterium, assembly GCA_041665505.1. Taxonomy (GTDB): domain Bacteria; phylum Patescibacteriota; class Patescibacteriia; order UBA1558; family GWA2-36-10; genus XYD1-37-29. The sequence goes on from JBAYIR010000001.1 coordinate 172,848, forward strand.
AAAATAGGGCCAGAGAATGCCAAAAAAGATGCACCAAACTATTATTATCCTTTTGAACAACTATTTTTTATCGCTAACCAAGAACGAGAGGTAAGGCTAAAACAATTAGAACAAAATCCCGATTTAGATATAGGGATATTCTTAAAAGATAAAAGCGTCTTTTTCACTAAAGAGCACGGCTATTTCCGCGCCCTCCAACCTTTCATTATTGATATTCCGACACATATATTGATTAGGGTTAAATATAACGCAACAAAAATAAAAGAAATTGAAAAAGAAATTTTTGATTATTTAGAAGATTTTTCTAATGATAAATATATAGAAAAATTGCCTCGCTATCAGGAAAAAAGATTGTATTTTGCTCAACAAATTGAAAATTTTTATCGTTATGTGAGCCGATTAAATTTAATTGGCGATACTATAAATATACCTTTTACCATTCTTAATGAGAGTGGTTTTGAAACAGTAAAAATACTTAGATTTTTAGAATTAAAAGAAGTTATAAAGATAAGATGGTCTGATGAAGGTTCTTGGAAGGTTCAATTTACTAAACTACCAATTACTCCAGAAAGTTTATTGGGTATAAAATCAGAAAATGCTAAAACTTATACCAGTCTTAAGTCTGGCTTAGCTTATGATGAAACTAGCTCCACATTAACTATTGGCGAATATAATATAAAAATAAATGGTCCAGACCAAAAAGATTTTATTAGAATTATTTTTAAGAATCAAAAAGAACTTAATAAAGAGTGGTTTTTTTCAGAAATTTGCGAGATATTTGACCCTGCGATGGATAATAATGATAAGAAGTTCTATAATGCGTCCTATCAGGTCAATCTAAAAATTGCTCAAAAAACTCTAATAAAAGATTTCCTATTAACAACAAAACATAGTGTTAGGGTTAATCCAAAATATATAAACAGCTAAGCCAACTTAGACCATTGATTTGATAACCTGTAGGTATAACAACCTACGGGTTTTTTATGCAGGAAATTGGCACAGACAAAAATATAGATACAAATCTTAAAATTAAAGACCTTCCTCTTGAGGATGGGCAGAATTTGGTTAATGTTTTTGTTTGGCTTATCCAAGAAGATAAGAAGCAAAACCCTGAATTTTATCAATTTAATAAGCAAGAATAAATATATGATTGACACAATATGCCTTTTAATTCCTAAAGAAAATATGATTTATCTCTCGGGAGTAGCTACTTGGGAACTTTATTCTAAAACCGACCAATACGAAAAATATGTACGTAATCCTAGTAAAGCAGAAAAAGAGACTGGTAAATACTTTCCTAGACTAACTGGGTACAAAAGACGCTACTCCCAAGATGCGAATGTTCGTATAGAATTTTCGGCTCCTAAGCTACTATACTTAAACAACTTGGATGAATTAGAAGATAAGGATTTTCCGAAAATAATTGAGGTCTTACAAGAAAGATTGGAAACTATGGGAGTAAGGGTTTTTAAGGTTATTCTTGAAAATGCCTGCGTAAGTTCAGTTCATTTTTCAAAAAATATCTTACTTCAAGACGGCTATACGTCAAATCATTTAATATCAGAAATGAGTAAAATTGACCTCCGTAAAAACTTTGATTTTGCCAAAACTAGATTTATGAATGATGGTCAGAGCCTCTATGCTCATACAACTGCTCACCAATTTGTTATTTATGACAAAATAGCCGACCTCAACAAAGACAAAAAACGAGCAATTGATAAGGAACAAACAGGTTATCAAAGAAGTCTATTTGATGAGCTAAAAAAGGAAACGCAAGAAATAATACGTTTTGAAATCAGAATAAACCACAAACAAAAATTAAATAAACTTCTTGAGAGTTTTGGTTATAGGAAAAATCCAGTTTTTAAACAAGTATTTAATTCGGAAATGAGCCAGAAAATCGTTACCGATTATTGGGTAAAGCTTATTAAAAAAAGAAATCTTGGTATTTTTTCAATATCATTGAGCCTAAAGGATGCCCTGCAAACATTATTTTTAGCAGATAAAACACTAAAACCTAAGCAAGCGGTTTATTTACTAGGACTTTTTATGCTAGCTAGAGATGAAAATGGTATACGACAACTACGGACTATCGTTTCAAAAAGGGCACGTGATAGGACTTGGTATCGTATAGCAAATGATATGCAACTGGCTAGTGAGTTAATCACTAAAAATAAAATTAGAGATTGGGTCACACAAATCGATAAAAATTTAGAAAATTATAAACCCTATAAAAGAAAAGATTATGAAAATAAATAAAAATAAGATTAGCACTATTGAGCGGTTTCAGAAAGGTATGAGATTATCCCTCAAGCAGTATTATAAACAAGCTTTTTCTGAACGAGTTAAGAAAGGTTTGATGGTAAAAAATAAGAAAAAATTATCCACTTTTGATTAAGTTGCAATGTAAAGCAGAGTAAAGTATAATGAACACAACAATATGTTGGTAGATAGCATACAAAAATACATATCATTGTATGATGCTGAAAGATATTTGTTTGAAGTTCTTGGTCCAAAGATAAGGGAGAACGGCTACATAACTTTCAAAGATTTTTATGATATATGTATGTGGAAATCAGCTAGGCAGAAACAAAATTATTTAAAGAATAAAGATGTAGTTGAAGAGATTACAAGAAAAGCATTGAATCAGAGTGATGAGATTGATAGAATAAATACTTTACGTCAATTAAAAGGTGTTGAGATAAAAACAGCATCAGCAATTTTAACAATCATTTTTCCAGAGAAATATGCCGTTATGGATGAGAGGTGCTTGGATATATTGATAGATTATGGTTTTCGGATTAGCAAATATCCGACTATTAAAACTTGGATACAATACATAGGAATAATGAGAAGTTTGGCCAAAGAAAATAATGTTAGCCCTAGAGAATTAGATATGGCCTTTTTTGCAATACATAGGGAAAAGTTAGAAAAGGCAAATTTTAAAAACTTATATTAGTAAATTATGATAGCAAAAGAAAAAGATTTTTATAAAGCAGAAGACTTGGCCCGAGTATTAGAGGTAAACATTATGACAATTTACCGATATATAAAAGCAGGTCGACTAAAAGCATACAAAATAGGCCGTGAGTTTCGGATTGATAAAGCTGATTTTCAATCTTTCTTAAAAAAAGTTAGTACAAAATAGTTATGACCGAAAGAGAATTATTACAACAAAAGGAGAACCATATTCTCAAACTTGAAAAAGAAATTGAGAAATGGAAAAAAGCAGTTAAAACTCAAAGATATGGTTTAGTATGGCTTGATGTGCCCGAAGCGTTTGAAGATGATGTTGAGAACAAATTGCCAATTCTTGAGGAAGTACCTAAAAAAGCTATAAAAAGTATAGACGAAAAACCTACACATTTACTCATTGAGGGAGATAACTATCACGCACTTACTTGTTTGAATTACACACACAAAGGAAAGATAGATGTTATTTATATAGACCCACCATACAACACGGGTTCGGATGGTTTTAGATATAAAGATAAAAGGATATTAGACCAATATCCCGATGGTACTGAAGTACCAAAAGACCATCCTTTTAGGCATAGCTACTGGTTGTCTTTTATGAGTAAAAGATTGGAACTCGCAAAAAGTTTATTAAAAGATACTGGAACTATATTTATTTCAATTAACGAAGACGAATTCGCACAACTAAAGTTACTTTGTGACAGAATTTTTGGTCTAGAAAATTATTTGACAATGTTTACTATTAAAGTACGGCACGAGGAGCGTATTCTCAAGGGGGATAAAGATTTTCACGAGGTGGTTGAATATCTTTTATTGTACAGAAATTCATCTAACTATAAAACTATAAAAAAAATATATGATAATACTTCTCTAGATGAATATGTATATCAGATTATTGAAAAAATAAAAAAACCTAAATCAGTTAAGCTTGGAAATAAAATAGTTGAGTATTTTGAACCATCGCAATATGAAATAAAAAAAGTTCCAGCAAGTGCAGATAATTTGAAAAAAATAAACATTCGGGGTTCTTTGAAAGAAGGAAATAGTAGTGGCAGATTTTATATGAATTATATCGCTTCTAGGGGCACTAAGGGAGTGTTGTATAAAGTGCCTAATATGGGAGCGGATAAGTTTGGTTATAGGTATTTTTTGATACCAGCTAAGGAAAATAGATTAAATGGAGATTATTTTCAAGGCGTGCCTTTAGATATACAAGATACCAAAGAAGTGCCATATCCTAACTATTTTGACCTTGAAAAAGAGTTTAATAATGTTGGATATGAGGGAGGTGTTAATTTTGGAGGTGGAAAGAAACCTATAGATTTCCTTAGGCATTTTATTAACATTGGCTCTTTAAATAAAGATGCAATCATATTAGATTTTTTTGCTGGTTCAGGAAGTACAGGGCACGCAGTTATGCAGATGAATGAAGATGATGAAGGTCATAGGCAGTTCATTTTAGTCACAAATAATAATGAAATTGTAAAAGATAAAGTTTACCACCCAATGTCTGAAGCGTGTCTACCAAGAATAAAGAATGTGATTAAGGGTTATGATAAAAATCCAAGTTTGGGAAATTCAATCAAATACTATAAAACTTCTTTTGTTGGTAAACATAACATTCTTGATGCGGATGATAAGGATAAAATACAACTTGCTCATCACGCAGGCGAAATGCTTGCAATAGCTGAAAATACCTTAGAGCAAATAAAGAAAAACGACTATTGGCAGATATTTGAAAATACAAACAGAATGACAGCTATATATTTCCGAGAAGAACAAGATAGACTTGATGAATTTGTGAAAGAAGTTTTAGCACTCAAAAAACCAGTAACGGTGTATATGTTTAGTTGGGAAGAAAAGGTTGAAATTATCGATTTTGAAGACATTCACAACATAAGCCTAAAAACTATACCTCAGCCAATTCTTGAAATATATAAGCAGATATATAACATTATTTAGTATGAAAAACTTTAACCCATTACAATTTCAAAAAACTGCCGTAGAAAATCTTACAGATATATTTATTTCGGTATGGAAGCAACAAGGCAGGCAATTGCCCATTGTTTTGAAATCACCAACTGGAAGTGGTAAAACGTTTATAACATCACTTTTTGTTCGTGGCCTTAACCATTTACCACAATGGAAAGAAGATAAGGCATTTATTTGGATTACTTTTAGTGATGATTTGGCTATGCAGAGCAAAGGAAAATTTCTTGAGTATTTTGAAAATATGCTTGAAAATAGAACTTTAACTGTTGCAGATATAAATCAAGGCAAACTTTATCCAAATGATATTTTATTCTTGAACTGGCAAAAAGTAATAGCAAAAAATGCAGAGACAAGATTAATTCGTCGTCCAGAAGATGAGGAATGGGCAAAAGAAACTGGTAAGTACTTTGAAGATGTGATTGAACAAACTCAAGCAGATGGTAGACAAATCATTTTAATTATTGATGAAGCTCATAAAAATAAAGATACAAAACTAGCAAAGGACATTATTGATAAAATTGACCCTAAAGTAATTCTTCACATTACAGCAACACCAAATGAAGCGGACGAGCTAAATTCTCGCCGTCTTGGTAGTTATTATGAAGTTCCAAGAAAAGAGGTAGTTGAGCAAGGGCTAATCAAAGAAGCGATTGTCACTCAAACAGAAGAAGATTTTCAGGGTATGTCAGGCAAAGACCTTGATGAAATTCTTCTTGAAAATGGAATAAATAAACGAGAAGAGTTAAAAGCCGAATTTAGTGCACTTGGAAAAAATATAAATCCCTTGATGTTGATACAGATACCAAATGATGATAGTAAACTAATTGAAAAAGGTGAACAAACAAAGGAAGAAATTGTTATAGATTATCTTATTAAGATGAAAGTGCCTAAACATAAAATTGCCAAATGGTCTAAGGGACAAGATAAACCAAAAGGACTAGAAGACAATGATGATGAACACGATTTTCTTATTTTTAAACAAACTGCTGGTACTGGTTGGGATTGTCCTCGTGCATCTGTACTTGTGATGTTTAGAGAAATACAATCAAATACTTTTTATACTCAAACGGTTGGACGTATTTTGAGAATGCCAGAACCTCAAGCTAGGGAAGATTATAAAAATAATCCTAATCTTCGCTTGGGTTATTTATATACAAATTATAAACGTAAGGAAGTGGTTATACCAGACCAAAATCCTGCAAATAAACCACTAACAGAAACTGCCCATCGGAAAAATGGTATAAATAATATAGAGTTATCTTCAGATTATATCTCTCGTTTGGACTACGGTGATATTCGCGTATCATCAAAATTTCAAGAGGTATTTAAAACAGAGCTTAATAAACATTTTGGAATTACAAGTAGTGATATTTTAGGTAAAGCTGAAATAAAGTTAAAAAAAGCAGGCTTAGACCTGACAGATACTTTAGTAAATGAAGTTATAGCCAATGCTCGTTTTGAGGATTACGACAATCTCGCCTTTGATTTTAAAAAGAAAGGTAGCGATGTTTCTCTTGAAATGTCGGTAAGTGATATTGAAAAAACTTTTAATTATCTTTGTTACCAAATTTTAAAAGAACAAGAAGATAGTAAGGCTAAATACTCAAATGTTGCTCGTTCTTGGTCGGTGCTAAAACAAGCACTTCGTGTTTGGTTTAAAACTGTTTTAAAAGATGACCATATTTATTGGTATAAGATATTTATTAAAGATGTTCGTAAGGGTGCAGAAAGTAAATTTCGTCCAGCAATAACAAAAGCACTTAGAGCTTATAAACCAATATCAGACAGTTTGCTTGTTGAAAAGAAAAGGAAAGTGGAAGAAAAAGAGTCATATATTTTTACCATACAGAATGAGTATCAATACCCAGAAGATTATAAGATTGTGCCTCAAAAATTATGTGTCTTAGATAAATTTTATTTACCCGAAGATTATAATGGGCGTAAAAATGAAATTGCTTTTGTTGAGTATCTAGAAAAGAAGAAAGGGAAGATTGATTGGTGGTTCAAAAACGGCAATCAAGGTAAAAAATATCTTGGTATTAAATATACAAACTCATCCACAAAAGAAGAAGACTTGTTTTACCCTGATTGGATTATTAGTTTTTCAGATGGTCGTATAGGTATTTTTGATACAAAAAAGGGTAATACATTGTTCGATTTTGGAACACCAGAAAAGGCAGATGCACTACAAAAAAAACTTAGGGTATTTGGCAAAAAGTTTATAGGTGGCATTGCCTACCAAGAAGGAGTTATTTGGTATTACAATGACAGTCCAAAATACTCTTTTAAGGAAGGAGAATCAGTAAATGACAATAAGCAATGGAAGCCTTTTGAAGATTTATTTTAATTTATGAAAGCAATAAATGTCTCAAGAGTATCAACCGAAGAACAAAAAGAAGCTGGTAATTCTTTGCCTGCTCAGATTGAACGTGTAGACGCTTATTGTAAGAGAAAAGATTTTGAAGTTATTAAATCTTTTAGTTTTGATGAAAGTGCTTATAAAGATAAGCGAGATGAGTTTGATAAACTACTTGAGTATGTTCAAAAAATAGCCACAAAGGAAAAGGTGGCTGTTTGTTTTGATAAAGTAGACAGACTTTCAAGAAGTGTATTTGATAAGAGAGTTGCCGTATTTTATCAAATGGCTTTAGAAGATAAAATAGAGTTGCATTTTGTTTCAGACAATCAAATCATAAACGGAAAATTATCGGCAACAGAAAAAAGTGGATTTGGTATGAGCCTTGTAATGGCTAGTTACTATTCAAATGCAATAAGTGATAATGTTAAGAGAGCATTTGAGCAAAAAAGACGTAATGGAGAATGGACAGGGCAAGTACGCTTAGGGTATTTAAACGTTAGTTTAGACCAAGCAAAAAGATTACGCAAAGACATTATCATAGACCCAGACAAAGGGCATCTTATACAGAAAATGTTTGAACTCTATGCTACTGACCAATACTCTTTGAAAACCTTGCAAATTAAAATTAGTGAGCTTGGTTTGAGAACTCGCTATGGAAATAAACTTTCATTAAGTGGCATAGAAAAAATCATTAAGGACAGTTTTTATTGTGGTATTGCTATGTCAACAAAGTATGGTTCTTATGCCCATAAATATCCTCGTTTAATATCAAGAGAACTCTTTGATAAGTGCCAACAGATACGCACCAAACGCAATAAAATGCCCTATAAGGCACACTCTAAGGACTTTATGCTAAAAGGCCTGTTAAGATGTAATAATTGTGGTTGTTTAATGAGCCCTCAAAAACAGACTAAGAAAAGTGGACTTGAATTTATCTATTATACTTGTACGAATGCCAAAGGTATATGCAAAAAAATATATATACCAGAAAAAGACCTTTTAAAACCAATCTATGATGTTTTAGAAAGATTTGAGAGTATAAGTGAGGAAGTACAGAATGGTCTTGTTGAGGAATTACGCAAATGTACCGAAATAGAAGTAGTATTTCATAAGGCACAAATAAATCGTATTCGAACAGATTATGATAATTTAAAAGCGAAGCAAAATAGACTTCTTGATGCATTTTTAGACCAGAGTATTACTAAGGACATCTATGACAAGAAACATCAAGAGTATCAAGACCAAATACAAACTTTAGAAATTGAAATGTCTGAACATCAGAAAGCAGATTTTGATTACAAAACTACTGTCGCTACAGTCATTTCCGTAGCACGCAGAGCAAAAACTATATTTGAAAATAGTTCTGAAGTTGCTGGAAAAAGAACATTTTTGAGTTACATACTTCAGAACCCGATTGTAACAGGTAGAATACTTACCTTTGACCTCAAAAAACCCTTTGATTTAGTGCTAAGTCTTGCTGATAACCAAAGAAAAAAGACTATCGTTTCTGATAGTCATCTTTCTTGGCTCGGGGACAGGGATTCGAACCCCGGTTGGCTGGACCAAAACCAGCTGTCCTACCACTAGACGATCCCCGAATATTGTATAAAACAAAAAAATTATAGTATATATTTAATTTTTAGTCAATGGAAAGAGGACCCCGAGACGCTATGTAGCATCATGTATTCGGGGCCCCCTTGTCGGTCAGCTGGTTGTCCTAGCTAGTAGCTAGTCCAGCCAGCTATCGCCGGTCGGATCGCAGCAGTTGTCTTCCATCATGATCTGCCAGATGCAGATCCAACCGAAGCGGTTGAAGCCGAACTCGAGTGCCAGGTCGCATCCCCAGGGCATGAGCCCACCGGCGTGGGCAGTCCGGGGCACCGTGGCGATACCCAGAGCCGTGATCAGGGTAATGGTCGCGAGGACCCTCCCGATCTTCTTTTTCAGGCTTTTCGGAAACATGGTTTCCCTCTCTGTGGGGTGTGGTGTTGTGGCTGTTTACCACAACAAGTTAGCCGGAGTCTTATCCTCCTCTCTGGTAAACTATTTGAAGTCTACCTTGACACGGTGATCTTCCACCACCAGTTTGTCTGTGGTGGTTACCCTCAAAACCTCCATGCCGAAGTAGGAGCTTGGTAGCCTCACCAGAACCACGTTAGGCAGGTCGGGTGAAGCACCTTTGTTGAACTTGTTGTCCATTCTGACTGGACCATCGCGGGTGTCTTTCCAATCATCGGACGGACGATGTTTCTTGATGCAGATGATGCCGATATCCGGTACCTGGATTTCGCTGCCATCACCACCTCTGATGGTAAAGATCAATGCTCCAACCTCGTTGAAGAGTAGGTCAACTTGGTCAGGAATATACACACCAAGCCTGTAGACTATGACCTGCTCGCGTGCCAATGTGGCACTCAATTTGAGACTGGGTATCTCATCGACCATGATTTCAAGCTGCTCTTTGATAAACTCTACCCGTTCTTCTCGTTGTAGTCTACGACCTCTTTGCCTTTCTTCTATTTGGATGGCCGTGCCAAGTTGAGGTTTCAGGTTATCGATGGGCCTGCTCCAGCTTTCATTGTAGCCAGAGAAGATCAGGACACCATCAGGAGTCTGGTTGATAGGAACGAAGTTGGCCTTGGCTTGTGCAACTGTGCTAGCGAGTAGCATCAGGCCGAGACACGCGAGAAACATGAATGTGTTTCGCATTAGCGATTACCTCTCTGCGGGTTAGGGTTCTTCGCATCCAGATTCTTGGTGTTGAAGACCGAGTTCTGGACTCTTGCTTCTGCATCAGCAATAGCTTCGCAACGCCAGGTGCCGTCTTTGTTGACACACCGGTAGCTCTTACCATCTACAACGAAGACCTTGGTACTGTCAGGGATGACAGTGGTGTCACGAAACTGTGGGTGGTAGCTGTAACCACAACCAGTGATTAAGACCAGCATCAGGATGACGCCGATCAATTTGACGACGATTTTTTCAAACATGCGGCGCCTCCTTAGTGGCGTTTTGCTTGGCGTTTTGCTCTTACTGCGATTCGTGTTGTTAGAGAACTGTTATGCTAATTTCATTATACATAAAATAACACTTAATTCAAGTATATTTCTTTATTTTTGTCAATAGATAAGTTATGAAAATAAAGGTGGGGCTCGTCACACAACTGGGGGGAGTGTTGAAGTGACGAGCCCCGGTCTGCCCTCTAGGGGCAGTTTTTTGGTAGCTCTATACAGCTACGCAAGAGAAGACAATAAGACTAGTGTCTGGCTACTTCCTGAGCCACCAGAACAGATCCAGGAGCGCCAGCCCCATGAAGATCACTTCGTAATGCATTATGCCACCTCCTTTCATACAATGGGAGTCTCACCCCCCAGTTGTATGATCAGTGGTTGGCCATGCTCAACTGGTGAACGTAGTCAACCAGACGACCGACATTGAGCGGTTTGGGCATACAGAAGACCCCATACTCGCTCATCAGCCGTTCGATCTTGGTGTTGGGGTAGCGGTGGCTCATAGCCAGGGTGGTGATGTGCACGCCAGCAGAGGTGAGAATCTCCATGAACCTCTCACTGTCGACATCCAGACACTCGATGATGATCACGTCAGGCAGAGGATCCCAGTTCAGCATCTTGCGGATCACCTTCGTGGTGTCGAGTTGAGCTCTGTAGATCTGGCCGTCAACCTGCTCGATGTTGGTCAGGACTTCATGTCCTTCGGACTCCAGGCCAAAGGCCATGGTCATGGCCGTATCCGGGTCGCTGTCGAAGATGAAAACGCGCTTCTTCATGGTTTTGCTCCTAGCTGAAGTGTCGGTTACGCTACTGGCTCAGGATTGTCCAAGCGTCCAAATACAGACAATCCGTCTTCGCCTCACTCAGTCTCTCCTGTGTCGCCGATGAAGCTGATTTCAGTCAGACAGGCCTTTCTGTAGGGCTTTGGCCAGTTCATCTTCGTTCAGGTGACGCGTCGCAAACCTGACCTGCCGATACAATACCTTGGTATCGTAGTCCAGGTTTTCGTTGAGCCGGGCAATGTGCTCTTGCACAATCTTGATATTCCGCCGGTGTTGGGGGCTCATAGTATTCACACTCCCTGTTTTTGGGTAACACAAAACACCTCAAAGAGGCGTTTTGGCTAAGTATAACACAGCAAAAGTGCCGGTTACGCTACTAGCTCCAGATTGTCCAAGCGTCCAGATACAGACAATCCTTCTTCGCCTCACTGCTTCTCTTATTTTGGTAAAGAACTTAGTTTACAAAAAAATACCCTTTCAGGCATTTCTGTAAATTAAGCTCTCAATATTGAGATTTATTACGCAATGCCGGTTACGCTACTAGCTCCAGATTGTCCAAGCGTCCAGATACAGACAATCCTTCAAAGCCTCATTGAATGATATTTATTGTAAATTATTAATACCCTACCACATAATTTTTATTTTGTCAAGACCTTAAGCATGAATATCTCCAAAAGTCATGAATTTATTGACAGAATATATCAAAATCAAGCCAATAATAAACCATACTACTTGGGATTTATAGTGCTTATTTTTTTCATTATGAAGATGTGGCATTATATCGCTCATAGCAATATACAAGAAACTACCAGCGGCAATAGTGGTTAATATCAGTTGAGTATAATCATTTTGAGCATAAAAATAAGTAAGTATACCGCCTATGACAGCCATGAGAGCAGAGGCTAAATTCCAAAATAGAGCTTTGATTTTAGTATAACCAGCATAAAGTAATAAACTAAAATCACCAATTTCTTGTGGTATTTCATGTAAGACAATAGCTAAAGTAGCTAAAACACCTAGTTGAACGTCCAACATAAAAGAAGCAGCAATCGCCATACCATCTATTAGATTATGCAAACCATCACCTATTAAGATATTAATGCCCATGGGATGGACACATTTTTCATCATGTTGGTGTTCTTCATGATCTTGCTGATGACGGCAGTTGTGCCAATGTAAATATTTTTCTGTAAAAAAGAAAAAAACTATTGAGCCGAGCATCCAAACAGAAAATATTTGGAAATCAAAACCTTCATGTATTGATTCTTCAACTATTTCTGGCAACATATGAAAAAATACATTACCTAGTAAGACAGCCGCAGCTAGTGAAACAGTGGCTTCCATTATTTTTTGAGAATATTTTCTTTTGAAAAAAAGGCTAATGCCTATCAGGGAAAGTAAGCTGACAGCTAAGGTGGCAATAATAATATAAGTAAGTATCATATTTTTATTTACATTTATTACACAAGCCGGCTAATTGGACTTGATGTTTTATTAATTTAAAATTATTTGGTAAATCAATTTTTAGTTGGCAGGGAATACAGAATATTTTTTGGCATTTTTGGCAAAGTAGGTGATGGTGGTGAGTAGAGGAGAGGTGGTAGATTTTTTCTTGCCGGGCGGTATTGATAGTATCTTCATTGATTAGCCCAGCCAAGGAAAAACGTTCTAGTATTCTATAAATGGAAACTAAGTTTATTTTTTTATTTAAGCCGGAGAAAATATCTTTAGCGGAGAGAGGGCGACTGTTATTTTTTAGAGCTTGAAAAACCGAAATATTAGCTTTGGTTATTTTTAGGCCAGCTTTTTTTATTAGCTCTTTTTCATTCATGTTGCTAGTTTAACATAATATTTTTATTAAAGCAAGTCATTTGCCTTTATATAATTTTTATGTTATATTTTAGATTGAAAAAATTGCTTATTTATGGTATATTAGAGCTATGAAAATATCTGATGAAATCATTCTACTTTATAAAAAATTAGAACAGATTTATAAAAAAAAGGAGCTTTTGGCTCAAGAAGAAAATTTAATAGAAGTTGAAGAAATTGCTAGCCATTTTTCAGCCCTCTATGAAAAACTTAGAAATACTGTTGATTTTAAAGAGATTCATCTCCTCAGGCGTTTTGCTATTGAGAGAAATTTGAAACGTCGTTTTATTATGGAGACTCTCAAACCAAATATTGCTCAGGCTTTGGTAGAAGATTTGGTCCGCTCTCGTTATTTACCAAATAAAATCATACCTGAATATAGAATTGGCCAAATAGAAAAGATTATTGAAAAATACAATGATTTATTTCTGTTGATGAATGATCTCTATCATGGTGATGAGATCAAAGAATATTTTGATTGGTTGATTGGTGTGGAAGCTTGTGAAATAGATATTTTACTTAATCCAGAAGATATTGATGATGCGGTCATCGAGACTATGTATCAGATTACCAAACCACGCGTCAAACTCAAAGGCGATGATGATCCAAATATCAGAGAAAAGAATCTACAATTATATATTTCTATTCATAAAGCTATAGTTAAATCAGATGATACCATTATATCATTTCATCTTTTGAATTTATTTTATGATGAGTGGCTAAATGCCGACGCCGATACTATCAAGGTGATGGCTAGTCATTTGCCAGCCATTTATAAAAATATTCAGTATCATGTTAAGCACCCTTACCAACGTCGAATACTTAAGTCAATCAAAAAACCAATAGTTACTTTTAAGATTCTTCACGAATTGATTTTGGAACATGGTAGTAATATGAAAGAACTCTTGGCCAATCCAGACAAATTGGAGTCGGAAGCCAAAATATTGATTAATAGAAAATATAAAAGCATTAGAAATAGGATATCTCGTGCTTCAGTCAGAGCTATTATTTATATTTTTATTACCAAAGCAATGTTGGCATTACTTTTGGAATTTCCATATGAAATGTATGTGGTAAAAGAAATAAATTATACCAACTTAGGTATCAATATATTATTTCCACCTTTATTGATGTTTTTAGTCACTTTGACTATCAAACCGCTGGGTGATAAAAATACTGAATTGATATTAGATAGTTTGCATAATGTGGTTTATAATCAGCCAGAGAAATCTATTTTGTGTCAGTTAAAAACTAAATATAATAAAAATCTTAGTTATCAAGTATTTTATTATTTTATGTATACAGTTCTTTATATTGTAGTTTTTGGAGCGATTGTATATTTCCTTAGACGTTTGAATTTTAATTTACTAAGTGGAGGAATATTTTTATTTTTCTTGACAGCGGTTAGTTTCTTTTCCATCCGTATTAGATCAACCGCTAAAGAATTGATGGTAGAGAATAAAAAAGAAGGTGTTTTATCGTTTTTTATAAACTTTTTTGCTCTGCCGATTGTTTCCGCTGGACGTTGGATGTCCACTAAATTTAAGAGTATTAATCTTTTCGCTTTTATTATGGATTATATAATTGAAGCGCCTTTCAAACTTTTTGTAGCGGCTTTTGAGGATTGGCTGGGTTTTATGAAAGAGAAAAAAGACGAAGTTTTTCATGAGGACCAATAATAATTTTTATATTATCGCTCACAATATACGCAGTCTATATAATATTGGTACTATTTTTAGAACAGCTGATGCCCTGGGAGTAGATACTGTATTTTTAACTGGCTACAGCGGCCAGCCTCCTAGAAAAGAAATTTCCAAAGTAGCTTTAGGAGCAGAAGAGACTGTCAATTGGCAGTATTATAAAAGCTTGACTTATTTAGTAAGAAAATTAAAAAAAGAAGGCCTTAGGATTATAGCTTTGGAAACTGGAGAGACTGCTATAAATTATTTAGATTTCAAAGCCAAATTTCCCCTGGCACTTTTGCTTGGTAACGAAGTACGAGGTGTATCTAAAGCAATGCTAAAACAAGTAGATGCCACCATTTCTTTGCCTATGAATGGCATCAAAGAATCTCTTAATGTGGGAGTAGCTATGGCGGTAGCTGGTTATCATATTATAAAATTTAGAGACATTAGCTAATTGTCTTTATTTTTGTTATAATATAATTAAATAATTAAAATAAATTTCATGTCTTTACACAAAGTAGTAGAATTAATTTTTACTTTAGTAATGCTCCTTTTTTTGGCAGTAATTGTTTTAGGAATTTTAGTGGCTATTACTATTGTTCAACAATTAGCTATTTTTGATGTTGGTATTAAAGGGCAAATGTTTTTTGTCGGAGGGATGTTTACTATTTTCCTTTACATCACCAAAATGATAATGGATAAGGTCAAAGAATATAATCGTTATATTTAAAAACAAAAATGTTGAAAAATAAAATTACCACTATTGGCGGGGCAACTCGTGATATTATGTTTTATACGGATGATATGTTGATTATAGATAATAAGAATGATTTGCTTCGTCAAAAATTAATTGCTTTTGAATACGGCGCCAAAGTTTATAGCCAAGAAGTATATTTTGTTTATGGTGGGGGTGGCATGAATGTAGCCGTAGGTTTAGCATCTCTAGGTATTAAGACACAGGCAATTTTGTCTATTGGTGATGACTTGGTTGGTAAAGATTTACTGAGCTATCTTAAAAGTAAAAAAGTTTCTACCAATCTAGTACAGATTCAAAAAAAATTAAAAACAGGCACTTCATCGGTTATTAATGTTGGCAAATTTAAAGAGCATGTTATTTTTGCTTATCGTGGTGCTAATACTAAAATTGATCTCGGTCCAGCAGTCATCAAAAAAATAAATACCCCCTGGCTTTATTTGACTTCTTTGTCTGGTAATTTTAAGTCGGGCTTAAATAGATTATTTGAGCATAGTCAGAAAAAAAATATAAAAGTTGTTTGGAATCCGGGTACTGATCAATTAAAATTAGGTTTAAGAGGCTTGGCTAAATACATGAAGCAGACTGCTGTTTTTGATGTCAATCGTGATGAGGCCTTAGAGCTGGTGATGAGTGTCCAAGGCAAAGCCACTAAAGATAATATTAATAGTCTTTTGAAATTTTTACATCACTATGGTCAAAAATTAACAGTTATAACTGATGGCCACAAGGGAGCTTATATTTATGATGGACAAAAAATATATTTTAGAGCCGCTTTAAAGAAAAAAGGTATCAATACTACAGGAGCTGGTGATTCATTTGGTTCAGGACTGACAGCGGGTATTATAAAATATAATTGGAATTTGGAAAAAGCTCTAAAGTTGGGGATTATAAATAGTAATTCAGTAATTATGAAAATTGGTGCTCAAGAAGGCTTATTAACTTCTAGAGATTTGAACAAACATAATTTATAGTTATGAATTTTATAAAAAAAGCTTTAGCCAAAACAATTGAAGAATGGGGTAATGAAAATATTCCCGTTGTAGAAGATGATTTTGAACCACATTGGATAACAAAATATCTTGATAGTAGATCTCCAGACTATAATTCTATACTATTATATACAATTGTTCTGGGGAGTATAATAATTGTTGTGTTATTGATTTTATTTATCATAAAATTTGTTAAGAGTAAAAAGAAATCTTAATATGAAAAAAGTTAAAGCAGAAATATCAGCTAGACATTTGCATATTTCCAGAGCCCATCTCGACAAGCTCTTTGGTCGTGGCTATCAGCTGAAAGCTATCAAAGAATTATCTCAACCAGGTGAGTTTGCCGCCAGTGACAGAGTAGAAGTTAAGGGGCCTAAAGGAACTTTGACTATGCGTATTGTGGGTCCAGTCAGGGCTCAAACTCAAATAGAGTTGGCTTTGACTGATGCTAGAATTTTAGGAGTCAAACCTGAATTTCGTATTTCTGGTGATCTCAAAGATTCTCCGGGCGGCGTGACCTTAAAAGGTCCCAAGGGCAGCGTCAAACTGCTAAGCGGTATAATAATACCTAAACGTCATCTTCATATTTCCGTAGAAGAGGCCAAAAAATGGAAAATAAAAAATGGCCAAAAGCTCAAAGCAACAGTCAAAGGTCCTCGAGCTATGGAGATTAGAGAAATTACTGCTCGGGTTGGTAATTACTCTACTAGTATTCATTTAGATACTGATGAGGCTAATGCCGCTGGGCTACTTAGCTGTGGCATAATAGATTTAGAAATATAATGATAGAATATAATAATTAATTTCTAGCGGGTGAAAAAACATTTATTAGTCTTAAATAATGGCAGTAGCAGTTTAAAATTTGCTGTTTTTGAATTGGCCAATTTATCAGGTCTTAGACAGAAAAAAATATCTAAGCAAGTTTTAAGCGGCTCTATATGTTTACAAGGTGATAAAAGTGTTTTGATTTATAATAACAAAAAAATAAATCATCAAGCTCCTTATAGTTTGAAAAATTGGTGGCATTATATTTATGAGTTAATAAAAGATTTTGATATACAATATGTAGGTTTTAGAATGGTTCACGGCGGAGAAGAATTTACAGACACTACTATAGTCAATATTTCTTTTTTGAAAAATATCAAAAAATATAATAAGCTAGCTCCACTTCATAATCCCAATGCTTTGGAATTAATGCATTTAGTAAAAGATACTTGGCCTCGTGTTCAAATAGCAGTTAATTTTGACACAGCTTGGCATCACAGTTTACCAGAGGCGGTTTATCTTTATTCTTTACCTATTGATTATTATAAAAAATATCAAATTAGAAAATATGGCTTTCATGGTCTTAGTCATGAAGCAGCCACAAATTATGCCGCCAAGGTTTTGAATAAAAAAGTAGATAAATTAAAATTAATAACTTGTCATTTGGGCTCAGGCGGCAGTATCACTTGGTATCTAGACGGTCAAGTCAAAGATACTAGTATGGGTTTTTCGCCCAATGAAGGTTTGACTATGTCTACTCGTAGTGGAGATTTGCCACCTAGCGTAGTATTTTATTTGGCCAGCGAGGCAAAGATGTCTTTGTCTAATATTAGCGAACTTTTAAATAAAAAATCCGGTCTACTAGGTCTAGCTGGTTTAGCTGATTTAAGAGATATATTATTGGCTAGCGGCTACAAAGTAGCTGGCTATAAAAATATTTTAAAATTTACTAAAGACCAAAGGCAGGCTGCTAAGTTGGCTTTGGATATTTATATTTATGATATTCGTCGCTATATAGCCTCTTATCTAGCGATGAGTAAAAAATTAGATGCCATTGTTTTTACTGGGCCAGTAGCTGCTAATAATACTATTAGGTCTATGATTATGAAAAATTTGCAAAAACCCAAAGGAACAAAGATATTATTGGCTCCCGAAGGTGAAATAATTAATATAGCTGAGAAAACAATAAAATGTCTGAGCAAATAATAAAATTAGCCCAAGCTGAGGACCAAATTATAAACAATTTGGTCAATACAGAAAATAAATTAAATGAGCTCAACCAAGAAGTGGGAGTAATTTTAAATGATTACAAAACTACCAATCAGCCAGAGGTGTCTTTTTTTAATTTTGATAATCCATTTTTTCTTTTAATCTTAGCTGGTCTTTTTCTATTGGCCTTTGCTTTGTGGTTTCTTAAACAGGAATTGAAACACTCCAAAACAAAAAAAACTAAAATAATAGCAGAGGTAAAGGAAAAAATAGAGATTAAAACTGTTCCGGAAATAAAAGTTAAAACATCTGAAGTAGAAAAAGTAAAAACCGAGCCGCTCAAAGAAACGCCTCGAAAAAAAGGCCGTACTATAAAAGTCATTAAGATAAAATAGGCCTGTTTGTCAAAACATAGTAATTACTGATACAATATTATCACGTTAAATACGTGATTTTATTTTCTATGTCATATATTTGGAGATTACCTCAAAAGCCTAGTCAGGAATTTATAGATAAATTTCCAGAATTACATCCGATTGTAGTTCAATTATTGTTTAATAGAAATCTTAAAACTCAAAATGAGATTGATGAATTTTTGAGTCCTGATTATAGTAAAGACGTCCATGATCCTCATCTGTTTAAGGATATGGAGAAGGCTTGCCAGAGGATATATAAAGCTATTAGAGAACAAGAACTTATTACTGTCTATGGAGACTATGATGCTGATGGAGTTAGCTCATCGGTTATACTTCGCTCTGTGCTCAAAGATTTAGGAGCTCAGGTGGAAGTATATTTGCCTCATCGGGAAAAAGAAGGCTATGGCCTCAATAAAAAAGCGGTTGAAGAATTGGCGGGTAAAACTAAAGTGATTATTACTTGCGATTGTGGTATTAGTAATTTGGAGGAGGTAGATTTGGCCAATCAAAAAGGCATAGATGTTATTATTACTGATCATCATACTATTCCCGATACTTTGCCCAAGGCTTTAGCTATCATCCATCCGCAAGTTAAAGGAGAAATGTATCCTTTTAAATATTTGGCTGGTGGTGGAGTAGCTTTTAAATTAGCTCAAGCTTTGCTGTCTCATGTTAAAAATGATTTATCTGATAAAGAAAAAGAAGGTAGTGAAAAATGGCTCTTAGATATGGTAGCCTTATCCACGGTGGCTGATATGGTGCCACTACTAGGAGAAAATAGGACACTACTCAAATATGGTATGCTAGTTTTGAAAAAAACTCGCCGTTTGGGCATGAAAAAATTAATAGAGGTAGCTAATTTAGAAATTGATAAAATTGATACTAGAGCTATTGGTTTTTCTTTGGCACCTAGAGTTAATGCGGCTGGACGAATGGATCATGCTAATTTAGCATATTATTTAATGATTGAAGAAGATGAGGCTAAGGCTACAAAACTAGCTCAAGAGCTTAATCAATCAAATTTAGATAGGCAAAAATTGACTGAGCGTATTGTACGTGAGGCCAAAGCGCAGACTATAGATGAAAATGATCCTTTACTAGTTTTTTATGACCCCAGCTGGTCGTCTGGTTTGACAGGCTTGGTAGCTGGCAGATTAGCTCGTGATTATGCTCGACCAGTGTTTGTGATGACCAAGGTGGAAAACAACATTGTTGGTTCTGGTCGCAGTATTCCAGAGTTTAATATTATTGAGGCGTTGCAAGCTCATGAAGATTTGTTGATAAAATATGGTGGACATCCTCAGGCTTGTGGTTTTTCTATGGATCCAGAGAAAAGAGAAACTTTTGTTCAGATTATGAAAGAGTTGGCGACTCAAAAATTGCAAGGCGTAGAATTTCAAAGTAAATTAGATATAGAATTAATGATAGATTTTGAAGATATATCATGGGATTTGGTGGATTTATAGGAAAGATTCCGTCCTTATGGTCAGATGAATCCAGAACCATTATTTATATCTAGTGGTTTAGCAATTACTAGTATTCGTCAGGTGGGAAATGACGGCAAACATTTAAAATTGGAAGTTTCCAAAGGCAATAAGAAAAAAGGAGCTATTGCTTTTGGTCTGGGTAATGTGAAATTAGAATTGGGGGATAAAATTGATATCGTGTATAATTTGAGTATTAATCAATGGAATGGTAATCGGGAAATTCAATTAATGATTAAAGATATAAAAAAGAATGGCTAGACTTTTTACAGATGGTGGAGCTAGGGGTAACCCAGGCCCAGCCGCTATTGGTGGTGTGATATATGATGGGAAAAATAAAATAGCCGATTTTTCTCAATATATTGGTCAGACGACCAATAATCAAGCAGAATATCAAGCTTTGCTGAAAGGCTTAGATTTAGCTTTATCAAATAATATACAAAATTTGGAATGTTTTTTGGATAGTGAGTTGGTGGTTAAACAAATGAATAAAGAATATAAAGTTAAAGACAAAGAATTAGCTAAAATATTTGTTAAAGTTTATAATCTTAGTTTGAAATTTAAAAAAATTAGTTTTAGTCATATCCGAAGAGAATATAACAAAGAAGCAGATGCTTTGGTCAATAAAGCTTTAGACGCTAGACTTTAGTTATTTATATCAATTATATTAACAGGTTTCTGATTGACAGAAAGCTGTTTTTTATTTATAGTAATCAAATTCGGATTTTTGTCCGGCCTTGTTCACTGGAGAGACTGAGGTCTCTCAAAACCATAGAAAGGAAGCCTAGGATGGAATTTGGTCTCAAAGGTACTGGTTGGTATTTGATCTGCGATCAAGTACCGAAAGATGGCGGAGAGGGGGCTAGCAATCTCTTCTATCGCTTGAGTGTTCCGGTCGGGAGTAGTCAGTTGCGCTATGAGAAAGTAGCGCAACACGAAGCTCGTCGGATTTTGACCACACAAGCGGACCTGATCAAGGGTTATGTTGCCTGGATCACCACTCTGTAACGCAGGAGGCTTGCTCTATGGAACAGCTCTGGAAGGGCGCTTACATTGGTGCTAAGTGCCCCTATGAGGATTGTTCTGGTTTTGTGGGAGCTCATGATCCTGGTGGCTCTGAGCCGCATCAGCTTCGCTGTAGCGCGGAGCCCGAACACATGACCGAGATCTCGGCCGACCGCTACTCCCAGCTTCAGCTGGAAGCTCGGTCTAGGGCCGAGGCCTAAGTCGTCCCATCAGGGATAAAGGCATTTTGGCCGCCGCCACGTCAGACGTGGCGGCGGTTCTTTTATTTTACTTATGGGTTGATTTTTAGTCTCAAAAATGGTATTTTATATGTAATGTCACAGGTATATAAGTGGCCTATTTATGGTCATAAAAAGCAGTTAGAATTTTTACAAGAAACTATTAGTCAAGACAAATTGGCTAATACTTATTTATTTTATGGTCCAGCTGGTTTGGGTAAGAAAACAATTGTGGATTATTTTGTTAAAAGTACTTTTTGTCTTGATGATAAAGTCAGACCTTGTGAAAAATGTGAACATTGTCAGATGATAAATCGTGGTATTTTTTTGGATATTTATAAGGTCGGACATAGAGAAGATTTGAGCGTGGATAATATTCGGAATTTTTTACATAAAATAGCTATGTCCAATTTTAGCGGGCATAGAAAAATAGCTATTGTCTACGGGGCAGAAGCCATTAATCTTTTTAGTGCCAATGCTTTGCTAAAAACTTTAGAAGAGCCGCCAGCTAATACTACTATTATATTGATTGCCAATTCGGTTGTTAATTTGCCAGCTACTATTATGTCTAGAGCCCAACTTATAAAGTTTAAGGCTTTAACTAAAACGGATATGACGGCATGGTTAAAAAATTATGATTTTTCAGCCAAAGAAAAAGAAACAATAATTAATCTTTCTTTTGGTCGCCCGGGTTTGGCTTTAAAACTGATGTCCGATAATATGGAACAATTCAAAAAAAATTCCAATTTTATACTCAAGATGTTAGCGGGTGGAACTTTTTATTATATGCAGGCGCTTGATAAGTGGTTTGCTATATTAAAAAAAGAATATCCAGCTTATAAATTGTATGAGCTAGGTAATTTAACCAAAGAATATTTAGACTTGCTGGAACTATTTTTGAGAGATATTTTATGGACCAAACTTAATCGGTCTATAATTAATGAAATTTACGATCAAGAAATAAAGGAATTAGCTAAAAGTTTAGATAAACAAAGTTTAATAGATAATTTGTTGTCACTAAATAAAGCTAAAGAGAAATTAAATTATAATATATCACCACAGTTAGTGTGGGAAAATTTATTTTTAAGTATTAAATAAAAATATGCCAAAACAAAAATTATCAGTTTTACTTCTTATCTTGCCATTATTTTTATCAGGTTGTATTAGCTTGTCTAATAAATCAAAAGGACCAGCCGCAGAACTGACCGGTGGATTTTTTAGAAGTGATAATTTAGGAGCCACTTGGAGTAAAATGAATACCATTTATACATTAGGTAACCAAGTAGCTACTTTTGATGCCTCCAGTGTGACGGTTATGACTTATGATCCTTTGGATGACAGCGCTATTTATTTGGGTACTTTGCATGATGGTATATTTTATAGCTATGATTATGGTGAAGGCTGGACCAGAACTTTAGCAGGCTTAGGCACAGTCAATGATATCGCGGTTGACCCAGAGGTGAATTGCACTATTTTTGCCGCCGTACACAATGCTATTTATAAAACTACTGATTGTTCACGCTCTTGGGATAAAGTTTATTTTGAACCCAGTCCAGGCATATATATTTCTTCTTTAGCTATTAGTTATTATGATAATAATATAGTTTTTGCTGGTACTTCAAAAGGATCACTTTTGCGTAGTGAGGATTATGGGGCTAGTTGGGACGCTAGCAAGCGTTTTGAAGATAATGTCAAAAATATTTTTGTCGTTGAAGATGAAGCTAGTCGAGTAGTTTATTCTGTCACAGAAAATTTGGGTATTTTTAGAAGCCCAGATGATGGTCTAACTTGGAAAAATCTTTTAGATTATCGTGTCGATAGAACGGAAGTAGATGAAGATATAACATTTAAAGAATTTCTAGCCGCTAGAGAAGCAGAAAAATTTTTGTTGACTTGCCAGCTTTTAACCAGGGAAGAAAGTGCGGAGATTATTCAAGGTGTTGATGATGCTACTAGACAAAATGAACTATTAAAAAGTGCTCAAGAAGAAAAAAATAGGCAAACTTGTGAAGCTTTGACTACGCAAGAAATAAGAAATTTTGAAATTGAAAGTAAATATTTGAAGTTAGCTCAAGTGAGAGGAGCAGCCACAGTGATCACAGCTAGCTTGGATAGGAGTGTGGCTGATGCGCTTATTTATGCCAACAACGGCTCTATTTATAGGTTAATAGAAGATAAATATGGACCAATGTGGAAGCAAATAAAACTATTAACACCACCAAATAGCTATGAAGCCATTTTCTCAGTTTTAGTCAATCCAAAAAATACTAATGAACTATTTTATGGCACCTCAGCTGCTCTTTATCATTCAATAGACAATGGTGCTAATTGGAGTATTAGTGATTTACCAACCAATCATAGCGCCCGTTCCTTGTCTTTTTCTAGGGATAATAGATTTTTATATCTCGGGGCTTATCAAATTCAACAATAAAGATAACTATAAGCATATGAATAATTTAATAGAAAATCATCTCAGTCAATTTGAAAAAACAATTAGTTTTTTTCAAGAAGATATTTCTTCTCTTAGGACAGGTAGGATATCACCAGCTTTAGTAGAAAATATACTAGTGGAGAGCTATGGTACTAGCTCTGAGCTTTTGCAATTAGCGTCTATTACTACTCCTGAACCACAAAGTATAATCATCAAACCTTGGGATAGAAGTATTTTGGCTAATATAGAAAAAGCTTTAAATAAAGCTGATTTAAACGTTAATCCAATAGTTGATGGGGATTTAGTTCGATTAAATTTTCCATCACTGACTGAGGAATCTCGCAAGGAATTAGTAAAAATTTTACATAGAAAAGCTGAGGAGTCTCGGGTTACTTTAAAAAATAATCGTGAAAAAGTGAAAGAGACAATTATCTCTATGGAAAAAACTAAACAAATTTCGGAAGATGAAAAATTTAATGCTTTAAAAGACTTAGATGAGTTAATTAAGCAATACAATGAAAAAATAAAACAGATTAGTGATAATAAAGAAAAAGAAATAATGACAATTTAATTTATGGAAACAGCTATTATATTTATTTTAATTTTAGGCCTTTTGGTCCTAGTCCATGAACTAGGACACTTTGTTAGCGCTGTAAAATTAGGGGTTGATGTCGAGGAATTTGCCATTGGTTTTCCACCCAAGATCTTTGCTTGGAAAAGAAAGGGGATTAAATATTCTATTAATTGGATACCAATGGGTGGTTTTGTAAAAATAAAAGGTGAACAAGGTGAAGGTCTTGATGATCCTAGAAGTTTCATTAATCAGCCAGCTTGGAAAAAATTGATTATAGTGTCAGCTGGGGTCTTGATGAATTTTGTTTTAGCTTTTGTTTTGTTATCAGTGGTGTTTATGCTTGGTTTTCCTCAAGAGCTTAGTAAGGATATGGGAGATAAAAATATCCGGGATAAAAATGTGGTTATTTTACAAGTGGCCAAAGGAAGCCCAGCTAATAAAGTTGGTTTAGAAATTGGGGATAAAATATTAGAGGTCAACGGGCAGTCTTTTGATAATTATGAAGAAGTTTATGCCCAATTGGAGTTTTTAAGAGGAGAAAATATAGAGTTGTCAGTCTTAAAAACCGATAATCAAAAAATGACTTACAATCTAAAACATGAAAAATTAGAAGGATATGATGAGTCGATGTTGGGAGTAGGTATTAGTGAGACGGGAATTGTAGATTATGGGTTTTTTGGTAGTATTAGCCAAGGATTTAAAGTAACTATTTCTATGATAACTGGTATTATTAAGGCTCTTTATCATTTGATTGCTGATCTTATCACCAGAGGCAAATTGGCTGAGGGTTTTGGTGGGCCGCTAGCTGTAGCTGCAGTAACTGGTGATGTTGTAAAACTTGGTTTTATAAATATTGTTTATTTTGCCGCTATACTGTCTATAAATTTAGGAGTGATAAATTTTTTCCCATTTCCAGCTTTAGATGGTGGACGGGCCATGTTTATTTTAGCTCAAGCTGCTACTCGTAAAAAATTAAATGAAAAAGTGGAAGCTTGGATACATAATAGTGGTTTTATTATTTTAGTAACTATTCTAATAGCCGTGACCTTAAGGGATTTTAAAATTTATGGACCTAGTATTTGGACAGCTATCAAATCTTGGTTTATATAATTAATAAAGTAAATTTCTAACTGGATGAAATTTTTAATAAACAATAATAAATATAATATATTAGCTTTAACTAGACAAATTGGCTATCACCCGCATAAAAATAAGCAGAGTTTTTCCAGACGTTTGGACAGTGGCGAATTTCCTCGTTTACATGTCTATATTAAAGAGCTAGACGACGCTTGGGAATTTTCTTTGCATCTTGATCAAAAAGGCGCTTGCTATGATGGCCAAACTGCTCATAATGGGGATTATGATGGCGAAATTTTAGAGGCAGAAAAAAATCGCATTAGCAATTTATTAAAAGATTAAATATGAATAACAACAATAAAATCACAGCTAGATCAGAAGATTATTCTAAGTGGTATCTGGATGTTATAGAAGCAGCTGATTTGGCGGAATATGGTCCAGTTAAGGGTACGATGATCATCAAACCATATGGTTATGCTATTTGGGAGAATATTAAAAATGCTCTAGATAAAAAAATAAAATCTACTGGACATCAAAATATGTATTTCCCTTTGTTAATTCCCAAATCTTTTTTTAATAAAGAAGCGTCACATGTTGAGGGTTTCGCCAAAGAGTGTGCAGTAGTTACTCATTATAGATTAAAAAATGATGGGCAGGGTAATATTGTAGTAGATGAGAGTGCTAAACTAGAAGAGGAATTAATTATACGCCCCACTTCAGAAACTATTATCAATAATAGTTTCGCACAGTGGGTAAAATCTTGGCGTGATTTGCCAGTTTTGATAAATCAATGGGCCAATGTCATGCGTTGGGAGATGCGCACTAGGCCATTTTTACGTACTTCAGAATTTTTATGGCAGGAAGGTCATACCTGTCATATTAGTAAATCAGAAGCTGAAAAGGAAGCCAAAAAAATGCTTAGAGTCTATGTAGATTTGGTGAAAAATAAATTAGCTATGGATGTAGTATCGGGAAAAAAATCAGACAGTGAAAAATTTGCTGGCGCTCTACATACTTATACTATTGAGGCTATGATGCAAGACGGCAAAGCTCTCCAATCAGGTACATCTCATAATTTAGGTCAAAATTTTGCCAAAGCTTTTGATATTAAATTTTTGGATAAAGAAAATAATTTTCAATATGTTTGGCAAACTAGCTGGGGAATGAGCACTCGTATTATAGGAGGATTAATAATGACTCATAGTGATGACAAAGGTTTGGTTTTGCCTCCAGAGATAGCTCCTATTAAAGTAGTTGTGATTCCTATTTTGAAAGAAAAAGAAGATAATACTGAAGTTTTAAATTTTGTCAAAAAATTAAAATTAGGAGTTAGAGAGTCAGAGATTGATACTAGAAATAATATCAGTACCGGAGTTAAATATAATGAGTGGGAGAAAAAAGGTGTACCGATTAGATTAGAGGTTGGTCAAAGAGAAATGGATAATAATTCTGTGATGTTGGTGTGTCGACATAATAGTAGTAAGACTTTGGTAAAAATTAATGATTTAGCCAAAACTATCAAGCACGAATTAAAAGACATGCAAGCAGAACTTTATCAAAAAGCTTTAGATTTTAGAATTCAACATACCAAAACTGTAGATACTTGGGAAGAATTTGTCAAAGAAATTGATAATAATAATTTTGTTTTGGCTCATTGGGATGGCACAGCGGAGACAGAAAATAAAATTAAAGAAGAAACTAAGGGTACTATACGATGTTTGCCATTTGATCAAAAAATCGAAAAAGGATTCTGTGTTTATAGCAAAAAACCATCAAAACAAAGAGTTTTATTTGCTAAAGCTTATTAAAATTTGTATTTGCAAAATTTCTTCAAAAATGGTAAGACAAGGGGGTATAATTAATAGCTACAGATAATGTTTAAAGGACTTTTTAAAAATTTTTCCAAAGATATTGGTATTGACCTAGGCACGGCCAATATTTTGGTTTATGTCAAAGATCAGGGTATTGTGATTAATGAGCCTTCTATTGTGGCTATTAACAATCGTACAGAAAAAATTGTGGCTGTGGGTGATGATGCTAAGGTGATGCTTGGAAAAACTCCTCAGCATATTACAGTTACTAGACCATTAGTTGATGGTATTATCTCTGATTTTGAAGTAACAGAAAAAATGATTAAGCATTTTATTGAAAAAGTGCATAAAGAATCATTTACTTTTATGCCTCGGCCTAGAGTAGTGGTTGGTATTCCTTTGGATGTGACTGAAGTAGAAAGAAAAGCCGTAGAGGACTCTGTGATGGGAGCTGGCGCTTCAGAAGTACTACTAATAGAAGAACCAATGGCGGCAGCGATTGGCGCTGGTTTGCCAATTCAAGAAGCTTCAGGATCTATGATTGTAGATATTGGTGGTGGCACTACAGAAATTGCTGTAATATCGCTCGGTGGTGTGGTATCTTGGAAATCACTCAAATTGGCCGGCGATAAACTCAATGAAGCTATTATCCAATATGCTCGAGATAAATTTAATTTACTTTTAGGAGAACATAGTGCGGAAAAGATAAAAATACAAATAGCTTCTATTATTCCGGGTGATAAACCAGTAAAAGCTATTATTCGTGGGCGTGATCTTTTGACTGGTTTGCCCAAAGAGGTCCAAATAACAGACGCTAATATTAGGGAGGCTATTACTAAACCGATAAAATTGATTATAGAAAATATAAAAACCACTATTGAAAATACGCCACCAGAATTAGTAGCTGATCTTTATGAAAGAGGCATGGTTTTAACTGGTGGTGGAGCCTTGATTAAAGGCTTGGATGTTTTGATAGCTCAAGAAACTAAAATGCCAGTGCATATTACTGATGAACCGCTAACAGCCGTAGTCAGAGGCACCGGTAAAGTATTAGATGATTTAGAAAATTTAAGAGAGATATTACTTCCTTCTACCAAAGATTTAGGATTAAGCTAGATAAGATAGCTGATGTTAAGAGAAAATTTAAAACTTTTTTTACTTTTTATTAGTATAATTATTTTGTTTGTATTGTTTAAAAACGGACAAATTTTTGATTTGGGTATAATTTTTAGGCATAGTTTCACACCTAATAAATTTGATACTAAATTACTGCAGCCGCCAGATGATATAGAAGAGGCTTACAAAAATCTTTTGGTAGAGAATAATAAACTCAAAGAGCTAGAACAAGAAAATAACGATTTACATCAATTATTGGATTTGAAAAATAAAAATGAATATAGTCTAGCGGTGGTTAATGTCTTGAGTCGTGATCCAGCTAATCGCAATATATTAATAATAGATGGGGGCCGTGATAAAAATATAGTTAGTGGCCAAGCCGTAGTAGTTAGTAGCGGTATTATTATAGCTAAAGTGATAGAGGTAGGTATTGATTCATCTAAAATTCGTCTGTTGACAGATAATTTTTCAAAATTAGCTGTTAAAGTCGGTGATGATAGAAATGTTTCTGGTATACTCTCTGGCTCCTTAGGTTTAGTAATGGATCTTAGTTTTATTCCTCAAGAGCAAGAGATAAAAAAAGATGATATTGTAGTCAGTGCTGATATTGATCCAAAAATTCCACCAGGTTTGGTAGTTGGTAAAATAGAAAATATTGATTTTTCGCAAGAAGAACTTTTTAAAAAAGCTTCTGTTTTACCATTAATTAATTATGAAGCTCTAGATACTTTAGCAGTAATTACAATTTTATGAGGTATTTATACCTGATATTAATTTTCCTTATAGCTAGTTTTTTATTCTTGCTTCTCAATTTATATAATAATGGTTGGCAATTACTGCAACCATTTTTAGTCGCCATGTTGTTGGTTTATTTTAATTATAAAAAAGAGTGGGTGCACTATGTGTTTGCTACCTTAGCTGGTTTTTTCGTAGATTCATTTACTGGGGTTTTTGGCTTACACGCCATGATATTTGTAATAATTATTTTTATATTAAGTGGTCTACAAACAACTATTTTAACTTCTAAAAATATTTTGGCCATAATGTTACTTACTTTATTTTCTTTTATTCTGTTTTGGTTGTTATTTTGGGCTAGTGATTTAATTTTTAATTTAGACCTTTATACTTTTGATAATACTTTAATAATCCCTACGGCCAAGATGGCAGGCATTGATATATTATTATTTATATTTTGGCATCTTATTTATTATAATTTTTGGTTGAAGAAGCATGAAAAACAATCCTTTTAAAATCCAAGAAGGTCAAATACGCGACTCCAATATTGGTGATTTTATTAAACAAAAAAAGAGTGGTGATTATTTAGATTTTGGTTTGGTAGCCAAAACTCAGCAATTAGGTAGATTTTTTGAGGATAGGAAAATAAGGGGTTTATTTTTTCTTTTTGCCTTTTTTTTGATGGTATTATTTAGTCGATCTTTTTATTTACAGGCTGTTAAAGGTAGTTATTTTAGAAACGTAGCCGAAGGTAATCGTATTAGATCAGATGTTATTAAAGCTAATCGAGGTTTGATGTATGATCGTTTTGGTGGGTTACTAGTAAAAAATATTTCTTATTTTTTTCTTTACGTTGACACTACTATATTGCCAACAGATGAATTATTAAAACAAGATTTGTTTAACAAATTGGCTAATATTTTAGAAATTCCCAAAGTGGAGTTAGAAGGAAGAATTTTTAATGAGCAGACTAGTTTGGGTAAGGTATTGGTGTATGAAAATTTGCCTTATGAGTTGGCTATGAAATTAATAATTTTTTCAGAAAATCAGCCTAGTATTAATGTGGCCTACGAGCCTCGCAGACAATATTTCACCAATTTGGGTATGGGGCATTCATTGGGTTATTTAGGGGTTATAACTGAAGAAGATATAAAAAATAGAAAATATAATTATCATGATAGGATTGGTAAGACCGGCTTGGAATTTATATATGAAGATATTCTTAAAGGTCAAGATGGTGTCAGACAAGTTGAAGTAGATGCTTTATTTAGAGAGAAAAATATTTTATCTATGGTTGAGCCGGTAGATGGTTCAGATCTGGTTTTGACTATAGACGCCAAAGCCCAAGAAAAATTGTTTAGTATTATGCAGAAAAATGCCGAGCAACATGATAAAAAAAAGATGTCGGCGGTAGTACTTGATGCCAAAGATGGTGGAGTATTAGCTATGGTTAGCTTGCCAAACTATGATAATAATATGTTTACTACAGTTTTAAATAAAGATGAATATAAAAATATTATCGAGGATGAGGATTTACCATTACTTAATAGAGTTATATCGGGGACTTACCCTATGGGTTCGGTATTTAAACTAGTAATGGCTTCGGCTGCTTTAGAAGAAAAAATTATTGATACTAATTTTACAGTCAATAGTACTGGAGGGGTACAAGTCGGGGCTAATTTTTTCCCAGATTGGCGTCCAGGTGGACACGGTCTGACCAATATATATTGGGCCCTAGCTGATTCGGTTAACACATTTTTTTATTCTATTGGTGGTGGTAATAATCAATGGTTAAATTTGGGCCTAGGAGCTGATAAAATTGTAGAATATGCTAAAAAATTTGGTCTAGGAGAGCCAACAGATATTGATTTACCTGCCGAAGCCAAGGGTTTCCTTCCTTCTAAGGAGTGGAAAGAAAGTACTTTTGGTGAAAGATGGTATTTGGGGGATACTTATAACTTATCTATTGGACAGGGATTTTTGTTAGCTACACCACTGCAAGCGGCCACACTGATGTCTTATTTCGCTAATAATGGTCAAGTTTATACTCCTCATTTTATTAAAGAAACAAAAAATGGGGATAGGGTAGATATTTACCAGCCAAGACCACTTTTGACTAATGTCGTATCATCTGATAATTTAAATATTGTCAGGAGGGGACTGCGTATGACAATCACCGATGGTACAGCTAAGAGTCTACAGTCAGTAGCAGTCGATGTAGCCGGAAAAACTGGTACGGCTCAGTTTAATAAAAATAAAACGCCACATTCGTGGATGGCCGCCTTTGCTCCTTATGAAGATGCTAAGATTGTAACAGCCGTGATAGTAGAAGAGGGTGGGGATATTGGTTTGGCGGTCACTATTACTAGAGAGTTTATGGAGTGGTATTTTTCTCAATAATCTGGTAAGATTTAATTTGCTAATAATTTTGAATAAAAACAATTGGTTATGGATAATAAAGTTTTAACTAATGAGGGTCTAAGTAAACTCAAAGATGAATTAGAGCATCTGAAGAATGAAAAAAGACCTCAAGTATCTGAGCGAATAAAATCAGCCAAGGAATTGGGTGATTTATCAGAAAATGCTGAATATCAAGAAGCTAAAGAAGAACAATCTTTTGTCGAAGGTCGTATTTTAGAATTGGAATATTTAATTAAGACATCTTCTATAGTTGAGAAAGGTAAAAATAATGGTAAAGTACAGGTTGGTTGCCAAGTAAAAATTGATAAGGATGGTCAGATTATGTCTTTTACTATTGTTGGTAGCACCGAGGCTGACCCAGCTCAAGGTAAAATTTCATTGGAGTCACCATTTGGTGACGCTTTAATGGGTAAATCAGTCAATGATGAAGTAGAAATAAATTTACCTAGTGGCAAAATAAAATGTAGGATTTTAGAAATTCAATAAGTAAAAATGTTTATAAAGAAAATCGGGATAGATTTGGGGACTACTTATACTTTGGTCTATATTCCAAAGAGAGGTATTGTCATTCATGAGCCATCAGTAGTGGCTATTTCTGTTTTGGATAAAAAAGTTTTAGCGGTCGGTGATGAAGCCAAAGAAATGATTGGTCGTACTCCTGATTCTATTATTGCTGTCAGACCACTCAAAGATGGTGTCATTGCTGATTATCGCACTACTGAAAGCATGCTCAAATATTTTATAAACAAAGCCGTTGGTGGTATGAAAATATTCCGTCCAGAGGTTATGATTGCTGTGCCAGCTGGTATTACTTCTACTGAAAGAAGAGCGGTAATAGATGCTACTTTAAATGCTGGAGCCAAAGCGGCTTATATCATCAAAGAGCCTATTGCAGCGGCTATTGGAGCTGATATACCTATTGGCTCTCCTTCTGGGCATATGATTGTTGATATGGGTGGTGGTACTAGTGAAATTGCTGTTATTTCATTAGGAGGGATAGTAGCTAATACTTCTGTGAGAATTGGTGGAAATAAATATGATACGGCCATTGCTGAATATATAAAGAAAAAATATAATATGGCTATTGGAGAGCGCACGGCTGAAGAAGTAAAAATTAAAATTGGTAGTGCGCAATTTTTACCCAAAGAAGAAAGATTGAGTATGGATATTAAGGGAAGGGATATGATTTCAGGTTTGCCACGCACTATTAAAGTGACCTCAGATGATGTCACAGAAGCTCTACAAAACGAATTACAAGGTCTAATTGCCGCTGTAAAGTCTGTCCTTTATCAAACACCGCCTGAACTTTCAGCTGATATTATGGATAAGGGAATGGTTTTATCAGGTGGTACATCACTCTTAAGAAATATGGATAGATTATTAAGTCAGGCTACGGGGGTACCAGCTTATGTAGCTGATGATGCCTTACTTTGTGTAGCTCGTGGCACAGGGATTGCTTTGGAAAATTTGGAATCATATAAGCGCAGTATATTATCGGCTAAATAATAAGGCGATGAAAACAGTCGGATTAGAGGTTACTCGGGCTAATAAAAATTATAAAACTGGTACAGAGTGGTATGCTTGGCATCTACTCCAAGAATTTAAAAAATTAGACAAAACTAATAATTTTGTAATTTATTATAATAAAAATTTAGCCGGTGATCTTAAAGATGTGCCGGATAATTTTTATTTGAAATCTTTACCTTGGCCTTTTAAGAAATTTTGGACGCATCTTAGATTGGCTTGGGAATTGACTATTAGACCAGTAGATAAATTTTTTGCCACTAATGCTTTACCTATTTTTGGTCGAGGAGAGACAATAGTTACAATTCATGATTTGGGCTTTTATAAAAATCCAGGGCTTTATCATCCTTTAGAAAGGATTTATCAAAAATTGTCTCATCAATTAGCTATCTGGCGAGCTGATAAGATTATTACTATTTCTGAGACTACTAAA
Organism: Patescibacteria group bacterium; assembly: GCA_041665505.1. Classification (GTDB taxonomy): domain Bacteria; phylum Patescibacteriota; class Patescibacteriia; order UBA1558; family GWA2-36-10; genus XYD1-37-29. The sequence continues at coordinate 206,508 of JBAYIR010000001.1, forward strand.
CAGGATATTATTAGATATTTCCCTAGAGCCAAGAATAAAATAAAAGTAATTTATTTGGGTTATGATCATTCTTCTTTTCAGCCGATAAAATCTGAAGATAAAAAAATATTTATTGACCAACATGAATATCCAGATAAATTTTTATTATATATTGGTCGTTTGGAGAATAAAAAAAATGTTTTAAACTTAATCAAGGCTTATCAAAAAACTAGCCGTCAGTGGCCACTAATTTTGGCTGGTCGCCCAGGCAATTATGGCTACAAGGAAATAGAGGACTTAGCTAAAAGTCCAGACTTGATAAGTGATCTAATATTGCTAGGTTATGTTAGTCAGAACAATTATCCAAAATTAATGGCTTCAGCCACTGCCTTTGTATTTCCTTCTAAGTTTGAGGGATTCGGCTTGCCAGTTTTGGAAGCTATGGCTTCTGGCGTGCCAGTAGTTTGTTCTAATATTCCCGCTTTAAAGGAAGTAGCTCAAGATGCAGCTTTATATTTTGATCCAGATAATATTGAAGATATAGCTGAAAAAATAGAAAAGATTTTTATTGATCAAGAAGAGAGGAGTAGATTAATTGATAAAGGTTTGATAAGAGCTAAAGATTTTTCTTGGACCAAGGCAGCAAAAGAGACTTTGAAATATATTTTAGAATAATACAAAAAGGCCTAAATAGACCTCATAAGCCGAATTCTGTATTTCAGCAAATACTGAAATGATGATCATCTATCTAGGATTACAATCACTTGTAACCTCAAGCAGCCTACCCGTCCCCGAAGGGACCTATTTGGCCTTTCACCAGATAGAAGTTTACCTCTTTCTACATGTCACCATGTAAACGTGTCGACTGATTATTCGACATTTTCACCCTTACCCATTCGACTCAGCCTTGCGGCTTTGCTCAGGGAGGAATATTCTCTGTTGCACTTGTCCTAACCTCAAACTCGCATTGAGGCTGGTTGGCGTTACCAACTATCTTTTTTATGGTGTTCGGACTTTCCTCTACCTATAGCTTTACGCTAAAGGTAGCAATCATCTCAGTCTATTTAGACCTTGTGTCTATTGTGTAACAGATTTTATCAATTTTGTCAAGGAAAATAAGTAATAGATGTTTACTAAATATAAGGCAAATGATATTATATTTATACTATGAAAAAAGCTAATTTTATTGTAAATATTGCTTTGGTGCCAATTGATTTTGCAACAGTATTTTTGGCTGTTTTGTCAGCCTATTTTTTGAGATTTTCAGAGTCTATAGCTGAAATAAGGCCAGTTTTTTTTGAAATGCCTTTAAATGAATTTATAAGTTTGACATTTAAAGTAGCCTTTTTAGCCATAGTAGTTTTTGCTTTTAGTGGCTTCTATGCCATGCGAGATAAAAAATTAGCTAGAGAATTACCAAAAATTATTAATGGTGTTTCTACTTTAGGTATTATAATAGTTTTGGCTATTTTTTGGCAAAGAGAATTATTTTCATCTCGTTTTATTATAATTTCTGCTTGGCTAATTGCTATTATTTATTTATTTATAATTAGAATAATAGTTTTTAGTATCAGAAATTATTTTTTAAAAAAAGGCTATGGTCTTTCTAAAGTGATAGTTTTGGGTAATCAGGCTAGTCGGAAAATAATAATTGATACTTATAAAAAAAATCCGCAAATTGGATTAAAAACAGTCGCCGAGTTTGATACTTTAGATGATTTAGAAAATTCTAGTGAAATAATAAGTCAGATAAATAACAAAAAAGTTGATAATATCATACAAACTGATTCTGCTATTGATAAAGATCAAGCTCTAAATTTATTGACCTATTGTCAAGAAAATCATCTGGACTTAAAATATGTGGCTAGTCTTTTCCAGACGCAGAGTTTGCATTTGAATATAAATTCTGTGGCTGGCATTCCAATTGTAGAAATACAAGGCACCCCGCTAGATGGTTGGCGTAGAGTGTATAAAAAAATATTTGATTTATTAATAACTATTTTATTAATAACTATTTTATCACCAGTATTTATTATTACTGCTATAGCCATTAAATTAAATTCTCCTGGTCCAATTTTTGTAAAATTAGCTAGAGTTGGTGCTAAAGGTAGAATTTTCAAAATGTATAAATTTCGTTCTATGGTCAAAGATGCTCACATCATGAAACCAGAAATTATGCAGTATAATGAAAGAGTAGATGGGCCACTTTTTAAAATGAAAAACGATCCTCGGGTCACTAAAATTGGTAAATTTATTCGTCGCACAAGCTTGGATGAGCTACCACAACTCTTTAATGTTTTAGGCGGTACTATGAGCTTGGTTGGCCCCAGACCACATGAACCAGAAGAAGTAGATAAATATCAAAGAGGCTATAAAAAGTTATTGTCCATTAAACCAGGTATTACTGGTATGGCTCAAGTCTCAGGTCGGGCCAATCTGGTTTTTGCTGAAGAGGCGAAATTGGATATTTTCTATATTGAAAATTGGTCAATGTTGCTTGATTTGATTATTCTATTAAAAACACCAATAGCTATTATCAAGGGCGATCAAGGATAATATTGACCACATGGTAGTGGGTGAGGGTGAAAAATAATTATTAATTTTTAATGGGGTGAAAAAAATTGCTTTTGCTCATGACCATTTATTTCAGATTGGTGGCGCGGAAAAAGTTTTAGTAGCTTTAGCTAGCTTAGATCCGCAAGCACCTATTTTTACTTTGATTAATGATTCTAAGATTAGCAGGAAAATATTAAAGCAGGAAAATATTGTTAGTTCTTATTTACAAAAAATTCCTGGTATTAGTAAGTTTTTTAAGTATTTTTTAGTATTAATGCCCAGAATTTGGGAGCGTACTGATCTCAGCGATTATAACTTAGTAATATCTTCATCTTCGGCTTTTGTTAAAGGAGTCAAAACTGGCCATAATAACAAACATATTTGTTATTGTCATGCACCGACTAGATATTTATGGGACGATAAAGAAGAATATTTTGGCAATTTACCAGAAGGAAAGTTATTAAAAAGATTTTTGCCTAAAGTATTAAATCGTTTACAAACTTGGGATTTTTCTAAAGCGCAAGAGGTAAATTATTTTATAGCCAATTCCAATTTTATAGCTAAAAAAATAAAAAAGCATTACAAAAAAGAGGCTATAGTTATTCATCCACCAATTAGAGTAGCTGATTTTCACCTGTCCAGTGACTTGGGGGATTATTATTTAATAGTTTCTCGTCTCAGGCCTTACAAAAGAGTAGACTTAGCTGTGGCCGCTTTTAACAATTTGAAATTGCCACTTAAGATTATTGGTAATGGTTCGGAGTTTAAAAAATTAAAGAAGATGGCCAATTCCAATATAGAATTTTTAGGTGAGTTGTCAGATCAGCAAAGGAATTATTATTTATCACGTTGTCAGGCTTTTATTTATCCTCAGATTGAGGATTTTGGTATATCAGCTTTAGAAGCTATGGCCTCTGGCCGTCCAGTTATAGCCTATGGTCAAGGTGGCGCTTTGGAGACAGTGATAGCCAATAAAACCGGAGTATTTTTTGAAGAGCAGACTTGGGAATCACTGGCCCATAAGATATTAAGATTTGATGCTAAGAAATTTAATCCTATAATTATTAGAGAACATGCAAAAAATTTTGATGAAGCCAAATTTAAACGCAAAATTCTTGATTTTATAGAGACCTTATGAATATTGGGATAGACATCAGAGCTTTAGGGAATAAAAAATTGACTGGCATTGGTAAATATATTTTTTATGCCATCAATAATCTTTTAGAATTGGACAAGGAAAATAAATATTTTTTATTTAGTGCCGGTTTTAAAAAAGAGCCTTATTTTAATTTAGATTTTAATAAAGCTAATGTCAGTCATTCTCATATTTCAATTCCTAATAAGTTATTAAATTTAAATTTACTGACGGGTTTTGGTCAAAATTTTTATCAAAAATTTTTTAAAGACATAGATATTTTTTGGATGCCAAATATAAATTTTTGTAATTTACCAAAAGATTATCCCATGATTTTGACGGTACATGATTTGTCATTTCTCCACAGTAGAGAATTTTATTCTCTTAAGAGAAGGCGTTGGCATAAATTGGTTAATGTTGCTAAATTAGTTAAATCAGCTAATAAAATCATAGCTGTTTCTGAAAATACTAAGAGAGACTTAATTAGATTTTTCCCTTCAGCTGAAGATAAAATACATATTATAAATCCAGGTGTCCATTCGGTGCCGATGAATAGAGAGCGAGCTAGAGAGCTCTTGTCAAAATTTGATCTGCCGGAGAAATTTTTTATATATCTTGGTACATTAGAACCACGTAAAAATATAGCTAGTATTATTAAGGCTTTTGATAAATATCATCATGACTATCCAGATGTGCATTTGGTAATTGTTGGTAAGAAAGGCTGGGTATATAATAATTTGCTTGAACAGATAAAACTAAGACCATTTATCCATTATCTAGATTATGTAGAAAGTCCAGCTAAAGATGCTCTTTATTTTATGAGTTTAGGCCTTATTTGGCCATCATTTTATGAAGGTTTTGGTTTTCCACCAATGGAAGCCATTGCTTATCAAATACCAGTGATAGTTAGTTATAAAACATCTTTACCAGAAACAAATAAACAACAAGCTTTATATATTGACCCCTACAATGTAGCTGATATATATCAAGCTCTAAAATTTTTGACTGAGGATGAAAAATTGTTAAAACAGTTAAGAGACTCAGCTAAAACTTTTAAAATTCCTAGATGGCCAGTCCAGGCTCAAACAATTTTGAATTTATTTAATTCTTATAAAAAATAATGAGAATAGTAATTGATTTTAGAATATTTAGTACTAAAGCGGGAGGGCTTGGTCGTTATAATCAAGAATTTTTAAATGAGCTAAAAAAATTAGATCAGTCAAACGAATATATTTTGCTTTTTAAGGAAAATCCAAAAATAGATTTGCCAGCTAATTTCAAAATTCAAATTTGCGACTGTCATTGGTATGGACTTAAAGAGCAAATAGTTTTACCTTGGCTTTTATATAAATTAAAAGCCGATTTGGTGCACTTTCCTCACTTTAATGTACCGATTTTTTATTTTGGAAAATTTGTAGTGACTATTCATGATTTGATTATGACCAAATTTCCTAGCCGTAAAGCTAGCACTTTAAATATTTTTTTGTTTAGAATAAAATATTATTTTTATCAGCTAGTCATTAGACAGGCTGTTAAAAAATCTAAGATAATAATTGCTGTTTCCAAATTTACTGCCAATGATATTAGAGAATATTTTAAGCTGACTGACAAGGAGGCTCAAAAGATAAAAGTGGTTTACGAAGGATTAAGCACTTATATTGACAGCTCAAAAAAAGCATTAAAGTTACCACAAAATTATTTTCTTTATGTGGGTAATGCTTATCCACACAAAAATCTTGAATTTTTAATAAAAGTATTTAAAGAATTTTGGCAAAAGCATCCAGAATATTATTTAATATTAGTTGGTCACAAAAATTATTTTTATGAAAAATTAGCCAAAAATGTTGATTGTCCAAACCTTATTTTTACTGGACACGCAGAGGATGATGAATTAGCTAGTTATTATAAAAATGCTAAGGCTTATATTTTTCCATCTTTATATGAAGGTTTTGGTTTGCCACCACTTGAAGCCATGAGCTATGGTTTACCGGTTTTATCTAGTACTAGTAGTAGTCTGCCGGAGATTTTAGGCCACAGCGCGCTTTATTTTGATCCTCAAGATAGAGATGATCTTAAGAAAAAAATGTCTGATATCGTAAGTGATGAGGCTCTGCGTGATAATTTAATCAAAGCTGGCTACAGACAAATTGATAAATATTCTTGGTCAAAAATGGCCGAAGAGATTTTGGATATTTATAAAAAAATAAATTAATGCTAGGAAAAATAAAAAAGAATAAATTTTATTGTTTGCTAATGCTGACAATTTTAGCCTTAGCTTTTTTCATCCGTTTAGCTAATATCCAATTTTATGATACTTATTGGGCTGATGATGGTGGCGGACATATTGCTTATACAGAGAAAATTTTATATGAAAACCGTTTAGCTACTTTAGATGAAACTTATTTGGCTTGGCATGAGCCACTTTATTATTATCTTTTGACTGGCTGGATAAAAATTGGTCAAATTGTTGGTTTAGAGGGTCAAAATTGGTGGGAAAGTTTTAATGTGTTTATTTATTTTATTTTTTTGGTTTTAGTTTGGCAGTTTTCCTATATTTATAGTAATAGAAATAAATGGCTAGCGCTATTAAATACCTTCATATTTTCATTTATATTTGTGGGTGTTAAATTATCAGCTTATGTAACCAATGAATTGCTTGTGCATACTTTGATAATTTTACTTTTATTTTTATTTTACAAATTTAAACTAGCCGTCAAAGATAATGATAGGAAATTATTTTATTGGGCTCTGATACTAGCCTTGACCGCTCTAGTGAAAATTAGCGCGATGATAGTTTTGGTGGCGGTTGTTATATTTTATCTATGGAAATATTTTGTTAGTCGTCAAAAATATTTTTTAAAGTATATGGCCATTATCTTTTTTGTGGTCTTTTTTATAAATCTGCCTTGGGTAGTTTATAAACAACAAAATTATAATACTTATTTTTCTATAAATATCTACGATGATAAACCTAGACAGGGTATTATAGATAGTGAGGCTTGGAAATATATTTTGGCTATTAACACTCATATTTTTACAGACTATCCATATTGGTTTTCCAAGCCCGATTCATATTTTTCTATATTGCTTAGTGATAGTTTTGCCGATTACTATAATATATTTAATTATCCCGGTATAGAAAATCTGCCAGAGGATCAAAAAATATTAGTTGGTAATGGTCGTTATACTACTTCTAAGTTATGGAATTCCATGTTAAATACCAATCGTTTAGCCTTGGGAATTTTTTTTATTTGGTTTGTAGGGTTTTTTAGTTATTTATTTATAGCTCTCAAGAGAAAAAAAATAGAGGATAATGATTTATTTTCGTTGATTGTGCTCTTTGGCGGCTGGGTAGCTTCTTTTTATCATAATTTGCGTTTACCATATTTGGAAGCTGGTGTTTTAAAGGCACAATTTATATATTTTACTTTTCCTATTTTAAGTTTGATTGCTTACCGTTTTTTCTGGCAGTCATTTAAGAATAAGTTTTATTGGGCTATTTTAGCTTTCGGACCATGGTTATTATATTTATATTTCGCTAAAAATATTTTATTAACTAATATTTACTAAAAGTGTCAGACAAACAAAAAAATATTATAGCCGCACTAATAGCTGGAATCTTGGGATTTTTGTTTTTTGTTTTGATTTATGGTGAGACTCTTGATCCTAGATATGACGCTTGGCTACTAACAGCTGGTCCAGATCCAGTCCAGCAATATCTTGGTTGGACTATGTATCGTTTTTCCGATTGGTCATTTCCAGTGGGTTTAGCCAATAATTATGCTTATCCCTTTGGTGTAGCAATTACTTTTACAGACTCTATTCCACTTCTGGCTATATTATTTAAACTAATCCGTTTCGGATTACCAGATACTTTCCAATATTTTGGTTTGTGGATAAGTTCTTGTTTTGTGTTTCAAGGGATTTTCGCTTATCGGCTGTCTTATTTATTTTTTAAAAAAAGACTAGCTGCAATTTTGGCCTCACTATTTTTTATACTTAGTCCAATAATGTTGTTTCGTTTGGGGGGACATTTTGCTTTAGGTGCTCATTGGTTGATATTATGGTCTTTATTAATTATTTTTTCTAAACATTATAAATTATCATGGTGGCAATGGTCAGCTGTGTTAGCAATTTCTTTATTAGTACATCCATATTTACTTTTTATTAATTTATTTTTACTTTTAGTTGATTTATTATTTTTGTATTTTGTAGATCAGAAAATCAAACTTAAGGATATTTTGTATTTTTTACTTTTTCAAGGCGGGCTAATTTTGTTGCTAGCTTATAGTTTAGGACTATTTTTGATAGGGGAGGCTAAGGCGCCAGGTTATGGTGATTTTTCTATGAATCTCAACGCTCTATTTAATCCCATGGGTTGGTCAAATATTTTGAGTGATTTAGATATTATTCGTTATCAGGCGGAAGGTTTTAATTATTTAGGTTTTGGTACGCTAGTATTATTGTTTATTTCATCGTTCAAATTTTTTACTTTAGCTGATCTAAAAGATTTTTTTTATAAAAAATGGCCTTTAATTTTAGTGTCAGTGGTTTTATTAGCAATTTCTCTGAGTCATGTTGTAGCTTTTAATTCGCAGATATTGTTTACTGTGCCACTTAATGAGTTTATTACGGATAATGTTTTAGCTCTATTTAGATCTTCCGGCAGGTTTTTTTGGCCAGTATTTTATTTGTTAGTGCTAGCTTCTTTTTATATTTTAAAAACATTAAAATATAGATTGGTGCTGTTAATTTTAATTATGGCCTTATTTTTACAAATTTATGACCTTAGTGGTATTTTGTATCGAAGAGGAAAAGTTTTTGAGGGGCAAGTGTTTAGTGACTCTATATTAACAGAGCAATTTAAAACAGCTAGCCGTGATTATAAACATTTGGAATTTTATCCAGTTTACCCCCATAAAAATTATATGGTTTTTGTGATGTTTGCCGCCAAAAATAAAATCAGTGTAAATAGTGGCCAATTTTCTAGACCAATAGCTGGTCAGGAAAAATATTTAGAAGCAGAGACACAAAAAATAAAGAGCGGCCAACTAGATAAAGATACAATTTATGTGTTTTCTAGAGAAGCTGATTCTTTTATTGCCAATCTAAACATGGTAGATCATCTCTATATTAATATTGATAATGCACTTGTTTTGTTTCCATATTTTAATCAGAAGAAATAATTTATAATTATCTTTGTAATTTTCTAAACTTCTGGTATAATATAAGCTGATAGTAGTTATGAATAATATACAAAGCTCAAAAAATACCCAACTCAATATTTCAGAATTAAAAAAAGACCTAATCGATGATTTGGATCAATTTTTATTAGGCAATGATATTGATGTTGAGTCGGTCAAAGAAGAAAAACAAAAAGCTCTAGCTGAGCTTGATAAATTAATCAAGCAAGATTTATCATATTCTCAAATTTTAACTACCATAAAAAAAGAAGTTAAGAAAGAGGTCAAAGAGGTTAAAATTGATATAGAAGAAATAGAGCCACAGCTCAAAGCAGTGAAGATTGAGATAGAAGCGCCAACTCAAAGTGTGGACAATCCAATAGATTATTTAGAACAATCTGTTCATCTTTTGGATTTAAGAAAAGCTCCTGAGCCAGTCAAAAAACCACCAAAAAAGATTAATTTTAATAAACTTAATCTTAGTAAATATAAAAATTCTTTAGCTAATTTTTCAGCTAAAGTAAGCAAGTCAAAGGTCAAGGAAGTAAAACCGAAGAAAAATTATATTTGGCCAAAGCCTAATATTAAGATGCCACATTTGAATATGAATATGGCTCTTAGTAAGTCCTTGGTTTTTGCTTTGATAGTTACTATTATTTTACTGCCAATCAGAGCTATGGTGATGTTCGGCCAAATCAATGAAGATAAAGGTAAAATATTGGATTTTGGGCAGGAAGGATTGATTAGTTTAGAGTCAGGGGTAATATCAGCTTCAGAAAATTCTTATCAAGAGGCTCAAAATAATTTTGCCAAGGCTTTAAATAATTTTTCTCAAGCTCAGTCAGTCTTGGATGAATATCAAAAATGGATGTTAAATGCGGCTAGTTTGATGCCGGTGGTAGGTAAGCCGATATCTCTTAGTAGAAATATGCTGTCAGTAGCCACAAATATTTCCGAAGCCGCTACTGTGCTCAATCAAACTTTACAAAATAATGGTAACCCCACTGAATATATAGTTTTGATGAATAATCAAATTGAAGAGACTTTACCATATTTGGAAGCAGCTAACAAAGATATTGATGGTATCTCTAGCAATTTATTACCAGCCAATCTTAGACAATATTTTGATAGCTTAAAATTATATTTGCCATCCACTATAGAAAATTTGAAAGAACTAAATAGTGTGTTTTCATTAGCTAGTGATTTATTGGGGCACGATAGTGAAAAAAGATATGTAGTGCTTTTCCAAAATAATAATGAAATAAGACCAACAGGGGGTTTTATTGGTAGTTTTGCCTTATTTGATGTTTATCAAGGTAAAATCATTAATTTGGAAGTGCCCAAGGGTGGTTTGTATGACTTAGAGGCTGGTCAAAATACAAAACTTAAAGCTCCTCAAGCTCTGTCACTTATAAATTCAGGTTTTAATATTTGGGATGCCAACTGGTGGTATGATTTTCCCACTTCCGCTAAAAAAATTATTTGGTTCTACCAACAAGCTGGGGCTTCTTCATTAGACGGTGTAATAGCTATTAATGCTAATGTTTTAGCTGAACTTTTGGCAGTACTCGGACCAGTTACTTTAGAGGAATATAATATTGTGGTTAATCAAGAAAATATTTTTAGTGTTTTGCAAGAAGAAGTCGAGTTAAATTATGATAAAGAGTCAAATGAACCAAAAGCGGTCATAGCTGATTTAGTGCCAATAGTCTTGGAAAAATTATTAGCTAACACTGCTAAACAGAAGGAGATAGTACAGGTTTTTGCCAAAACTTTAGCTAGCAAGGATATCCAAATTTATAGTGAGAACGAAAATACCCAAAAGGCTTTGGTAGATTTTGGTTGGTCTGGCAGCATGTTAAATTATAATAAAGATTATTTAGCAGTTATTGCTACCAATATTGCTGGTGGTAAAACAGACAATAATATTTATCAAACTATTGATCATCAGGCACAAATATCAGCCAATGGAGAAATAATCAACACCATTAAAATTACTAGAGAAAATAAAGGTGACAAAGATATTTTATTTACTGGACTCTATGGTGGTAATGCTAGTTATTTAAGAATATATACGCCACTTGGTAGTGAATTTATTGAAGCAGTTGGTTTTGATAAAATTCCAGATAATTATTTTGCTGGTAATGATGGTGCCCAAATTGATAAAGATTTAGCCTCAGAAGAAATAAAGATGATTGATAATAATTCGGCTACAGAAATATATAATTCTTTAAATAAGACAGTTTTTGCTAATTGGATGACTTTAGCCGCTGGTGAGACTAAAACGGCTTTGATTAAATATAAGTTACCATTTAAGCTCAAGTTAGGTGATCCTTTGGTAGTTAACTGGGTAAAAAAATTCTTTAAAAAGGATGTACAATTAGATAATTATAGTTTGGTCATACAATCTCAATCAGGACTTAAAAATAATTTATTTAATTCTTCAGTTATTTTGCCCGATAATGTCAGTATAGTATTTAATAATGCCAGTGATATAGCCAGTATAAATGTTACTAATAATCTATTAACTTACACCAAAGAGTTAAATAGAGACCAGTATTTTGGTTTTATTTTAGCAAAAAAATAGTTTTAATATGTGGCAAAAATTTTGGCATAAAATAAATAATAGTGTCACAGGAGGTGCATTAATAATCACCTTTTTTTCTTTTTTAGCTAAGATATTTGCTTTACTGCGGGAAAGACTAATAGCTCATAATTTTGCCGCTAGTGATATGTCAGATGTTTATTATTCAGCTTTTCGTTTACCTGATTTAATATTTAATACTTTAGTCTTAGGGGCACTGACTTCAGCTTTTATACCAGTTTTTCAAAGAGTCTGGTCTAAGGACAAAGATGATGGTTTGAATTTGTCCAATTCAGTTTTAAATTTCTTTTTGATTTGTATAACAATTTTAGTAGTGGTGGCATTTATTTTTACTCCTCAAATAATGCCACTGATTACTCCAGGATTTTTACCATGGCAGATGGATAGTGTCATTAGTCTTTCTAGAATTATGCTATTATCAGTTTTATTTTTTGTTGCTTCCAATCTAATTGGTGGTATACTCAATTCTTTCAAAAGATTTTTGAGTTTTTCTTTAGCCGCTAGTTTTTATAATATTGGAATCATCATTGGTATTTTATGGTTTTATCCCCAGTTTGGTTTAATCGGTTTGGCTTACGGCGTACTTTTGGGAGCTATTATGCATCTTTTGGTGCAATTGCCAGAGGTTTATAAAAATGGCTGGCATTATAAATTTATTTTGAAGTTTGATCAAAATTTAAAAAAGATATTAAAGTTAATGTTGCCGCGCACTGTTGGTCTAGCAGCTGGGCAGATAAATTTAGTTATTACTACTATGATTGCTTCTACACTAGCAGCTGGTAGTATTTCTGTTTTTAATTATGCCAATAATTTGCAAAGTTTACCTGTTTCTCTTTTTGCTGTCTCTTTGGCTATTGCAGTTTTTCCCACCTTTACCCAAGCAGTCAGTGAAGATAATCCAACATTATTTGGTCAAAATTTTTCCCGTAGTTTTCGTAGGATATTATTTATGCTCATACCAATATCAGTATTGGTAGTAGTTTTAAGAGCACAACTGGTTCGAGTAATATTGGGTAGTGGAGCTTTTGATTGGAATAGTACTAGTCAGACTGCTCAGACTTTAGGAATTTTTGCTGTCTCTATTTTTGCTCAAGGTTTAATTCCACTTTTAGCGCGATCATTTTATGCTTATGAAGATACTAAAACACCAATGACTATTAGTATTATAAGTATTATTATCAACATTGCTTTGTCTTGGCAATTGTCTCAATATTTTGGAGTTTTTGGTCTAGCGGCTGCTTTTTCTATTTCTAGTATTATTAATATGTTGCTTTTGTATATATTTTTACATTTTAAAGTTCATAATTTAAACGATGGGCTAATTATAAATTCTATATTAAAGATTTCTATAAATTCTATTCTGGCTGGTGCCGTAGCTTATGCTTTTTTACAATTGGTAGATAGTTTCGTAGATACTCACACCTTTTTTGGTATATTTTCACAAGGTTTAGTAGCTGGTTTAGCGGGCTTGCTAAGCTACTTGGTTTTAGGTATAGTGTTTAGACTTGATGAACTAAATTCTCTAAAGAGGGGCTTAAAAAAACTGTTATTATTATTTAGAAATGGAAGAAATTAGAAATTTTTGTATTATTGCTCATATTGATCATGGTAAATCTACTTTAGCTGATCGGATGCTTGAAATTACTGAAACTGTAGAAAAACGCAAGATGAAGGCACAACTTTTGGATCAAATGGATTTGGAAAGAGAGCGCGGTATTACCATTAAACTTCAACCAGCTAGAATGAATTGGGCTGGTAAAATTTTGAATTTGATTGATACCCCAGGACATGTTGATTTTAGTTATGAAGTTTCTCGTTCACTAGCGGCAGTAGAAGGGGCAGTACTATTAGTAGATGCTACTCAGGGGATAGAAGCTCAAACTTTAGCTAATCTTTATTTGGCTATTGAACAAAATTTGGATATTATTCCAGTTATAAACAAAATTGATTTACCAGCCGCGGATGTAGAAAAAGTCAGTCAAGAAATCACCAATTTATTGGGCTGCAAAAAAGAAGAAATATTAACAATTTCTGCTAAAACTGGTCAGGGGGTAGAGGCAGTATTAAATATTATAGTAGATAAAGTAAAAGCACCTCAGAAAAAATCGGAAGATTTGCAAGCTTTGGTTTTCGATTCTACTTATGATGAATTTCGGGGGGTGGTAATTTATATTAGAATTTTTAGTGGTCAGATAAAAAAAGGTGATAAAATAAAATTTGTGGCTAGCGATGAGCCGAGCGAAGTACTTGATATTGGATATTTTAAACCTCACTGGGTCAGCTCTGGTCATTTGGAAGACGGAGAAATTGGTTATCTGATTACTAGTATCAAAAATTTGGAAAAAGCTCAGGTGGGAGATACTATTGTTTCATTAAACAAACAAACACCGGCTTTACCAGGCTATAAAGAAATCAAACCAATGGTTTATGCTGGTATTTTTCCTCATGAAGGCGGTGAATATCAAAAATTAAGAGAAGCTATATTAAAATTAAAATTAAGCGACGCTAGTTTGGTTTTTGAACCAGCTAGTTCTTCAGCTTTAGGTTTTGGTTTCCGTTGTGGATTTTTAGGCTTATTACATTTAGAAATATTTCAAGAGCGTCTCAGTCGGGAGTTTAATCTGGAGTTGATTGTGACTATACCAACTGTGGCTTATCATATTTATTTAAATAATGGTAAAAATGAGGTTTTAACTACACCTTCAGAAATGCCTGATGTTACCAAAATTGCTTATATTGAGGAGCCATATATGCATATTGAAGTTATTACTCCCAAAGAACATATGGGAGGCTTAATGGAGTATGTAATATCTCAAAAAGGAATTTCTAAAGATACTGAGTATATTGATAGTAATCGTTTAATACTCCGTTTTGATATTCCCTTGGCTTCTATCTTGGTAGATTTTTATGATAATATAAAAAGTATATCATCTGGTTATGCTTCTTTAAATTATGATTTTGCTGATTATAGAAGATGCGAGATAGTTAAGATGGATATCTTGGTGGCGGAAAATCCAGTGGAAGCCTTGACCAGTTTAGTTTATAGAGATGAGGCGCATAGAGTAGGTAAACGGATTGTTAGTAAATTAAAAGAAGTTTTACCTCGTCAACAATTTGTTATTAAAATTCAGGCGGCGATAGGAGGCAAGATAGTAGCTGGTGATAAATTATCTGCGCTTCGAAAAGATGTAACAGCCAAATTGTATGGTGGTGATGTCACTCGCAAGAGAAAATTATTGGACAAACAAAAAAAAGGCAAAAAGCGTATGGCCCAAGGAGGAAAAGTAGAAATACCGCAAGAAGCCTATCTAGCTGTGCTTAAAAGAGATTCTTCTTAGTTTCCGTAGCTAATGCCTAGTGTCCATAATACCATAGAAAGTATTATGAATATGGACATAATAATTAAGACTATTTTTTGAGATTTTTTATTCACACCATTATAAATCAATAATTATTTTTTAACTCAAGCTATTAGAAAAATTGTGTGGAATTTCTAAAGGAGTTAATATTATGAATAATTTTAGCAAATTTTTGCTTGATCGGGAAGACTTGAAGCTGGTTTTTAAGTCAAAAAGCAGTTCAGTAGGGGTATATTTTATTATTCTCCTTTTTTTGTTAGCTTTTTTTATGCTTTTTCCAATGTGGAAAATGGGTTATCATGGTTTTTCCTTATGGTTAATCTGGGTAATTTTTTTGACATTTTTGCTAGCTAGAGAGATTATTGGGCAAAATAATGTTTATTTATTGACTAATAAAAGACTTATTCACCTTAAAGCAGCGGCCAAAATGGAGTATAGATTAGTTGGGTTTTTAAAAATATCCGATATAGATAAGGTTTATAAACAAAAAAATAATATTTGTATTATAGCGCAAAATAAGAGATATTATTTATCAGCTATTGATTTAGCGGATAAAGTTTATAGTCAGCTAAATTCTTACATAAAAGATTAAAATCTGGTATAATATATTTATGTTGCCAGGAAAAAATTTAGAACAACAAAATATTAGTCCTGAACAATTCAAAGCTATTGACAAATCAGTAGAAAATTCTTTAGATTCTGGAAAAATAGAGCGAAAAATTATAGCGCCAGCTCAGGAAAATTATAACAATCAAACTCCAACATCAGTAGTTATACCAGAAGAGCATAATGCAGTTGTTCCCAATAATCAACAAATTATTCATCGGCAAGTAGAAAATGTATTGTCCGCTGGTATGGAAAATGTATTTTTATCATTAGACGCTGGTTTGCAGAGGGATTTTAAGCTAAAAGGGGAAGAAACTTCCAATAAAATTACTCTTCTATTGATGCAGACCAAGATAAAAGTTAGTGCCATTACTAAGCTTATTTTAGAGTGGCTTCGCATTATTCCCAAAATAAATAAACATTATCTAGAACAAGAGGCTAAAATAAAAACAGATAATATATTAAAAATAAATCAACAAAAATAAAAAATGAGTGATTATTTTATTATTGGCATAATTTTATTAATTGGGATTATTATTCTCATAGCTTTGTTTTATTTTGCTTTCAACCATTCTAGAAGTAGAAGTAATAAAAATCTTCAATCCGAAGTGTTGTTATTAAAAATTCCCAAATATATAAAATCGGAAAAGGAAGAACACAGCAAAGAATTTGTCCAAGCTGAATTAGGGCAAGTAGAAAACTTATTTGCCGCTTTGAGTGGTCTTAAAGCGCAGAGAAAATTTTTTGGTAGGCGGACAGATATTTTTTCTATAGAGATTGTCTCAGTTGGAGGCTTCACGAATTTTTATGTAGCCACACCAAGTGTTTATAGAGATTTTTTGATTCAACAATTGCAAGCTGTTTATCCAAAAATATATTTTGAACCAGTTAGTGATTATAATATTTTTCAAGCACAAGGTCATATTAAAGCTGGTGCCCTTAATTTTAAGGGTGATTATAGTCTGCCAATTAAAACTTATAAGTATTTTGAAAATGATCCTTTAGAGGCGGTCACTAATTCCCTAAGCAAATTAACTGTCAATGAAGGTGCGGCTGTCCAGTATGTATTTCGGTCGGCCCCTGCTAAATGGCATGCTCGGGGTAGAAAA
The DNA here is from genome assembly GCA_041665505.1 of Patescibacteria group bacterium. Lineage (GTDB taxonomy): Bacteria > Patescibacteriota > Patescibacteriia > UBA1558 > GWA2-36-10 > XYD1-37-29. Next base: position 223,040 of record JBAYIR010000001.1, read on the forward strand.
ATAGCACAACAAATGCACCGTGGTATGACTTATAGAGAGGCTATAAAGAAAATTGGCGGCGGCGGTTTCTGGGGTAATACGTCTCAGGTATTCAAATTTTTTGCTAGTTTTTTGACTACCAAAGATCCAAAAAAAACTGACCCAGATCAAAACGAGCCACCACAGCCAATGTCAGCTATGGAGCAAGAGCGAGCTAAAGGTATGGAAGAAAAAACTTCTAAATCAGGGCTAGAGGTAAATATTAGAGTGGTAGTTTCTACAGCTAATCCAGAGAGATCTAAAGCTATTTTAAATGATATTTTAAATAGTTATAGTCAATATAATATTTATGAGTTTGGTAATAGTTTTAGAGCCTATATTCCTAGTAAAGCTGACTCTTATGTAGAACATTTTATTTATCGTCATTTTCTTCCTCAAAAAAGTATGCTCTTAAACTCTGAGGAAATGACTAGTGTGGTTCATTTGCCTTTAACGACTAGTGAAACACCAAATATTGCCTGGCTGGAAGCGGCTAAAGCAGCTCCACCGGTTAATATGCCGACAGAGGGAGTAATACTTGGCAAGAGTTTTTATCGTGGCAGGGAAACTTTGGTTCGTATCAAAGATGCCGATCGTCGTCGACATATGTATGAAATTGGTCAAACTGGTACTGGTAAATCAGTATTTTTGGAAAGTCTAGCCATTCAAGACATTGCTAATGGTAAAGGGGTTTGTGTATTAGATCCACATGGTGATTTAGCTGAAACTATTTTATCTCATGTGCCAAAAGAAAGAGCAGAAGATGTGATTTATTTTGATCCCTCAGATGTTCAAAGGCCAATGGGTATTAATATGTTGGAATTTGAAACAGATGAACAAAAAACTTTTGCCATCAATGAAATGATAGCTATTTTTGATAAGTTGTATGATCTCAAAGCTACTGGTGGTCCAATGTTTGAACAATACATGAGAAATACCATGTTGCTTTTGATGGATGATAAGGAAAACCAAACCACTTTATTGGAAATTCCAAAAGTTTTAGCTGACGAGAGTTATAGAAAACAAAAATTGGCTAAAGTAAAAAATTATTTAGTCAAGGACTTTTGGGAAAAAGAAGCACAAAAAGCAGGTGGTGATGCGGCCTTAGCTAATATGGTACCTTATATTACTTCCAAATTAACTCCTTTTATAGCCAATGACACTATCCGTCCTATAATATCTCAAAGTAAATCGGCTTTCAATTTTAGGAAGGCTATGGACGAAAATAAAATTATTATTATTAATCTATCTAAAGGTAAAATTGGTGAGATGAATAGTAGTCTCTTGGGAATGATAATGATTGGTAAAATACTTTTTGCAGCCCTTAGCCGAGTAGACCTACCAGAAGAGAAAAGACAAGATTTTTATCTTTATATTGATGAGTTTCAAAATTATATTACGGAGAGTATTTCTATTATTTTATCTGAGGCTAGAAAATATAAATTAAATTTAATATTAGCTCATCAATTTTTAGCACAGTTGGTTAAATCTAAAGATAGAGATACTGGAGTAAAAGATGCTGTCTTTGGTAACGTCGGCACATTGATTGCCTATCGAATTGGAGTAGAGGATGCTGAGGTAATAGCCAAACAAATGGCGCCAGTTGTGACGCAATATGATTTGGTTAACATGCCAAAATATACTTGTTATATAAAATTATTAATAGATAACCAAAATCCACCTGCTTTTAATTTTAATCCTATTATGCCAGAAAAAGGCAATTATGAATTGGCTAAGGCTATCAAAGAGTTGTCACGCCTTAAATATGGTCGGGATAGGCTTATAGTGGAAAATGAAATAAAACAAAGAATGTCTATAATCTAAATAAATTTATCAATTTTAAGCCAAAAAATTAGATTGCCAAGAGCCAAATTTTATGATAAATTATTAGGTGAAATAGAGCTAAATAAGCTCGTAAACAAAAACAAAAATGTCAAAAGAAAAAAAAATTAAAGATTTAGAAGCTTTATTATATAATTTAGAATTAGAACTCACCAAGACTAAACAAGTTTTAGGTGAGTTAAGTGGTAAAAACTCTTCTGAAGCGGCCAATTATAGTTTGAAGGCGGCTAGAGTCGGTAAGCAGATAGATGGTGATGAAGGTTTGGTAGTAGAAGGAGTTTTCAATGGCCAGATTATGATTGGTCCTGATGGCAAACAATATAGTGTACCAGCTAATTATGCTTCTAAATCTAAATTAGTAGAAGGGGACATTCTAAAGTTAACTATAAATTTTGATGGTTCATTTATTTTTAAACAAATATCGCCAGTAGAAAGAACGAGATTGGTAGGCCACCTCATTAAAGATAAGAGTACTAATGAGTTTGTGGTTTTGGCTGGAGACAAGATATATAAGGTTCTAATGGCCTCAGTAACCTATTTTAAAGGCGAAGAGGGTGATGAGGCAGTTATATTGGTCTCCAAAGATTCTGATAGTAATTGGGCCGCTGTAGAGAATATAATTAAAACTAATCATAGAGGGATTTCTACTGACGAATTGGATTTTAGTCTTTGATTTATGTCAGAAGTCATCTATAGAAAATATCGGCCAAAATTTTTTAAAGAGGTTATCGGTCAAAAACCGATAAAAATTACTCTAGAAAATGAAATAGCTAGTGGGAATTTGGCCCATGCTTATTTATTTGTTGGACCACGGGGCACTGGTAAAACTACCTTGGCTCGTCTTTTTGCTCGTTCTTTAAATTGTAGCAATCGTCAAAATAAAGAATCTGAACCCTGTAATGAATGCGAAAATTGTAAAGTCATATTAGCTGGACGTTCTATGGATATTTTAGAAATTGATGCTGCTTCTCACACTGGAGTAGATAATGTCCGTGATAATATTATTGCCAATTCACAAATACCACCTTTTAGTAGTAATGGTTATAAAGTTTTTATTATTGATGAGGTGCACATGTTATCTAAATCTGCTTTCAATGCTCTGCTTAAAACTTTAGAAGAACCACCCAAAAGAATAATCTTTATTTTAGCCACCACCGAAGTACACAAAGTACCAGAGACTATTATTTCTCGTTGTCAGAGATTTGATTTTAAAAAAATACCAATCAAGGATATCGTCAAAAGAATGACTGAGATTGTGGAATGGGAAAAAATTGAAATTTCAGAAAAAATTTTATCAGAAATAGCTCGTCGTAGTGAGGGCTGTCCCAGAGATGCCGAATCATTGCTAGGTCAAATAATTTCTATTAGTGGTGGTAAGGTCAGTGATGAGTTAGCTTCTTTGGTTTTACCAAATAGCAATTGGCAAGCCATTGACGCTTTGACAGAGGCTTTAAAAGTAAAAAATTTACCAACTGCTCTTAACCAAATTAATAAATTAGTAGAAGAGGGGGCAGATTTGAGCATTTTTATTGCTGATTTCATAGATTATATTAGACAGATAATGCTGTACAAAATTATTGGGCCTAGTTTTGCTCTTGATTTTGATGATAACTTAACAAATTCTATAAAAAAACATGCTCAAGATTTTTTATTAGAAGATATATCAAACTTGCTTAACATAATATTGGATAAATTAGCCATTAAAGAAACCATAATTGATCAACTACCTTTAGAATTGGCTTGTGTAGAATTTTTATTGATTCAAGCAGATAATGAAGAAAAAAAGATTGATAATTTTTTGGAAACAAAAGATAAAAAAAAAATTAATTTAAATATTCAAGATTTAGAAAAATTACAAAATAATTGGTCAAAAGTAGTGGAACGGGCTAAACCATTTAATCATTCTTTGTCAGCTATGTTACAAACTAGCCACCCTTTGACAATGGAGGGAAATTTACTTACCATTGGCTTGGAATATGATTTCCATAAAGAACAACTAGATAAATCAGCTAGCAAGGAAAATTTAATAGCCATTTTTAGTGATATATTAGGTAAAAAAATAAATTTAGCTTTTGTTATTGATGCCGATTATAAACAAAACCATCAAAGTTTTAAAGGCAAAAGTGAAAGCGGAGTAGATCAAATTTTAGATACTTTTGGTGGAGAAATGTTATAAACCATTCGGGGATCGTCTAATGGTAGGACAACGGGTTCTGGTCCCGTCAATTGGGGTTCGAGTCCCTATCCCCGAGCCAATATTTTATACTTCTTTATTTACAATAATTATACTTTGGTGTATAATATATTATGTACAATACGTATTATTTGTTGCCCTTAATATTATTGGAGTAGCAAATATCGCTAATAAAATATTATAATTTATAATTAACTAATAAATAGTAATTCATAATACTATGAAAAAAATATTAACATTCGCTTTGTTATTTCTACCTAGCGTAGCTTCAGCTCAAATAACCGTCAATGACTGGGGATACAATGAGTTAGCTCAAGGCAATATCGCCTTAGGTACCAGAGACTTAAGATCAACAATTGCTGGAGTTATAAACATTGTTCTAGGTTTCTTAGGTGTTTTAACTACTGTGATTATTCTCTTTGGTGGTTTTAAATGGATGACTTCTTATGGTGATTCTTCTAAAGTTGATGAAGCTAAAAAAATGATTGGAGCTGGTGTCATTGGTCTAGTAATCGTATTGACCGCTTATGCCATTTCCAGATTCGTATTAGTAAATATCGCTAATAAAACATTATAATTTATAATTAACTAATAAATAGTAATTCATAATACTATGAAAAAAATATTAACATTCGCTTTGTTATTTCTACCTAGCCTAGCTTCAGCTCAAAATGTCAATGACTGGGGATACAATGAGTTAGCTACTGGTAATATCGCTCTAGGTACCAGAGACTTAAGATCGACAATTGCTGGAGTTATAAATATTGTTCTAGGTTTCTTAGGTGTCTTAACCACTTTGATTATTTTGTTAGGTGGTTTCAAATGGATGACTTCTTATGGCAGTTCTGACAAAGTTGATGAAGCTAAAAAAATGATTGGCGCTGGTGTCATTGGTCTAGTAGTGGTATTAACTGCTTATGCCATTTCCAGATTCGTATTAGTAAATATTGCTAATAAAACAATCTAATAGTATTTATTTTTTTAAAAAGCATCCTGCTAAGGGATGTTTTTTAATTTTATTTATAATGCTATAATGAATACATGCAAATTCCTAAACATATTGGCATAATATTAGATGGTAATCGTCGCTTTGCTAGGGCTAGAGGATTACCGACTTTTGAAGGTCACCGTCAAGGTTTTACTAATCTAAAAAAAATAGCCAGACATGCTTTTAAAAGCGGTGTGGAAGTTTTGACAGTTTATGCTTTTTCTATAGAAAATTGGAAAAGAGATAAAGAAGAAGTGGCTTATTTAATGGATTTGTTTAGAATGTTTGTTAATAAAGAAATTGACATTTTAGCTAAAGAAGGTGTCAAGGTAAATTTTTTTGGTAGGAGAGAGGATTTTGATAAAGATTTGCAAGAATCTATGCTTAGGGTATTAGAAAAAACTAAAAACGGTAATAAAGGTATTTTAAATATTTGTTTAAGTTACGGAGGCAGAGATGAAATAGTTAGAGCTTTTAAAAAAATATTAGCCCAAGGAATTAAAGCCAGTGAGGTAAATGAAGATTTAATAAATAAAAATATAGACTCAGCTGGCTTGCCAGATCCAGATCTGATTATACGGACCTCTGGTGAACAACGTTTATCAGGTTTTTTGACTTGGCAGTCAGTTTATAGTGAGTTTTACTTTCCCAAGAAAGACTGGCCAGATTTTACTCCACAGGATTTAGATTTAGCTCTAGAGGAATATAGTCAGAGACAGAGGCGTTTTGGGGCAAATTAATTTTTATGCTATAATATATAGATAAAATATTTAATATAAATATATGAAAAAAGAAAAAAATAAAAATAAAGTAGCCTTATTTGATAGATTTGGTTTTACCCCAATCTATTTATTAGTTTTACTTTTGGTATCTGCTATAGCCTTAGTGGTCATTATATCCAGAATTGATAGTAATAATAACCAAATTAGTTTTAATATTAATACGAAAATAAAAGATAATACTTTTAAAAAATTTAAATCAGTTGATGAATTTAAGGCCTATATAGAGGATATGGACCAGACAGCTTATTATGGTGGTATGGGGATGGTTAGAAATTTTGCTCAATCAGAAACAATGATGCTAGATGAAGCTCAAGATATAGCCATGCCTGCGCCAGAGCTTGTTGTTGATGGAAATGGACTTGCACCAGATAGAGTTTCTGATACCAATGTCCAAGTGTTGGGGATTGACGAGCCAGATATAGTAAAAACAGACGGTAAACAAATTTATTTTTCTGATAATATAGGGAACTATTGGATTTCTAATCCTATGCCAGCTGTTCGTATGATGGAGGATTCTTTTATTGATATAGACCCAAGTGTAGAATTTCAAAATCAAGTTAAGACAAATATTATTAATGCCTGGCCAGCTAGTGATTTAGCTCTCAGCTCAAAAATTGATTTAGCTGGTGATTTACTGCTAGTAAAGAATATCTTAGTAGTTTTCTCTGGGCAAGATATTGTAGCTTATGATGTCTCAAATCCCAAAGAGCCAAGTAAAAAATGGAGTATAAAATTGGATGAACAAACATACTTAATTACCTCTAGACTATATGGGGACAAAATTTATTTAGTCACCCAGACTAGCTTAAATAGAAGTAATCCTTGTCCAATCAGCCCCTTGGCTCTACAAGACAAGAAAATGATTGTGCCTTGTATGGATATTTATTATCCAAATAATTCTAGCTCAGTTGATTCTACTTTTACGGCTATTAGTTTAAATCCTGAATCTGGCGAATTTGAGGATCAAATTTCCTTTGTCGGCAGTCAAAGTACAGCTAATATCTATATGTCAACTGATTCATTGTATATTGCCTATACTCAAAATTTAAATATGTTTGATTACATGTTTAAATTTGTAAATACCGAGCTAAATGATTTGGCGCCAGCTAATGTCTTAGCTAAATTAAATAAGCTTAATTCTTATGATATTAGTAGTCAGTCTAAATTAAATGAGTTACAAACTACACTTGATGAATGGCTACAAACTTTAGGTCAGGATGAAATGCTTAAAATGCAGACTGAAATGCAAAATAGAGCAGCCAAATATTATGAGGAAAATAAAAGAGCAGTTTTAAGCACTGGTATTGCTAAAATTGATATTGCCAATTTAGATATCAAAGCTAGTGGCAGTGTGCCTGGTTATTTACTCAACCAATTTGCTTTAGATGAATATAATGGTTATTTGAGAGTAGCCACTACTATTGGTGAGAGTTGGGGCTGGGGGATAAGTGCTGGTGGTACTCAAGTCAATGATGTCTATACTTTGGATAGTAATTTGAAAATAAGCGGATCTATTTTAGATTTAGGTTTAGGTGAGCGTATTTATGCCGCTAGATTTATGGGCGACGTTGGATATTTGGTTACTTTTAAACAAACTGATCCATTTTATGTTTTGGATTTATCAAACCCCAAAGAACCAAAGATGCTTGGTGAATTAAAAATTCCAGGCTATTCATCATATTTACATCCAATAGCTGACGGTAGAATACTAGGAGTCGGCATGGAAGAAGGTAAAGTAAAACTTTCATATTTTGATGTTTCAAATCCTTCTAATCCACAAGAAATTGCCAAATATTCTCTTGATGATTATGGTAGTGATGTTTTGTATAATCACCATGCTTTTTTACAAGATCCAAAACATCAAGTATTTTTCTTGCCATCTTATAATGGTGGCTATGTATTTTCTTATGCCAATGAGCAGTTGGAATTAGTCAAAACTGTGGCGGCCACTGATGCTAAACGGGCACTTTATATTGGCGATTATTTATATATTATAGCCAATGATTATGTGGCAGTGCTAGATGAAAATAATTGGGAGAAGGTCAAGGATTTAGCTTTATAAAAAAAATTTAATGAATCCAGATTTATATACTGAAAAATCGAAGGTCCAGAAAAACTATTATAATGAGACTGCCAGCAGATATGACGAGTGGCATATAGATCCGCCTAGCGCTAAAATAGTAGATTTTTGGAATTTCAACAATTTAAAAAAATTTCTTAAAAATGCTTTGCCTGATAGTCAAGCTGGGCATCTTCATAAGAGTTTAGAATTGGGCTGCGGCACTGGTCGTTTGGCCAATTCTTTATTTCAAATATCTGATGAGGTTTATGGTGTTGATCTATCACAAGAGGTGCTTAAAATAGCCAAAGATAAATACCCTAAACTGATATTAGAATGTTCAGAGGTGGTAAATTTATCTTATCCTGATAATTATTTTGACATGGTTATTATCAATGGTTCTTTGCATCATTTTTTTGCCGTAGAAAAAACATTTAAAGAAGCTTACCGGGTACTTAAAACCGGTGGAGTTTTTGTCTTGCTTGGTGAACCAAATAGCGAATTTTTAAAGCCTTATCATCCATTTTTTTATATTTGGGCTATTAATAGAATTTTTAATAGACTATTTAGTATTTTTAATCGCCAACATACAAAACAAGAATTGATTGAGCCAGATGCGGAGAGCTATAAACCTTGGGTATTAAAAAAACAACTAAAGCAGGCTGGCTTTGATGTCAAATTTTTTTATACTTATGATTATTTTGTCCGTAGTAATAATAAATTTTTATTAAAATTTTATAATCCTTACCTTAATTTTGAAAATAAAACTATCAGCAAAATCTTTCCTTATTTAGGTTTGGCTATTCAAGCTTTTAGTATTAAGAAATAAGCATATGAAAATTGCTGTATTAACTGGGGGTAAGAGTTCCGAAAGAGAAGTAGCACTAGCATCTAGCAAAAATGTTATAGATTCTTTAATTGCTAGACATCAGGTGAGTGTTTTTGATTTTCCAAATGACTTAGATAAATTTTTAAGTACTTATAAAGACTATCAAGTAGCTATACCAGTTTTTCATGGTCCAGGAGGAGAGGATGGAGTAGTTCAAGGTTTTTTAAAAACTTTAGGTATTCCTTTTATATTTTCTGATGTAGAAGCCCACGCCGTAGGTATGGACAAATATTTGAGTAAGCAGTTAGCAGAAAAAATCGGATTATTAACAGCTCCTTATAATATTTTTGATAAATTTGAAAAAATAATTTTTACTAAATCAGTTGTAGTAAAACCACTAGCTGGCGGTAGTTCCATTGGTATTGCTATTGCTCACAATCAAGCTGATTTAGATAAGGCTTTTCAGGAAGCTTTTCAGTATAGTGATAAAGTATTGATAGAAGATTATATAGAAGGCAAAGAATTAACTGTACCAATTATAGATAAGGGTGAAATATCCTTAGCACTACCAGTGATAGAAATACGTTCCAAGAATGATTTTTTTGATTATGAAAGTAAATATGACAATCAATTGGCAGAGGAAATTTGTCCAGCTCCTATAGCTGATGACCTAGCCAAAGAATTGCAAAGGCAAGCCTTAGAAATGCATAAAGCTTTGGGGGCTAGGCATATTAGCCGCAGTGATTTTATTGTTTCTAATGGTGCTATTAGTAAAATATATTTTTTAGAGATTAATACTATCCCTGGCATGACTGATAATTCACTTACTCCTAAGGCGATTGTGGCTGGAGGGGAGAATTTTGCTGAGTTACTAGATATTTGGCTGGAATCAGTAACAATTAAATAGCTCTTGTCAAAATCATTAAATATGTTAAAATACGGACATTGTTGATTACAAAATATATGAATAAATATAGTGAAATTTCAAACAAAGGGCAGGTTACAAGTACCAAAATAAGGGTCACTTTTGGCATTATTTTTTTACTGACTATTTTTGCGGCGCTAATAGTTTGGCCAAGTGCTCCTGGCTGGTTTGGTAAATTTAAGGTTCATTTGGGGCTTGATTTACAAGGTGGCACACATTTGGTCTATCAGGCTGATGTTTCTGCTCTAGAAGGAGCTGAAAAAAGAGAAGGTGTCCAAGCATTACGTGATGTGATAGAACATCGTGTTAATGCTTATGGTGTCTCAGAATCAGTAGTACAGACAAATTTTAGTGGGGATAATTATCGTATTATTGTAGAGCTAGCTGGTGTAAAAGATGCTAATGAGGCTATTTCTATTATTGATAAAACTCCACATCTAGAATTTAAAACTCAAGGTGAGGCTGTTTTTGATGAAAGTGCTCAAGCTAAACTAGATGAGATTAAAGTCAAAGCCAAAGAAGTGTTGGCTAGAGCTCTAGCTGGTGAAGATTTTTCGAAATTAGCTTCAGAATATAGTGAAGATACTGCTTCCGCTGCTAGTGGTGGTGATTTGGGTTATGTGGCTAAAGGTTTATTTGTGCCCGAATTTGATAAAGTTATTTTTGATGAACTTCAATCCAATCAAATTGCTCCAGAATTAGTGGAATCTCAATTTGGCTATCACATTATTAAAAAAATAGATCAACGATTAAATGATAAAGGGGAAATAGAAGTACACGCCGCTCATATTTTATTTCAAAAGACTGATGCTGACTTAGCTAATGTTGTTTGGCAAGATGTTGGTTTGACTGGCCGTGAAGTGGCTAAAGCCCAATTAAGTTTTGAACAAAATACTCAATCTCCATTGGTCCTTTTGTCATTCAATGATAATGGTAAAGAAATTTTTTCTAAAATTACTAGTGAAAATGTTGGTAAACCAATTGCTATATTTTTGGATAATGAAATAATTTCTAGCCCAGTAGTTAATGAAGCAATCAAAGATGGTCAAGCTCAAATTTCAGGTAGTTTTACTATTTCTGAAGCTAAAGAATTAGTTAAAAATTTAAATTTAGGAGCTTTACCTGTGCCAATAGAACTTATTAGCCAAACTACTATTGGAGCCAGTTTGGGAGCAGAATCATTAGATAAAAGTCTTTTGGCAGGACTAATTGGTCTGATAGCGGCTGCTTTGTTTATGATTATTTTTTATAGATTACCAGGATTATTATCTGTTTTAGCTTTAGTTGTCTATTCAGTATTATCTTTAGCAATTTTTGAATTAATACCTATTACTATGACTTTAGCTGGGGTAGCTGGTTTCATATTATCTATTGGTATGGCGGTAGATGCTAATGTGTTGATATTTGAGCGTACTAAAGAAGAACTTTATGAAGGTAAAAGCCTTAATACTTCTATAGAAAATGGTTTTACACGCGCCTGGTCTTCTATTAGAGATTCAAATATTTCGTCAATTATTACTTGTGTGATATTAGCTTGGTTTGGTACTTCAATTGTCAAGGGTTTTGCTATTACTTTGGGTATTGGTATACTTGTTTCTATGTTCTCGGCCATTACTGTTACTAGAACTTTTTTAAGATTAATAGTCAATAAGCGTTTGGAAAATAAATTAGGCTTATTTGGAGTAAAAAAAGCAAAGGAATAAATATATGTATAATATTATTGGTAAAAGCAAAATTTGGCTTGGTATTTCTGGATTTTTAGTTTTAACTTCTATAGTTTTTTTGGCTATTTGGGGTTTTAAACTGGGTATTGATTTCACAGGCGGTAGTATTTTAGAGGTGTCTTACTCCCAGCAAAGACCAACTATGGAACAAGTCCAAAATATTTTAGCTCCTTTGGAATTAGGTAGTTTAAAAATACAAGCAGGCGGTGAAAATGACTATATATTGCGTTTTGAAGAAATAGAGGAAACTACTCACCAAGATATTTTAGACAACTTGTCAGCTATTAAAGTTGAAGGTGTAGAAGAAAATCAATTATCTGAATCACGCTTTGAGGCTATTGGTCCAGCAGTGGGTGAAGAATTAAAGACTAAAGCCATACAGGCTATAATAATAGTGTTAGTGTTTATTGTTTTGTATATTGCTTATGCTTTTCGTAAAGTATCTAAACCAGTTGCTTCTTGGAAATATGGCTTAGCAGCCATTGTGGCCTTAGCCCATGATATTTTAATAGTAGCTGGGGTGTTTTCAGCTTTAGGCTATTTTATGGGTGTAGAGATAGATACTTTGTTTGTTACAGCCTTATTAACTATCCTTGGTTTTTCAGTTCATGATACTATTGTTACCTTTGATAGAATTAGAGAAAATTTGTTTCAAACTCATGACAAAGAATTTAAAGAAATAGTCAATATTAGTATTAATCAAACTATCACTAGATCTATTAATACTTCTTTTACCACTCTTTTGGTACTTTTGGCCATTTATTTCTTTGGTGGAGAGAGCATTAGATACTTTTCCTTGGCTTTAATTTTAGGTGTTATATTCGGTACCTACTCTTCAATTTTTATAGCTTCACCACTTTTGATACTTTGGAACAAGAGCAAAACATAAATTTATTATTTTAGCTAATATTAGTCAATATATTAAGACCCTTGATTTTTTGAAGTCAAGGGTCTTGACTAATTTTAAAAAATATGTTACTGTATAGATGAATTTTATTATTAGAAATAAAATCAGATAAATTGTAAAGAAATAATATGTCTGGAATTTTAGACCAAGTAATTACATCAAAGCACTTGTCAAAGCTGTCTGATTTTGATCCCCATCAAACTTTAGAAAATATTTTGACTGCTTTATCAGAGCGTGAGCAAGAAATCATAAAAATGCGTCACGGCTTGTCTGGTTCGGAGAAAAAAACTCTTGAGGACATTGGAAAACAATACGATGTTACTCGTGAAAGAATTAGACAAATTGAAAATACTTCTCTGAAAAAGATCAATAAAAACTTCAATCAAACTATTTTAAAAGAGATTGAAGATATAGCTAATGCTACTTTGTCTGAGCATGGAGGTTTGATGTCTGAGGATAATTTGATAGCCGAACTATTAGCTATGCCTGGAGATTCAGAAGCTAATAGGGCTGCTATTAGGTTTATATTAAATCAACTTTTAAATCATAGATTTTATTTTGTCAAAGAATCAAAACAGCATAACAGTTTTTGGAAGACTCCAGAAGCTAATGTAGATTTATTTCATGATACTATAGATAAGGTGCGCACCCTAGTTAATACTCATGGTGACCCACTAAGTTTAGAAGAACTTATAAATAAAATTCAAGAAACTGAATTCTATACCAATAATAATGATTTGACTGATAAAGTAGTAATAAACTTTATTACCGTCACTAAAAAATTAGAAGCCAATCCTTATGAAGAATGGGGTTTGGTGGAGTGGCCAAGCATTACTCCGCGTAGAATGAATGATAAGATATATTTGGTGCTTAAGAAAAAAGGTCAGCCAATGCACTTTACTGAAATTGCTGACACTATAAATCAAATGTCTTTTGACCATAGACAAGCTTATCCAGCTACAATCCATAATGAGTTAATTCTAGATAAAAAATATGTTTTAGTTGGCCGTGGTATTTATGCTTTAAAAGAATGGGGTTATAAACCAGGGGTAGTAGCTGACGTCATAGCCGATATTTTAAAAGATAGTGACAAGCCACTGACTAAAAAAGAAATAACACAAGCCGTTTTAGAAAAACGTATGATCAAAGAAACTACCATTACCCTAGCCCTAATGAATAAAGATAGATTTGCTAGGGATGAAAGAGGTCGTTACTCATTAAAAACTGAATAAAAAAATTGAAAAACACCAGTCTTGGTAAATAGCTATTTTGCTAATAACTCAGGCGGGTGTTTTTTTGTAAAAGGCTTTAAAAAAAAATCAAAAAAGGGTATAATATAAATACCTTATGGAAATAACATTTGACTTTTCAGCATTATACGCGGCTATGGATCAAGGCTACGGAGCCATGGCTTGGTATTTCTTTAAAAACGGGGGGTGGATTATATATTTTTATGTAATTTCTCGCGGTATTTTTGAGATTTGGCATTTAAATCAAAATATAAAATGGTTTAATACCAATAAATTTGTGATTATCGCTATAGATGTACCAAAAAGTACCGAGCAAACTCCTAAGGCTGTGGAACAACTTTTTTCTACTGTTTCTGGTGCTCACAATCCTTTGAATCTTAGAGAAATATATAAAGAAGGACAGTTTCAGCTTAGTTTTTCTTTTGAGATAGTTAGTATTGACGGCTATGTACAATTTTTAATTCGTACACCTAGCCAATGGCGCGATTTGATAGAAAGCTCTATTTATTCCCAGTATCCAGATGCAGAAATAACCGAAGTGGAAGATTATGTTGATACAGTACCTGATCAATACCCAAATGAAACACACAATATTTGGGGTACGGAAATAATTTTAGCTGCCAAGGATGTTTATCCTATTCGCACTTATACAGCTTTTGAAGATAATGTTTCAGGCGAATTTAAAGATCCAATAGCCTCACTGATTGAGACTATGAGTAAAATTCAGCTTGGTGAACAAGTCTGGGTTCAGATTATAGTCAGACCAACTGACACTAAATGGATTAAAAGAAGTCTGAAAGAAGCTTATAAAATTGCTGGTAAGAAATTTTCTGAGAAAAAAAGTTTTTTGTCTAGCATAATAGATCCTATTACTGGTTTATTTTTCTTGTCCACTGGTGAGCTTTGGGCTTGGCCACAGGATTTGACTGCTAGTACTTCTAAAGCTAAAAAAGATGATATGCCATCTATGATGCTTCATTTAACTCCCGGTGAAAAAGGAGCAATAGAAGCCATAGAAGCTAAAGCTAGTAAAACTGGTTTTGAATGTAAAATTCGTTTAATATATATATCACCCAAAGAAAAATTTTCTTCGGCTAGAGTCATATCGGCAGTTTTTGGATCCTTTAAACAATTCAATACGCTAGATTTAAATGCTTTTAAACCTGATCCAAGAACTAAAACTAAAATTAATTATTTTTTTATAAAGACTCTTACAAATTGGCGTAAAAGATCGATTATGTCGGCTTATAAAAATCGTAGTGGAGCTATGGGGCATAATTATTTTATATTAAACACCGAAGAGCTAGCTACTATTTGGCATTTCCCAAGCTTACTAATCAAAGCTCCACTACTCCAACGAACTGAAAGTAAAAAAGCTAATGCACCTTATTCACTGCCTATTTCTAAAATAGAAGAGAGTGATAAAAGTAAAGTGACAGAAGATTTAACTAGACAATTAGTCACTCCTAATTTTAATGTTGATATAGCTAATAAGTATTTTGAAGAACGTTTTGCTAAAAAAGATAATAGTGGAAGTCAAATACCAAAACGTAAGGGGCAAGCACCACCTAATTTACCAACTTCTTAAATATGGAAAACAGAATTACAACTTTTGCTGAAACAAATTATAGAAATTCCAATGTTAGATTTGGCATAAAAACTGATGACCGTCGTCGTCATATGTATTTTATTGGTAAAACTGGTATGGGTAAGTCTACAGTTTTGGAAAATATGATTATTCAAGATATTCAAGACGGTAAGGGAGTTTGTGTAGTAGATCCTCACGGCGATTTAGTAGAGAAGGTCATTAATTTTGTGCCCTCTAGTCGTATTAATGATGTAATATATTTTAATCCAGCTGACTTGGATTTTCCCATTGGTTTTAATGTTTTGGAAAAAGTAGATGCTAGCCAAAGGCATTTGGTTGTATCGGGACTAATTGGTGTTTTTCAGAAGATTTGGGCTGATTCATGGGGTCCTAGATTGGAATATGTACTCCATCATGCTATTTCAGCTCTCTTAGAGTATCCTGGCTCCACTTTGCTTGGTATTATGAGAATGTTGACCGACAAAGCTTTTAGAAAAAGAGTAGTGGAAAAATTGTCTGATCCAGTAGTTAAAGCCTTTTGGATAGAAGAATATTCTAAATATCCAGATAGGTTTCAATCCGAAGCTATTGCTCCTATTCAAAATAAAGTTGGTCGTTTCCTTTCCTCAGCTTTGATTAGAAATATATTAGGGCAAGTCAATTCATCTTTTTCTATGAGAGATATCATGGATGGCCAAAAAATATTACTTTTGAATCTGTCTAAAGGTAGAGTAGGTGAAGATAATTCAGCACTACTGGGGGCGATGATGATTACCAAAATTCAATTAGCCGCCATGAGTAGAGTTGATACTCCGGAAGAAGAAAGAAAAGATTTTTATCTATATGTAGATGAATTTCAAAATTTTGCTACAGATTCTTTTGCTAATATTTTATCTGAGGCTAGAAAATATAAACTTAATCTTATTATTGCTCACCAGTATATTGAACAAGTAGAAGAAAATATTGCAGCAGCTGTTTTTGGTAATGTTGGTACTTTGATAGCTTTCAGAGTCGGTGCGGCTGATGCTGAATTTTTGGAAAAAGAATTTTTTCCAACTTTTACTCAAGAGGATTTGGTCAATCTTTCCAAGTTTGAAATTTATATCAAACTAATGATTGATGGTGTAACCTCAGAAGCTTTTTCAGCTAGAACCTTGCCACCAGTAGCGATGACGGAAGAATTTATAGACATTAAAGAAAAAATAATCAGGGTGACTAGAGAAAGATATGCCAAACCAAGAGCAGTTATAGAAGATAAAATTATTCGTTGGTCAGAAGGCAGAGGAGAAGATGATATAGATAAGATTCCTGATAGATTAATCAATGAAGCTGTTATCGATAAGTCTCTCGCTAAAGACATAGCCCCTGTGAGTAGAGAAAATTCAGCTAGTAAAGCCAAGAAAAAAAGAAGAAAATCCAAAGACACTGGTTTTAGTAAAGATGTTATTTGCGATTTGTGTGGTAAACAAACTACTATAAATTTTGATCCCGATCCAACTAAACCTATTTATTGCAGAGAGTGTCTAGACCTTTCTAGAGCTGGTAAAGTTCCGCCACCATCAAGTATTAAAATAATTTCTGATGACGGGCCAGTTGAAGAATTTACTTCTCTAGCTGATGCTTTGAAAGGCAGAAAAGTGACTGTCAAAAAAACTGAAAATTTAGAAAGTAAGTCAGAAGAGGAAGAAAATATAAAACAGAATGAAGATTTAAGCTCAGAAAAAATTAAAAAAGATGACCAGTCGGCTGAAGATTTAAAGCCCGGTCAAGTAATAAAATTTTAAAATGCCATATTATTTAAAAATAAAAAAATTAGACATTGAGACTGGTCAGTCAAACATTGTTTTGCTCAATGTTGAAGAAGCTATGCGTTACGGCATTAAAGCTGGTGATAAAGTCAGAATCAGCTGGCAGAATCAGTCTATTATTGCTGAAGCTAATACTAGCCAAACAAGAGTTAGAGCAGGTCAGATTGGTTTGTATAAAGATATTTGGAAAAATATAAAGATATCGCCAAATACTATTGCGGAAATAGAGTTTTTAGAGCGGGCTCAATCTATACAAGCTATTAAAAAAAGATTATTAGGTAAAAAGTTAAATTATAAAGATTTTTATCAAATATTTTCTGATATTGCCAAGGGT
This sequence comes from Patescibacteria group bacterium, assembly GCA_041665505.1. GTDB lineage: Bacteria > Patescibacteriota > Patescibacteriia > UBA1558 > GWA2-36-10 > XYD1-37-29. The sequence goes on from JBAYIR010000001.1 coordinate 240,288, forward strand.
GTTTTGACTCGTACCGAAACAACTTATTTTGTTGCTTCTAGTTTTATACGTGATTATAGTGACGAAGAGCTGTATTTTATGACCAAGGCTATGGCCGAGACGGGCGAAATGCTTAAATTTCCTAATAAGATAGTAGTAGATAAACACTCAGTTGGTGGTTTAGCTGGTAATCGTACTACTATGGTGGCTATACCAATATTGGCTAGTCTAGGATTGGTTATACCAAAAAATTCATCTCGAGCTATTACTTCACCAGCTGGTACAGCCGACACTATGGAGGTTTTAGCTCCAGTGTCTTTTTCCGCTAAGGAAATACAAGCTATTGTCAAAAAAACTGGGGGCTGTTTAGTGTGGGGTGGTGGTTTAAATCTGGCTCCCGCTGACGATAAAATACTACAAGTATCTTATCCTTTATCTATGGAACCATATGATAAGATGTTGGTTTCTATTATGGCCAAAAAAGTTGCTTCAGGCATTACCCATTTAGTTATAGATATGCCAGTTGGAGAGACTACCAAAATACCAAACATGAGAATAGCCAAAGAGCTGGAGAGGAAATTCAAATATATTGCTAGAAAATTTAATATAAAGATAAAAGTCATAATGATTCAAACTGAAGATCCAATTGGTATGGGTGTTGGACCAGCTTTGGAGGCTCGCGATGTCTTAAGGGTGCTTCAACAAAAAGATAATTACCCAGCTGATTTAGCTAATAAGTCTATTCATTTAGCAGGAGAGCTCTTGGAACTAGCTGGTAAGGCCAAAAAAGGCCATGGGGCTACCATGGCTTGGAAAGCTTTGGAATCAGGAGCGGCTTGGAAAAAAATGCAAGAAATAATCAAAGCGCAAGGTGGAAAATATGATATTGATCCAAATGACATTGTCTTAGGTGCTCATAAAAAATATTATAATGCTGATAAATCTGGTTGTATTACTTTTACTGACAATAAAGCTATTAATACTGTCGCTCGTATTCTTGGTGCCCCTAAAGATCAACTAGCTGGTGTTTATCTCAATAAAGAATATAATGACCACGTCAAAAAAGGCGAGCGTTTATTTACGCTCTATGCTCGCACTAAAGAGCGAATCAAATTAGCTGATAAAGCCTTGGAAAAATTGAGTATATTTAAAATAGGCAAGTAATATGGAATACAACACTGTTGCTCTAAAATTAGCCAAACAAGCTGGAAAAATCATTAGAGAAAATTTTGTTTCTGGCATGGATAGGGAATATAAAGAAGATTTTACTCCTGTTACAAAAACTGATTTAGAAATAAATAGTTTAGTAATTAAAACTATAAAAAAATATTTTCCCAGTCACGATGTGATTGGTGAGGAGGAAAGTGATATTTCAGCTAATAGCGATTATAAATGGTATTGTGATCCAGTTGATGGTACTATACCATTTGCCAATCATATTCCAGTGTCTACTTTTTCTTTAGCCTTGGCTTATAAAGGTGAAATAATCCTAGGAGTAGTGTGTGAGCCTTTTATGAAAAATGTTTACTACGCTGAGAAAGGTAAGGGGGCTTATAGAAATGGGAAAAAAATATCCGTGTCTACTGATCAGGAATTAAAAGGTAGAATAATTGGTTTTGAGCATTGGTCTATAGCTAAATTTGATATATCAAAAATAATGGCGGTAGTGGAAGAAGACCATATTAAAGCTTTAAAATTTGCTTCTTTTGTTTATCTGAGTGTTTTGGTAGCTAAAGGTGATTTAATGGCTACAATTTTCCCTCACACCACTGCTCATGATATGGCAGCTGTTGATATTATTGTCAGAGAAGCAGGTGGCAAAGTGACTGATTTGTATGGTCAACCACTCAATTTTGATAAAGAGTTAAATGGTATGATTGCTAGCAATGTTTTAATACATGATTATCTTTTACAAAAAATTAAAGCCAATGTCAAATTGTAATGCTTAAATCCAAAATTAAAATATTAGTTGGATTATCTGGCGGCGTTGATAGCACCCTTAGTTTGTATTTATTACAAAAGCAAGGCTACCAGGTGGAGGCAGCCTTTATGAAAAACTTTTCGGAAAAGGTCAATATTAAAGGAGAATGTCCTTGGAAAGAAGATCGCTTAATGGCTTATCGAGTAGCTGCTCATCTTAAAGTGCCTATTCAAACTCTTGATTTTGAAAAACAATATCATGACAAGATAGTTGATTATATTTTTGATTCATATCAAGCAGGACTGACACCCAATCCAGATGTGCTTTGCAATAACGAAATTAAGTTTAAATTGTTTTTAGAGCAGGCTACTAAACTCGGTTTTGATAAAATAGCTACTGGTCATTATGCTAAAATCAAAGAAGATAAAAATGGTTTTCATCTACTGCGCGCTAAAGATCCCAACAAAGATCAGTCATATTTTCTAGCTGGTTTAAATCAAAATCAACTGGCCAAAGCAATATTTCCTATCGGCGATATTATTAAAACAGAAGTCAGACAACTAGCCAAGAAGGCCAAATTACCCAATGCTGATAGAAAAGATAGTCAGGGAATTTGTTTTATTGGTAAGATAGATTTAAAAACTTTTCTGCAGCAAAAAATAAAAGCCAAAGTGGGGGAGATACTAGATACTAAAGGCAATAAAATAGGTACTCACCAAGGAGTTTGGTATTATACTATTGGTCAGAGGAAAGGACTAGATATTGGTGGTAGCGGTCCTTGGTATGTAGTTAGTAAAGATCTTAAAAATAATCAACTAATTGTTGGCCATGTTGATGATGAAAAACTGTACAACAAAAGTGTCCAGATTTCAGATTTACATTGGCTTGCTAAAGAATACGAATTACCACTCAAAGCTAAAGCTCAGATCCGCTATCGTCAAGCTGGCCAAGATGTCGTTTTAGTAGCTCCAGACAAAGCGGAATTTAAAAAAGCCCAAGCTGGGGTAGCTTCTGGACAAACATTGGCTATTTATAAAGGCAGAGAGCTCATTGCTAGTGCTATTATTGTCTAATTATTTAGCTAACTATTTTGCTCTATTTCAAGTATTGTTGACAGGGGCTTTTTCTTTTTCCTCAAAATAAGCTACAATAAGAGTATATAAAAAATTTAAAATAATCCTATGAAAAAATCATTATTAATTTTATTTATTTTTCCTCTACTAATAGGGGCTGCTTGCACTTCAAAAGATGTTCAAAAATCTGAAGAACTAAACACCAATGAAGAACCAAAACTTGAAGAAAAACAAGTCGTTGAAGAGAATATCATAGAGCCTAGTAATCAAACATATACCTTGTATGAAAATAAGGCTATTGGTTACAAAGTTTTGCGACCAGATGGCTGGTATTGGCGACATTTTATGAAAGCTGATTTAAAAACCGCTGGTGTTAATGAATTGATTGATGATTATTTAATTATAGACAAAAATATTATCAAAGGTTTAGGGTCTGAATATTTAGGAGAAATTGTTATTGGAAAATCAAGGATGAATTTAGAGGAGCTAGCCAAACAAAAAAACGGATACAGCACTAGAGAAGCTACTGTAGCTGGATTAGCTGCTACTAGATTTGAAATACAAACTAGCGAAGATAATTTATTCCCAAATAGAAAAATTGTTGAGTACCATTTGTTAAAAAATGACGAGACATTCGTATTAAGTTATATGTCTAGTGATGATAAGACTGGTGAAGCTATTTTTGAAAAAGTAGTGGCTAGTTTTTCCTTTGTTAAATAAAGTTAATATAAAATATATGGCTAGAATTGTAAAAAAAGAAGCTCATGGGCCAATAGAGATAAAAGCTAGCGATAAAAATGTTTCGATTTGTGCTTGTGGTTTGAGTAAAAATCAACCTTTTTGTGATGGCTCACATAAAATGACCCTAGATGAAGAAGATGGTGTTACTTATAGATATGATGACCATGGTCACCGAGAAAAAATTCAAGAGTAGATAAATCTTAAATTTACAAATATGGATGAAGAACTATATAAAAAAATAGACGCTCTGGAAATAAAAATAAACGAAATTTACAAAGTTACCAATGCCGCTAAAAAAATGTTTATTTGGAGCTCGGTGATTAGCCTATTATTATTTGTCATACCTCTAATTATACTAATGTTTGTTTTACCGGGTATGCTTGATACTCTTACTAGCTCTTATTCTGGTTTATAATTATCTATCATAAACAAAAAATCATCCAGTTGCTCGTGAATGGCTGGATGATTTTTTTATTCTATCTTGATTATTTCATATTTAGCTAGCTTATCACCCAATTTTATTTCTACAATATCTCCAATAGCTTTACCCAATAAAGCTAAGCCTAAGGGAGAGTGGTGAGAAATAACCCCCGCGCTAGGATTGGTTTCTGAAGAGCCTAAAATACGATATTGCCGTTTCTGGTCATCTATTTTAGTAGTTATTAAATGGCCGATTTGCACAGTTTGTTTATTTTTATTTACTTCAATAATTTGGGCATTGGCAATTTGTTTTTCAATATTTAATATTTTTTGATTTACCCCACGCAGGCTGCCTTTGGCCATTTGGTAAGCGGCATTTTCAGAAAAATCACCCATCAAAGCCAATCTTTTTACTTCGGCAATCAACTTAGGCTGAACATCTTTTTTTAATCTATCTAAATTTTTTTCTAGCTCAGCCAATTTATCCTCCGTCATAAAAGGATCAGATTTTATATTTGTGTATTGTCCACCTTTTCTAATTGGTACTCTCATAGTCACTAGTATACTTTATATATTATTTTTTTGCTAATTATTTTTTATAAAAAATAATAACTGTGGATAAGTATGCTTATAAAAGTATTGACATAGTTTGTAGATGTGATATTATTTATTTACAAGATCGACAGTAGAGAGAGGTTAAGGGGAGGGAAGGATACAAGTTTCTGGATGAAGTTTCTGCGGCTTAGCACTAGGCAATAGAAACTTCATCCACAATCATATCCCATCCCAATCACAAAAAAAATCACAACCCCTATCACAATCACAACCTATCACTCTCAACACCAACCCCTGTCGGTCTTGAATCATGTCCAAAAAATTTAGGGACATTTTTTGTTTGACTTAAATTGTTTTAAATAAATAAAAAAACCTCTTTAAAAAGGTATTTTTTGTTTAATAATGTTTATTATTTTGGTACACTCACACAAGAAAGAGAGGTATAACCCTCACCATCACATTCATCTATACGAGGCTGGGTCTCTAAATTAAACTGTAAAAGATAATAATTTTTAGGAGAACCAATAATCTTTTGGTACAAATATAAATAAATAACTTGATTTGGTTCATTTTGATTAACTACAGCATTAATTGGATCGCGTGGCATAGCATCTAAACCAGGTAGCCATTGATTATCTATAGGGTGGTTATAATCAGCACTGATACAGCCACTTATACTTAGTAGACCAGAACATCTGCCATCTTCGGCAGGATAATCATCGCCTGTAGTATAATTATAAATTTCCAAAGCTTTACGAATTTGAGTAATATCGCTTAGTCTTCTAGCATCTCTAGCCTTAGCTTTAAAATGGTTTAAATTAACTACTGCCGCAGTAGAAATAATACCAATAATAGCAATTACTACCAATAATTCCACTAAAGTAAAACCTAGTTTTTGTCTTTTAAAATGGTATAAAAGCATAACTATATAAGTATAGCATAAATTTGCTTTTTATTAATAGACTTTGTTATGCTTGAAATTATAAAATAGAGAAAGAGGAGACGCCCTAAGACGCCTCCTCTTACATATAGCTCAGGCTATTGATGCTAAATAGCCTTGAAGTTGCCCCAACCATTCCAAAGAGGCTGACCATGACGATCCCGCTGAGAGTCTACCTGTATGAAAACGTCTTGGATGCTAGTCAAACCCCATCCAGCCAGAATTTCACGAGGTGGGTCTTTGCGGATGCCAGTGATAATATGAATCTTGCCACTACCAATGGCTTTGACTTTCTGACCCTTTTTGAATTCACAAGGCATTTTCTTTCCTCCTTGAGCTGGAAGGCATGTGGTGTGTGAGAGAACAAAAAAGTCGCTTACTGCTAAGCGACGAACTGGTATTTAATATAAATTATAGACTAAATAACAAATCACCACTTAACAATATAAGGGTTGTACCAAAAGAAGAAAAAATTTGGCTTGATTTGTCTCATAAAATATATATTATAATATTTTATTCAATTTGGCAAGTAACTTAAAAAAGAGCTTTTTTAAAAGCTTATATTTTTGATTAATTTTTTGAGTGCCTGCCTCATCACGCTAAAGGTGACGAGGCAGGCTCAAGACTTCAGACGTCCGCTATGATGCGGTCGCCGTATTCACGACGGAAGGAGTTGATTTGCAGAAGCAGAGCCTCCAAGAGATGTTCTCCAACATAGATTCGAGTTGGAGACTGCCAGTGTGAGGACTGCTCCATGAGCTCCAAGAGGTATCTGGCCAAAGGCACATATTCGCGAATGGTTTCGTTTATTTGCTTGATTTGAAACTCTGGGTCAGCCTTGAATCCCAGAGTGCGAAGATTGGCTACCCGATCAGCTAGTTTGAGAATAATTACCTCAATACTGCCAGCTTCTCGCATTTGACGGATATAAGAAAGCTTATCCCGCTTATAATCTTCGCCTTTACTCAAAAGTTCAACCCAATAGCGGACTGTGGAGCCAAAAAGCCTCTCAATCTTGTCCAAGCTGAGTTTGTCAGCCTCTACAGCATCATGAAGCCAAGTCACAACATTCATCTGCCAGTCGTCTTTGATACCCAGTTCGCAGCTGACTAAATCAGCTACATCACGCAGGTGTTTGAAGTAGTAGGTGACACCATCACCACGATACTCACCACGGTGAGCCCATTTCCCCAGACGGTAGGCGCAGACCATCAAGCGTGCTTCTTCAGGGTCATTGATGTAACCCTGAAAACGAACCAAATAGCGTTCGTAGCCGCGCATTTCCTCAGGTTTTTTTCTGACTTTCATGTTCGTTACCCCCTTGTTGACGTGAATTGTAAACAACCAAAGTTAATGTCAATAGTTATACTATAGTCCAAAATTAATGTCAAACATATATTTGTTGATAAATTAGCTAAAATATTGACATAATATCTTTTTTTGTTCTATTATTTAAGGGTATCTAGAAGTTCCATTTTCAAAATCCATCGTGGTTGTAGAAGTCCTAGGAGGGGAAGAAAGAAGCGACTCAATTAGGGAAGATGACCATGATGGTAGACCATCAAACTACGAAGTTAAGTAGAGGCGCCTGAACGTCTGCCAAACGACGGCCCTCTCCAGCCAATTAACTTCCTGCTTTGATGGTCATCCTTGGATGACTGCTGCTGTGAGCATCACGTGTGAGTATCACGCCGAGCTCTCGCCTTCGGCATAGGTGGTGTTTTGCTCAACCCGAGCTTAAGTTCTAAGTCCTCAGCCGCTTGTAGCAGCAGCATCCATGGATGAGCCCCCGGTCCGTACTGGGGGCTCGCTTTCTTTTTTAAAATTTATACTATTGACATTAACTATAAAATAAGCTATAATATATAATCCTTTCGTTTTTTGTAGCCATGAGCTAATAAGCTAATGGGTCGCCGGTAGGTAACTCCAGGTCGTTGTAAGGGCACCCTCCTTCAATGACTGCCACCACGCCTGTCGGCGACCCAGTTAATAGTTGGACCTTGGGCTGGGAAGCATATTCCCCAGCACCACTAGCCGAGCTGAGCTGAGCGGAAAACTCAGTCCAAGGTCCACCACCTTTTGCCCTGCCAGAAGATCACTTCGGCAGGGTCTTCAATTTGTCAAAATTAATTGACTTTTTAGCTTAAATTTATTAAAATATATAAGTATTTACTATAAAAGTAGTAAATTTTTTCCAATAAACAATTATGACTAGCCAAGAATTAAAAAACAATTTTTTCCAATATTTTCAGAGCAAAGATCATACTTTGATTAGTTCTGCTTCTTTGATTCCAGAAAATGACCCCACAGTATTATTTACTACTGCTGGTATGCATCCTTTGGTCCCATATTTGATGGGTGAAAAACATCCTGCTGGTCTGCGTCTGGTTAATGTTCAAAAATGTCTACGCACCGGAGATATTGATGAGGTAGGGGATGCTACACACCATACTTTTTTTGAAATGCTTGGTAATTGGTCTTTGGGGGATTATTTTAAAAAAGAGGCTATTGAATTTTCTTGGGAATTTTTAACTGAGATATTAAAACTAGATAAAAATAAATTAGCTGTTAGTGTCTTTGCTGGAGATGATGATGTTAGTCGTGATGAAGAAAGCTCTCAGATTTGGCAAAGCATTGGCGTTAGCAAAATTGCTTATCTTGGTAAAAAAGATAATTGGTGGGGCCCAGCTGGACAGACTGGTCCTTGTGGTCCAGATACTGAAATATTTTATTGGACTAGTAGTGAGTCTGTACCAGATAATTTTGATCCAGAAGATAAACGCTGGGTAGAAATCTGGAACAATGTCCTGATGCAATATAATAAAACTATTAATGGCCAGTATGAGCCACTGAATCAAAAAAATATTGACACTGGTATGGGTCTAGAAAGGACTCTAGCTGTTTTAAATGGTCTAGATGATAATTATTTGACTGAACTTTGGCAGCCGATTATTAAACAATTAGAAAAATTGTCAGCTAAAAAATACGGAGATGATAAAAAATCTTTTCGTATTGTAGCTGATCATATCAGGAGTGCTGTATTTTTGATGGGTGACCCTAGAGGTATTGCTCCGGCCAATAAAGATCAAGGTTATGTACTGCGTCGATTAATCAGACGAGCCATTCGTTTTGCTAAATTATTGGGTATAGAACAAGATTTTTGTGTATCCTTAGCTCAAGTGATTATTGATTTATATAAAATAGATTACCCGGAATTAGAAACAAATCAAAAATTTATAATTGATGAATTAGCTAAAGAAGAAAATAAATTTAGTCAGACGATTGAAAAAGGTATTAAAGAATTAGAAAAATTAGTAGACAAAAATTTGCTCAATGAAAAAGAAGCTTTTCAACTTTTTGCTACTTATGGCTTTCCATTAGAGATGACTTTGGAATTAGCTAAAGAAAAAGGCTTAAATTTGTCTGAAAGTAAATATCAAACAGAATTTAAACAACACCAAGATTTATCTCGCACCGCTTCAGCTGGTATGTTTAAAGGTGGTTTAGCTGATGATAGCGAAATGGCCACCAAATATCATACTGCTACTCATCTTTTGCACCAAGCACTGCGTAATGTTTTAGGTAATCATGTGGAGCAGCGTGGTTCTAATATCAATGCTGAGCGCTTACGTTTTGATTTTGTACATCCTGATCCAATGACCGCAGAGCAGATAAAAAAAGTAGAGGATATTGTCAATCAACAAATTCAATTGGCTTTGGCAGTTACTTGTGATGAGATGTCAGTAGCTGAAGCCAAAGAGCAGGGAGCAATTGGATTATTTGATAAAAAATACGGAGAAAAAATAAAAGTATACACAGTTGGTCCAAACTCCTCAACCAGCTCGGAACCTCCTTTTAGTCGGGAAATTTGTGGTGGTCCACATGTCAAAAATACTAATGAATTAGGTAAATTTAGTATCAAAAAAGAGCAGTCTTCTTCAGCTGGTATCAGACGTATAAAAGCGGTGTTAGAATAATTGCTATAAATTATTAAATTTGCTACATTTAATATATATAATATATAAATTATTAAACAAAAATTATGAAAAAAACAATCGTCTTAAGTATTTTACTATTAGTAGCTAAGGCCGCCAAAGCCCAAGAAACAACTACAACAGTAGCTCCTTTTTGGCAAGATAAAACTTTTTTAATGTTAACTGGTGGAGCACTTTTCTTGATTATTCTTCTAATAGTTAAAAAGGTAGTAGAAAAACGTAGCGCCAAAAAATACACCAATAGTGAAAATTCATAAAATTTATGGAGTTTAAAATTTATAATCAAAATTTTGATTTGTCTGAGCCTTTTAGGCAATATCTACAAGAAAAGTTTAATAGCCTAGATAAATATCAAGCTAATATTCTTGATTTTCAAATAAAACTCATTAGAGATCAACATCATCAGAAAGGTGAGGTTTATATTATAGAAGTAAAATTGTCTTTACCAAATACTGAATCTATATTTATCAAAGAAGAAGCTAGTGACGCTCGGGCCGCTGTAGATCAGGCTCAGGAAAAATTGGCTAGACTTTTGGTTAAAAATAAAAATAGGAAATTGGGTAAATTAAGAAGAAATATTAAAAAATTTCAATCATTAAAATTTTGGAAAAAGAAAGAATACTAGTATGTTAAAATTCATAGATAAGCTGTTTGGAGATGCTAATGAAAAATTTTTAAAAACTCTTGAGCCTCAAATAAATGCTATAAATGAGGCGGAACAAAAATTTCTCAAACAGACTGATGAAGAACTGAAAGCTGAGAGTTTAAATTTAAAACAACAAATAAAAGACGGTACCAAATTGGATGATGTCCTGGTACCGGCTTTTGCCCTTGTAAAGGTAGCGGCCCAGCGTACTTTGGGTCAACGTCATTATGATGTACAGCTACTGGGTGGTATTGTCTTACACCAAGGACAAATAGCTGAAATGAAAACTGGTGAAGGTAAAACCCTTACTTCAACTTTAGCTATATATTTAAATGCTCTAGCTGGACAAGGCGTGCATGTGATTACTGTTAATGACTATTTAGCCAAACGTGATGCTGTTTGGATGTCCAAAATATATTCATTTTTAGGCTTAAGTATTGGTGTAATTTCTCATGAAAGTGCTTTTGTTTATGATACTAGTCACAGTGCTGACAAAAATTTAGACTCTCAGGTTAAAATAGCTATGGATTATTTAAGGCCAGTCGCTAGAAAAGAGGCTTATGCAGCTGATATTACTTATGGTACCAATAATGAGTTTGGTTTTGACTATTTGCGTGACAATATGGCTCAAGATGCCGCCAGGCAAGTCCAACGCGGATTGCATTATGCTTTAATTGATGAAGTTGATAGTGTTTTAATTGATGAAGCTAGAACACCATTGATAATTTCTGCTCCAGCTGAACAATCGACTGATCGCTACAGCCAGTTTGCCCAAATAATTGAAAATCTTAAAGTCAATGAAGATTATAATATTGATGAAAAAATGAAAGCTTGTACCTTGACTGAAGAGGGTTTGATAAAAATGGAAAAACTGCTAGGCGTAGATAATATCTATGAGAGTCATGGTATGGAGATTATCCATCATATAGAGTCTGCTCTTAAAGCTAAAACTTTGTTTGCCAAGGATATAGATTATGTCATCAAAGACAATGAAATAATAATTATTGATGAATTTACTGGTCGAATGATGCCAGGTCGTCGTTATAGTGAAGGACTTCATCAAGCTATTGAAGCTAAAGAAGGAGTAGAAGTCCAACGTGAAAGTATGACATTAGCTACTGTCACTTTTCAAAATTATTTTCGTATGTATACCAAATTGGCTGGTATGACTGGAACGGCGGCTACTGAAGCTGAAGAAATGGCCAAAATTTATCATTTAGATGTTACTGTCATACCGACTAACAAAGCTTTTATTAGAGATGATCGCGCTGATAGAATTTATAAAAACTATCGTGGCAAGCTCAAATCTATTATTAAAGAGATAAAAGAGCGCCATGAAAAAGGTCAGCCAGTGCTAGTTGGTACTATTTCTATTGAAAAAAATGAAGAGCTTGGACAACTATTAGAAAAAGCTGGCATTCCACACCAACTACTCAATGCCAAATTTCATGAAAAAGAAGCAGAGATTATTGCTCAAGCTGGTCGCAGAGGTGCAGTGACTGTAGCTACCAACATGGCTGGCCGAGGAGTAGATATTATATTAGGTGGAGCACCATTTGATCAGGTCAAATATGATGAAATCATCTCTTTGGGTGGTTTGCATGTTTTGGGTACAGAACGTCATGAATCACGTCGCATTGACAATCAGCTGCGCGGTCGTAGTGGTCGTCAAGGTGATATTGGTTCATCTCAATTTTATATTTCCATGGAAGATGATTTGATGCGGGTTTTTGGTTCAGATCGTATGAAAAACGTCATGGATAGATTAGGTCTAGCCGAAGACATGCCTATAGAAAATAAAATCATTTCCAATTCTATAGAATCAGCTCAAAAGAAAGTAGAAGGTCATAATTTTGATATTAGAAAACATTTGGTAGAATATGATGATGTTATCAATAAACATCGTCAAGTGGTTTATAATTCTCGTCAGCAATTACTACAAATTTTTTCTGACAAAGAACACAAATCTGAAAAAACTTCTCAAGATATAGTTTTAGATTATGTCAGCCAAGAAATTGAAAATGTTATCTCATTTCATACTTTGGGTGAAAAAAATGTAGGGGACTTTGATCCCAAAGAAATTTTGGAAACTTTAAAAGCTATATTTATTCTGGATAGTCAAGAAGAAAATAAAATAAAAGAACTTTTGACTCAAAACGGTCGCAGTAATTCTCATGACAATCGGGATAAAATAATTGAGTATATTATTTCTATTGCCAAGGAAAAGTATCTTAAATTGACTGAGGAAATAAATACCAATGTCAGTCTAGCTGATAATACTTGGACACCAATGCAAATTATTGAGTGTAGTATGGTGCTTAGAAGTATTGATACTCTATGGGTAGAACATTTGACTGCTATGGATAAGCTCCGGACAGGTATTGGCTTACAAGGCTATGGTCAAAGAGATCCACTGGTGGAATACAAACGTGAGGCCTTTGGTCTTTTTAATAGTTTACTTGATGCTATCCGTAAACAAATAGTTTATTCTGTCTTCAAAGTCAGTTTAAAAAGAAATGCCGTTGCCAATAACCCCAGCCAAGCTAGACCAGGGGAAAGCCAAAAAGTTTTTGAAGAGCAAAAACAAGGCTATCAGCCATTTCAAAAACAAGTAGCCAATCGAGAAGTCCAACATAAAGCTGTTTCCAATAAACCAAAAAATCAGGCTGGCGAAATAATCGGCCGAAATGACCTCTGTTATTGCGGTTCTAGTAAAAAATATAAGAAGTGCCATGGGAAGTAAAATTTAATTTATTTAAATTTATGGATTTAAAAGGACACATTAAGCGGGCTGTAACCATCAAAAATAAGTATGCTTTAGTGGAAATAAAAACATCTGGCAAGCCATGGAGTGTTTTGGAAAGAACTCAGGGTTTCATGGGAGATGCTGGAGATTTAATGAAGCTAGTAATGGCTAAAAATAATTTAAGAAACATTGATAATGTTGATGAAAAATTAAAACACGAGTTATCTGATTGTTTATGGTCAATATTAGTCATTGCCGATGAGTTAGGTATAGATATGGATGAGGAATTTACAAAAAGTATGGATGATTTAGAAAAAAAAATTTTAGTTATAAAATAAAGTATAAACATTATCATGGGAAATAAAGCACTATGAAGAAATTCCGAACAAAAGAATACGAAGAAGATTGCAGAATAACAGGAGAATTTAATAATTGTACTTTAGCTATTGCCCGCGCAGTAACAAAAGAGCTTTTGCCTCAAGAAAAGATGCATTCTCATCTTAATACCACGGAATATTATATATTCCTTAGAGGTAAAGCTGAAATGTTGGTTAATAATGATATTATTAAGGTAGCCCAAGGGGATGTTTTGATGATTGAACCTGGAGAAATGCATAAAGTAAACAAAATAATAGAAGAGATAGACTATATCGCTATACGTGACTCAATTACCAAAGATAAAAAATTAAATGACAAACAGTCATAAGGCAAAAAAATTTATATTTACTAGTTATAAATTAGAACCCAGTAAGACTAGGGCCATTTTTAACTATGCTATTGAATTTGAAAACAAGCAACCAAGTCTTTCTTTTAGCGAGACCATCATTTTCCCTAGAAAATTTTCTGTTAAAAATATACCTACTGGTTTATTAGAAAATGTCTTAAGCAGTGTGCATCTAATGTTGGGCATTAGCTATTATAAGCTATACTGTCCGCCAAAAATTATAATAAAATCAAAACCAATTTCCAAAGAGCAAGCCGAGTTTTGGAGTACTGTTTATAAAAAAGGACTGGGAGAATTTTTTTATCAAAATAAAATTGATCCCAGTAATTTAATAAAATTTCCTTTTGCTAATAAGGTCAAAACTAGTTCTTATTCTTTGAAGCGGAAAGAAAGAATGCTGGTAGGAATTGGTGGCGGTAAAGATTCTATTGTTGTCGGCGAACTACTTAAAGAAAATAATAAGGATATAACAGCCCTGCTTATTGCCACGCAAAAAAGCTCAGCCATTTCTGAGGCAGTTGTTGCTAAAATGGAGATTCCGGCTCTAAAAATAAAACGCTATCTTGATGAAAAAATATTTACTGAGCACCTTGGTGCCTACAATGGACATATCCCAATTTCGGCGGTGTTTGCCTGGCTAGGTTATTTAACAGCTACCCTATATGATTATTCCCATGTGGCTGTTGGCAATGAGTATAGCAGCAACTTTGGTAATATAAAATATAAAAAAGAAGACATAAATCACCAGTGGAGTAAATCTCTGGAATTTGAAAATCTTTTCCAAAATTACACCAAAAAATTCCTATCAGCCGATATCCTTTATTTCTCCTTGCTCAGGCCATTTTATGAAATCAGGATTGCGGAAATGTTTGCCAAATACAAGCAGTATTTTCCGGTTTTTTCCAGTTGTAATAGAAATTTTAAAGTACACGAAAAAAGACCAGACACTCTTTGGTGTGGTGAATGTGCTAAATGTGTTTTTGTCTTTACGATGCTCTCTGCTTTTTTGAAAGAAAAAGAATTAGTGTCTATATTTGGTAAAAATTTATACCAGGACAAAAAACTTTTACCCATGTTTTTAGACGTGCTTGGTTTTGGAAAAATGAAGCCTTTTGATTGTGTTGGTACTTTCGATGAAGCACAGGCAGCCTTGTATCTGGCTAGAGAAAACTTTAAAGATACTTTTATTATGAAGTATTTCTTGCCAAAAATAAAAAATCCAAAGCTATTAGTGGAGAAAGTCTTTAAGTTTAATATCACTGACACACTGCCTGAACAGTTTGTATTGGTTGGAGCCAGAAATGCCTTAATCTTAGGCTATGGCAAAGAGGGTAAAATGACCGAAGAGTATTTAAAAAAGTATTTCCCAAAAATAAAAATTACAATTGCGGATAAAACCCTTGATCCGAATTATCTCAAAATACAGAAAAATTTTGATATTGTGAGTAAAACTCCTGGTCTTTCTAAGCGACAAGTTTCTGTTCCCTATATTACTGCCACCAATATTTTCTTATCTCAAGTAAAAAATATTGTTATAGGCGTGACCGGTACTAAAGGCAAAAGTACTACCTCGGCCTTGATTTATGCTATTTTAAAGGAAGCTGGTCAGAAGGTAAGCTTCTTAGGAAATATCGGTACGCCAATGCTTGGTGCTTTGATGAAGCCAATTGATAAAGATGAAATATTTGTAATTGAGCTCTCCAGTTATCAACTTGATGACATAAAATATTCTCCACACATTGCCCTGATACTAAACCTTTTTCCTGAACACATGGACTATCATGGTAGTGTTGAAAAATATTATGCTGCCAAAAAAAACATTATAAAATTTCAAAATAAAGACGATTACTTTATCTATAATAGTCAAAATGATAAGTTGAAAATATTAGCCAAATCAGCAAAAGCCCATAAACTGACCTTTGCCAAAGATTTTAATTTTAAAAATCTTAATACGGCCTTAAAGGGAAAACATAATGAACAAAACATCAAAGCAGCCATAGCAGTGGCTAAAATATTTAATATTTCCGAATCTGATATCAAAAAAGCCATAGCCAAATTTAAGCCACTACCTCATAGACTAGAGTCGCTTGGAAAATTTTCAGATATTTTATTTATTGACGATGCTATTTCAACAACTCCCGAGTCTACAATCATGGCTCTAGAAACAATCCCAAATATAGGAACTATTTTTTTAGGGGGGACAGATAGAGGTTATGATTTCACTGAACTGGAAAAATGCTTAAGAAAGAAAAAAATTAAAAACTTAGTTTTATTTCCTGACAGTGGTCAGCGTATTCTAAAATCAAAAGCTGGATTTAATATCTTAGAAACTTCTAGTATGGAGGAAGCTGTAGCTTTTGCTTACAAAAATACACCCAAACAAATGACCTGTTTGCTATCAACAGCCTCTCCCAGTTATAGTCTCTGGAAAAATTTTGAGGAAAAAGGTGAACAATTTAAATATTGGATTAAAAAACTTTCAAATAAAGCTAAATAGCTCATGTTAATAGAAAAAAACTTTAACAATTGTCTCTACTGTAACGATAAAGATATTAAATCAAGAGTGATCTTTGAAGACAATTTAGTGATGGTTTTTCCGACTAATATCCCTATAACCCCAGGACATTTATTAATTTGCCCAAAAAGACATATCAGTAAAATAGATGCTTTGTCTGATGAAGAACTAAAAGCAATTAAAGATTTAATAGTGCGTTTAAAAAATACTCTAGCAAAAACATTTGGGGCCGAAGGTTTTAATGTTGCCTTAAATGAAGGCCAAAGTGCTGGTCAATCAATAGACCACTTGCATATACATATAGTGCCTAGAAAAGCTGGAGATGCCGGAATATATGAGTACGAGCCTAGAAAATTTCTTTATCGACCAGGCTCAAGAAATACTTCCCCAGAAAATGAACTCAGAGAAATTACTGAATTAATCAAAAAAAACATTTAATAATATTAATGCATGGAAAATAATATTACACTTCAAGTCGGCGTTAAAGCTCTGCTCAAAAATAAAGAAGGTCAGTATTTACTGATTCGTCGTTCACTTATCAAATATCCTGATATCAAAGGACGCTGGGATATTGTCGGTGGGCGCATTGAGCCAGGTACGACTTTGTTAGAGAATCTGCGTCGTGAAATCAAAGAAGAAACGAACTTAGAATTAGTAAATACTCCACAATTAATTGCTGCTCAAGATATTATACCAAAAGTAGATAAGCATATTGTCCGCCTTACTTATATAGGCGAAATAAGTGGGGAAATAAAGCTAGATGAATCAGAAAATGATATGTACAAGTGGTACAGCTCTGATGAATTAAAACAAGTAGCAGATATGGATATTTATTTTAAGGAATTATTAGATAATAATTATATTATCATTTAGAATAATATATAATAAATATGAGTTTTGAGAAACAACCAGCACACCCACCATTTAAGGGTGAATTAAAAAAAGTCAAAGCAGGTGATAATTTTGATGTCCATAAATTAGAAGAATCAGAAGATTCTATATCTTTGCCAGAAGGAGAAGAAAAAGATTTTGTAAGTGACCAGTTTATTATCACAGAATATGTTTCTTATGAAAATAGAGACCACCAAAGTTTTGTGGGCTTAAAAAAATTCTATGAAGATGCTAAAGGAGAATTAGAAGATATCTTGCCACAATCATTTTTTGTAGAAGGACCACCATCTGATCCTCAACAACTTGGTCGGGCATTTTATGTTATTCAAAATTTTGATAATCCTGGCTTTAATGAAAGAGCCAAAAAAACAGCCGATTTAAATACTAATGAATTTTCTGTAGAGTTTTTGCAACGTTTATTGGATATACAAGATAGATTGACTAGATTTTTATCTAAATATAGCGACGATTTACCAAGCGACTGGGTAAATAGCGATGATTTAGACCCAAAATTATTTAAAGAGGATGTGTTGTATGATTCAGAAAGTTCTCAAATTCAAATCAGTAACTTTTTCAAACTTGATGCCCAGACTGCTCAAGTAGCTTTGGGTAATGAACAACATTTTGAAGCTAGCCAAAACAGATTGCAAATTTTAAAAATAATGGGTTTAGCTAGCTTAGTAACTAAAATAGATAGAGCTATAGAGAGAAGTGCTTTTAGTCAATGGACCAAAGATAAACGAGTACATTGGAAACTTGATCCAGAAAAATTAAAAAGTTTAGAGGCAAAAGATAGTAAAGCTATGGCACTGACATTTGATGACGGGCCAAATGATGAAACTGAAGAATTACTGGACATATTAAAAAGACAAAATGTCAAAGCTACTTTTTTCCTGGTTGGTTCTCAAATTGCTGGCCGAGAACATATAGTAAAAAGAATAGCCGACGAAGGACACCAAATAGGTGTCCATGAATGGTCTCAAGAGGGTCTACCTACCAATCAGGCTCTTAAAAATCCTGGTGAATTTGCTAAAAGATTTGTTGGGCCAAGACAAGATTTAGGTGATGTCAAAAGAACCAAGGAACTAATAACTAGTATCACTGGCCAAGAACCTAAGATTGGTCGAGTAGCCGGAGTTCATGGCACTATAGATAGTTTTAGAGAGTTTGAGGCTATGAATTTGGATATAATTCATGGTGATGCTTATGACATTTTATTTATTCCACCAACAAAAAAATTGCACGCTAAAAAACTTTTAGAAAGAGCTCTAAAAAATAATGGCGCTGGTAAAATAAGAATTTTTCATATTGGTACTATGAAAGATGATGGTCAGCCTATGACCAAAGACGAAATTGATTTTGCCGAAGGTGAAGTCTACCCACCAGCTGAAACATTAAAAATAATAGAAAATTATATAAAAACTAGCCAAGCTCAAGGCTATACTTTTGTTGGTATTGAAGAAAATATATAAATATGAAAAAATATACTAGAGCTCAAAATATAAAATATTACGCCAAGCTTCCACGCAAACGTGTATCTGTCGGCGCTCTATTTTTTAATAATAAAAACCAATTACTAATAGTAAAACCTAATTACAAAGATAATTGGCTCTTGGTTGGTGGTAGTGTAGAAAAGCAAGAATCACCCTATCAAGGGATCAAAAGAGAAGTTAAAGAAGAGATTGGCATAAATTTTAAACCTAGACCAATCTGCATTGAATATCAATTAAAGAAAAATTTTCAAAGTGAAACAATTTATATACTATTCTATGGAGGAGTATTAAACCAAAAACAGATTAACGCTATTAAATTACAAAAATCCGAGCTGGAGGAGTACAAATTTATTAGCCCTAAGCTGGCTATAAAAGTTTTGAGCAAAACAGCTGGTCCTAGAATACCACACTGTCTAAAGGCCATTAAAAATAAGCAAATAGTGTATCTAGAAAATGGTAAGCTAATAAATAATTTATGAAAAAAAAGTATACTTTAATATTTATTAGCAAAGATAATAAAATACTTTTAGGGCTAAAAAAAAGAGGTTTTGCTTTTGGTAAATATACTCTAGTTGGTGGCAAGGTAGAGCCGGGGGAGACTATTGAAGAAGGAGCTAGAAGAGAAGTCTTTGAAGAATCAAATTTAGATGTACGAGATTTAAAAAAAATAGCTGTCTTAGATTTTGTCTGGCCGGATAAAAAAAATCCTGATATGGAAGTTCATTTGTTTAAAACTAATAATTTTTCTGGTCAGCTGGCAGACAATGATGAAATCAGTCCTAGTTGGTTTGAAATTGATAAGCTACCATATAAAAAAATGCTAGATGATAATAAATATTGGTTTCCACTAGTATTAAAAGATCAAAAATTTCAAGCCCAATTTTTATTTGATAAGCATGATAAAGTAATCAGCCATAATATAAAAATAGAGACTCCTTAGGGAGCCTTTTATTGACCTTGAAAAATAATCTGTTTTCTGGTATATTATAGCTGATAATTTTCCTATGTCGCTAGATAAAATAGCTAAAATTAGACAAAAAAATAGACAAAGTGGATCGAGAAATTATCCACAGTCTAGCCAAAAGGCGTTCTTTAATAGAAAAGATTGCTAATTTTAAAGATCCTTATAATATTCGTGATCTAAAAAGAGAAAAAGAAATTATTGAAAATATAACTACAGTAGCCAGAAAAAATAAACTAGAAGAAACTTTCATTAAAGACTTATATAAAAAAATAATGGCCGGGGATTTAAAACAAATAAAAAATATTCTACAAAAATAAATGTTTTATCAAAAAATTATTAGACCAATCTTATTTCTCTTTGACCCAGAAAAAATTCATGATTTTACTATCTGGGGCTTATCTTTTTTTAGTAAATCAAAAATATTAAATCAGCTTCTCAAGTCTAGACTAAACTATACTTCGCCACGCTTGCGTCAAAAATTATTTGGCCTTTATTTTAAAAACCCAATTGGGTTAGCCGCTGGTTTAGATAAAAATGGCAAAGCCATAAACACTTGGTCAGCTATGGGCTTTGGCTGGGCTGAAATTGGTTCTATTACTTATCAAGTTCAAGCTGGTAACCCAAAACCTAGATTATGGAGACTACCTCAAGATAAAGGCTTGGTTGTTTATTATGGTTTGGCCAATCAAGGAGCTATAAAAATAGTAGAACAACTCAAGAAAAAAACTGGTTTGATATCAGCTAGTATTGCCAAAAGTAATAATGTGCCATTAGAAAAAGCCGCTGATGATTACCAAGCTAGCTTTGAAATATTAGCTGAACATGCTCAAATTATTACTATTAATCTAAGCTGTCCTAATGTCAAAAATTTTACTGGTTTGCAATCCAAAGAATTACTAGAACCAATATTAGAAAGAATACAAAGCATCAATAGCAAACAAAAACCTATTTGGCTCAAAATTGGACAAGATTTGTCCAAGGAGGAGCTAGATGATATTATTTATTTAGCCAAAAAATATCATATAGCCGCTATTTTGGCTTGTAATTTATCTAAAGATAAAAGTCACTTAAACTTAAAATCCAAACATCAAGATAAACCAGGTGGTGTCTCTGGCCAAGCCATTAGAGCTAAAACTAATAAAATTATTGCCTATCTTTATCAAAACAGTGAAGGTAAATATAAGATTGTTGGTATTGGCGGTGTTTTTTCCGGCTATGATGCCTACCAAAAAATAAAAGCTGGTGCCAACTTAGTTCAGTTAATTACTGGCTTGATATACAATGGCCCTAGTACTATTAGAGTGATAAACACCCAATTGGAAAATTTAATTCAAAATGACAATTTTAAACATATCTCCGAAGCAGTTGGTATAGAAAGTGACCAGTACCATTTATGAACTTAGAATACAAAAATTATTATAAGTATAGAATTTTAGAAATAATACCAGGTTTATTTGTCTGGCTGACTTTTATAGCTACTATTGTTTTATCTTTTATTTCGCCACTCTATGGTATTTATTTTATTATAATTTTTGATGTTTATTTTGTTTTGCGTATCACTTACATGCTTATTTATTTGCTTATTTCTTGGTTTAAATACCGCCAGGCCAATAAAGTAGATTGGTGGAAATTTTTAACTGATACTCATTCTAAAAATTGGGCCGAGTATTATCACATTATATTTTTACCGACCGCTGGTGAGCCATTGGAAGTAGTAGCTAGTACTTTTGATAACCTAGCTTATAAAACCAAATATGATCAAAAAAAATTCATAATTGTTTTGGCTGGTGAAGAACGTTACATGGAACAATTTTTAGAAATATCTAGTCAAATAAGCAAAAAATACAACAATAATTTTTATAATATCATTGTTACTATCCATCCTGATAATCTGGAAGGGGATTTAAAGGGTAAAGGCTCCAATCTTTATTATACTGGTTATGAAGTAAAGAAATATATTGACGCCCAAAAACTAGATTACAAAAAATTAATTGTTTCTACTTTTGATATAGATACGATTTCTCATCCAGATTATTTTGCTTATTTGACTCACAAATTTATATCCCACAAAAATCCCTATCAAGCCAGTTTTCAGCCAATGGCTTTTTATCATAATAATGTCTGGGAATCTGATATTATCACTAGAGTAGTGGCCAACGGCACCACTTTTTGGCTCTTAACTGATTTAGCCCGCCCTGACAGGTTATTTACTTTTTCTTCTCACTCTATGAGTTGGCAAGCTTTAGTAGATATTGGTTTTTGGCAAAATAATATAGTGACTGAAGACTCTCGTATATTTTTACAATGCTTAATACATTATAATGGGGATTATGAGGTAGTACCAATGCATATCCCTGTTTCCATGAATACTGTTCACGTTGGCAGTCTTTACCGCAGTTTAGTCAATCAATACAAACAAATGCGCCGCTGGGCTTATGGAGTAGAACATTTTCCTTACATGATTTGGCAATTTAGCAAAAACCAAAAAATTCCTAAAAGTAAAAAATGGATTTATACTTGGAATCAAACAGAAGGAGTCTATACTTGGGCTACGGCACCAGTTTTAATATTTATCATGGGTTATTTACCCCTGTACTTGGCTGAAAAACAAAATTTGACTAATGTCCTGACCCAAAATGCACCCCTGATGCTAGAAAATATAATGCGTTCTGGTATGATTGGTATGCTAATAATTGCTTTAATGAGTGTGATAATATTACCGCCTATTCCACCAAAACACCGCGGTTCTAGATACAATATAGCTTTTAAATATTTACTAATGTTCTTGCAATGGATTATTTTTCCTGTCACTATGATACTCTTTGGTTCTTTACCAGCTATTGATGCTCAAACTAGATTAATGTTGGGTAAATATTTAGGTTTTTGGGTGACGGAAAAGAAAAAAATATAATAATTACTAATATAAAAAACACTTCAGAATTGACTAGAGTGTTTTTTTATTGAAAAGTTTTATCTAAATATTTTTGATAACCACGGATAAATTCATCAGCTTTTATTATTTTCTTAGCAGCTGGTTGAAGCTCTAAAATTTTGATAGACCCTTCTCCAGTACCAACTAATAAAGTATTTTTATCAAAACTTATTTGACCGACTTTGAACTTTTGGTCCACTACTTCTGTTTTTAAAATTCTAACATCCAAATTATCTAATTTGGTATAAGCGCCTGGCCAAAGACGAAAAGCGCGAACTTGATTATGAATCTCCTGGGCAGATTTTTGCCAGTCAATTTGACCATCTTCTTTTTTAATCATTTTACAAAACGTAGCTTGCCGGTCATCTTGAGCTAGGGGACTAATTTTGTTATTTAAATAGTCTAATATGTTTTTATGCAAAAGATCAGCTCCTAAGTCAGCTAAACGTTCAGATAAAGCTATATAATCCTCATTTGGGTCTATTTTTAGCTTTATTTGGCTCAAAATTGGCCCGTGGTCCATCTTTTTGTCCAATTGCATCAAAGATAGGCCTGTAGACTCAAAACCAGCTAAAATGGCGCTTTGAATAGGTGATGGTCCACGTAAAACTGGTAAAAGGGAAGGATGGATATTAATGGCTTTAAGTGCAGATAAATCCAAAATATTTTGAGGAATTATTTTACCATAAGCTACGACTACAAAGGCAGCTGGCAAATATTTTTCTAAGACGCTGATAAAACTTTCATCTAGTTTGTCCGGAGTTAAAATAGCTAGATTATTTTGCAGAGCATATTCTTTGACTGGACTAGCCAGCATTTTTTTACCCCGTCCAGCTGGTCTATCAGGTTGAGTAATTACCAAAGATACTAAATTTAATTTATTCAGTATATTTAAAGAGGGCACAGCAAATTCAGGGCTGCCCCAAAATATAATTTTAGAAGAGTTATTTTGCTTGTTCATCAAGTTGTTTTTTTAAGGCATCTAATATTTCCTGCCCTTGATTTATTTTCTCAACTCGGTCAATAAATAATATACCATTAAGATGATCTACTTCGTGTTGCAAAACCACTGCGGCTATACCTTTTATTTTGTCTTTATGTAACTGGCCACTTAAATCCTGATATTTAATATGAATTTTTTTTGGCCTAATGACATCACCAAATATTTTTGGTAGTGACAAACAACCTTCATCAGTAGTAGTTTTTTCTTTGGAAAAGAAAGTAATTTCAGGATTAACATAAGCCTTATATTTAGTATCTCCTAGTCCAATTACTAATAATCTAATGCTTTGACTAACTTGCGGGGCAGCTAAACCTATGCCATCATCATTGTACATCGCCTTAGCCATCTCGTCAGCCATATTTTTTAGAGCATCATCAAAAACACTAATGGTTTTAGCAATTTTTCTAAGTATTGGATCTGGGTATTTGGCTATTTTAAACATATTTACAATATACTATATTTTGTGGATTATGGCGATAGACAAACTCATTTTTTAGAGCTAATCTTTATTTTTATAAAAGATATTAATATACTATATATTTGACTTTTTGTCAACTTTGTATAAAAGCTAACATTTTAATGACTAAAGTTTATTTTTTTGTTACACTATAAATATGCAACAAATAGCTGATATATTCAAAAATAAAAAAGAAGCAAAAAAAGCCCCAGCTTATCAGTGGCAGGATTTAGCTTTGCGTATTGTAGAAGAATTGGCTATTCCTCAATCTAAAAAAAATTCTGTTTTTAAAGTTTGTAAAGATTATGATAAAAATTTTGTAGAAAAATGCTTAGATGACACCAAAGAATTAGCTCAAGGCTCAGCCCGTTGGCGATATTTTTTCAAACTGGTCTCGGAATACAAAAAAAGCTCCTCTTAAGGAGCTTTTTAAATTAAACTTAATTACTTTATTTTAAAATTTTCTACCAAATAACCAATACCAAAAGGGGCTTGGTAGCTTAATTTTAGTGGTTGATAATTCATTTCTTTAATTATACCCAAAAGTATAAGTAGAGATCTAAAGCCACATTCTCCAGCCTCTTTAATAAATTGCGGATTCATATCTATAATCTCACCAATTTTATTATCATTGATTAATTTTATAATTTTTTGATCAAACTCTTGTGCTTGTGGAGAATAACCAGCTGGGGAGTCTTGATGTAATTTGTGAGATAAATCACCAGAAGCAATAATAGCTACTCGTTTATCGGCCAAATTTATTTGTTTACGAATTAGCTCACCAAACTTAATATGATCTTGGTAAGGTAAATCAGCATAGCCAATACTAACAATACTAATATTTGGCAAATGCTTAGTTAAGTAAAGTAAAGGCACACCACTACCATAATCAAGATCCTGATTAGCTGTTAAGACAATTGGAAAATAATGTTCACATGATTCTTTTATTTTATAACCAAAACCTAACTCATTATTAAATTCCAATTTGGTTATTAAATCGCCAAATTCTTTAAAATTGACTTTCAACTTTGGTTGCTGATTGATAGTAAAAAATTGACCACCAGAAATATTGGCGTGAGAAGAAATAATAATTATAATATCAGGCTTGGAAGCATATAATTCATGCTCCAAGTCTTTATAAGCTTCGATAGTTAATTTTAATTTGTCTAGATTTTCTTTACCTACTTCTGGAATCAAAATAGGCGAGTGGGGGACAAAACAAGAAAAAGTAATCATATATATTATTCTTGGCTTAATATACTTTCACCGAGGGTATGAAAATTCATTATCTTACTAGTCACAATTTGTATTTGAGCCCAATTATAGCCTAACTTGTCAAAAGTTGCTCCGTCTGGAATCAATCGACGCTGGCCATTAGATATTACATAGACCCTAGGATCAAGGTCTTTTTTAATCAAAGTACCATCAGTCAATTTAATAGGGCTAGCATCAGCCAGCTCAGCTAGAGTTTTAGAAGTGACTTCTTTTATTTTTAACTCTGGAAAATTAGCTTCTCTTATAAAGGAATCAATTATCTTGTGTTTTTGACCATCTTTTACCAAATAAATTTCCTCAGTGGACATATCTTGCCAGACCTGAGCAAAAGGACTAGATGATTCATCTAAAGCATCGCCTGTGGCATAAATATCTAATTCGGACTTAGCTACTTTTTCTATTTCTGTTGGATTAAAGCCTAACTGACGAAAAGCTTCATCAGAGCTAATCAATCTTTTACTTAAACCATCTATTAAATATCTATTACCACTAGGATCTTCTAAAACTGAATAATTAGCATGAGAGATTAAAGCATCATCTTGATATTTTACTAACTCTTCGGCGGCTACTAAAAGTACTTTATTTGGGTCAAAACGTGAAACAAGGCTGGTCATATTAGCAAAAGCTCTTTTTTTACCATTAGCTATCAAATAAATAGCTCCATTACCACCAGTTTTAGCTTTGACTAAAGCTCCATCGGGGAAAAAACCTAGACTAACTACTGGTGTATCATCATCGTTGTCAGTCAAACCACCAAAACCATATTTATTCCAAAGTGTAAAAAAAAGTTTGTTACCATGAAGATGAGGAGTATAAATATACATAGCAGCTGTAATTTTATTGGCTGGTGTCACTACCGTACCTTTTTCTGTACATGGTAAATCTACAGTTGGGTCATCAGCACAGGCTGGTTTATTTGGTTGCCAATTGTAACTATGGATATTATCTATATACCATCTAAATTGGAGAGCAGCCCCTCTAACTTGTTTACCAAAACCTTTATATTTGATATTGCAATAATTACCATCATAACAATAATAGCCCATGGCAAAATCAATTGCTCTCTCTGAAGCGCTAGTGGCTTCTATTAAACCTTGCTCTTTTTGCAGTAGCGTCAATAAAAATTGAGGATTGATTTTTGCTTCTTGAGCAGCATTATAAATTACCTCAGCCGCTGTCCTGGTTTTAATATATTTTACTTCTGGATCAGTAGATACTTCCGCTGGAGAGGGATTATTACCACTATATTCGTAGTCCTTTAAATAGGAATTTTTAGAGCGCAAAAAATCTCTAATTTCAGAAACGGTCATAGACTGATAATTTTCAGCGTCGGAGTCAGAAATTATTTGATTATAATCAACTTCAGCCCCAAAAACTACATTGGGGATAAGTATCAAAAATAAAGTAAAAATGGCTATTTTTTTCTTATAATAACTAGTCATAATGATTTAATAATGATTATTTTATTTTAGTCTATCTATTATAGCAAAATTATCAGATTATGACCATTGATTTTTAACTATATTTAAGATAAAATCAAGCTATAGTAATTAAAATAAGCATTAATTTTAAGCACTAATGGAAAATAAAAGATTATTTATAGCCCTACCAATTGATCCGGGTATTACTAAAGATTTGGTGAAAAAATTTAGTAATCTTGACTTACCATGGGAAAAAATAAAAAAAATTCCAGCTGAACAAATACATCTAACTTTAAAATTTTTAGGTGATTTTAATATTGAAAAAATTCCTGATTTACTAAATAGTTTAGAAAAAGTAGACATTGGTGTAAGTGATATAGAGTTAAAAATAAATCAAAGCCAAGTATTTACTCCTAATCAGCCAAAAGTCTTAGCTCTGTCCATTGAGGTCAATCCACAATTACAGAAACTATACAATGAAATAGAACAAATTTTGTTTGACGATGGCTTGGCCCACAAAGAGATACGGCGTTTTTCTGGCCATTTGACTCTAGCACGAATAAAACAAAAAGCCGACTTTGAAGAGTTTCAAAAATTTAACGATTGGAAGATAATCAGATCATTTTCAATATCAAATTTTGAAATAATAGAAAGTGAGTTAACTAAAGCTGGCCCAGAGTATACTAGTTTACAAAGTTTTGATTTATGAAAGAATATAAACTTTTAGGTGTAAAAGTAAATATCATGGCTGAGTATTTATTAAAAAATAAACTACTAGACTTTTTAAATTCCAATACTCAACACCAAATAGCCACCATTAATCCAGAATTTATAGTTAGTAGTCAAAAAGATAAAAATTTTTTAGCCACTATCAACCAAGCTAGTATTTCTTTGATTGATGGTTCTGGTATTATCAAAGCTTTACAGTATTTGGGGCACAATGTCTCGCTAGATGATAGAATAACTGGGGTAAAATTAACAACTATATTGATAGATTTAGCTATAAACAAAAATTTAAAAATAATGTTTTGCTTATATAGCCAAGGACTGACCAAGGCGGATAGATTCTTCATGCTTTTAAAAGCTAAATATCCTTCCTTAGATTTTCAAGTAGCTGATGAAAACACCGCTTTAGAAAAAGGCAGAATCTTTGCCCCTAGTATTGTCTTAGTTGGTTTTGGTGCTCCTCGTCAAGATATTTGGATTGCCAAAAATTTAAAAGAAATTCCTAGCGTTAAAATAGCAGCGGGAGTAGGTGGAACATTTGATTTTATGTCTGGTAAAATCAAAAGAGCCCCCAAATTTATGCAAAGCCTAGGTTTGGAATGGTTTTGGAGACTAATATTACAACCCACTAGATTTTTACGTATTAATCGAGCTATAATAGTGTTTCCCTACTTAATATATCGAGATAAAATAAAGCATCAAAAAAAATATGGAAAAAGTAAGAACTAGGTTTGCTCCTAGCCCCACTGGATATTTACACATTGGCGGTTTGCGTACTGCTTTGTTTTCTTATTTGTGGGCTAGAAAAAATAAAGGTGAATTTACTATTAGGATAGAGGACACCGATAGGGAAAGATATATTGAAGGAGCTGACAAACAATTACTAGATACTCTAGCTAAATTTGCTATTATCTCTGATACCGAGGTTAAACATCAATCAAATAGGCTAAAATTATACCAAAAAGATTGTGATAAGTTGATAGAACACAATCAGGCTTACAGATGTTTTTGTTCTCCTGAAAGATTAGATAAAGTACGCGAAGAACAACAAAAAAACAAACAAGTACCAAAATATGACCGCTATTGCTTAAACTTAAGTCAAAAAGAGATTGATGATAAAATAAACAATGGACAAAAATTTGTAGTCCGTTTTAAAATTCCAGACAATCAAATTGTAGTAGCTGAGGATACTGTTTATGGAAAAATTTCCGTCAAAACCCAAGACTTGGACGATTTTGTAATTTTGAAATCAAACAAATTTCCTACTTACCATCTAGCTAATGTAGTGGATGATCATGATATGCGTATCACACACGTTGTAAGAGGAGAAGAGTGGATACCATCTTTTCCTAAACATGTTTTAATTTATCAAGCTTTGGGCTATGCTATGCCTATTTTTGTACATTTACCACTACTACTTAATCCTGATAAATCTAAACTTTCCAAAAGACAAGGAGATGTAGCCGTAGAGGATTATCTAAACAAAGGCTATTTGATAGAAGCTCTAATTAACTACGTGGCTCTTTTGGGTTGGAGTCCGGGTAATGACAAAGAATTTTTCTTACTCAAAGAATTAACTAAAGAATTTTCTTTAGAAAAAATAAACAAAGCTGGAGCAGTATTTGATGTTAATAAACTAAATTGGTTTAATGCTGAATACATTAGAAAAATAATTTCTCAAAATGATGAAAGATTTTTGCAACTAATAAATGAGACCGAACAATATCTTGGTAAAAATGCTCATAAAGCCAAAAAAGTTTTAAGATTATTTGGCAGCCGAATAGATAATTTATCTCAATTAGCTCAGGATAGTAAATTTTTATTTGAATTAGCAGATTATAAAAAAGAATTGCTAATTTTTAAAAAATCAGACCTAATCAAAACCAAAGAGGCTTTAAATTTAGCTTTAGGCACTCTAGGTAAGTTGCATCATAGTGAGTGGGATCAAAAAAGCATCAATGATTCCATAAATAATCTAATAGCTAGACGCCAACTTAGCCCAGGTGATATTTTTTGGCCACTAAGAGTAGCTTGTTCTGGTTTAGAACGTAGCCCCTCACCAGCAGAATTGTTAGAATTTTTAGGCAAAGAAGAAGCTTTAGCTAGAGTAAAAAAAGCTATTAAAAAACTACAGTAGCTTACTTGTTTATATTTCATAAATATGCTATAATATAAACATATTAGTAAACCATGCTACAAATAAAAATAAAAACTAGTCAAATATTATCTAGTATCTTAGCCATAACTTTACTTGGTTTTATTTTTTTACCAAAAAATACTGGAGCCGTAGAATATAAATTAGATAATGTTGATACTATAGAAACATGGCAGTTAAATCAAGATATTAATGAAAAAAGATCTGAAATTCAAGAACTTAGGCGTCAAATTGATGTTTATAAAAAAAATATTGATGCTAAACAAAGGCAATTAGGCAATCTAGCTACTCAAATCAGCACACTCAATGAGAGTATTGCTAAAATTAACTTAGAAATACAAGCTACTGAATTGGAGATGGATGCTTTGAATCTTGAAATAGAAAATACCCAACTAAAAATTGATTCCAAAGAAAAAGAAATAACTGAACAGAAAGATGTATTAGCTGAAGTAATTCGTTCTTTGCATAGACAACAACAAAAAAATAATCTTCTAGAAATATTAATACTTAATGATAATTTTAGTGATTTTATAGCTGACCTCAACAATCTAGAAGACATGAGGGACAATTTATTTGATGGGGTAGGAGAACTAAATAAAATAAAAATTGCCTTAAGTGATGATAAAAATTCCATAGAAAATGAAAAAACAGAACTTGACACTCTAAAAAGTATACTAGATAACAAAAAAGGTAGTTTAGATGGCCAAAAGACTAGTAAATCAACACTGATGGCTGCTACCCAAGGACAAGAAGCCAAATATCAGACCCTGCTACATCAAGCTAAAGAAGAACAAGAGCAGGCTAATAGTGATATTGTTTACCTAGAACAAATTGCTCGTGAAAAAGTAAATCGTCAATTAGAGTTGGATAACATCACTAGTGATGGTCTGATGTGGCCAGTGACTTCTCAAAGAGTGACTGCTTATTTTCATGATCCAGATTACCCCTACCGTTATATTTTTGAACACCCAGCTATAGATATTGCTACACCACAAGGCACGCCACTAAGAGCCGCTGAATCAGGCTACGTGGCTAAAGCTAAAGACGGAGGAGCGACTGGCTATAGTTATATTATGTTGATTCATGCCGACGGTTTATCTACTGTCTATGGCCACATTAATAGTATCAGTGTCAGTGCTGACCAATTTGTTTCTAAAGGTGACATTATTGGCTATACCGGTGGTATGCCAGGTACTTATGGTGCTGGGCCACTTACTACTGGTCCGCATCTTCATCTAGAGGTGCGTCTAAATGGCGTACCAGTTGATCCGCTAAATTATTTACCTTAAAATTAACATAAAAAAAACGGTTTAGGCCGTTTTTTAATTATAATTTACAAATATGGAAAATCAAAAACCAAGCGAGCAAAAAAACTACGAAGAACATAGAATAGATGGTTTTAAAATATTTTTAGCTATTTTGGCTATAATTTTAGTTATTTCCAATGTTATTACAGTATATTTTTTGCTTAATAAAAATAAACAGCCAGAAAATACTAATCAAAACACAAATAATAATATAGTAGTTAATGAAAATAATATAAATGATGACATCAATACTGATTTACCGACTGAAGAAATATTAGTAGATTGGTACACTCAGCCCATAGCTATAAATGTTGAAGAATTTTTTGGAGCAGATAAAATTGCTCTAAATAAAAAAGAAAACCCAGATTTTACTATTTTGGAAGTAAGCTCTATAGAAAAAGTAGGCCAAGTAAAAACTGGTGCTTATGCTGGCGATAATTTATACGCTGTTTTAATTCAAGAAATGGGCACTACCAAACTCCATGCTATTAAACACAACGACGATGTTTTAATATTTAATAACCAAATAGACTATAATCGCTGTGCTGATAATGCCTATAAGTACCTATGCACAGATATAAATACTACTATACAAAATCTAGAAACTCCTGAAACTATAGAAATTGCTAATTCCAATTTACAACTTATAAAAAAAGAATGGCAATATTACCAAAAATTTAGCGAGCTAGAAAATATTGAAAAATTATTTGAATATGCTCCTGGAAAATACATTTATCAAGAAAAATTCCCAAATAGCAAGAATTTAAATTATCTAGCCACTGCTGAAGATCAAAGCATTAGACTATACGAATTAAAGTTGGATTTTTTAGGGACAGAAGGAGAATCTAGCCAATATCTTGGCCAAATTCCTAATACTTTAGACATTACTTGGTCAGATGGCACTAAAAATTCAGAAGAATTCTTGCAAGAAACCTATAGAAATAGCCAATCTTACGCTTATTATATAAAAGGCTTAGAAGATTTAAAAATTACTGGACAGACCAAAACTGGTAAGCCTATTTATGAATTAAAAAATCCTAACTTCAAAGAAATCTCAGCCGACACAGAAAATATTTTTGAAAAAATGTATAACTCTATCTATACTCCTGCTGGTCAAGAAACTCCTTTTGCAGAATTTTTAAAACAACACCCAATTATTTTCTGGCAAGACCCATTTGGAAATTTTCTAGAATTTAGAAATGCGGAGTTTATGCCCGCTGCTGAATTTGGCAAACCAGTAATATACCTTTACCCTGAAAAGACCACTGATGTCAGTGTCAAAGTATCCCCCAATAAAGGTTTAACTATCACTGAACCAGCTTACAATAATGGTTGGTTGGTCAAAGCTTATCCTGATGGTAATTTGTATAATTATAATGATCAGAAAAACTATCCTTATTTATTTTGGGAGGGCAGGGGAATAAACTATCAAATACCCAAAGATGGTTTTGTAGTAGCCAAAAACGACATCAGAAAATTTTTAGTAGAAAAATTAAGCGAACAGGGGTTGATAGCTAAGGAATATAATGAATTTATAGACTTTTGGGCACCAAAAATGACTGAACAGGCTTATTATTTTATTACCTTTATGCCTCAAGCTGACTTTGATAAGCTAGCCCCTCTTGAAATAAGTCCTCGGCCTGATACTATTATAAGAGTATTTATGGACTATAGGCCGCTAAATGAAATAATTAAAGTCAAAACACCAGTATTTAAAACCCCAGCTAGAAATGGTTTCACTGTAGTAGAGTGGGGTGGAGCGCTCCATAATTAAGCATGGTAAGTAAACAAAAAAAAATTATTATTATCTTAGTCCTGCTTCTTTGCCAAGTAGGACTATTTTATACTTGGCTTAAATGGGAAAATATTGATTTTCTTAAACCTAAACAAAAAATTGACCAGCCACTTAAAGTGGAGGAAAGAATTTTGGAAACTCATAAGTCATATTTTATATCAGCTGATTTTTATAACCAGGCTTATGAGGCAGGTACTAAACAAATAATATCAGCCGAAGATAAAGTCTATGGAGGTATAATTCCCCATCATCTCATGCCCAAAGACAAAATAGCTGCTTGGTTCTTGGGTTTAAAAGACACAAATTATGACACAGTGGTATTAATTGGCCCCAATCATTTTGAAGCAGGTGAGGCTGATATTATAATTTCCCAAGCAAAGTGGGAGACGCCTTATGGCGAACTTCTACCTGATCTAAAACTGAGTGATAATTTACTAAAAGTTAAAAATATAAAGCTAGATGAGAAACCTTTTGGGAGTGAACATTCTATATCTGGCTTAGTGCCATTTATAAAAAAATCTCTGCCGCAAGCCAATATAGTACCAATTATTTTAAAAAATAAAACTAAAACCGCCGACTTAGATAATCTAGCTGCCAACTTAGCCAGTCTGATAGTTAAAGAAAAAACTTTGGTTCTAGCCAGCGTTGATTTCTCCCACTGGCAGACTGATCTAGTCTCAGATTTTCATGATGATTTAAGTCAAAATGTTATAGAAACTTTTGATTTTGAACGTATCCATAATCTAGAAATAGATTCACCGGCCTCTATTTATGCCGTTTTAAAGTATTTAGAAAAAATAGATGCCCAAAAATCTCAGCTAGCTTTCCATACAGATTCTAGTGAACTACTAAAAAAACCTGATGAGGCTGGTACTAGTCATTTTTATTATTATTTTTCCACTGGCCAAAAGAAAACAGAAACGGCTTTAAGTTTATTATTTTTTGGTGATCTAATGCTAGATAGAAATGTCAAAACAATTATAGATAAAAATGGTTTAGGCTATATATTTAATAATTTAGCCACTGAGGAAAATAGATTTTTTATGAGCCCTGATATTATTAGTGCCAATTTAGAAGGAGCTCTAACTAATAGTGGTACTCATTATCCGCCAGAAGCTAGTATTGATTTTGCTATAAACCCTGATTTAATAAAAAAAATTAAAAAAGATTATTTCTTTAATTTTTTTAATTTAGCCAATAACCATATCACTGACCAAGGCCAAAAAGGTCTAGAAGAGACTAAATATAATTTAAATAAGCTAAATATAGATTACAGTGGTTGCCCAGACGCTATGCTTGATAATTGTAGTAGCCAAATTTTGGATATAGCTGATCAAAAAATTGCTATGTTTGGCTTTAGCATGGTTTATAATAATTTTGATTTAACCAAAGCTATAAATGAAATCAAAGAAGCTAAAGAAAAAAATAACTTAGTGATTGCTCAAATTCATTGGGGAGCTGAGTATACACATAATTTTAATGAGCAGCAACAAAATATTGCTCATCAATTTATTGATGCCGGAGCTGATATAATAATTGGGCATCATCCTCATGTGGTTCAAGGAATAGAAATTTATAACAATAAGCCAATTTTTTATTCCTTGGGTAATTTTGTCTTTGATCAATATTTTTCTCCAGACACCCAGGAAGAATTAGCTGTGGGAATATCCTATCAAACTGGAGAATACAAAATATATCTATTCCCAATTCAATCAAACAATAGTCAGCTCAGCTTAATGACTGGCGAAAATAAAAATAACTTTTTTAAAAAAATAGCTGACTGGTCAAACATTACTCAAAATTTTGAAAAACAACTACTTAGTGGACAAGTTTTAATCAAATAAAACTAATAAAATAAGCCATTTTACCTAGGCTTTTTTATTATTTTAAAATTTTTATAGCCATAGACCTTGACAAATACATAAACATATGCTATTATTCTTTTTGTGCTGAAAAAAATCAGCCTGTACAGTTTGAAAAGTTGGCCTCTGGTTTAGACGTGTATTTAACGGGAGCGCATAACCACATCTGTGGATCTTGCGTTACTGTTACGCGCTAAATCGGCAAAGCCACTTTCAAAGCTCCCTCCACGGGGAGCATTCATCCTGGCCCACGGGCTGGGGTGAAAGAGGGGGTCCCAGGCCCAGTCGGGACCCTCTTTTCTTTTTGTTTATAAAATCTAAATACCTTTTAAACTATTTCTTAAGGGGATGAAAATCTGTATGCATTTTTTCTGCATACCTATCACTAGCGTGTACATAACGCGTGGTAGTATCCAATGACTCATGACCTAGTAGTATTTGAATAGCTGCTGGATTAGCTCCATTTTCAGCCAAATAAGTAGCAAAGGCATGACGGATAGAGTGAGCTGAAAATGGAATGTTAATAGACAATAACTCGCGATAACGTTTTATTTTTGATTGTAAATAATTGGTAGATATTTTTTTGTGCTTATCAGCGTTGTTTAATCCACGGTAAGGAATAAACAGATAAGGAGTAACATCATGACGAGTACTAAGATAATCTTTAATGTGTTTTGTAGCTCGCGGAGTCAAATAAACAAAACGTTGTTTTTTGCCTTTACCCATCACATAGATACGCCCAGTATTATCTAATTGCTCACGCCTTAAGGAAAGTAATTCTGATATACGCATACCTGTAGCAAAAAGAGTTTCTAGCATGGCACGATTACGAAGTTTAATAGTCGGATCAGTTTCAAATTTTGTAGGAGCTTCTATTAACCTGATAAGCTCATGCATCTCTGGCACTTGGCCATATTTTTTTTCAGTCTTAAGTAACTTAACGGCATCAGCACTAATAGGAGTCTTATAATCTACGTCCATCAAAAATTTTAAATAAGATCTCAGAGCTGACAAAATACGATTGATACTATGGCTAGATAATTTTTTTTCACCCGGCTCGCTCAAGGCAGTCTCCCTAGAAGTAGAGGAGAGGTAGGCCTTAAATTTGATAATAGACCTTTTGGTAAGATTTTTAAAATCAGTCTTAATATCGCTGGCTAAAAAATTTTCAAAAGTGTTTAAGTCTCTTTCATAATTGTAGACCGTCTCACTAGAGTAGTTATTGGATTGGATATTCTCCAAATACTCATCCAAGAGAGGAAGCTGATACTTTTTATTGGTTTTTATCATATCTATATTATAAAGGCTGTTTTTATTATTGTCAAACTGAGTGTAAGAGTTATTATACTCAGTTAGTATTATCCATAATAAAAAGGCTTATTAAGCCTCATTACTATTAAATCACTTAAAATAGACCTTATCCCCGAATCTGATATCTATATAGTCTATATCTACACCAGTGATATTCTCTTCTAATACTGCTCTTAAATTATTCAACTGCTGATGTATATCTTGCTCTCTATCTATTTTGACATAAAAACCAGTTTGAGTATTTAAATCAATACTCCAATCATTATAAATGGTAATTTTCTCTAGCTTAGCCTTAGTTGCTATTAGATCCATCCAATTTAAATATATCTGATTAATAACATTTATCTCTTCATCACTAAAAATTTGTTCTCCCTCTGGTCGACCATCACGTCTATCGTCTAAAAGCAAGTATTTATCGTCCAAATTGCTGATTTGGCGATTTAAGAGCCCTTTGGCATCAAGTAGGTATATTGAGCCATCTTTTTGCCAAATAAAATGAGAATTCTTTTCTTTAATACTTATCTTAAGAGTGCTTGGCCATTTTTTTTGTATTTGTACCTCTTCTAAATTATATTGGACAATCAATTGCTGTTTTAGCTCATCTACTGGCACCAAAAAGTAATTGGTCTTTTCAAAAAAAATAAATTTAGTAACTGCTAGCTGTTCAAAGACAAAATTTTGTACTTCTTCAACACTGACATCATTTTGACCACTTAAGTCTATATTTTTTATTTTCAAAAATTTTAATTGCCAAATACTTTGTAATAATAATATAGCTAAAATTATCAGCACAATTCTAAAAATTGTTTTCTTTGGAATATTTCTTTGCTGCACATAATAACCCCGCTGGACCTTTTGTGGTCTTCGAGGTAAATGTCTCTGCCATGTTTTGGTGGTTTTGATTATTGCGCTCATACTCTACTCTATATAATAAGACTATATATTATGTGTCGTAAAACATTAAATATTAAACTAATCTTCTTTCTAAATTGGGATTTATTCTAGTAACTATTTCATAATTTATACTCTGACACTTATTAGCTATATCGTCAGCACTGATGTTTTTGCCATCATCTGACCCTAATAATGTTACTATCTCCCCTACTTTGACATCTAGATTGTCTGGTAATTCTACCATGGTTAAATTCATACAAATATTTCCCCGGATTGGACAGAGATGCCCTTGAATTAAAACTTCAGCATTATTAGAAAGTAGTCTTGGATAGCCTTCATTGTAGCCAATTGGTAATACTGCTATCTGGCAATCTTTGGGACACTGATAAGTCCTGTTGTAACCGATGCTATCTCCTGACTTAAGTTTTTTAATCTGAATTATTTTTGTTTTCCAGCTCATCACCGCTTGTAAAGAAAAATTCTTTAGCTCAGCCTTTTCTTTGGTAGACTGACTAGGCCATAAACCATAAAAAGCTAAACCAACTCTTATAATATCACCTTGAGCTTCTGGTAAAGTAATACTGGCCGCGCTACAAGCACTGTGAAATTTATATTTTTTGTATTCTCTAGTGATATTTTGAAAACTATTTAATTGCTCTTTGGTAAAACTTTGATCGGCCACCTCTGATTCAGCATAATGAGTAAAGATAGAAAAAATTTTTAAATTACTCTTTTGTTCAATTTGAGCTATTGAGTCTTTAGCTTCACTAAGTTTAAAACCTAAACGAGAAGTGCCTGTATCAATTTTTATATTAACTAAAAAATCTTGGCCTAAAGATTCTAAATAATCAGCGGTGGCTAAATCATAAATGGGCAAAGAAATTTGTGAATCAACTTTCTTTAAAGCTTCAGTATCATCTATATCAAAATAGCTGAGCACCATAATTGGTTTTTTGGTGATATTTTTTATAGCCAAAGCTTCATCTAAATTGGCTACCATAAAACCAGCTACATCTTCATTGTCTTTCAAGAAGCTAACTATTTCTTTACTGCCATGCCCATAGGCATTGCTTTTGACTACTGGCCAAAACTCAGAATTAGGTGCTAAATTTCTAAATTGCCTAATATTGTGTAAAATATTTTTTTGATTGATTTCTATCCAAGTCAGGGGCATTTATTTTTTGAGTACTTTCTTATTCATGTATTTTTGTAAAACTTTGGGCACTTTGACTGATCCATCAGCTTGTTGATTTTGCTCCAATATAGCTGGCAAAATACGACTAGTCGCTAGACCTGAAGCATTTAGAGTATGCACAAACTTATTTTTACCATCACTATCTTTAAATCTAGTATTACCACGACGAGCTTGATAATCTAAAGCATTGGAGACACTAGAAACTTCTTTATAGGTATTCATAGACGGAATCCAGACCTCAATATCAACTGTTTTAGCCATAGCTGCACTACAATCCCCAGCCGCCAATTTTACTGAAGTGTAGTGTAAATCTAAACCTTCTACTAATTTTTCAGCGTGTTTGAGTAATTCATCAAAAGCTGACCACGAATCATCTGGCTTGGTAAATTGAAACATTTCAATTTTATTGAATTGATGACCACGAATCATACCCCTCTCCTCTGCTCGATATGAGCCAGCCTCCCTGCGGAAGCAAGTAGAAAAAGCATAATATTTTAACGGCAAATTTTTAATATCTAGCATTTCATCACGATGAAAATTACCCAACATCATTTCTGAAGTAGCATTTAAACAAAGCTTATCTTGAGTCCAAAACAAATCATCTCTAAATTTTGGCAAGTGCCCAGAGGTGTAAGCAGATTTTTCAGTCAGTAGAAATGGCGGGATTATAAAAGTATAATTATTTTTACGGTGATAATCAATAAAATAACTTAAGAGTGCCCATTCTAATAAAGCGCCATCACCAGTGTAAGCCCAAAAACCAGCCCCCGACATCTTGGCAGCTCTTTCATAATCTATTAGACCCAAGCTAGTAGCTAAATCCACATGGTTTTTGACTGCAAAATCAAAGCTTGGTTTATTTTTAAAAGTCTTAATAATCTGATTATTTTCTTTACCACCAGTGACAACATCATCAGCAACAATATTTGGTAAGGCTGAGAGTGCCCCATCTAATTCTGATTGAGCTATAAATAAATTTGCATCCGAATCCTTGATTTCTTTACCTAGGCTTCTCATTCTTTTAATAATTTGCACATCTGGTTTGGATTTTGAAAATTTATTTCTCTCAGCTTTTAATTCTTCATTTTTAGCAATCATTTTTCTACGATAATCATCTAACTTGATTATTTTTTTAAAATCAACTACAAAACCTCGTTTTTCTAAGGCCTTTTCTATTTCTTCTGTTTTTTCTCTAATTAAATTAATATCTAACATACTATTTGATTATAATTTTTTTGATTTCATCTCCTTGAACTATAGAATCAACTACCTCTTGACCTTCTAAAACTCCAGCAAAAATAGTGTGTTTACCGTCTAACCAAGGCGTAGGCACATGGGTAATAAAAAATTGTGAGCCATTGGTATTTGGTCCAGAATTGGCCATAGAAACAATACCTGCCATATTGTGTTTTAAATTGGGATGGAGTTCATCTTTAAAGGTATAACCTGGGCCACCAGTACCAGCAATAGGTAAATTGCTACCATCTGGGGTATAAGAAAAATCTTTGCCTGCTTCGCCTTTAGTTTGAGGATCGCCAGTCTGAATCATAAAATTTTCAATCACTCTATGAAACTTCACACCATCATAAAATCCCTCTTGAGCTAATTTTACAAAATTTTCTACCGTCACAGGTACCTTATCATGAAATAAGGCTATTTTTATATCCCCTTTATTTGTTTTGATTATTGCTTCTTCCATAGTAATTTTTTTGGCTGGAAAAATCAGCATCATCACTACAGCCAAAAAAATTGCTCCAGCCATGATTAAAAGATTTTTTTTATCCATATTATTTTAATTGTTTAATTATTTGTTCTAATGCCCTACCCCGATGACTAATAGCGTTTTTTTGATCAATAGTCAGCTCAGAAAATACTTTATCATAGCCATCTGGATAAAATACTGCACTATATGGCAAACCTTTATCCATCTTACAAATTAATTGACTAGCGATTGTGCCTAATTGTTCTCCTCTAGCAATTAACTCCTCCTGCCCATCATAAAAAGCTACAACTGTCACAAATTTAGCGCTTCTTTTTTCTGCCGGCACATCTTTCATTTTATCCAAAAGCATCTGCAACAACTCTTCATCTGTAGCTGTATAACCTGGCCAAGTCCTAGAATGAACACCTGGCTCGCCACCTAAAGCTTCTACTGAAAGTCCTG
The DNA here is from genome assembly GCA_041665505.1 of Patescibacteria group bacterium. Classification (GTDB taxonomy): domain Bacteria; phylum Patescibacteriota; class Patescibacteriia; order UBA1558; family GWA2-36-10; genus XYD1-37-29. The sequence continues at coordinate 280,388 of JBAYIR010000001.1, forward strand.
AATCATCAGCCATAGTGGGTATCTTGGACAAGTTATAATAAAATTTGGCCTTGGCCATTGCATTTTCCTCATATGTTTGGCCTGTTTCTTTATAATCTTCTATAATGCCCAAATCAGCTAAAGAAACAATTTCTATTCCTAAATCCTTAGATAATTTTACTTGCGATTCTTTAAATTTACCTTGATTATGAGTAGCTATCAATAACTTATTTATTTTCATCTTTTGGCCTCATTAATGGAAAGAAAACACAATCCCTCAAACTGTCTTGCTGAGATAAAATAGTAATAAATCTATCCAAACCAAGACCTACTCCAGAGATTGGTGGCATACCATGCTCCATAGCCAATATATACTCATCATCACCTTCCATAGCTTCTTCATCTCCTTTGGCTTTTTCTTTTTCCTGTTCTTTAAATCTAGCAGCCTGATCAACAGAATCTACTAATTCCGAATAGCCTTTGACTATTTCCCAACCATTTATAACCAATTGAAATTGGTTGACCATCTCCGGGTGATTATTATTGGTTCTAGCTAATGGTTGCAAAGCCTTGGGGTAATTATATAAAAAGGCTGGACCAACAATTTTTGGCAGACTGACTTTTTTGTAAAGATAATCTACCAAAGTAGCATAACCCATTTTATCCATGTCTGTGATATCTATTTTATTTTTCTTGATGGCTTTTTTTAATTCTTCTACATCTTTGGTCTCTAAGATGTTTATCCCTGAATCTTTTTTTATTAGCTCTACATAATCTATTCTCGGCCACTCTCCTAAGAAATCAACTTTTTTTACTTTACCTTCTTTATTTTTTACTGGTACAGTTGAATCAATATTTAGTTTTTTCAAAACATGCTTAATCAGTCTTTCTGTAAAATCCATATTCTGCTTATAGCCCCAATAAGCTACATACCATTCAAAATGAGTATGTTCTGGTAAATGAGAAGGGTCTATCCCCTCATTTCTAAAAGCTTTGCCTATTTCAAAAATTCTTTCAAAACCACCAATAATCAATTTTTTGTGTGGCAACTCTTGAGATATGCGCAAAACCAAATCAGCATCCAAAGCATTATTGTGAGTAAAATATGGCTTAGCAGCTGCTCCAGTGGCTTTGTACTCCAAAATAGGAGTCTCTACTTCATCAAAATTATTGTCCCAAAAAAATTCTCTAAAAGTTTTAATAATATCTGACCTAAATTTAAATCTTTTTCTAGCCTCCTCATTGGTAATGGTATCTAGATATCTCCTACGTAAAATCTGCTCTTCGTCTGACAAACCATGAAATTTTTCTGGTAACGGCCTCAAGGCTTTACCCAAAAATGTCAATTCTTTAACCAATAGAGTCAACTCACCATGATTGGTTTTAAATAGTTCACCTTCCACTCCAATATAATCACCAATATCAATCATCTTTTCCCAAAATTTATGATGAGGCATTTTACTTTCATCCAAAGCAATAATCTTAGTAATATCTTTTACCAAGGCCAATTGTATTCTGCCTTCAAAATCCTGTAACTGAGCAAAAGAAAGTTTGCCATGTGAGCGAAAAATCATCACTCGGCCAGCCAGACGAATATCTTTTCGAGGAGACTTAATAACTTCTTCATTTGAACGAATATTTTTGTCTGCTTTCTTTTTGGCTAAATCTGTGCTAATCCTATCCAAAAAATTTTCTGGAGTAATATCTATCCCTAACTCCGCTATAGTTAATCTTTTGGCTAATCTTTGCTGATATTCATCATTGATATCTGGCTCTTTGGCTTCATTTTTTATCATAAATATAAAATTTTCTTATGAAATAATAATACAAGAATTTAGGCTAAAAATCAAGGTAAAAACTACTTAAGCAACGGCAATTTTTGGCCTTTAAATTTTAGGAGATATTTTATGAAACTAATGATATGATGACGAGCTGTTTTGGAAAATAAGGTCTGCCAGAGTCCTTGAGAAGCTGATTGACGACGATGGAGATGAATTATCTCGGCTGTACCAACATAAACTACCTTATATCCATTTGCCCAAAAACGTCTAGACCAATCCAAATCCTCCATGTATATAAAATAGCGTTCGTCCAATAATCCTACTTTTTTTAAAGCTTGGCTTCTGACTATCAAACAAGCTCCATATAAACTAGGCACTTGGCTATTTTTGTAGTGATCCAAATCTTTCATTAAGTATTTATCCGACCATTTTTGACCAGCCTTAGTCTCGCCAAGTGAAGTACGTCGATAAAGCGGTAATTTCCAATCTGGAAAATTGGTGCAAGAATATTGAATAGTCTTATCAGCATTAATCAGCCTAGGTCCAGCTAAAGCCACTTGTGGATTAGCCTCCATATATTCATAAAGTTGTACTATGGCGTTTGATAAAATTGCTAAGTCTGGGTTCATAATCATAATATATTTACCCTGAGCTGCTTTGATGCCTAAATTATTGCCATAAGCAAAACCACCATTTTTATTACTCTGAATAAATTTAACCATTGGAAATTTTGCTTCTACAATCTCTTTTAATCCATCGTAAGAGGCATTATCCACTACAATAATTTCATATTGATAAGGTAAATTTAAATCTAACAAATTTTTTAATAATTCTTTGCTTAAATTTTTATTTTTGTAATTTAAAATTACTATTGATAAATCCATATTCGCCCCGTTAAATAATATTTAAGTTTTTACTTAAATATTAAATTTTAATTATTAACGTAACTTATATAAGCATTATTTTATTCCCCTAATATATAAATAAATAATTCATTTTTATTTTTAAAATTTATTTAACGGGGTGAATTTACAAACCATTTATAAATATCATCGGCATTTATCTTTCTGTGCTTCATGATATATTTTCTTTTTTTAGCTAGACTAGGAATAGCCCTTAGATATTCTTTAAAACCAACTAAAGTCCTTCTTTCAAAAAGCAATAAATATATAAACTTTTTAAACTCATAGAAACTAATAGCAAAAAAATCTTGGAATAAATTTTTATAAAAAGAATTCTTATACAAAAGCATTAGATGATTGCGATAAGAAAGTTTGTTGGCTAGACCTCTACGTTGACGAGATTCTTTAAGATTTTTACTTTTGGCCACGCTACGATGATGGTAAGCTTTGGTACTAGTAACTAACCAATTTTCCCAAGCAAATAATCTTAGTCGCCAAGCTAAATCAGCATCCTCTTTATAGGCAAAAAAATCTTCATCAAAATATTCTAAATGATTGCCCTTTGGCAAACCAGCCACAATATCTAAGGCCTGACGTCTATATAAAGTAGCTGTAGCGGAAAGACCAAAAACCTCTTGATTATCTACAGCTACTTCTTTTTGACCTTGATAATTATCTATAATTTCTCTCTGCTTATTTATTTTTAAACCATAAGAATCAATAATTTTTGTTTTGACTCCACTGGCAAAATCCCAATACATCAGTTTGCCAGAGCAAGAAGCAACATTTTTATTTTTTTCCAAAAAATCTACTAACTCTCTAAGATAATTTTCTTCTAATATCACATCTTGATTTAAAACCAAAACATAATCTGAATTTGACCAATTTATCAATAGATTATGCCCCTTGGCAAAACCAATATTTTGTTTTTGATTTATAATTCTAGCCTTAGGATAATATTCTCTAACAATATCCACTGATTTATCACTGGAGGCATTATCTAAAACCAAAATTTCCCAATCTACAAAAGATTGAGCAGATAAACTTTTGAGTAGCCAAGGCAAATATTCTTGACCATTCCAAGTAAGCAAACTAATAGTAACTGTTGGTTTTTGTTGCATAAGGAGAAAAAATTATACTAGCCAAGATCAAAAATGCCAAACCAATAGGATGATTGATATATGGTGTAAATATATGAATAATTAATAAACTAGTCAATGTAGCACTAAATGTTAAGCTAAGTATGGGTTCAGTACCTAGACTTAGATAGATTCTATTATAGACCAATATTAGCCAAAAAATAAAAGCTAGCACTAATAAAATTCCTCCTTTGACTAATTGATCCATCCAACCCCATTCAAAGGCATAAGTAGTATACCAGCCCTCGGGGTTATTATTATTTTTAATAGTAGGATCTGACGACTGATAAGTAATTTCTTTGCCAAAACCGTGACCAATTATTGGTTTATCAAAAATAGTCTGCCACATAGGCCCCCAAAGTTGACTACGAGCACTGATAGCTGCTTCGGAAATATCTGTAGTACGCTGATTAAAAATATTAATATTTTTATAAGCTGGTAAATTATAAAAAATTTGGACTAGCAAAATAGCTGAGACTGCTACCACTGCTAAAGTCAAAAATACATGAAAGGAAATTTGTTTTTTTTGATAAATAAAAATATTTATTAGCATAAACAATAAAGCAATAGCAGCACCCAACCAAAAACTGCGAGATAATGAAGCTAATAAAGCAGCTGAGATTAAAGTAATTAATAAAAAATTATTTTTATTTTTATAATCTTTTAACTGTTGCATAAAAAGCCAAAACCAAGCTAAAATCAAATAAAATTGGGATTGCATAAATATTCTAAAAAAAGAATCTTTAAACGGTGTAATCTCCCCTGTCCTAGTATCTCTAACCCATTTGTAGATACTAGTAATATTTAAAAAATTATAATCTTGAGAAAAAATATTTAAAAGAATTAAAGTTTTTAAAGCTACCACTAAAACTGATGCTTTGAGTATAGCAAAGATATTTTTTAAATACTTCCTATCATAAACTTGATACCAGACCGGCAAATAAAATAAATAGGCATAGGCATTAGCATCCAAAAATACTTTTTTAATATCATAAGAACTATAATATCCAATCACTACAGTTACTAATACTAAAAATAATAAAAACAGATAAATAAATAAAAGACTTTTGTCATTAAATAATTTTATTTTCTTCGGCTGTCTAATATTCTTAATCAAAAATACCAAGGAGACAGTCAAAAATATTAGCAACCTAGTATTCAATATTTGGTAATCAAAACTATGTCCTAAAGACCCCCAAAAAATCTCGGCCACTGGAATATATAGGGAATAAATTGGTTTTTTGAAACATAAAAGCAATGTTAGTAGCCCCAAAATTAGCAAGAGCCAGCCACTAATATTTGGGAAAACCCAAGCTAGCCATGATAAAAGTTCTACAATCACCAAGACTACTAGCCACCTAGCAAATATATTATTTTCCTTTACTTTTGCGAAATATGACATAAGCTAGTGTCAAAATTATATTAATGGGAATTAAACATAATATTATCAGAGTCTGCCAAAAAGATTTGTGTTTAGAAAAATAATACAGCAAACTTTTATTAAAAATTATCTGTTTTCTTAAAATACCACTTTTAGAAAAACTTTTGGCTCCATGATGAATAATAAGCGCCTCTGGGAAATATTTTATAACTATTTTCGCTTGCTTAGCCCGCCTACAAAGATCGACTTCTTCAAACCAAATAAAAAATTTCTCGTCAAAGAGACCTATTTTATCAAAAACTGATCTTCGCATAAACATAGCTGCTCCCATAATTTGATCCACTGTTTGTATTTTATTATAATCAAAATCCTTAAAAAGATACTTATTGAGTAATTTATTATCCACTAATACATTTTTTAATTTTAGCATTATTAAAATCTGAGACAACAAATCTGGCTCCCGCCTAATAGATGGCTGTTGACTAGCGTCGTCATTTTTTATTTTTGGACCGGCAATACCCACAACTGGATTATTATCCATGTATTCAAATATCCTGACAAAAAAATCTGCTGTAATTTCTGTATCAGGATTTAATAAAAATATATAATCAGCTTGAGCTTGTTTGATAGCTAAATTATTAGCTGCACCAAAACCAATATTTTTTGGTAAAGCTAGCAATTTTACTTGTGGATAATCAGATCTAATCATTTCCACACTAGTATCTTGTGAGTTATTATCTACTACAAATATTTCTAAATTATAATTATTTTTATAGATTAAAATAGAGTCAAGACATTTTTGCAAAAGATCTCTGACTTTCCAATTTACAATAATAATAGAAACATCTATCTTCACCATCTATAAAAAGCTTAATTAAATTTATTGCTAATTAAATCTAGCATTTTAGCCACAGTATTAAACCAAGAAAATTTCTTAACTGATTCTTTTCTTTTCTCTTGATCTTCTAAACTATTTTTGTCTATAGCTTGATTAACTAAAGTATTAAAACTTTCATAATCCTTAGCTACTGAAATAATATCTTCAACATTTTCTGTACCAATATTTTTTGTAGCGACTACTGCTTTGCCACAAGCTAGATATTCATACATCTTCATTGGATTGGTGGTAGCACTAAAACCAGCTGTCTTATGAGGTATAATTCCTACGTTAAATTGTTGAATATATTGAGGAGCCTCATCATATTTTTTATAACCAAGAAAATAGACATTAGGCTGTTTGGCTAATTCCTCTTTAGCTTGTTCTTGCTCAGCCCAAACTGGACCAACTACTACGATTGATTTATCTGGATTTTTGCTTGATAAATAACTAAGTAATTCAAAATCTACTTTTTCTTGGACTACACCAATATAACCAATAATTGGTTTAGCAATATCGGAAATATCCCTATTGATTAAGGAAAACTTTTTGCTGTAATGTTTAATATCTACTCCATTTGGTACCCAATAGACGTTGGGCTGGTCATCAAAAAAATTAGTCAAATTTTTTGAAACCACAAAAATTAAATCTGTTTCATTTTTTATTTTTTCATAAGCGGCTTTGAGTTTATCAGCTTGCTTAGCATAAGAAGAGTGAAGCAACCAATTGTCTACTGCATCAAAAATAGTCATTTTTTGTCCCATATTAGCCCAATAAGGAGCAGCAAATGGATAGTATGACCATAATACGAAATCACCAAAATTTAAATCAATAGCTATTTTCTTGATACGCTTCATAGAGTTTTTTGGCCACAAGAAAAAATCTATATCCGTGTAGACATAAAGTTTATCGGAAATTTTAGAAACTTTATGAGTCAAGCCTCTTTTAATTACTTTGGCGCCAGTTACGTTCAAAACTATATCTTCTTTATAAGTACGCAAAGCTCTCTTAAAATCCAATGGCAGATAATCGACGGCCAAGATTTTACCAACTTCTTCTCTATTCAAAAGTTCTCGTAAAATATGATAATTACGATTTGATACGCCCTCATCCCATTCGGAATAATTGGACATATTGAGCATTATGACATCAAACTTTTTCATCCTGTTAAAAATTTATTTTGTTAATTTTCCTTTGGTTTATTTTTATTCTAAAATTTCTTTTAGCACCGAAGATTGCCCGTGAGCGTCTTTAAACTGCATTGCTCTTTTATAAGCCGCTTTAGCCAGTTTATCAGCTTCCGCTGGATTATTCAATAAGTGTTTAATGGCCTTAACTAAAGACCTTAAATCATCGCTCGGGACCAAAATGGCCTGCTCTGAGCTATCAAAGACCTCTTTTATCCCTCCGCTATCTCCGGCAATAATTGGTAAACCACAAAGAGCCGCTTCTAAAAATACAATACCAAAACCTTCTACATCGCCACCTGTATTTCTATGAGGCATCACAAAAATATCAGCTAGTTTAAAAAAATAGATTAATTCTTCATCATCAATGTTATTAAATATAAAAACATTATTTGATAATTTATATTTTTTTATCAAAGATTCTAAATATTCTTTTTCCTGCCCACTACCAATTATAAAATATTTCAACTTATAATTTTTTTTAAGCTGCTCCACGGCTTTAATAACTAAATCTTGCCCCTTACGTTTATTAAGACGAGCCAAAGTGATAATTATTTTTTCCTCGCCAATATTTAATTTTTTACGAAAAGCGGCTAATTTACTTTCGTCATAATTAGTATCAAAATCTCGACCCGGATAGATAAGGTGTATTTTAGCTTGATCAATTTCTAAAGGCTCAATAATCTTGGCTGTATTTTTAGTATTAACTATGATAGCTTTAGCATTTTCTAAAATCTTTTTTGTTAAGCTTGGCTTATTAGCTAAAGCCAAATTGATATCTAAACCATGTAAAGAAATTATATATGGTATTTTTAAAAAATAAGCCAAGCTACCCAAGGGCAAAATATTGGGAGTAAAAATTTGCTCTATATTATTTTTTTTGATAATTCTTTTTAATTTAAAATAAGCCAAGAGCCAAGCTGGTTTAAGCCAAGTCCAAATTAATTTAGTATTTACAACATTAGCCTCAGTTTTTACCTGTTTATTATCAGTCAATACTAAATATTTATTCTCTGGATAAAACTTAAAAAGATTGTGGCAATAGCGAGCTACACCACCTTTAAAAGGATAATATTCATGTGTCAGTACTAAAGTTTTTTTCATCTTATAATAAATTTAAAATCATTTATGCTTTAAATGAATTTTTTATAAAAATTAAATCTTGTTTTTTTAGAGTTCTGGTAATAAGCATTAATAATAAATATACTAGCGCCCCCACTAAAATAGCCCAAAGCCAACCCACTAAATTTTTGCTATAAATAACTGCCAAATACATAATCACAGCAGAAAATAAAGAGCCTAAAAGTGGTCTAAAAAATCTAATAGGCATATGAATTACCTTCATTATCTCACGCATATTCAATATAAATAAAAGCAAGGTAGCCAAACTAGAAGATAAACTAGCTCCCCAAACACCAAATTTTTGTATAAAAATCAAATTTAAAATAATATTTAAAACCATCACTATCCCTAAATTTTGAGTGTTTATTTTTTGTCTTTCACTGGCATTTAAGAAACTGGCTAAAGAAAAATTTATAAACAAAAATGGTATAGAAGCTATCAATATTTTGAGTGGCCAGACTGAATCAAAATCACTACTATATAATTTATTTACCAATTCTGGAGCTACAGCGATAATTCCAAAGCTAATAGGCAAAGCGATAAAAGCCAAATAGTTAAAAGCTTTGGCAAAAGTACGCTTCAATTTTTCAATATCATTTTTGAAATAATTGGAAAAAGCCGGATAAAGAGTGGCCACAAAAGCTAAAGGAATAAATTGCAAAGCAAAAGTAATTTTATAAGCTACACTATAAAAACCTACCTCTTCATCACCTAAAAATATTTTTAGCAAAAAAGTATCCACGTAAGCATAAATTTTGGCAAAAATAGCAGCTAAGGCAAAAGGTAAAACAATTATCATTATTTCCTTAGCCAAAGTTTTAGAAAAATATAGTTTTAATTTAAGTCCAAACTTTGTATTTAAGATAATCGCTGAATAAAACATATTAAACAAACTAGCTAAAAGCATCACCAGCAATAATAAAAATACATTGTCAGTAAAACGCAATAAAGTCAGACCAAAAACCATGACTATAATTTGAAAAATAATAGTCCCCCAAGATTCAAATTTTAGATTTTGTCGACCTCTAATAAAAGCATAAAAAAACAATGTAAAACTATCTACCACAATCATAAGGCTGGTCAAAAATATCAAATTTCTAACTGCATCACTATAAAATAAAACTAAATCTAAAATAACTAAAATAAGAGCTGTTATTAAAGACAAAATAATTTTGATAGTAAAAATCTGTTGGAACCATTTTAGTGATTCTTCTGTTTCTTTGGCTACCTCACGAATCAAAAGGGCGGAAAGACCCAAATCTGTCAAAACTGAAAACATAGTAGCAAAAGAAATAGCAAAAAAATATTGCCCAATACCTTCTGCTCCTAAACTCCTAGCTAAAAAGGTAAAATATATAAAAGAAAGCACCTTCTGGGCTATCAAGGCCAGCATATAAAAACTAGTATTAGATGTGATTTTTTTGTCACTAAACATAGCTCAATTATAGCAAAAAACCCTTATAAAATAAAGGCTAAAAACAGCCTTAAAAAAACTCATTTAAAAGCAAAAAGCCCTTTTATATGGGCTTTTAAGATATTTTAATTTCTAAATATGAGTGCTTCTCTCTCTGGCCCTACACCAATTGATCTTATCTTGACGCCAAACATTTTTTCCAGCTCTAAAACATATTTTTGAGCGGCTGGTGGTAAATTTTCAAAACGACTAATTTGAGAAATATCCTCTGACCAAACTTCAAATGTTTTATATTCTCCTTGATAAAAAACCTTTAGCTCTGCTAAGCCGGTCAAAACATCAAGCTTTGTCAAATTAATCTCATCAATGCCATTTATAATAACACTTTCACGCACAATATCAGCATCCAACCAACCACAGCGTCTAGGTCGACCAGTAGTGGCGCCAAATTCATGACCAGTTGTCTGTATTACTTTACCAAGATCATTGTTCAGCTCCGTCCTAAAAGGCCCCTCACCAACACGAGTAGTGTAAGCTTTGGTAATACCAATAATATTAGCAATATGCTTAGGAGCCACCCCTAAGCCTGTACAAACACCTCCAATAGTCACTGCCGAAGATGTCACATAAGGGTATGTTCCATGATCAATATCCAAATGATGAGCTTGAGCTCCTTCAAAAAGTACTTTCTTACCAGCAGCAATCTGCGTATTGAGCCACAGACTAGTATCATCTAAAAACCCTAATACTTGCTCACGCACTGCTAGTATTGTAGCTAGCTCTTGTTGTGAATTTAGTTTTAGGTCTAAAGTTTTATTATAAAAATCACAATTTTTGACTATTTTATCTTTCAACACAGCTTCATCTGCTAAATCACCCAGACGAATACCAATACGCATTGCTTTATCAACGTAACAAGGACCAATACCCTGCTTAGTAGTACCAATTTTGTTATCCCCTTTTAATTCTTCCAAACGGGTATCAATCAGCCTATGGTAATCCAAAAGCAAATGGGCTTTATTAGAAATTTTTAAGCGATTTTTTATATCCAAACCAGTTTTTTCCAGATTATTAATTTCATTTATTAAATCTGGCAAATGAACTACGCAACCATTGCCAATCAAACCTATGGTATTTTTATGGAGCATGCCCGAAGGTAAAAGATGAAAGACATACTTTTGTCCATCTACGACAATAGTATGACCAGCGTTTGAGCCACCTGTACTTCGAGCTACAATGTCAAATTGACTGGCTAGAGCGTCAACTAATTTGCCTTTGCCCTCATCTCCCCATTGTGTGCCTATAATGGCGGTATTTTGTTGTTTCATGTCTTTAGTATAACAAGTATTTAAATATCAAGCAAAAACCCCATTTTTTGGGGTTTTTGTATAAAAATATTTGATATTTATTTTAAGCTTAACGTTTACTCCATTGTGGAGCTCGGCGAGCTTTTCTAAGACCTGGTTTCTTTCTTTCTTTAATACGAGAATCTCTAGTCAATAAGCTATTTTTTCTTAAAGTAGCGCGTAATTCTTCATCAGTTTTTAGTAAAGCTTTAGCAATTCCATGACTGATAGCATCTACTTGTCCCTTAATGCCACCACCCTCTACTTTAATAGAAATAGTAATATTATCTCGGCCTACCAAATTTAATGGTTTTAAAATTAATTCTTGCCACTGAAAATATGGTAAATACTCTTTATAATCCTTATCATTGATAGTAATTTTTATACCTTTAGCATTATCTTTGATGATCCTAATTCTAGCAATAGCTCTTTTTCTTTTGCCCACAGCTGGAATATAGTCTTTGTTTTCTTTATTTACTGCCATATTAACTTACTATTAATCTTTTTATCATATTAGGTCTGAGCTTATTTTTTGGAAGCATCAAATAAACCATTTTACGAAGCACTGTAGCTGGTTCGGTTTCCATCATATCTTTGACTTTTTTGGTACGAATACCGCCTGGGTAACCAGTATTTCTATAATAAACTTTTGTTTCTAGTTTTTTACCAGAAAATTTCATAGCAGCAACATTAGTCACTTCTACAATATCTCCACCATCTATATGTGCTTGATAAGTTACTTTATTTTTACCTTGCAAAAGCATAGCAATTTGACTAGCCAATCGGCCAGCTATTTTACCACTTGCATCAATTTTATGTGTTGTTCTTTCCATATTTTTATACAAATTCAATTTGGGCCATTGGAGCGCCATCACCTTGACGACGAGCTATTTTTATAATACGAGTATAGCCACCTTTTCTATCTTTATATTTTGGCCCCAAGACATCCAATACTTTTTGAACGGCTTTTTTATCTTCCAATACTTTACCTAACTGTTGTTTATTATGGACAGATTTTTCTTTACCACGAGTAATAAGTTTTTCTACAATCGGACGAATAGCTTTGGCTTTAGATTCAGTAGTGACAATTTTTTCATACAATATTAATGAAGTAGCCAGACTGTCTGTCAAAGCCTTACGAGGTCCTGCTAATCTACCTAATTTTTTACCTACTTTTCTATGTCTCATATATGTCAGATATTATTTATCTTCTTCGTTCTTAGTACTTGATTTTTTAGTAGCTTTTTTTACCTTGACTTCCACTTCTTCTTTCTCTTCTTTTTTGCTTTCAGAAGTTTTATCTTCAATAAATAAAGCAAAATGATCTTCCAAAATTTTAGCGGCACGAGAAATGGCGGTCTTAGCATCAATAGTACCATCAGTTAGCATATCTAAAGTCAATCTTTCATAGTTGGTCATTTCACCAACACGGACACTATCAATTTCATAACCGACATTTAAGACTGGAGAAAAACTAGCATCAATAGCAATATTACCGATTTCTAATTTTTCATTCTCGTCGCGTTGTTCGACAGTAACATAGCCTCTACCTCTTTCCACAGTAATTTCCATATTAAATTTGGTGTTTTTATCAGTAATAGTAGCAATCAATAAATCTGGATTCATGATCTCGACATCAGCATTTTTCTTAATGTCAGCGGCAGTAACAGCTTTTTCACCTTTGATGTCGATACTCAACTTTACAGGTTCCTCAGAAAAAGATTTTAGTCTTAATTGTTTTAAATTCAACATAATCTCTACCAAATCTTCTTTCACACCGTCAACGGAATCAAATTCATGTTGTGCTCCTTCTACTTTGAAGGAAGTGACAGCGGCTCCTTCTAGTGATGAAAGTAATACTCTGCGCAGAGAATTACCGACTGTTACACCAAAACCTGGAAAAAAAGGCTCAATAACCACTTGATAGTGATTATCCTTTAAATCCTTGATGCTTGTTTTGTCTGGGAATGTAATTTGAATCATAGCTCTATTTTTAGTTTTTATTATTTTATCTAGAATAAAAGTCAACTATTAATGGCATATCAATATTATTTGGTAAATCTTCCTTATTTGGTAAAGAATTGACAGTAATAGCTATATTTTTAGTATCTAAGGATAACCAACCAGCAGTAGTAATCTTATCAATACGCTCGCTTAAAGCAGTCCAATAACCCTTTTTGAGTTTATTTTCTTTTACTTTGATGACTTCTCCCGCTTTAACACGATATGATGGAATATCAGTAGCCACACCATCAACAGTAAAATGTCCATGGTTGACTAATTGACGAGCTAGACGTCTAGTCTGAGCCAAACCAGCACGATAAACTACATTATCCAAACGACTTTCCAAAGTAATCAACATATTTGGTCCTAAATCACCTGAAAGTTTAGTAGCTGACTCAAAAGTCAATTTAAATTGTTTTTCTAAAAGACCATAAATAGCCTTGGCTTTTTGTTTTTCTTTTAACTGACGTCCATATTCGGAAGTTTTGGCAAAAGTCTTTTTAGGACCATGCATTCCTGGAGGAAAATTTTTCTTTGATTCCTTCAAAGTGTCAGCAACGTTTTCGCCAAATCTACGACTTGCTTTATGTCTTGGTTTTAAATTTCTAGCCATATCTTAATTATTGTCAATTTTATACTCTTCTTGTTTTCTTAGCCCGACAACCATTATGAGGGATGGGAGTCAAATCTTTGATAGAACCAATAGCCAAACCATTGGCATGTAAGGCTCTGATAGCTGCTTCACGTCCAGCTCCTACTCCTTTGACAAAGACGTCTACTTCAGCCAAACCCATTTCTTTGGTTTTTTCTACAACATTTCTCACAATAATACCAGCGGCATATGGAGTGGCTTTTTTAGGACCCTTAAAACCATTAGCTCCAGCTGATGACCAAGCTAAAGTATTGCCTTGTCCATCAGCAATAGTAACAATAGTATTATTATAAGTAGCTTGGATATAAGCTTGACCCTTTTTAATACTCTTCTTTACTTTCTTTTTTGACTTTATTATCTTTACCATATTATAAAATTATGTTTTTTGAGCTGAAGGAGCTTTACCACTACCCATAGTAACACGCTTGTTACCACGCACAGTGCGTGAATTAGTCTTTGATCTTTGGCCTCTAGCTGGTAGACCTTTCACATGTCTAGAACCACGGTATGACTTTATTTCTTTAAGTCTTTTGATATTAGTAATTTTTTCACGACGAAGCTCGCCTTCAACGTGGATACTTTCAATTTTCTTTCTAAGTTGATTTATTTGTTCATCACTAAAATCTTTAATCTTAGTATTAACATTAAATTTTAATTCTCTTAAAATTTTTCTAGAAGTTGTGAGTCCAATACCATAAATATAAGTCAGAGCTATTTCAGCTCGTTTTTCACTTGGAATATTGACACCTGATATTCTGGCCATACTTTTTTAAATATTTTTATTAATAAAAATTATCCTTGTCTTTGTTTATGTTTGGGATTCTTACAAATACAAACCACTCTATTTTTACGACGAGTGATTTTACAGTCTTTACACATTTTTTTTACTGAAGCTTTGACTTTCATATTTCTATTATTTCCTATAAATAATTCTTCCTTTGCCCATATCATAAGGGCTCATTTCTATAGTAACTTTATCCCCAGGTAAAATTCTAATTTTAAACATTCGCATTTTACCAGCTAGATGAGCCAAAACCTCATGACCATTTTCTAGGGCCACTTTAAAATTGGCGTTTGGAAGAAGCTCTAGGACTTCTCCATCCATCTCCAAAAATCCTTTTTTGTTTACCTTTGGCTCAGTCTCTGCCATTTATTTCTATAAAAAAAGAAATTCCTCTATGATCTGCTTGACCATAGGAATTTTCCTTTAAATAAGCGTAAATACTTAAAAATCCTATAAATAATCAATGCCCCTATATTATACAGATTTTTTTCAAAAAGTCAATAACTAAGGGCATCAAATTGAAAAAATAAACTTTTTGGCTAATATTAGACTAATAATTGAACTTCTTCCTGTAATTGAACGCCATACTTATCCCGAACTTGCTGCTTAATAAAACTAATCAACATAATTACTTGTTCAGCCGTAGCCTGACCATTGTTTACAATATAATTGGCATGCAGCTCGGAAATTTGAGCATCACCAATCTTATGACCTTTTAAGCCAGCTCTCTCAATAATATAAGCGGCTGGAATTTTTTTAAATTTATCAAATTTTTCAATTTCAATATTTTTGGCTTTTAGTCCCTCTATGTCCACATTTTCAAACAAAATATTTTTGAAAATACAACCAGCCGAAGGCAGATTAGGTTGAGTATTTTGACGATATTCTAATCTCTCCTTAATTAAAGCTTGAGAAGCTTTGATATCGCCTTTTTCCAGCTCTATACTTAATTCCAAAATTATCCAGGCTTTTTCCTTAAAAATACTATGACGATAAGCAAATTGGGCTTCACTAGCTGGCATTTCTTGAGAATTTAAGTTTTCATCCAGATATTTGATGCTTTTTATCACACTATCCATAGCTATTCCATAAGTACCGGCGTTGCCACGGGTTGCCCCACCGACTGTACCGGGAATACCAGCAGCAAATTCCAAGCCTGTTAGACCATTTCTAATAGCCATATTTAAAAGATAAGCCAGCATCACTCCAGGACCGACTATTACTTTATTATCATTAAACTCCAATTTATCCAAACTAAGTTTGATAACCAAGCCTTTTAAACCAGTATCGGAAATCAACATATTACTGCCACCGCCTAATATTTTAATTGGCTGTTTATTTTCTTTGGCCCACTCTAAAACTTCTTGTAAGTCTGCTATATTTTTAACATCAGCAAAATACTCAGCTGGTCCACCAATTTTGAAAGTAGTATATTTTTTTAAACTTATATTTTTTTCTATATTCATATAATTTATATTAGCTGACAACACAATTTATGTATCTTTTATTTGTAATATAACAGTCGCTCTTTAGTGCATATTACAAATAGCATAAATTTATTGCTTTATAACTATAAATTCTCCTTCTTCCAAAGCATAAATAGGTAAATTTTTATCCCCATAATTTTCTAAAGTAGAGTAAGCCTTGTCCCAATCTATAGGACCGCGAGGATCATCTGCACCCCAATTTGATTTGTAATGTGGTATAAATTTAAATGGCAATATCCCCAGACCATCCATATTTTGACGCCAATCACAAGTCCAAAAATGTTTAACTAAAGCATCAGAAGAGGCTGAACTAATCGCCACAGTTTTATTTTGCCAAATTTTTTTTAAATCAAATTGTTTAAGCCAATACTGAATTAAGTGATCATCTCCACCAGGAATTATTAGAGCATCTGAGACTCCCATCTGCTTAATAAATTTTTCTGGAAAAGCCAAATCAAAAGAAGGACTTAAATTATCAGGTAATATTTTTTGAATATTATCTACATAATCCTTATAATCACTTTCCCAGTCCTCTCTCTTTTGAGCAAAAAAACAAATTAAGACTTTAGGTTTTTTGCCTAGGTCTTTTAAAATTTCAGCGACATATAATTTATTTTTTTCTGGATTCTTCCTGAGCCCACCAGAATTGATAACATATTTTGTCATACTTATACTTTTTTAGATAACCAATTGATTGTTTTGTTTATAACTGTATCAATATGATTTAAAAAGGCATGCCCACCCTCTTTGATAATATACAATTCACCTTTGTGTCCCAAAATTTCTACTGCTTTTTTGGAAACCTTTAGTGGTATGAAATCATCATCAGTACTATGCATTATCAAAACAGGACAATTTATATTTCTTAGTAATAATTTTTGGTTTAATTCTTCTCTTTCTAAAAGATATTGTCTATCAATAATTAGATCCTCCCTAGGTCCATTGGCTTTCTTGTAAATCAACTGTCCGGTTTTATTAAATTCATCCAACTGCTCATCAGTAAAATTCTTATGACGCCAATTGGAGTTTACTTTATCAGTCACTGGTGCCATAGCCACAATAGCCTTTATATCTTTATCATAAGCCGAAAAAGCTATTAATCCTCCTAAACTAGCCCCAAACAAAATAATATGCTGATAATTTTTGCCTTTAGCAAATTTTATTACTGACTGCAAATCATCTATCTGTTTAGCGACTGTCAAAGAATCATTATCACTCTCACCTATACCACTAAAATCAAAAGTCAGCACATTATAACCCACTCTATTAAAGTTTTCAGCTATATTATCAAATTTGGATATTTTTTCATGCCGATCATAGCCAAAACCATGACACATGATAATTATCTTATCTGAATCTGAAGTATATAAATCTCCCACCAATTTGAGCTTACGAGAATTTTTTATAATAATTTTTTCCATTGTTTAATCAATTACCTCCCTAGCTAAATCATCTATATCCCCTGCTCCAATAAAAATAATAATAGAGTTACTAGGGTTTATATCTTTTAGTATCTCTTTTACTTTTTTGAAATCGCTAGCATAATATTTGTGACTATGATTCATCAGCTCTATTAAATCAACTGAGCTGACATCCTCTTTGATCTTATCCTCACGTCCAGAAACAGAATAAATTTCAGACACAATCACCTGATCAGCTAGGTAAAAGGCCTTAGCAAATTGATCAAGCAATGTCTTGGTCCGATTGTGGTGATGAGGTTGAAAAACAGCAATTATTTTTTTGTCAGGGTAAAAATCCTTAGTGGCTCGAAGTAGCATATTGATAGAATCTGGATGATGAGCATAATCAGAAATTACAATATTTGATTTCATTTGTCCAACTATTTCAAATCTACGCCAAGTATTCTTAAATTCCGATAGAGCATTCCACATCTGGTGTTTGTTGACGCCTAGCTCTTTAGCTACCACCATAGCCGATAGAGCATTATAAATATTATATTTACCTGGTACTGACAATTCTATATTAGAAAATTCATTGGTATTAAATTTTTGTTTGCCGTCTTCTATCTTTACATCACTAAAAAAATAATCAGCCTGTTCGCTAGAGCCAAAAGTAACAGTGCTTTTAAATTTTATATCTTGAGAATTTTGATCATCAAAATTTTTGATAAATAAGCCAGTTCTTGGTAATTTATCTACAAATTTTTGAAAATGTATTTTGATATCTTCCAAATCTTTGTAAAAATCCAAATGATCTTCAGCTACATTACTGAGCACTATAATATTTGGATCCAACTCCAACATATGTGCTTGCCATTCACAAGCTTCTACTACCAAAATATCCGACTGCCCCAAACGAAAATTGTTACCCCACTGTGGAACTAGCGACCCGACAATCACTGTTGGATCAAGACCAGCTTTTTCCAACATCAAACCAAGCATAGCCGTAGTACTAGTTTTGCCGTTGGTGCCAGTCACAGCAATAGTTTTATAATTTTTGGATAATAAACCTAAAAATTGAAAATAAGTCAAAGTGGGTATTTTTAATTCTTTGGCTTTTAAAAGTTCTGGATGCGTCTCTGGTAAGGCTGATGAATAAACCAATAAATCTATATCTTCTGAAATATTTCCCTCTTTTTGCTTAAAATGAATATCAATATTAGCGGCTTCCAATCTTTTGGTCACCTCTGATTTTATCAAATCAGAACCCTCAACAACTTTACCTAAATTTTTGAAATAATAAGCAATAGACGACAAACCAATACCGCCAATGCCAGCCAAATACACTTTATTTATTTTTTCCAAATTTAGCTTATTCATTTAATATCTTATCTATCAGTATAATATAATCATTTACTGCGTTTTTTGGGAAGAGCTGATACAAATTAGCCCCTAAACCAAGCCTTAACTCCTCTTTAGTGAGTAGTTTATCTAAATATCTATCCATAATCTGATCATTACCTTGTCTAATCATCACGGCCGCATTACGTTTGGCTAGAAAACTAGCATTACGCTCTTGATGAGTATTAGTCAGTGGAATAAGCACTAAGGCCTTTTTTAAAGCCGCCGCTTCTGAAATCAAAGACATACCAGCTCGAGAGATGATAATATCTGCTTGTGATAAAATATCCAGCATACCAGTTTTGACAAACTTATCACTATAATAACCTTCTCCTTCGACAAGCTCAGGATTCAAAGCTTGATCAGCATTTTTAGTACCCAATAAATGATAGACCTTAAAACCAGCTGCTATCATCTTGGGTATAAAAGGTGCTAAAAACTTATTCATGGACCGAGCGCCTAAACCTCCACCAGTGATTACTATCAGTCTGCCATCTTTATCCAACTTGGTTTTACTGCGACGAATTGGGTTGCCAGTGATGACTGTTTTTTTATTATTAAAATTTGCCACTTGTTCCGGAAAAACTACAGTAATTTTTTTAGCTAATGGTGCCATCAGCCTATTGGCCAAGCCAACTAAAATATCTTGCTGATGGACTATCACTGGTTTTCTCATTAGCCAAGCCGCCCAAACCATTGGTACAGCTACAAAACTACCAGCAGAAAGCACTATATCTGGTTTAAATTGCCAAATAATTTTCAAACTTTGCCAAAATGCTATTTTTATACGCCATAAATCTGTAAAATTTTGCCAATCAAAATAACGACGCAATTTGCCACTCTTAATAGCTTGAAAATTATTTATCCCTTGTGATAAAACAAAATCTTTTTCTGGTCCATCTTCACTACCAACAAAAAGATACTCTGCTTTATATTTTTCTGAAATAGCCAAAAGCGGAGAAACTGAACCCAGCGTCCCTCCTCCTACCAATAAAATTTTTGGCTGTTTATTTTCCATTTATTTATGGCTATTAGTAAATTTGGATATATTAGCCAGTATGCCCATAGCTATTAATGTGACTACCAAATTTGTACCTCCTAGTGATATAAAAGGAAGTGGCACACCAGTTAGTGGCATAATTTTAAGCATACCACCAATATTTATAAGCACCTGTAAAGCTATCCAAATGGTAATACCTAGAGCTAATAGTTTGGCAAAATTATCATTTGATTGTCTGACTATTTGAAAACCACGATAAATTAAAATTGAAAATAAAATTATAAAAGCCAAAGTAAAAATAAAACCAATTTCTTCAGCAATGACAGCAAAGATAGAATCATTAGCTGGCTGTGGTAAATAAGATTTTTGACGAGATGCTCCTAGTCCCAAACCCAACCAACCACCGGAGCCAACAGCAATTAAAGATTGTTTTATTTGCCAACCAATACCTTGAGGATCTACATCTGGGTTTAACCAAACAGTGATTCTATTCATACGATATGGGGCTGTTTTGACCATAACTATAAAAGCCAGAGCACCAGCCCCTAATATAGACCAAAGATGAGTTAATTTAGCTCCAGCCACATAATACATAGCTAAGGCTGTAGCACCGATAATAGTCAAATTACCAATATCAGGTTGCTTAATTATCAAAATACTAATCAGACCCATAATAACCACAAAAGGTATGGTGGTTGATTTCAAATCTTTCATTTCTGAAGATTTTTTTTCAAACCAAGTAGCTAAAAAAATAATCAAAAATAATTTTACTAATTCTGATGGTTGAAAAGAAAAACCAGCCAAGATAATCCAAGATTGAGCGCTATAATTACCACTTAAACTAGTCAAAAATACCAAAATTAATAAGCCAAAAGAAGCGAATAAAAGTAAAACAGCCAGTTTTCTATAATAGGCATAATTAATACGAATAGTTAAATAAAAAAATAATAGCCCTGGTAAAATACCATGGATAATTTGTTGTTTGACAAAACGATAAGTGTCTTGATATTTATAAAAAGCTAAATTGGAAGAAGCTGAAGATAAAAATATTAAACCAAAAAATAACAAAAGACCAATAACTGTTAGCATCACAAAATCTGGTTGATGCCCGTCTCCTCTTTTGCTAATAAATGGTTCTAAAAACCACTCCAGTAAATTATTTTTTCTTCTTCTGCTGATCATATAGACCAATATCCATTACTAAAACTTTTTTGCCTTGAAAATTTACCATAAAGATAAATCGATAATAGCTATAATTAAGCCTAGTACTGCAAAAACTCCAGAAATTACCCAAAAACGCATTACTATCTTGGTTTCTGACCAACCTTGCGCCTCAAAATGATGATGAATTGGAGCTGATAAAAACACTTTTTTCTTGCGTATTTTTTTGGATAATATTTGTATGATAACTGAAGAAGATTCTAATAATAATAAAAATCCAATAATCGGTAAAAGTAATGGGTAGCCAGTCAACATAGCCACAATGCCCAATACTATACCTAATGACATTGCTCCTGTATCACCCATAAAAAATCTAGCTGGATTGATATTAAACCACAAAAATGAAAGTAGCGCGCCAGAAATTACTCCACAAAAAGCCGCCATATTATAATCACCCTGCACAAAAGCAATAGTGCCAAATGAGGCAAAAGCCGCCAAGACTATACCACCAGCTAAACCATCCAAACCATCTGCTTCATTGACCGAAAAAGCTGTAGCCACCAATATAAACACAAAAAATGGAATAAACCACCAGCCCATTTGAAAAACTCCTACAAAGGGCACCCGCACTACATCCCAATCTAATTTGAAATAAAACCACCAAGCGCCAAATAAAGCTATTAATGTATATATAAAAAGTCGATGTTTGACTGTCAATCCACCACCCTTACCTCCTCCTTGACGAGTAACATTAAACCAATCATCTACTAAGCCCACAATGGCTGAAGCCACTAAAGCTCCTAAAGGTAGATATGTTTCTTCACGGCTTAAAAAATTAAAATTGGCTAAAACTGAATTTGGCCAGAGGATATGAATCAACCAAAATAAAATAGCTAAAATTAAAACCGTCATCCAAATAAGTACACCACCCATAGTAGGTGTACCTGACTTTCCCTGATGCATTTTGGAAAATATTGGCGTAGTGCTATCATCACGAACATTTTTGACCAATTTATACTTGTAAAGAAAGTGTGTCCAAGCTGGGGTAAGAAGCATTGATAAGGAGAAGGCTACTGTAGTCAAAACTAAGACTTTGATAATTTCAAATAAAGGCATTATAGATTATAATTTAATATATTATATAAAAATAAAAACATAAAAATATTGATGAGCATAATAGTAGTCAATAAAAAATAGCTCATCACCCTGACCTTGGTCCAAAGTAAATTGGCTAAAAGAAAATCTATAATTGATATAGCCACAATAATTATTGGCATTAGATAAAGCCAATGCCAAGAACCTAAAATATCAATACCAGCGTAAATATTATAATGCAAAACGGCCAAAGGATCGTGTTTTATTTTTTTAACAAAAAATAGCCCTATAATAGCTACTATAAATAAAAATGAGACATTAATCAGCCAAAAAGCCAATTTGTCTTTATATAATACTCGGCTGGTGCGAATTATAGACATATTATGAATTTATTTTAACATATTTAGCTTAAAAAATCCATCCAGCCCTTCGCGAAGGGCTGGATCTATCTACTATATTAAGCAAAATAATAAAATTTTAAACAGTCTCTAGGCTAGACATAGCTTCTTCAGCTTCGGCCAAGTCCTTTTCTAACTTCAATCTTAAATCCTCTACAAAAGCCTCTGGATCTTCCGCTGTTTTATATTCTTTTTCTAATTCTTCAAAAACAAATTGCCAGTGTTCAATTGTTTCGCTATTTGCTCCAGCTAATATAACAGCGCGCATCACTTTTTTATAAGCCTCAGCCCCTGGGAATTTCCCATTAGTTTTAGACTCTAGACTTATTTCTAACAGCGCCTTTCTAGCAAATTCTATTGCTTCTTTGTTAGTGACCATACCTTCCACTTCAACTTGTGGCTCTTCTATTTGACTATCTTTAAATTCACCCATATTTTTTATTATTAATTTATAAATTATAATTATTGTCCAAGCTGTTCGGCTCTTTTTTCACGCTCTGGTAATACTTTCTTTAAATACTCATCTGACAACTCAGCTAAAGCTTTATTATTAACTTCATAATATTTACCTCTTAGTTTTAGCTTAATTGTTTTCACACCGGCTTGGTCTGTGTCTACCTCTAACTCAAAACTCTCTCCTGGTTTAAGCGCATCCCCCATATCTTCTAAAGTCTCAAAATCGTCTACCACTGCCATAAGAAATGGTTCTAGTTTTGGTCCATGAGTAATATTTACCAGACGAATATCTGTATTATTAAGAAATTTTTCAGTCATACCTACTTCACGAGCTACCCGATAAGCAATCTCAGTAGCAGCTTGATGAGGAGTAGTCACTCCTTCTTTTTCACAAAGATCTGTATTATCTAAATAATATTGAACAATTAATTCATAAGCTCCTCTCTTGGAGCCAGCTTGTTTCTCTGCCTCAGCCCAAGCTTGGCAAGCCGGCATAATTTTGGCAAAGTTTGGTACAGCATCAAGTTCCTCAGCTACCTTGACCTTAAAGGCATTGTCTTTTTTTTGTATACCCTCTTTGAGTAATCCTTCTGGCAAATCTGATGATCTTTTATTAACCACATTAACACCGCCTTCAGAAAAAATATCAGCCGCTTGCATCTCAAGATCAACTGTTTCTTGAGCTCTTTCTTTTGGTGAAGCATAAGCAGCCACATTTGCTTCTTTTATTTCCCCACCTCGAGTAGCAGCATTTTGTTTGCCTTGCTCAGTAAGCCAATCCGCACTCATACCCTCTGGGGTTTTGCCAGGTATTTCATGCCGACCAAACTCTAAAACAGCATGAACATTCTGCCCATATTTTTCTGGACTGCTAGGCATTTCTCTGTTAACCATAATTTTTTATATTAATATTTATAAATTATTGTAAAGTAGTGATTGGTCGAGATTGCACAATATAAAACTTTTTATTTTCTAAGGCCCACTCTATATCACAAGCAAAGCCATAATGCTTTTCAATACTGGCACAAATTTTGGCCAAAGTCACAATT
Source organism: Patescibacteria group bacterium (assembly GCA_041665505.1). GTDB lineage: Bacteria > Patescibacteriota > Patescibacteriia > UBA1558 > GWA2-36-10 > XYD1-37-29. The sequence goes on from JBAYIR010000001.1 coordinate 304,403, forward strand.
TGGGCTCCAGTTAATTTTTGAACTTCACGCTGACTAAGAGCTACAGCCACAAATTTGTTACCTTGAGGAGTTTTGATAATCTGCTTAGCTTGATTGGCTATATTAATGTCAATAATAGAAAAATCTCTTTTATGTACTACATAGGCATCCGGTGTAATCATGCCAGAGACAATAGCTTCGCCTAATCCCCAGCCAGCTTCAATGATCATTTGATTTTTATCTTCAGTCACTGGATGAACAGTAAAAGCAATACCAGAGACTTTTGATTGGACCATTTTCTGTACTACCACCGCTACAGAGACTTTTGTAGTATTTAATTTTTTTTCAAAACGATAAAAAATGGCTCGTGGTGTAAAAAGTGATGACCAGCATTTTTTTACTTTAGCCAATAAATCTTTGTCTGTAGTATTGAGATAGCTTTCCAATTCTCCAGCCCAAGAAGCAGATGATGAATCTTCCGCTGTAGCTGAAGAACGAACCGCTACATATTTGGCATTTAATTTTTTAAAATCTGCCTTAATAGCTTTGGCAATATCAGCTGGCATCTTGGCATTATCAATAATTGCTCTTATTTTTTCTGAAGCACTTTCTACAGAATTAATATCTTCGTGTTTAACTTTTTTTATAATAGAGTCAATTTCTACATCAATATCAGTTTCTTTTAAAAATTGTTCAAAAGCCCCAGCTAAAACTACAAAACCAGCTGGCACAGGAATAGCGGCCTTAGTCATTTCACCAAGTGAAGCGCCTTTACCACCAGCTAAATCAACATCATTTTTGTCCAACTTTTTAAAATTTCTAATTAAGTCCATAGTCAATATTTTTACTTAATACCAGACTAATTTTAATATGTTTTGGCTAAAAAGTCCAACAGATATTATAGTGTATACTCATTGACAAAATATAATAAATATGATATAATACTATATTCTGAGCTAATCCTTGCTCGGATCCCTAGAAATCTAGGGTGTAGATTGACAAACAAGCAGGAGGTCTCCCTGATGGTCAAGAAGCTGAATCTTCACCGCCACGCCGACAAGAGCCCCGACAACCACATCTCCGTCACCGGCCGGCGCCAGGCCAAGGACGAGGGTAAACGCTACGACCGGACCTACGGTCCGGACGGCGTGCAACACATCTTCGTCAGCCCGCTGATCAGGACCACGGAGACGGCCTACGCCATGATAAGCGGTCGTTTCGCCTTCGACCAGACCGCGGTGCACAACGCCGTCACCGGCCTCGGCGACGACGAGATGTTTCGGCAGATGGTAACGGCGGAATTCAAGGACGCCGTCAGCCACGGGGCCTCCAACTTGGACGCGCTCAGCGTCCACAGCGATGAGTTCATCGCCGACTTGATCGCCAGGGGCGAGATGGCCATCCGGGCCATGTTCGACGCCATGCTGGACGGCCAGTTGGGTGTGGGTCTGTTCCACGACCCGACCATCCCCATGCTGGCCCGTCACTTCGGGCTGACCGATGCCCGGAGCCTCAACTCCATGGAGGCGATCACCTTCCGCTGCTCGCCGAGCGGCGTGATTTCGGCCACCTGGCCGAGTTGGAAGTAGCCCTCACAGGCTACAACGAACGAGATGCGGCGGTCCCCCCGGGACCGCCGCTCTTTCTTTTACTAAAGATTTAAAAACAAATTTATTTATTTTGTTTTTTTAGAATTAAACAACTCAATACAAAAGCCAAAGTAAAAAATATAGCCCCATAAAAACATGGTGTTAAGAATGGGTTAGTAATGCCTGGTGTACAACCAAACTCATTGTTTTGACCAGCCAACCAAGTTTTCAATTCCCAACCAAAATTCCCCCAAGCAAATAAAGTACCTAAGAGTAAAACATAAAATTGTGTTTTTACTAATTTTTGCATAGTTTTATTTTAATGATTTATTTAAAATTCTTACTAGACCTTGATTAGCATCCACTTCCACTAAATCACCATCTTTTAAAACTTTAGTGGCAATACGAGTACCAATGATACAAGGTTTTTTCATTTCCCGAGCTACTATGGCGGCATGTGATGTGATACCACCTTGTTCCGTCACAAAAGCTATAGC
>JBAYIR010000002.1:0-149583 GCA_041665505.1 Patescibacteria group bacterium
GAGAATCTGCTTGAAAATTTTTATTTGTTCTTCTTTGCTCTGATAAGCCAAAATAATTTTGGCATGAGACATAGTAATGTCACCTTTAGCCATAGCCTCTTTGATAACCACTGGTAATTTTAACAAACGAAGAAAATTGGACACTGTCGAAACACCTTTACCGACTTGCTCAGCAATAGCTTCATTGCTAAGACCAAACTCCTCGGCTAATTTTTTGTAGCTATTAGCAGTTTCCAAAGGATTGAGATCACGACGTTGGATATTTTCTATAATAGCTAACTCTAATTTGTCCCTATCACTAACGTCTTTGACAATTACTGGTAATAAATCCATTTCTAAAATCTGAGCTGCCTTAAGACGTCTTTCACCAGCAATTAATTGATATTTATCTCCGACTTTACAAACTACTAGTGGCTGTAAAATACCGTGTTGTTTTATGGACTGAGCTAACTCATCTAACTTATCTCTATCAAAATGGGTCCGTGGCTGCCAAGGGTTGGCTGATATATCATGACTGGACACATATTCTATTTTTTCATCACCAATATTGCCCTCAGAGTCTGATGACATAAATGATGTTTTTGGTTTTTTATTGGGAATTAGCGACCCCAATCCTTTCCCGAGTGCTGACATAATTTTATTTTTATTTGGATAATATTACTTCTTGAGCTAAACGCTTGTAAGCATTAGAGCCAACTGAGTTTGGTGCATAATCTTTCAGTGGCAAGCCATGCGATGGAGATTCAGCTACTTTCACATTTCTAGGAATTACGCTTTTAAAAATTCTAGCTGGAAAATATCTATATAACTCATTGAAAACATCGTTGGATAATTTGTTACGACTATCATACATAGTCATCACTGCTCCTAAGATATTCAAGTCCGGTTGCAAATGCTCTTTAATCAAACTAATAGTATTTAAAAGTTGTGACAAGCCTTCCAGAGCATAATACTCGCATTGCACGGGAATAATAATTTCCCGAGAAGCCACCAAACCATTGATAGTTAAAAGCCCTAAAGATGGTGGATTGTCTATTAAAATAAAATCATACAAATCAGCTATTTCTTTAATCTGTTTTTCTAGTTGATATTCCCTTTCACTGAGCTCTACCAAATCTATAGCCGCTCCCGCTAAATCTGGTGTAGTTGGCAAAATATGAAAATTTGGTTGATAAGAGCGGATGGCTTCTGTAATCCGAGTATTTGGATCAACTAAAACCTGATACATGCCTTTATCCAAATTTTTATAGTCAATCCCCAAACCAGATGAAGCATTACCTTGAGGATCAATATCAATAATCAAAACTCTTTTACCAAAAGCAGCCAACCACGATGCTAAATTGATAGACGTAGTAGTCTTTCCCACTCCTCCTTTTTGATTTACTATAGAAATTATTCTAGCCATAGATACCTAAATCTTCTCTAATTATAGCACATAATTTACTTTTTGGTATAAAAAAAATTCCCCGTCAGCCAACCTAAAAAATAACCAACTATTCCACCAGCTACAATCATTTTGGGATTGTCTTGACCCAAATGAAAATGTAAATAAGCAAACATCAGAGCTGCTCCAATGGTCATACCTTTAATACGATAAGACATAGTCCAGCTTGATTTTGCTATTTCCTCCTTGACTTTAGTTTGATCTTTTAGATATTTTGATTCAAAATTATCCATCTTTGCTTATCTTAAATAAATTAATTATTTAATTGATTTTGTAAGTCAGCAATAAAAGTTTTAAATGTTTCCATCTTCTCTGCTGAGATTGCTTTGTCAGATGGAATATCAACAGTCAATGGATTTATTTTTGTGCCATCTTTGACCATTTCAAAATGCAAATGCGGTCCGGTAGAAAAGCCAGTTGAACCGACATAACCAATAATCTCACCTTGGCTGACTTTTTGACCATAAGAGACAGCTATTTTACTTTGATGAGCATAGTTGGTACTAAAAGTACCATTGTGTCTAATACTGACCAAATTACCATAACCAGCTCTACTCCAACCAGCAAAAGTCACAGTGCCATCTCCGACTGATTTAATCGGCGTACCATTAGCAGCCGCATAATCTATAGCCCTGTGACCAGTAGAAACATTAAAAGCTTCTACGTAGCGCTTGCCAGTAGTAAAACCAGAACTAATATATTTAAAATCCACTGGATTTTTCAAAAATATCTTTTGCACTGATTCGCCAGTCGGATGATAATAACCTTCTAAAATATCCCCCTCTTCATCTACTCCTTCTGAAAAATAATAACCTTCTATCACTTTACCATCATTGACAAATTTAGCTGCCAATATTTTGCCAGGCATTTGATACTCATCACCTCTATATCTTTCCTCATATATAAATTTATAAGTATCCCCGACTCTGATGCCCATACCAAAATCCACTGTCCAAGCAAAAACATCAGCCAGTTCTATAATAGCTCTAATATCTACATTTTTGTCTACGGCTGATTGGTAAAGAGAAGAATCAATAGTCCCTTCCACAGTTTTTATTTTTATTTGATAATCAATCAAGCGACGGCTAGCCGATATTTTACCTTCATTATCATATTCTATAAACAATTCTTCTTCGCTATCAATCGGATAAATCAGCCTGACAAAATTATTGCTAGTTTTATCAAAATAAAATTTTATTTCCCGACCTACTCTAATATTTACCAAGTCATAAACATCAGCACTAGCAGTCAAAAGCTCTGTCATTAGTGTAGCACCAATCCCTACTTCTTCAGTAATACTAGAAAATGTCATACCAGATTCTATCTGGACAATAATTTCTCTATCTTTGGCTTCCTCGGCTATTTTTTGCTCTTCTTTATCATTAGATTGGCTATTTTTAGTAAAAAAAACACGGCCAAGCACCACAGCGCTGACCACTATAATGGATATAACAATAATGTATTTTTTCATAGTATATATTCTACCCAAGTATTACTTTTTTTTCAAGTAATAAAAATTATATTTAAAATAAACTACAACTAGTCAAGCTTTGAGTCAATCTGTTATAATATTAGTATGTTTAAGAATAATAAAAAGGCTACTCATCTTTTACTTCTCTGGACAGTATCTGCCTTTAGCTTTTTGCTATTAGACCAGAACTCTCTTTATTCAGTATTCTCCCCTATACCAGAAACTCCACTAGAAATAATTGAAATAAAAAAATCCTATTTACCAGATTATGTGCGCGGTATATATCTGACTGCCTCCTCAGCTGGCAGTGAGGAATTTAGAAGCCAACTTTTAGCTAAAATAAAAGACAGTCGTATCAATACCGTAGTTATTGATATCAAAGATTATTCTGGTTATATTTTATACGACAGCCAGCTAGCCGATGTCCAAGATGCCAAAGCCATAAACAATCGTATGCCAAATTTGGCTAAAATCTTAGATGAATTTCACCAGTTAGGAGTCTACGCTATTGCTCGTCAAACTGTTTTTCAAGATCCAATTCTAGCTCAAAGCAGACCAGAGTTAGCGATCAAAACTAAGGATGGCAAAACTTGGTATGATAAAAGTGGCTTGGCTTGGCTAGATCCCGCTCAAACAGAAGTTTGGCATTATAATCTGGCTATTGCCAAAGAAGCAATCTCTCTTGGTTTTGACGAAATAAATTTTGACTACATGCGTTATCCCAGCGATGGTAATATAAATAATATAAATTATAATATTCCCGCTGGTGAGACGAAAGCAAGTATGCTAGAAAAATTTTTTGCTTTTTTATCTGATGATCTGACTGGTCTAGCACCAATTTCTATAGACACTTTTGGATTGGTCTTAGACCACACTGATGATGATTATGATTTGGGTATTGGCCAACGTCTAGATAGAATAGCTCTTTATTTTGATTATGTTTGTCCGATGATGTATCCTTCACATTATCCTTTGACCTATCTAGGCTTTGATAATTCAGCCGAACATCCAGGGGCAGTGATAAGTTATGGTTTAGATATTAGCTCCTCTACTATGTCTGGCCAAAGGGCCACTCTTAGACCATGGCTTCAAGCTTTTAATATCAGGGCTATCTATGACCAAACAAAAATAAATGCTCAAGCTCAAGCCACCGAAGAAGCTAGTACGACCAGTGGTTGGCTCTTGTGGAATGCCAGAAATTATTATCCAACCCACATATTTGAAAAATAAATAAAAAATTAAAATATGATTGCTAAAAAATTAAAACCAGGCGATCACATCCGAGTGATTGCTCCAGCTAACAGTTTATCAGATGACTTAGTCAATAAATTTAAAAAAACTGCTCTACAAAATTTCAAAAAAATGGGCTTGCGTTTGAGTTTTTCAAACAATGCTTATGAACTAGACGAATTTAATTCTTCTAGTCTAGCTAGCCGTTTGTCTGACTTACACGAGGCTTTTGCTGACAAATCTGTTAAGATGATTATAGCTGTTTGTGGTGGTTTTAATTCCAATCAACTACTAAAATATATTGACTACGACTTAATCAAAAAAAATCCTAAAATATTTTGTGGCTACTCTGATATTACTGCTTTAAGTAATGCTATTTTTGCTAAAACTGCTTTAGTTACTTACTCTGGTCCTGATTTTCTAGCTTTTGGTGAAGCCTTGGAGTTTAAATATACGGCCAATTATTTCAAAAAATGTCTTTTCTCTCCTCAAGCTTTTACTGTCAAAGCCTCTCTGGAATGGGAAGATGCTCCTCTTAGATCAAAACCGACTAGCCAAAAAATCCACCAAAAAAATAATGGCTTCTGGCTGATAAATGAAGGAAAAGCTCAAGGGCAAATCATTGGTGGTAACCAATGTACTTTGAATCTTTTACAAGGCACAGAATTTATGCCTGAGTTAAAAAATAAAATACTTTTTCTAGAAGATGACTATGAGGCTCATGTAGCTACTATAGATAGAGACTTACAATCCCTAATACATTTACCAGATTTCAAAAAAGTCAAAGCCCTTGTCTTTGGTCGATTACAAATTGCTAGTGGTATGAGCAAAGAATTATTTACAAAAATAATAAAAACCAAAAAAGAATTAAACTCTATACCAGTGATTGCCAATGTTGATTTTGGACATACCGCGCCTTTGATTACTTTCCCCATTGGTGGCACAGCCAAACTCTCCGCTTTAAACAATAAAATAAAATTGGAAATTATCAAACACTAAATAATAAAAAATACCCCTGCTAGAGGGGTATTTTTGTAATTTATTATTTTATAGTAATACCTATTGGTGCGTGGTCTGAACCAGTGACTTTATCCAGGATAAAAGCCTGAGATATTTTTTTAATTATTTTATCTGACACACAAAAATAATCTATGCGCCAACCGACATTATTGGCCCGCGCATTGGCTCGATAGCTCCACCAAGAATATTGGATTTTATCTGAATGAAGCTCTCTAAAAGTATCTTTAAAACCTTGAGCCAAAAATTTGTTCATCCAATCTCTTTCCTCTTGAGTAAAACCAGCGTTACCAATATTTTGTTTGGGCCGAGCCAAATCAATCTCTTGATGAGCTACATTGTAGTCGCCAGTGATGATTAAAGGTTTGGTTTTTTCCAATGTTTTGAGATAAGCCAAAAGTTTATCATTAAAATCTATTTTAAAACTTAAACGGGACAACTCATCATTGGCATTAGGAAAATAAATATTTACTAAATAATAATTACCAATATCCAAAACCTGGACACGCCCCTCATCATCGAAATCTAGACTTGGCAAATATTTTACTTTTAAACCATTCTTAACCAAAATAGCTGTACCACTGTAGCCTGGTCGCTTGGCACAATTAAAAAATTCTTGATAGTCTACGAAATCAAATTCTTCTTTAGCTCTAGCTTCATTAGAAATTTTTACTTCTTGTAGACAAATGATATCTGGCTGCTGTTTTTTTAAAAAATCTATAAAACCTTTTTTGATAGCTGCTCTAATGCCATTGATATTCCAAGATAATATATTTAATTCAGACATAAAATAAATAATTTTAATACTCAATTTTAAAATCTATTGCTTAGTTTTCATAATATCAAAGACCAGATAAAAAAACAAACTAAATTGAACAGGGCGAGGTCACTTTCGTGTCCTCGCCCTTCTTGTCGATGGCCATTGATGAGCCACCTAAGCTATGAAGCACCGATGCAGGTGGTCATACGAGCACCCGTCACAGATACCATTTTCGTCAATCCACCCGTCACTGGAGCAGGAGCAACGGCGACCATTGGCAGTCGGCACAATCTTGTCGACAGAACACCCACTCGGGCAGATGTTGTGAGGCCCACAGAGGGGCATCTGGCAGTACTGGCACTTGGTGCCGGGCTGGGCGTCGAGACACTCGGGGTAGTCGGTCTTGAGGCCGACATCGTTGCATCCATTTGGGCAGATGCCCTGAGAAGTAAGGTGCAACCCGCATTGGGTGCAACGTCCGTCGTCGTTCATCGGAATCCTCCTATGATGGTGGTGGACTCACGTCCGTGTGTGCCACATTTTGCGGCGGGAACTGTTTTATAATTAGTATTATATCATATAATATCATTTTTGTCAATCTAGGTATTTAATCAAAAAACTTGATCAATATTAATATCCCCTATATTATATTGACTAAATTCAATATATATTGTAAAATCATGTTTGTTCGTATGCTAAGATACGTAATTTTTTGCCGAAGTGGCGGAACTGGTAGACGCGCTGGACTCAAAATCCAGTGAGAGCAATCTCGTGGAGGTTCAAGTCCTCTCTTCGGTACCATTCGACTCGCTTTGCTCGCTCATGGCCTAAGGCCATAAAAATGAAAAAGCAAAACGAATGTCCAAAGTGTAGTAAATATATTACACTAATTCAGTATTATTAAGAGGGCCCATAGCTCAGTTGGCTAGAGCGCTTCCATGGCATGGAAGAGGTCGCAGGTTCAAGCCCTGTTGGGTCCACCAATTAATCAATAAATACCTTGTCAAGAAAGCAAATTTACTTTATACTTTTTATACTTTGCTAATCTACGGGGTGTAGCGCAGTTGGCTAGCGCGTACGCATGGGGTGCGTGAGGTCGTGGGTTCGAGTCCCACCACTCCGACCATTTGTAAAACTAGAAAATATTTTTTCATGACGCGGGGTAGAGCAGTTGGCAGCTCGCCAGGCCCATAACCTGGAGGTCGTCGGTTCGAGTCCGACCCCCGCTACCAAAATTTTATTATTTTATACCTAATGAGGCAGGGTAGCTCAGTTGGTTAGAGCGTAGGACTCATAAGCCTGAGGTCGTGGGTTCGATTCCCACCCCTGCTACCACTCTATTCGCTTTTTGTCTGAACAAAATCCTAGCCTAAAACAATATGCCAAAATATTATTGTTATTTAGCACGTTGTAGTGATGATACAATTTATACAGGCTATACTAACGATCTAAAAAATAGAGAACTCAAACATAATAGTGGCCAAGGAGCTAAATATACAAAATATAGAAAGCCTGTTAAGATAGTTTATTGGGAAGAATTTGAATCTAAAAATGAGGCCTTAAAAAGAGAAGCGGAAATAAAAAGTTTTAGCAAAGTACAAAAAGAAAAATTAATAAAAAATTAATTTAAAAATATATTCCGAGGTAGCTCAGTGGTAGAGCAGTTGACTGTTAATCAATTGGTCGTGGGTTCGAATCCCTCCCTCGGAGCCAAAAATAAAAATATCAACTTCTGTTGGTATTTTTATTTTTTACGCGACGTCCAGAGGCGCATAAGCGCGCCGTGGGGCGGAGCCATTAAAAAATGATGAACATTTATGTTCGTCATTTTTTAATCTTGGCGGAGTGCAGAAAATTATTTCTTTCTTCTAGATTTTCTGCCGGAGCCAACAAAAAAACATCAGTATAACTGGTGCTTTTTTGTTTTAAATAATTTTATTCTGTTTGTTGGTATGGCAAAAGTGGTGATTCCGCTAATGGGCAAGTGTTACAACTAGCGTAAACTTCTAAAAGTGCTGAATATCTTTGGGGGACATTTTTCTATCATGCTAAATTTTTTTATTTTTCTATCATGGATAAACATATTACTGGCTCACTATTAGCAGGTGAAATATCTTCCGACATTAAATAACAATACTCTGGTTTATTATATTCATTTGCTATTGTACCAAAACAATAGTTAATAAAAATATTTGCCTGCCCTGGATCCAATGGAGAATCATTTACATGCAGAGATTGACAACCTTTAATAGCTACTGCCTCCAAACTAGCCTCCTCACCTAAAATATTTTTTAAACAACTATTATAATCCATATATACAAACCTATAATCAGAAGCATTAGGCGATATATAAAGATTAGCACATTGATTGGTATCATTATTAAATTCCGCCACTGCTATAATACACTGATTTATCTGCTCATTCATACCAAAACAATATGTAGCTTTATTTTGACTGACAGCTACAGCACTCAAACAACTATCAAATGTATCAATTGTCATATTTGATTTATATTTATAACAATCATCTGTACTCTCTAAATCACCAAAAACGGGATTAACACATGAATCAAATTCCTCTGGTAAAATCATACATGGCTCTAAGCTTTTAGCTTTTTTAACCTCTTTATGTATGCAAAGAGTTCTTAATGTTTCATCCTGAACCTTTAAACACTCCTCGGCTGTGCTCGCTTTATTAAACACCATATTATCTTTACATTGTTCATAAAGATAATCAAAACTAAAATTTACTTTGTCACAAAAAGTGACATCACTAATGCTACGACTAGCACTTTCTAAACAGCTATCTCTACCTTGATCATCTATTTTACTATACTCATCAATTAGCAATAAATTACAAGTCTCAATAATTTTATCTATGTCCAGTTCATCACTCTCATACAACACAGCTAATTGATCATGAATATTATTAATATATTCCGTCCGTAAATTATTTGGATCATATCCATTTATAATCTCTACCAAATCATCAAATCCATCTCCATCTGTATCTTTATTATTGTCAGATGAATTATAATATCTTTCTAAATATAAATTCAAACCATCCATATCTTCATCAATTTGTAACAAAGATAAAAAATAATTATACCCATCCTCATTAGCATCCACACATAATTCATCAATATCTTTTTGACCATCATCAGACAATGTATCTGTAAAAATACTTGTATGCTCATCTAAATTTTCTGGATAATATTTTATAAGCTCTGGGTGGTCCCTTAAATAACAAATCTCCATAAACATTAAATTCTCAGTTAAAGTGTAGTCATCTTCAATGTTATTTTCTTGTTCACTATCTTCTTTATTAGACACTTCATTTACAACTGGTGCTTGATTTTCTTTGATTTTAATCTCATTTGCCTTCTTTTGAAACCACCAATATACTCCTCCTCCAACTAATATTAAAAGTAAAACTATAACGCCAATCCTCATCCCTAAATTATTTTTTTGTTTTATTGGTTCTTGTTCAATACTTTGATTTGTTGGATCTTGATCTTCCATATAATTATATTAATAATACCTTTGTAGTATATCAAAAAACCATTGTTTTTGAAATTATTTTGACTTTTTTTATAAAAAGACTATACTAAATAATGCTTTGAATGATTGGGATAATTACCAACTATCCTCCCTCTGGGACTATCAACAAGCTAAATTCAAAGTCAATTGGATATTAAAAGAGGTTTGAGCTATATAAGCTCAAGCAACTTGGGTGGAACCGCCGCGTCTGACGCGGTCCCGAGGCTTAATAAGTCTGGGGTTTTTTTATCCCAAATAATAATCATAAACATGACTACATCAAACATTGACGCCAAGCGTCACTCACTATCACACATCTTGGCTATGGCCGTACTGGAAAAATTTCCTGATGCTCAATTAGCTATTGGACCAACTATTGATAATGGTTTTTATTATGATTTTCTTTTACCAGCTAGCTTGTCCGATACCGACTTACCAAAGCTGGAAAAGCAAATGAAAAAAATAATATCCCAAAAAATAAAATTTGAAAAAAATATTGTTTCTCGCCAAGAGGCTTTGGAAAAATCTAAAAGCCAAAATTTTAAAGTAGAGTTGATAAATGACTTACCAAAAGATGAAGAAATCAGCTATTACACTTCTGGAAAATTTACTGACTTATGTGCTGGTCCCCATGTAGAATATAGTACTGAAATAAATCCTAAAGCTTTCAAACTCACTACTACCGCTGGTGCTTATTGGCGTGGTGATGAAAACAAACAAATGCTCACTCGTATCTACGGCGTAGCTTTTGACAGTCCAGAAGAACTGGATGAATATCTAAAGATGCTGGAAGAAGCTAAAAAAAGAGACCATAGAAAATTGGGCAAAGAGTTGGATCTTTTTACTTTTTCTGAATTAGTAGGTCAAGGCATGCCTCTCTACACTCCCAAAGGCACAAGTATTAGAAAAGAAATAATAAATTTTTCCAACGATTTGCAAAAAACTATTGGCTTTGCTGAAGTCCATACCCCACAAATAAATAAAGCTGAGCTTTTCAAAACTTCTGGCCACTGGGAAAAATTTAAAGATGATATGATTAGTGCCCACTCCCACTACAGTCAAGAAGAATTTTTTCTCAAGCCAATGAATTGTCCGCAGCATACCCAGATTTATGCTTCCCGCAAAAGAAGCTACCGTGATTTGCCAATACGCTACGCTGACTTTGCCAATCTTTTTAGAGATGAGAAACCTGGTGAATTGTCTGGACTGACTAGACTAAGATGTTTTTCTCAAGATGATGGACATAGTTTTTGTCGTGAAGATCAAATCAAATCTGAATTTAAAAATATATTAGATATTATTCATCAAGCTTTGGCTGTATATAATTTGGATTATTTTGTCCGTTTATCATTTTGGGATCCAGCACAAAAAGAAAAATATCTAGGTGATGAAAGTGTTTGGGAAAAATCTCAATCACTACTGGAGCAATTACTCAAAGATAATAATATCAAATATGAGATAGCTATTGGTGAAGCGGCTTTTTACGGACCAAAAATGGATATTGTAGCCAAAGATGCTCTCAAAAGACAATGGCAAATATCTACTATCCAACTAGATTTTAATATGCCTGTTCGCTTTAAACTAACTTATACTGACAAAGATGGTAGTGAAAAAAATCCAGTGATGATTCACCGAGCGATTGTCGGTTCCCCTGAAAGATTTATGGGAATTTTGATTGAACACTACGGTGGCGCCTTCCCACTTTGGCTGGCTCCAGTTCAAATCAAAATAATTTCTGTCGGCGAAAGTCATATTGAATATTGTCAAAAAATGGCTGATGATTTTGCCAGCGAAAATATACGCATAGAGCTAGATATATCTGATGAAACAGTCGGTAATAAAATACGTAAGTCATCTCAAGAAAAAATACCTTATACTCTGGTCATTGGTGATAAAGAAGTGAATTCCGAAAATCTAGCTGTGCGGGTAAGAGGAAAAGAAGATTTATTAAACATTTCCAAAGAAGAGTTTATCAGCAAAATAAAAACCGCCATTAAAAATCGCAGTTTAGAATTGTTATAAATTTCTATAAATTAACTAACAAAAAAATAACCTTCAGCCAGGCTGGGGGTTATTTTTTACGTCTAACTATCAACATCATCGCAAATAAAGCATTAGCTATAACCCAAGTACTTGGAAATAGTAATGTGATAATATTATAATTTTCTAAAGCTATAATACTTAAGGCATGCCTAAATGTAGTAATTACATACAATGACAAAGTTTCTGAATAAGGCGCCTGCCATGATTTTCTGACTGTGGGAGCAAAACCAAGCATATCTATTGTAGAGAGTAAAATAATAGACACTACCGGCTGTTTTACTATTAGCCAAAGCGGTATAGCTAATAGAGCCAGCACTAAAAATATTATATCTATTTTTTTAACATCTTTACTCCCTTTTTTAAAACCAATAATAAATATCAAAAGAGAAATCATTGCTACAGCCAAGGTGACTAAAGATCCCAAGCCAGCCCCAGCACTTACTTGCAGAGCAAAAATAATTGCCGTGACAATACTCCAAATAAACCAAGAAAAAATATGTGGTTTTGTCCTACCTTTGATAAGATCAATAAAATATGGAGTATAGCCAATAAAAGTCAGAGCAATGGCAACAATACTTGTAACTGTTTTGATGTTTAAAAATTCCATATGTTTATTTCATCAAAAGTAAGCCTGCTAAAGCAATCAAACTGCCAATAATTTTTCGTGGCAAATCTTCACGTTCTTTCAAAAATATAGCGGCCGCAATAAAAATAATCACAACTTTAAAAGTTGTAATGGCCGAGACTAAACTTAAATTTCCAACTACAAATATTAGAATGACCCAAGATAGTGATTGCAAAAATCTTAAAGTCCCTGTAATAGTAATATCTTTTTTTGAATAGGCGCTTTTGTCTTGTGTTATAATAGTTGCTAAACCTAAAAAAATACATTGCAGCCACCAACTAAGCATTGTGGAGGCGCTAAAACCTGTTATTTTTTGAAGTGTTCTTTCAGCAGTCAAACAAACGCCCAACATAATACCGCTTAACACCATCAACATAAAATATTTATCAAATTTAAATTTCCCAATACGGTGCTTTTGAGAAACAATCAGCATTCCAATTAACAATAAAATAGTCCCAAATATTTGTATTGTTGTTAATTTTTCATTAAGAAAAAAAGTAGCCAAAAATATCGTTACTGGGGTATAAATATTACTGACCAATGTAGTCAGACCAGCCTCAATATGTTTTTGGGCAATATAGGAGCTTATAAAATAAGCTGCTCCAAATATTCCACAAATAATAGCTAGCCCTAATACATACAAAATATTCCCTGCTAGATAAAAAGGTGAGAAAAAAGGTAAAGCCAAACTCAAAATGACTGTAATCAAAGTCACTTGAAAAGCAAAATGTATTTGTCCTTTGTTGCTAATATTTTTTGTCGTGGCTAACCATCTCCTTTGTAATGGAGAAGCGCTACCGGCAATAAAATAAAATATATAACTTAAAAATTCCAGCATACCCCTATATATTAACATAATATAAACCATTAATAAATATGGATATTTTATTTAAACAATGCCTAATAATTGCCAAAAATAACTAAATTGTTATAATAGCCTTAAAATGGCTAATAAATATAAACAACTCAGTCTCCCTCAAGCTAGCTTTGATTTCCATAATCACGGTCCTTTAACTACTCAAGAAATTTTGCAATTGGCTGATGATTTTATAGCTGATAGCTTGGAAAATAATTTGTCTATTATTTCTTTGATTGTCGGCCAAGGCATCCATTCTAGTAATGGCCCAGTGGTCAAACCACTGATTTCAGACTTTCTAAGAAATCACCCCTCTGTCAAAAGTTTTTCTGAAGGAAAATTTACTCAAGGCGGACAAGGTGTCTTTATTGTCAAACTAAAATAATTTCTAAGGCTTTGGGCTTAGGTAGTTGAATTAATTGGCACTTTCCTGTATAGTAGCCAAGATAATATTAAAATTCACTCCGTTAAATAAATTTGATTCCAAGTCATTTTATTATGGGAGGGGTGTTTACAATATATTAATGTATAAATTATTAGTTATAATCAAATTTAATATTTGAGCTTAGCTCAAATATTATTTAACGGGGTAAAATTATGTCTGAAGAAGTAGTACTTAGATTTAGTGACGTCACTTTTGAATATGCCGAGAGAAAACCAGTCTTAGATGAAGTCAGCTTTAGCGTGCGAAAAGGAGCCAAAATAACCCTAATGGGTCAAAATGGTGCTGGAAAAAGCACTGTCTTTAATTTGATTAAAGGCACTCTCAAACCAAAAAGCGGTAAAATTTCTTACCAACATGACGCTACTATCGCTACTGCTCAGCAGATGATTGATAGGGCTGACTACGAATTATCTATTGATGAATATTTTGCCAAAGCTTTCACCCAAGTAATTCCCGGACTAAAAAGCCAAATTGCCAAAATACTAGATGTAGTCAACTTGAATATCTCCATGGACAAAAAAGTCGGTCTTTTGTCTGGTGGACAGCAAGCTAGATTACTTTTAGCTTTTGCTTTGATACAAAATCCAGACATATTACTACTTGATGAGCCAACCAATAATTTAGACCAAGCTGGTATTGATCATCTTATCCAATTTTTGATTATGTACGATAAGACTGTGGTGGTGATTTCTCACGACGCAGATTTTTTGAACTGTTTTACTGAAGGAGTTATTTATCTTGATTCTCATACAAAAAAAATAGAAAACTATGTTGGCGATTATTATTCAGTGGTAGAAGAAATATCCAAGCGGATAGAAAGAGAAATAAAAAAGAATGCTCAATTAGAAAAAGCTATTCAAGACCGCAAAGATAAAGTAAATTTCTTTTCCAACAAAGGTGGTAAGATGAGACAGCTAGCCAAAAAACTCAAAGAGGAAACTGAAGACTTAGAAGAAAACAAAGTAGATGTCAGGCGAGAAGATAAAGTAATTAGAGATTTTATTATTCCTAGGCAAGACATTGTCGGCGAACTGGTCAATATCCAATCAGTCAAAGTCATTAAAAATCACGAGCCAGTGACCAAAAAAGTAGAAAGAATACTAAGACACAAGACTCGCCTACTGGTCTCTGGGCCAAACGGTATTGGTAAAAGCACATTACTAAGATCACTAGTAGAAAATAAAAGTGAAGGCGCTAAAATAAATTCCGAAGCTATAGTCGGTTACTATAGTCAAAATTTTTCCAATTTGGATTTTAATCAGACCGTTATAGAATCACTAGAGAGTGCTCGCCTAGAAGGCTATACTATCCAAGAAATGCGATCTGTCGCCGCTGGCTTTTTGATTGGGGCTGATTTGATGGGACACAAAGTAGCTGAATTGTCCGAAGGACAAAAAGGACTACTAGCTTTTGCCCGGCTAGTTTTGATGAAACCGGGACTGCTGATTTTGGATGAACCGACTAATCATATCAACTTTCGTCATATTCCCGTAATTGCCAAAGCCTTAAATCATTATGAAGGTGCAATAATACTTATCAGTCACATGCCCGACTTTGTCAAAGAAATAGAAGTCAACGAATATCTAGATTTAGGTAAATTATAAAAAATAAATCCGCTGATAAAATATAAAAGCGGATTTTTTATTTAGCAACTTGCCACTAATATAAAACATTGCTAATATTAAAAAGCAATTTAATTATTTATTTTTTATATATATGTCTACAAAAGTATTTGTAAACCTGGCAGTCAAAGACCTGTCAAAAACTATGGAGTTTTTTAGTAAATTGGGATTTTCTTTTAACCCACAATTTACTGATGATAACGCCGCTTGCATGATTATCAGCGAAGAAAATTATGCTATGCTCTTAAAAGAAAAATTCTTCGCCAGTTTTATCACCAAAGAAATCGCTGATGCTAAAAAGACTACTGAAGTATTAATAGCCTTGTCTTTTGATAGCAAAGAGGCAGTGGATAAAATAGTAACTAAAGCCCTAGCTGCTGGTGGCAAAGAAACTAGAGATGCTCAAGATCTTGATTTTATGTACAGTCGCAGTTTTGAGGATTTAGATGGTCATATTTGGGAACCATTTTGGATGGATCCAAAACATGTCCAAAAATAATATTAAAAAATTAATCATTAAAGAGAATAAAATATATGAATAGAGTAGTACACTTTGAAATACAAGTTGAAAATCCCGCTAGAGCTATCAAGTTTTATCAAGAGATTTTTGGCTGGGATTTCCAAAAATGGGACGGTGGTGATACTGATTATTGGATGGTTTTGACCGCTAGCTCAGATAGCAAAGAGCCCGGTATAAATGGAGGCTTACTAAAGCGTCCTGGGCAAATGCCAACTAAAATGTCTGGTGCTAATGCTTTTGTCTGTACAGTTCAGGTAGATAATTTTGACGCCACAGCTGAAAAAATAGCTTTGGCTGGCGGTCTAGTGGCTATGCCCAAAATGGCGCTAGTCGGTATGGCTTGGCAAGGTTATTTTATAGATACTGAAGGCAATGTTTTTGGTGTACATCAGCCAGATACAAATGCCAAATAAACCTTTAAACTAAATAACAAAAATCACTCTTGGTATTATGCTCAGAGTGGTTTTTTGTTTATTATATTTTTTAAAATACATAAAGCTCGTCAAAGCCTCTTGACAATAATGTTAGAATAATATAACATAAAAATATGCTAACTAATTCTAACTAAAAAAATATGACTCTAAAAAAATACCAAAAAATTAGGTTAATAATTACTATTATTATTGCCGCCATTTTTAGCCAATCTATCAGCATGAATAACTTCTTTATTCCTATTGTTACACTACTAGTCAGCACTTTGATTCTGATTTACCTTCGAAAAAAAGTCACTGAAGTAATGGTTGATGAAAGGGACAAAGAAATAGGTGGCAAATCTGCTTTGTTGGCCATACAAATATATTCATGGCTAGCAGTTATAATTATGTTTTTGATGTACTCACTAAAAAATATTAACCCTTTCTATGAAGCAGTAGCATTGACCTTAGCTTTTTCTACTTGTATTTTGATGCTCCTCTATGCTTTAATATTTAGGTATTATAATAAAATAAAAATGACGGACAAAAAATTGGCCTACACTACTCTGGTATTAGTACTATTTGTAGTGATGGCTATTTTGTCACTAAGAGTATTCTCTGGCGAAGATAATTGGGTATGTAGTGATGGACAATGGGTAAAACATGGTCAGCCTGACTACCCTGCTCCACAAATAGAATGTAAATAAAATGAAAAATAATATAAAAAAATATCGGCTAAAAATGAATCTAACTCAAGATCAATTGGCACAAAAAGTGGGTGTTAGAAGAGAAACAATTGTATTTTTAGAGCAAGGGAAATACAATCCATCGCTCAATTTAGCTCATAATATTGCCAAAATTTTTGATGTGTCAATTGATAAATTATTTCTTTTTGATTAGGACTAATAGCCCAAGCATTGCTTTTTATCCACAAAACAGCTAGAATGGAAACATATTAACTAATATAAACTAATTTATGGGAAACTTTAATAGAGACAGAGGTGGAGACCGACGCGGTGGCGGTGGAGGTTTTAATAGAGACAGAGGTGGAGACCGACGCGGTGGCGGTGGAGGTTTTAATAGAGACAGAGGTGATAGACCAACTATGCACAAAGCTATTTGTGATGCTTGTAAACAAAGTTGTGAAGTCCCATTTAAACCAAGTGGTGATAAACCAATATATTGCAGCGACTGTTTTAGCAAACAAGGTGGTGGCAGTGATAGACCAAGATTTGGTGGTGGCGACAGAGACAGAAGACCACGCTTTGAAGATAAAAGCGCCGGACCTAGAGATTCAGATTCCAAAGATATTTTAAAAGGTGTTAAAACCTTAAATTACAAGCTGGATGAACTGATAAAAATACTAGGTTCACAAAATACTAGAGTTTCAATAGAAACTACTAATGAAGAAGCAGCTCCTACTAAAAAAGAAGCTAAGAAAAAAGCTAGCCCCAAGAAAGTAGTCAAGAAAAAAGCTAGCAAAAAGAAATAATTTCAATTATAAAAACCGGTCAACTAAGATCGGTTTTTTTAATGAGTGATTTAATTTTAAAAATATACTATTTTAATAAAATAAGTATCTCCGACGAATAAAGTAAAATAACACCTATAACAATCATCAAAATTGGTATTATTTTTTTACTAAAATTATTTTCAATGCTCATTTTAATGCCAACTTTGTTAGCACTAGATTCTAGAATCAACACAGTAAGGGGCTGTGTGGCCGCAATTGAAGAAACAATTGTTGCTGGCAAACCAGCCATAGCAAAATAAGTTGTCAATATTCCCAAAAATGTCAGACTTTCATTAAGCACTGCCCATTTCAAATTTTTGAGCTCTGCTGGGAAACCCAGCCTAATTTTCTTATTAAACAAACCAGGTAGTATTGCTAAGCCAATACAAATACTACTAATAGCTATTCCATTTAATTCTGGCAAATTGTTAGTAGCAATTTTAATAAAAAATTCATACAGTGCCACAATAAATATAAGCGAAATCATCATCCACAAAGACATTTTTAATTTAATTTTTTTATCTTTAATAGAAAGAAAAATTACTCCCAATAAAATGAAAAGCATACCAATATAAGCAATGGCAGATAATCGCTCATTGAGTACTAAAAAAGATAATAGAGCAACAATTATTGGATAAACATAAACCATTCCGACCACATTTGATATATCATCTTTTATTAATATGTAATAGTAGAGAAAAAATTCTAAACCAAAAATTAAACCAACTATTGCTGGAAAAAATAAATCTTTAATAGTTATGTCTGACCAGTCTAAAAAAATAGACAAAATAATTCCCATAGTAAAATTTACAATACCTGCTACGATTACAAAACTAAGAGGATTTTTTACTCGGTGAGAAACAACAAATTTATCTAACACATTCATTAAACCAAAAATAAATGGCGAGATAATTGCAAAAATTAAAGGTAAAAATATGACGCTGGTCATTTATATTCTTAATATTAAGTTAAATCTTTTATAAATTACACAAAAAAACTTATTTTATTTTAAATCAAATTCTTTTACAAATTCAACAGCCGCACCATTATCCCCTATCTTATGTAAGACCAATTTATCAACCATAAATGTTTTTATATTCCATTTCAAATTGCTTATTATATTTTTAGCTTCTTCAACGTCTTCCAAACGTATCAAAGATAAATGCGGATGACAATAATGATTCATGACGTAGGGATAAGCATACTGGCTGACCATTTCCATTTCTTGCCTACTCAAGCGTTCTGCATATTCTATACTAGCAAACTTAGGATTTATATAACCTTCTCTTAGTGGATTTAATATTTCTACTATATTTTTATGTAATATTTTTATTTCTGGGCTGAGTTCAAAATAGACCATTACATATCCGTGACGAGATTCTATTTTAGAATATGTCATCTGAATCAAATCAATATTCTTAACAAATTTCTCTACATTAGCTATAATCTTTGGCAGATTTTTGGCTGGATAGCTGGGAGGATAAATTGTAATGTGAGGATAAAAATTTTTAGCATCAAGAACAAACTTGGCTTTATATTTTGTAGCCAATTCTTGACTCATAGCCACAGCTTTATCAGATACTACTGGTGGAACCTGAAATGATAGCCCAAGTCTTATATATTTTTCTTCCATGATTTTATTTTATCTTATTTATTTTGTAAGGAATCTATAAACAAACCCGGCAAAACTTTTTTTATTCTGCTTGCAAATTCTCTAGCATCTTTCAAAAATAAATCAAATTTAGGATTAGCTTTGATATTTTCATATATCATTACCTGTAATTCATCATTATAAGAAATAAAATCATGACAATGATAATCATCCATCTGGAGACCATCAAGATAAGCTTTTAATACTTCAGCAAATTTGAAATATGGATTTGCTTGAAAAATTTTCCATAAAGTCTCAATTTCACTCATGTCAGCTTTACTACCTAAATCTTTATATCTTTCCCCTATTATATCTAAAAGTGCTGGAGGTATTTCAGGTACAGTGTCTTCTTTACTAAGCATATGCACAATTCGCGTACTAAAAAATAAATTTTCTTCATCGCTAATTTTTTTATGCTTTGCTTCTACTCCAATCTGTAAACCCATTCTTGCCAACTCATCATCATTAAAATTATTTAAATCAAGTACCTGCCCAAATTTTTCTCTGGCAGCTGAAATATAATATGTTCGTTGACCTGGGTGTAATGAATCAACAGAAGCAGCCTCTAGCTTACTTTGACTTAATCTCTCCATTTTTAATAAATAATAAGATAAAACGTGTTTTATTTGTTCTCCTCTATTTGGAGCATCTGGCGGTATATCAAAAGCTATCTTATTTATAATGGGTTCCATACGTGTCAGAGTATAATCCAAACCTTCAATATTACCTGTATCAAGATCTCTTTTTGCCCAAGTCGTATCAACAATTGTAGCATTTGCCTTAGTCTCTGAAATACTAACAAAAGTATTCCAAGCATGACCTGGTGTAGCACTTTTCAGTACATCTCTATCCTCACGCCTCGGTTCATGTGTCTTGGTAGCAGTGTCATATAAACAATAAGTATCTCGTAATCTATTATATTTTGTTTGTTTGGCCTTCAAAGCCTCAAATACAGCTTTGGTCATACTAGCAAAATTTCTACAGACTCCATTTCCTTCCCATGCTTGATTACCTCTATTCAACAATCCTTCTTCTAATAAAGTTAAAGCACTACTTTGATCTGCTTTAGTTTCTCTCTTAGGATCTAAATGCTGGGTGCCAGTTGTTTCAATGACATCACTATGTTTATATTTTGTAAATTCAACTACTATTCTAGTTGCTAACTCAGCTGCCTGCCTAGGGCTAAGTGAATCCAAATGTTTAATCCCTAGTTCCTCTGCAATTTTCTGACCTTCTCTTTCTAGATATGAAGAAACAAAAGCAAAAATTTTATCTTCCCAACCATCTTCAATAATAGTTTTTTGATAAGTAGCTGCCCCCAAACTCTCTCCAGCTATTTTATCTCTCTTAAGTATATATTTTTGTATAGCTGGCGGTATTTCTCTAGCCTCTTTAGCTGGTGCTACATTTGGCCTAAAATTATCAAAATCTGAAAAAGCGATTTGTTCGGAATCGCTAACCTGCAATTCTACAATAGGATCCTTTGTCAGGCTAGAATCATCTTCTAACATCCTCAAATAAAATTCTTTAGCCTGCTCCCAAGAAGGAAAAACCTTTTTGGAAGTTCCTACATAATGTCCTGTTCCTAAATCTTTTAAACCAGGAAAAGTTACTACAAATTGACCACCTTCTTCATCTGCATCGATTCTATAAAAATGTTTTGTATAACTCTTTTCTAGGGAAATTCTTTCATATCTCTCCTGCCAATCTTTTCTTGATGCTTCTATAGCCGTTTCTGCCTCCTCTCTGGTCTCAAATTGTAATAATGAAGTACCAACTATATGGCCTGTTTTAAGATCGTAAAATCCTGGCATAGCAACATCAAAACTACCATCGTTATTAGCTTCAATGTCATAAAGATGTGAAGATTTTTTTGGTCGTTTTGTCTGTTCTCCACTATCTATATTTTCTTGTACTTCGGCGCTCATGATAGATAATTATAAATTAGTTAGTCAATTTTATTAATAAACTTATAATTCTATTATATCAAAAAACCGCCTAGGAGGCGATTATTTTAATCCTTAACCCCTTACGAGGAGCTAGATTGACAAATAATACAATAAAAGGTAATAATAAGCTATTAATCGTACCTTTCTAAGGTTTTAACGAATACTAAGCGTTTTGAAAGTATAAACGCAGTTTCGTAGGAACCCCTTCTGATTGGAGGTAAGCCTTGGGACAGAGGCGACTTTACCTCATTGATACTGTGCTCCGTGGTGTGTATCGGAGTATAAATAGGCTGGATAGCAATCGAAAGACTACTCTCCAGTCTTTTGCTTTTTAAGCTAGCTTATTTTAAAACACAATCTATGTTAGTATTATATTATAAAAAATTCCTACAATAAATTTATGCATATAGCAATAATTGGTGGTGGCGCAGCTGGTATGATGGCAGCGGCTACTATAGCTGAAAACAATCCAAAAGCAAAGATTTCTTTGATTGAGAGAAATGACTCACTGGGTAAAAAAGTTATTATCTCTGGTGGTGGCAGATGTAATGTCACAACTGGTATTGAAGATATTAAAATTGTCTTGGAAAAATATCCTCGCGGTAGTAAATTCTTAAACTCCGCTATGCACCGTTTTCCGCCAGCCCTTGTAAAAAATTGGTTTGAAGAGCACGGTGTGCCTCTAAAGTGTGAAGATGATATGCGAGTTTTTCCAGTCTCCAATCAAGGTAAAGATATAGTCAAAGTTTTTGAAAAAATATTAGCTAAGAGTAAAAATCAAATACTATTTAAACACTCTGTCACAAAAATTGAAAAAAAAGATAAGCAATTCATTATTCATTTTAAAGAACAAAAAGCTCTAAGTGCCGACAAAGTGATTTTGACTTTAGGCGGACAAGCTTATAGACAGACTGGCTCAACTGGTGATGGCTACACTTTAGCTGAAAGTCTTGGACACCATATAAGTAATTTAGCTCCTAGCTTGAGCTCACTGGTCACCAAAGAGACTTGGCCTAGCGCTGTCTCTGGCTTATCATTTGTAAACAGCCAATTCAAAGCCCAAGGTGAAAAAAAATATGAATTTAGTGGGCCTTTTGTTTTTACCCATTGGGGTATCAGTGGCCCAGCAGTTTTTGCTCTATCATCTCTGATTGCTTTTGAAAAGTTTAGCGCTGAAAAACCACTAAAAATTTATTTGGATCTCCTGCCCGATTTATCACTGGATAAAGTCCTTGAAAAAATAAAAAACTTTACTTTATCTGAACCTAAAAAAATATTCAAATACGCTATTCATCAAGCCATACCATTGTCTTTAGCTAGTGTCGCTTTAAAACAATTGGCTATTAGTGAAAAAAAGAAAAATAGCGAAATCAGCAAAGCCGAATTACAAAGAGTGAGCTCTTGGCTAAAAAATCTACCATTGACTATAGTCAATCGTCGAGCTGGAGACGAATTTGTCACCGCCGGTGGTGTATCTTTGACTGAGGTTAATCCTAGCACTATGCAATCAAAAGTTTGCCCAAATCTATATTTTGCTGGGGAGATACTAGATATTGATGGCTATACTGGTGGTTTTAATTTACAAGCAGCCTGGGCTACTGGTCGCTTGGCTGGCATGGCTAGTAGTGTAAAGTAGGATAAAAAAAATTATTTTAATTTAAAAACCGGTCTTAGTAGATCGGTTTTTTGTTTTATAGCTTAGTTATAATCTCTAATCTTATTACACTTTCCAAATCCTCTTCTCCGTGTTTTATATGGACAATACTTAAGTTAGATTTTTTTATTATCTCATTTACAAAATTATCTCTTTTTATTCTGCCGGCTTTTTGATGCGTCCATCCATCATATTCTATAGCTAGTACTGGCTCTAAATATTGTTTTTTAAAAATTACAAAATCTATTGTTTTTCTATTAATCTTATTTTGATAATACCAAAATCTATTCTTATCCCTAACATTCAAAATACTACTAATCACTATCTGCGGATAACAGACATATTCTGGGGGTAATAAAGTTTGTAAAATTTCAAAAAAATGCCTTTCTGGAATATTTAAAAGATATTCTTTTTTAAAATAATTATTATCGTCTTCTTTGTTAGCTTCTTCAAATTTTTCTTTTGTGCTAGCGGCTTTAATAGCTACTCCTATTATCCAAATTACTAACAATAATAAAATGATTTTTGTCATACTTTTTTATTATGTCTCATTTTTTAATGATCTATAGGCCAACTTCTTCTCTACTATTTTTTAATCTATTTTTACTTATAACGACATAATAAAAAAGTATATAAAACTAGGGTATATAATTAATTATCTCCTTATAAAAATATCCATAACTATCCACTTTTCCTCTACCGGCAAGATCTATATAATCTTCTTTTGTTATATTACCAACAATCTTATTACAGATATCTCGATCCTTATTATAATTAACGCCTACTGAAGCTAATATCCTTTTAACTTCATTAGCTGGCTTATTACATTGTTTTTCAGCATCAATATTTTCTAGATCTAAACCAAATTTTGTCTTTATATGATCCACTGTTAATTTTTTATTTATCTTCTCAAAAAAATTATAAAGTCCTAGAAACCAAGACTCTATTTCCATGACAGCAAAAAATATTTTTACCTTTTTTTTATATTTAAGGGTCGCTATATTATTTTTGTTGGTGAGCAACATTTCTTCTATAGCACTTTTTTTATCCATCCTACTAGTTAAAATATTATATTCTTCAGAATACATATCTCTTAAACCTAAGATATTATTGAAACCATTATTTATTAAATTCTCTCCCCTATTTTTAATAGCAGCAAACACTTTTTTATCACCACCTACATCCATTATTTGAAAAAGAATATCTACTCTGTCATTATCATTATGAGACCATGGTACTGATTTTGAAACTCCACTACTAAGAAGTTCTATGCATCTTATCCCTATTTTATCATTAGGCATTACCTTAAGTAAAAGATCTCTAACAAAAATCAATTCCGTTTGCCCCTCCACAAAAATAGCTATCTTTTTCATCTATGTGCACTATTTATTTATAAAATTGGAGGTAAATAAATCTAGATTACTTAATCCTGAAGAATAAAACTTATCAAACTCTTCTTTATTTTTTTTATAATTATATGATTTCGTAATACTACCAACTCTATATATTATGTTCCAATATTTAACTTCAACGCTATTTATCAAAAAATAATCATTAGAAGTAAAAATAAAATTAAACTTATATTTATCTACTTTATCAAATAAGAGTTTTAATAATTTAGACGACCTATCATAATCTAACCCCTCTGAGAGGTTATCAACTAAAAATAATTCCTCGCTAATATTATTTTGTACCATATATTGCACATAAATGATCAAAGCTAAGGCTCTATACATTCCATCGGATAAATATTCTTGAGAAATTGGATGTTCTAATCCCTTTTCCTTCACGAATAAAAACTTAAACTCCCTTGGAATTCCTGGCAAAAATTCAGAATACATACTCTCTAAATCATATCCTAATTTGTTAAAATCTTTCACAACTTCTTTTATGGATTTTGGATTGAGCTCATTCACAATACTTGGAACAATATTTAAACTATCGAGCCTATTATTCTGTGGTAATATTATAGTTTTAGCACTAGTGTTACCAAAGTCTAAGCCATGTGTGCCTTCTGCCCAATTAATAAGTTCCTCAAGAAACGGATACTCTTTCTCATCCCTTCTGACTTGTATTGTAAGTTTATCTACTGGAGGATTTATATCTACTTCATTACCACCAACTATTTTTATCCTAGCCTTATTCTTTGATCTAATAAGTAATGGCTCTTTATTAATATATAATTCCTCTTTATCTATCTTCCCATCCTTTATATGTAAATTATATTTAAAAATTTTGTCTTTCTCCAAAATAAATTCTGCAAACCACTCATTATCTTTAATTTTATTATAAGTGAATTCACCTCTAATAATTTTGGCCAGATTATTTATAATATTAATAATTCTAGTTTTACCACTAGCATTTTTGCCTACTAATAAAATTTTATCCCCTAATTGGAGCTCTTCTAGCTCCCAAACATTTTTCTCTTTTGAAAAATATAAGTTTTCCTTAAAACTTAATGTTTTTAATTTCATCATATTATTATATTATAACAAGTATACAAAAATATACAAACTATTTAATATATTAAACAATAATTTTTCTAATACGTCAATAAATTAACCTAAATCCTTGACATTTCCCCCAAAATATAGTATTATCTGCTTTATGCAAATAAGAAATATCGCAATTATCGCTCACGTTGACCATGGTAAGACTGCTTTGACTGATGCCATCTTAAAACAAACTGGCATGGTTTCAGATGAAAATGTCACTATGGATTCCAACGCTCTGGAAAAAGAGCGTGGTATTACTATTTATTCCAAAAATGCTTCTATATTATACAAAGATACCAAGATAAATATTGTGGATACTCCTGGTCATGCTGACTTTGGAAGTGAAGTAGAGCGAGTGCTCAGATCAATTGACAGTGTCTTACTAGTTGTAGATGCTCAAGAAGGTCCAATGCCTCAAACTAGATTTGTATTAAAGAAATCTCTAGAGCTAGGACTCAAACCAATTGTGATACTCAACAAAATAGACAAGCCAGCCGCCAATCCTCACAAAGCTCATGAAGAAGTTTTTGAATTGTTTATGGATCTGGGAGCGACTGATGAACAGTTGGATTTTACCACTGTCTATGCTATTGCCAAAAACGGTGTAGCCAAAAGATATTTGACCGATGAGGACAAAGATATTTTTCCTTTACTTGATACCATACTAGAAAAAGTCCCGGCTGCTCAGACAGACGCCTCTGCTCCACTACGTTGTCAGGCTTTCAATCTGGCCTATGACAATTTCCTAGGACGTATTGCTATTGCTAGAATATATGAAGGCACGCTCAAAGCGGCTGCCAATCTAACAGTCAAAAAAATAGATGGCACTAGTGAGACTGGTCGAGTGACCAAACTCTTTACCTTCCAAGGACTAGAAAGAAAAGAAACTGATGAGGCAATAGCTGGAGATATTGTGATGATTGCTGGTTTTCCCAAAATTGATATTGGTGAGACACTCTGTCTAAATGCCGAACAAGTTGCTCTCCCAGCTATCACAGTGGACGAGCCTACAATATCTTTGGATTTTTTGGTAAACAATTCTCCTCTAGCTGGAAGAGAAGGTAAATATGTAACCAGTAAACAAATCAAAGAACGTCTAGAGAAAGAACTAGAAGTAAATGTCGGTATGAAGATTGATTTTACTGGTGAATTTTTCAAAGTCTATAGTCGCGGTGAACTTCACGCTGCCATACTTATAGAAACTATGCGCCGTGAAGGTTATGAGCTACAAGTATCTCAACCAAAAGTTATTATTGAAGAACGTGATGGCAAAAAATTTGAACCATTTGAAGAAGTAACTATTGATGTTCCAGAAGTAAGCTCTGGTATAGTGATGGAAAAGATGGGTAAAAGAAAAGGTATCATCACTTCTATGAAAACTGAAAACGGCCAAATGCGTTTGGTATTTGAAATGCCAACTAGAGGTCTGCTTGGTTATCGTGGTGAATTTACCGTCGATACACGAGGTGAAGGAATCCTGTGCTCACACTTTCTAGAATATCGTCCTTATACTGGAGAAATCAAAAAACGAAATGTTGGTTCTATGATTTCTATGGCTACTGGTAAAGCATTAGGTTTTTCATTATTCAATCTCCAAGAACGTGGTGATTTATATATCGGACCAAACGTAGAAGTCTACGAAGGCATGGTCATTGGTAATACTGCTAAAGGCTATGATATGGTCGTTAATCCTATTAAAGGTAAACAGCTCTCCAATATGCGCTCTTCTGGTGCTGATGAAGCTATTGCTCTGACTCCTCCTAATATATTGACTATTGAAACCGGCCTAGAGACTATAGCTGAAGATGAATATTTAGAAGTCACTCCTCATAATGTCAGGCTGAGAAAACAAGGCTTAACTGAAAATGATAGAAAGAAAAGTACTAGAATATAAAGATAAAAACACCCATTCGACTAGAATGGGTGTTTTTTGTTTGATTTTCAATTATTTCTATGCTATTTTATCCATATGGATTTGGATAAATATCTACAACAAGAATTAGAAAATTGTGGCCTATATGAGCTGACTGAGGCAGACAATCAAATGCTACAAGAGCAAGGTCTGTTGGAATTTATATTTTCAAAAGTAAGTAGCAAAAAATTTAGGAAATGGAAAATAAGTGATGAAACAAGTCAACAAATTAAGGAAGCTATTAAGATAAATATAACAAATAATACTCCCATTAAATTTACTTTTCCTTTTGGTGGCTACAAACTATGGTCTATGCCTTCTGCTCCAGAGGTAGATTGGGCAGAATTTTTTATGATTTCCTATTATTGTAAATATCTAGCACCTATTGCTAAGGTCTATCAACCAGGTGTTCATTTTAGATTTTCTAGCGATGATATAATCATCTGCCAAATGAATAATGTCCCTACAGAAGATACAGAAAAGTATTTTAAATCTTTTAATATTTTACTAGCCAATTTCAAAAAATTTTTACCCCCTAATCTACGGCTAGAAATAGTACGTGTAGCTGATATGTATTCTAATGCCGAAGAATACCAAAATGAACTAAATATCAAAATTTTAGAACAAACACAAAAATATAATAATTTGAGTGAGGCCGATAAAGAAAGGATGCTCATTATGTCAAAATTAAATATAAAATTTCAGGGTGTGGAAGATTGGACAAAATTATCTAAGCTGGAACAAGAAGCAAAAATAAAGCAAGGAGTTATTTTACACAATGCTCATTGTGACGTCAGTAAGCGTAGAAGCTTTGTACGTTCACAAGACAATGTCACAGTTTTCAGTACACCTATCAACAGAGCCGTGGCTATAGGAACTACTAGATCATCAGTGGCAAAATTTTGGGCTGGTTTCGGTGTCCTACAAAATAAAGATAATAGCTATAGTAATAAAATCTTATCCCCTACTCAATTAGCCGAAGCTAATAAAGGAGAATATAAAACCTTTGATATATCATTAATTCCTCTAGATAATTTCAAAAAAATTAGAGTTTACGACCAAACGCTTAATTTTTCTAATTAAAATATAAACCCCCAACACCCATTCGACTAGAGTGGGTGTTTTTTGATATAATTGATTTATGAAAATGTCTGGCAAGTATATACTAGCTACTATAATATTTACCGCCCTAACAGGTGGTGCTGTACCTGTATTTAGTAAAATAACTCTCGCCGAAATACCACCACTTACCTTTACCTTTCTTCGTTTTGTAATAGCCACCCTTATCTTATTGCCATTTTATCTTAAAGTAAGGCAACCAATCGGAAAAGATTTTTGGAAAATATTTGGTTTATCTCTACTAGCGATGGGAAACGTTGTGTTTTTTTCTTTTGGTATCAAGCAAACCTCAGCTGGAATAGCTCAAGCCATATATACTCTAAGTCCTATACTAACGGCTATATTTGCTTACTTTATCATTAAAGAGCCTTTCAATACTAAAAAAATCACAGGTATAATACTAGGACTGGCCGGCGCGGCGTTAATTGTTTTGCTTCCATTATTAACTAATGACCTACCTATAAATTATCTAATTGGAAATATATTAATAATCATTGCTACTATCTCAATAACTATTTACACAGTTTTATCTAAGCCTTTTCAAAGAAAATACCACCCTATAGAGATTACTACATTCTTTTCAATAACTACGGTGATAATTCTTTTTTTCTTGTCTATATTTGAACTATCAGGAAATACAAATTGGTGGCAAAATATATCATTACCTGGATTTTTAGGATTGCTATATGTGGGTTCTATTGGTACATCAATTTATTATCTACTGACTCAATATATTATAAAACATACTAGCCCTGTATTAGCCTCAATGATTTTGTATATACAACCTTTCGCCGCTATACTATGGGCTTATTTATTTCTCAAAGAAACAATTTCTGCAATTTTTGTTATTGGAATTGTTCTGGTTTTAAGCGGAATCTGGCTGACTATAAACTCAAAAAAATAATTTTATGAAAGACATCATCAATCCATTTCATTTAAACAACGAACCAATCAGTGCCTTAACTCACTTGATAGGTCTAGCCCTAGCTATGATTGCTATGATTGTCATGGTTATACTAGCTATACTTAAAGGTACAGCTATGCATTTTGTTGGTTTTTCTATTTTTGGACTAAGTCTAGTGTTACTTTATACTTCTAGTTTTTTCTACCATATACTCCCCCAAGACACCAAAGTTAAAGAAATATCTCAAAGGATAGATCATGCTATGATATTTTTTTTGATTGCTGGATCCTACACACCAATCTGTCTGACCATTGATAATCGCAAAGCTGGCTGGACATTGCTCATTACTATTTGGTCAATCTCTATTGTGGGAATGATTATCAAATCAATTGGTATAAAAATAAAGTCTTGGAAATCAACTATAATTTATATTTTACTAGGCCTACTGATGCTAACCGCTATTTACCCCTTGAGGGAATGGCTATCTGCACCAGCTATGTTGTGGTTATTTGGTGGTGGTAGTCTTTATATTATTGGCGCCATATTTTATATCTGGGAAGATTATATGCCAAGACGCTATCGCTTTGATATGCATGAAATTTGGCATATTTTTGTTATGCTCGGCAGTTTTAGCCATGTCTATTTGATGATAATATATATTTTATACCTATAAATATGCTTTATGATCTGATAGTTATTGGTGGCGGACCAGCTGGTATGATGGCAGCTGGAGTAGCAGCTGAAAAAGGCGCTAGTGTCTTGCTACTGGAAAAAAATGACCGACTAGGCATCAAATTACTCATTACTGGTAAAGGTAGATGTAATATCACTAATGCCGATTTTGATAATAAAAAACTAATAGATATTTTCGGCAAAAATGGCCGTTTTTTATTTTCCGCCTTAAACAAATTTGGTAATCAAGATATTATTGATTTTTTTAATAGTAGAGGTCTAGCTACTAAAATAGAAAGAGGCAATCGCGTTTTCCCACAAGCTGATTCCTCTCTGGATGTCTTGGCCGTTTTGAAAAATTATCTAGCTGAAGGCCATGTCAAAATACAAACTAGAGTGCAAATCAAATCTATCGTCAAAAAAAATAATCTAATCAGTAAGATTATATTAGCTGATCAGAGTGAGCTACAAGCCAAAAAATATATTATTGCTACTGGTGGAAAATCATACCCTATGACTGGCTCTAGTGGTGACGGCTACATTTGGCTCAAAAATTTGGGTCACACTATAGTTACTCCTATGCCAGCGCTAAGCCCTATACTAATCAAAGAAAAATTGGTCAAAGACTTAGAAGGCTTAAGTCTTAAAAATGTTAGTATTAGTATCTATCAAAATAATAAAAAAATAGACTCCCGTTTTGGTGAAGCACTTTTTACCAATGATGGTATGAGTGGGCCAATAATCATAGATATGAGCAAAAATATCGGCTTAGCACTAAAACAAGGAGCTGTCCGACTAGAGATTGATTACAAAGCAAGTTTAGATTTTAAAACTTTGGATAAGCGCCTACAAAATGATTTTGCCAAGTCCAACAACAAACTATTTAGAAACAGTCTGAGTGACTTATTACCTGCTAAGCTAATTCCCTTAATTATCAGACTCTCGGCTATAAATCCTGAGAAAAAAGCCAATGCTATCACCAAAGATGAAAGAAAAAAATTAATCCATCTTCTAAAAAATTTTGAATTAAATGTCAAAGCTTTATATGGTTTTAATAAAGCTATAGTCACCGCCGGTGGAGTCAGTCTCAAAGAAGTAGATCCTCAAACTATGCAATCTAAAATAATAAAAAACCTCTACCTAGTAGGCGAGATTTTGGATTTAGATGGACCAACTGGTGGCTACAATCTACAAGCTTGCTGGAGTACAGGATATTTAGCTGGCCAAAGTATCTAAAATTATTCTAAAATTTTTAATACTCCTCTATCAAAGGTGAGAATACCTAGCTCACCTTGTTTTATTTTGTCCCTTGTTTCTGGCTCTGGAATTAGACGAATAATATTGGCTTTATAATTTTGATAATTATAATTCCACAGTTCCCAATAGACATTGTTCATGTTAATAGAAGTAATGCCAGTCACTACAAAACTGCCATCAACACTTTCACCAAACCAACCATGGTCATCTTGTCGCCATTTAAGCAGCTGATTATTTTGATTATTTTTATTTACTTCTACATAAGCCAAAGTCGTTAAAATATTAGGATGATTGTTGGGATAATAAATTTCTAAAGCTTGATTTAAATTGTTTCTAAATACTTCTGCCCCCATGAAATTATCTGGCAAAGCCACGGTCAAAAAACTTTGGCCATTTTTGGTGTTTAAATCTTTATAACTGGTGACAATCTGCTGACTCAAGCTGCTAGCTTCATTCCAAATACTTAATTTATAAATATTAATACCTAAAGACAAAATAATAAAAATACCCAAAAGCGCCATACTAAATTTAAAATTTATTTTAAAATCTTTAAGCGCTATTATCAACCAAATCACAAAAAAAGAAGTAGCTAAATACAAATATCTTTCTCCCCCAAAACTGCTATGGTGTAAGCCCGTTACTAAAACTGGCGCTAATATAAACAATAAAGCTATCAAACTAGTGGCTTGTAATGTTTTTTTCTTTAACAAAGTCATGAGAAAATAAAGTGCCAAAATTGCCAAAACCACAATCACTACTGATTCTTTGTAATGATAAATCGCTTTATAAATTATGGTCCTTAAAAAGCCAAAAGACACAAAATCTCCACCAAAAGCTGCCAAATTAGCTGTCCAATCCAAATAAGAAAAACCGAGTTTGGTGCTGGCATAATAGCCAAAAACCAAACCAATAGAAAGATATCTCAAAAGCAGAAATAAAGCCAAAATAGCAAAATAAATTAATACATAAGGCCTATTATTTTTATTTTTTCCTAAACTAGAATAAAAATACATTTCCCAAATCATTATTACTAAAGGCAGAGATATAGCTATTTCTTTGGTCAACAAGGCCAAAATAAAAAACAAGACAGAATAAATTAATTTTGACCAAGCTTTATTTTGTCTGAAGGTCGAAGACCTTGAGCGAAGTCGAAAGGAAAAATAGCTAACTAAAGATAATAAATAAAAAAATGTAGCCCAGAGATGTGGCCAAGCAGCTAGCCAAGAAATTACTTCCACGTGAATGGGATAAAGTAAAAACAAAATCCCGGCTAAGAGAGCTAATTTTTTAAAATTTTTAAACCCGACTAGTTCAAATATTTTTTGAGCTAAGACATAAAGCAAAAATCCATTGCTAGCGTGTAATACTATACTCAGCAAATGGTAGCCAAAATAATTGGTATTAAATAAGCTATAGAAAAACTTAAATATTAACACCAAAAAAGGATTGTATGAACCACCGTCATGAGTGCCTAGATAATTGGTCAAAAATGTTTGCCAGCTAATCTGACTATCTCTAGCTATAACTAGCCAATGGAAATCATCTGAAGCAAAAAAATTATTTAATATTTGACCAAAAACCAAAATAGCCACAAACAAAAAAATCAACCATATAGAAAAATCTTCCAGCTGGTGATTTTTTTTAAAAAAATTCATATTGAAGGGAGGCAAATATTAAAAAGATATTTTTAGCATCGATAAAGTAACAATAATTTGAAAAGGCACTCCATAAACTATGGAATACTGCCAATCAAAAAGATTATGCAACTTACCGTGATAAATTATATACCAATAAAATTTGGTCAGCTTGAAGTGTTCTATGACTATCCAAGCGACATCAGGCAACCAAGTACCAAAGACTGCTGAATAAAGTACATAAGGGTTTACCACTGGACCATTCTGAACAAAAAAATATATCAATAAGACAGCCAATACGACATCAACAAAGGCTACTTTCATTCGATATATAAATTTTTCCTTCTTATCTTCTATATGATCATCTAACTTTTCATCGCCATGAGGAATCATATCAAATACAAAATGAGACACTACCCCCAATATAAAAGCCAAAACTGGATCAGTGATTTTGGTACTAATCCACAAGGCGGCTGATGTGTGTGCTGTTATAAACATATACTCTATAATATCATAAAAAGATGGGAAATAAAATAGCCCTTTCAAGTGAAAGGGCTATAATAAATCTTTAATAATCCCTTAATTTTCTCATATCTTCGTGTTTTTTGATGCGCTCCAAAGCTTTAGCTTCAATTTGTCTAATACGCTCACGGGTCACTCCAAATTCTTGTCCTACTTCTTCCAAAGTGTGAGCTACACCATCACTTAGACCAAATCTCATTTCCAATATTTTTTGTTCACGTGGGGTCAAATCACCAATTATCTTACGCACATGGTCTCCCAAAAGTTTTAAAGCAGCTACCCTATCTGGACCAATATTTTTCTCATCTTCAATAAAATCTCCTAAGGTGCTATCTTCATCGTCATCACCGACTGAGGCTTCTAGCGATACTGTCTCTTGGGAAATTTTTATAATCTGTCTAATCTTATCAATATCTTCACCCATCTCAGCGGCAATTTCTTCTGGCAATGGATCACGACCAAGCTCTTGAACCAAACGACGCTCAATCTGATTGAAACGATTGATAGTCTCTACCATATGAACTGGAATACGAATGGTTCTAGATTGATCAGCCAAAGCCCGAGTAATAGCCTGACGAATCCACCAAGTAGCATAAGTAGAAAACTTGTAACCTTTGCGATAATCAAATTTCTCTACGGCTCGAAACAAACCAATATTTCCTTCTTGAATAAGATCTAGTAAAGTCAAAGAGCGACCAGTAAATTTTTTGGCAATAGACACTACCAAACGAAGGTTGGCTTCGATTAATTTTTTCTTGGCTTCCAACTCTCCTTTTTCTTTACGCTTGGCCAAGGCCATTTCTTCTTCCGAATTGAGTAGCGACACTTTACCAATTTCTCGCAAATACATTTGTATAGAGTCAGCGGCAATATCAGTCAAGTCACCTCTTTTGGTATCACTACCTACTCCAGATTTTGATAGTAAGGCTGAGTTATCTGTGGCCATATCCAAAATATTGCCTTCTGTCACCACCACTTGAATAGCTAAATCTTCCAATTTATCTAGCAACTCTTCTAATTGAGGAACATAATCTTCTAAATTATTAAAAACACGCAAGACCTCATTTTCGGTAATAAAACTACGAGAATGAGCCTTCTTAATCAAAAGCGCCACCGCTGCTTCATCTAATTTAGATTTAGCGGCTTTGATTTTGGCTGGATTTTTTTCTCGCAAACGGGACCCCGCTACGCGTGGGTTAACTACTGACTTTTCACCTACTAGCTTCTTGCTATGGTGAACTACTTTGACAGCCTTTTTGGCTGGATTTTTTTTCAGTGTTGTTTTGGTGCCAGTGACCTTCTTAGAAGGATGGACTGATTTTGAAACAACAGCTTTACGTACCTTACTAGGTTTGTTGGCACTAGCTTTTTGACTAGTGTTTTTTTCCCGCGCACGGGATCCCGCTACGCGTGGATTGACTAGCTTAGTGCTAATCTTTTTTTTAGTTGTAGTTTTTTTGACAGGCATGTTTAGCTCTGTAATTTAAAAGCCTCTTTATTAATTAAATTTATTTTGTGAGATAACTCGTCTTGTTTTTGATGGTCATCAGACATTTCAGCTTGCCTTAGCTTATCTATCAAGTCTTGTCTTTGCAGATCTAATGACGCTTTTTTGAGCCTAAAAATCAAATTTTGGAAGTCACTGGCAATATCTATTTCTTTGGCTTCATGATAATCCTTTTCTCCAAACATAGATAGCCTAATCCATGTTTCCTTTTCTTCTAGGCTCAATTGCTCAAAATCACCAAATTTTTCCAAATTCTGATGCTTAGTATAATAAATAATCACTTTTTTGTAAAGGTCTTGAAGACCTTCCACTATCATGTCTGGATCAAGCTCTGAAATCAGTTTGTCTAAATATTGATTTTTATAAAAAGCAATAGTCAGTATCATTTCTGATAAAAGAGTAGCTGAATCTTTTTTATCTTGAACTATTTTCTGAACAGCGATGTCTTGTTTTTCTAGAAAAGAGGTTGTCCCTTCTAAATCTTTTTTTAATATCTCAAAAGGTACTTGTAATTTATCAGACAATATCTTCAAATAATGTACTTGTTCTATTTCTGTTTTTAAATATTTGATAATTGGTAATAATTTTTGAACGGCAATTTTTTTGTGATCCGCTCTATTTATATCGATAGCCTGAAATATTCTTTTAAAATAATAATCCATCACTGGTATAGAATCTTTGATAAATTGTAGCCACTGATCTGGATTATCTTTGATGATATCAGCTGGGTCTTTGCCTTTGGGTAAAACCAATATTTTGACATTCATGTCTTCTTGCCAACATAAGGCAATAGATCTAAAAGAAGCACGAGAGCCAGCGGCATCACCATCAAAAGCTAATATCATATTATTGGCGTAGCGCTTGATTAGTTTGATATGCTCAATAGTCAAAGCTGTACCTGACACTGCTATAGTATTTTTGGCGCTAGTCTGATGGGCAGAAATAACATCCATATTGCCTTCTACTACAATCAAATATTTCTTTTTGCGCATTAGCTCTTTAGCTAAGTGCCAACCGTATAATATCTTACTCTTATCATAAATCAAAGTCTGTGGACTATTTATATATTTGCCACCTTGTTCTTCTTCATCATAGACAATACCCGCTAAAGAGCGCGAAGTAAAAGCTACTACTCTACCCTGAGTATCAGAAATAGGAAACATCAAACGTTTTCTAAAACGATCCACATAGCCACTACCATCTTTTTTCTTGACTGTTAAGCCCGCTTTAAAAATATCTTCTTGGCTATATTTAGCATCAACTAAATATTTAAACAAACTATCCCAAGACTCAGGTGAGAGCCCTAATTGCCAATTACTAATACTATCGGCTTTGATTTGACGCTTGTCTAGATAGGCCAAAGTCTTTTGGCTAGCTGGGCTATTTTCTTCTAAAATAGTATGAAAAAATTCAGCCGCCGCTTTGTTGATAGCATATAATTTGCTATTGTCTTCTTTTTTGGAACTGCTAAAACCAGTTAAAACTACATTGGCTTTTTCCGCTAAAATACGAATAGCTTCTTTAAATTCTATGCCTTCATATTGTTCAACAAAACTAATCAAATCACCGCCCTTATCACAGCCAAAACAATGCCAAATCTGCTTTTCACGAGAAACCATAAAACTAGGCGTTTTTTCATTATGAAATGGGCAAACAGCCTTAAAATTACCACTAGATTGTTGGAGGTTTATATAAGAAGATACTATATCCACAATATCAAGCCTATTTTTTATTTCTTCCACTGGGTTCATCATGTACTTATATTAGGTCAAATCCTCTTATTAGTCAAAAGACTGCTCCAGGCTCAGCAGGGTGGCTTTTTTAGCTAATCCACCAGCATAACCAACTAGCTGTCCACTGCCTCCTAGCACTCTATGGCAAGGGATAATAATAGGAATCTTATTCTGGTTGACTGCCCCGCCTACTGCTCGAGCGGCTTTAGCATTACCAGTCATAGCCGCCAAATCACCATAAGATATAATACTAGCGTAAGGAATTTTTGACAGATTCAATAGAACTTTTTGCTGCCAAATAGTGCCAGATAATTTAACAGGCACCTCAAAAACCCGACGCTGGCCATTGAAATATTCTTTTAGCTCAATAACACACTGTTTAGTCAGTGTGTTATCTTTGGATTTCTTAATATTTTTGACAAAATTGATAGCCAAGATATCTCGCTCATCAGCTACAATTTCTAAAATACCAAGAGGTGAATTGTAGTAAGAAAAATGTAACATTATTATAATCTGACTGGAGCTGGCTCTAACTTACTATCAATAGTTGATAAAACCTTTCGGCTGAAACATTCATAGCCAGCATCATGAAGGATTAGATCTGAGCCATAGTAAGCATAAGAATTATTATCCTTATTATCTAAATTTGAGTTTAAAAAATCTGTACAAATCTTGTATTCATCAGCTGCTATTATTGTATATTCATAAACCTTACCAGTGGAAGGATTATTGATGTTATCCATAGTTATCATTCTTTTTTCTGTGTCGCTAGCTAAAATTTGGATATTTTCTGGTAGAGAATTATTTAAAGTATAATAATCACGGATAGCCCAATGGATTTGATTCAAATCATTAGTTATTTCACTATCAATTTTTATCTTTCTAGTTTCTTGAGGGGAGTCAACATTAAACCAAGAGAATATAAATACCACCACTACTACTACCAAAGAAATCCAAGCATATAAACTAATTACTTTATCTTTTTTAGCTTGGACTTCCTCTCTTCTAATATCATAAAAATAAAAAGAAAAAACTGTTCCAGAAATTATCAAAGCGGTAAGAGTTTTTAAAATAAATTTGGTAGTTAAATCGCCATCTAAGAAACTATTAATAGTAGCTATTAAAAATCCAATCATCACTACTACTGAAATCAACATGATGAAATAGGTCAACCATTTGCGGACTCCAGCATCTTTATCCAAATTACCAGCAAATAAATTTTTGTAAATTTGACGAGAAGTGAAATAATAAATTGGAGCAGCTACAATAATAGCAGAAATGGCAAATTTCATAGCTCCGTCATTATAACTAGCCGCATAGTTATTTATAATATCTATTATTTCCTTATTGATGATTTGAAAAACTATTATGCCAACTGAAATTGACATAAAAACTAAAGCCACTAGTGATAGCAAATAAAGAAATGCATATTTAGCGGCATCGTGTTTAACCATAAATTTATAAATTATTTTTATTAAATATCTACTCTTAGTATATTATATCCCCTCTAAACTAGCAAATCTGCTAATTTAACCATTAACTTTTTTTGATTTAAATAATCTGACAAAATGAGCAACAGCTGAAATAGTAAATACTACCTGCAAAACAACAAAAATCCACTCTTTAATATGATAACTATAAACAAATAAGGCTATGCCGCCTAAAATGTAAAGTAAATCTTCAATATATTTCTTTTGCCAAAATACTCCCACAGAGATAATCGTTAAGCCTAAAATACCAACAAATTTATAAATATCCATACTTTTATTATTAAATAATATTATTAGCAAATTTACCAATTAAATAACCAGCTAAAAGAGCAATCCCTCCTAAAATAAATACCCTTAATCCCATTTTTTGCCAAGAACCCTTGGTATATCTAGTGGTAGCTGCTCCCAAAACAAATAGACCTAATAAGGTGATAACTGTTGAAATCTTAATAGCGACATTTATTGGCAGTATAAAATAAGCAAACAATGGAATAAGACCTCCTACAATGTAAGCAAAAAACATAAAAATACCATTATGCCAGAGATGATGTTTGACATTAGGAGAAATATTGAGCTCATGGTGAGCCATTTCATGAAGCATCAGCTTTTTATCTTTAGAGGCTGCTTCAGCCATTTTAACAGCTAAATCTTTGGGCCAACCGTCACGAATATAAATACCAACTAACTCTTGTTTTTCTTCGTGCGGAAAATCATTTATCTCTTGCTTTTCTTCATAGAGCTTGCGTTTTAAAATATCCGACTCTGACAAATTGGAAATATAAGAACCAATGCCCATAGAAATTGATTCAACGGAAATAATAACCATACCAGCCAAAACTACTGTAAAATGATCTTGGCTACCAACTGCAATACCAGTCACTGCTCCCAGAGTAGAAACCATACCATCCTCTATACCAAAAACTATTTCCCTAATAGAAGAAGCTATTTTGGAATTTTGATGATGAATATAATCTGGATTATATCTATGATGCATAAAAATTAAGTACCCATACTCCAAGAAGAAAGATATTTCTTCTGCTCGGCTGTTAAGGTATCAATATTTATATTCATGGCTTTAAGTTTCAACTGAGCCACATATTCTTCAATATTTTTTGGTACATAATAAACTTTATTTTCTAGTTGTTTATGATTTTTTACTACATACTCACTAGCTAAAGCTTGGGTAGAAAAACTCATATCCATGACACTAGCTGGATGACCTTCAGCAGCTGCTAAATTTATCAGTCGTCCATCGGCTAAGACAAAAATTCTTTTTTTACCAACAGTATATTCATCAACAAAATTACGAACACCTTTTCTGACTTTAGTGGCCATTTTTTTGAGGCCGGCTACATCAATTTCTACATCAAAATGACCAGAGTTACAGACCATAGCGCCATCTTTCATTAGTTTAAAATGTTCAGCCCTAATCACATGTAGATCTCCAGTCAAAGTACAAAATAAATCACCAATTTTAGCGGCCTCTTTCATTGGCATCACATCAAAACCATCCATAGCAGCTTCTAGTGCTTTGATTTTATCCACTTCGGTCACAATGACTTTAGCTCCCATGCCACGAGCACGCATAGCAAACCCCCGACCACACCAACCATAGCCAGCTGATACTATGTATTTACCGGCTATGAGCATATCAGTAGCTCTGATAATACCATCAACTGTAGATTGCCCAGTGCCATAACGATTATCAAACATATTTTTGGTTTGAGCATCATTGACGGCAATGACTGGTAATTGTAATTTACCATCGGCCTCCATGGCTTTGAGACGAATAACACCAGTAGTAGTTTCTTCCATCGAGCCCATGACCTTTGGTGCCCAAGATTTATATTTGTTGTGAAGAAGTGATATAAGGTCTGCTCCATCATCCATAGTAATGACTGGTCGGCGAGACAAAGCGGCATTTAAATGCTGATAATAGGTATCTTTATTTTCCCCGCGGATAGCCATGACTGGTATATTATAATATTTGACTAGCGCTGCCGCCACATCATCTTGAGTAGAGAGTGGATTAGAAGCTACTAGCAATATATCAGCCCCACCAGCTTTGAGGGCTCTGACCAAATTGGCTGTTTCGGCTGTGACATGTAGACAGGCTGACATCTTAAGTCCTTTAAATGGCTGCCCCTTGGCAAACTTATCTCGGACATTTCTAAGAACTGGCATATCATTGTCTGCCCACTCTATTCTTTTTTTACCCTCTTCAGCTAATTTTAAACTTTTAACATGGTGTGTCATAATTGTTATTTATAATTTTGTTTATATCTATTAATAAATTCTTTTAAAGTAAATTTGTGTGCTTGGGTACCTTGATGTTCCACTGCATAAGCCGCAATAGTACTAGCTAGCTGAGCTGACTTTTCTAAACTAGCTCCTGAGACTAGTCCTTTTATCAGTCCAGCCCGATAAGCATCGCCAGCCCCTGTGGGATCTATCACTTTTTTGACCTTAGTAGCTTTAATATCTATCCGCCCGTCTTTAGAATGTATCTCTGAACCATCAGCTCCTTTGGTAATTACCAAAATGTCTACTAATTTTTCCAATTTATCATGCCCTAGATTTAATTTATCTAAAATTAATTTTATCTCATAGTCATTACCAATCAGTATTTTAGAGCCTTTTATCACTTGTCGCAACTCAGAGGCGGTAAAAGAAGTAATCTGCTGACCTGGATCAAAAATATAATCTAAACCCATTTCTTTATACAGCCTGATATAGGCTATCATCCGTGGTTTAAAATCAGGTGAAACAATAGCTAGAGCTGGATTTTTTATTTTTCTGACTAATGAGCAATATTCAACATCCATTGGTCCTGGATAAAAGCCAGATATTTGATTATCTGCTTTATCAGTCATGATATAAGCTGAAGCAGTGGCTTCTTTTTTGGATTGTTTGACCAAAGAAAAATCAATTTTATTTTTCTTAAGCCACTGACCATAGCGAGTAAAATCATGTCCAACCAAACCAAGTAAAACTGCCGGCTCTTTGAGCAAAGCTAGATTATAAGCAATATTTCCAGCCGTGCCACCAAAACTTTCATCAGTTCTTTCTAAAGTAAAACTGACATTTAAAATATGAGTTTGATCTGGCAAAATATGATCTGAAAACAAACCAGGAAAATCCATGATTCGGTCATAGACAATAGAGCCAGAAACTAATATTTTTTTATCCCGCGGACGGGATCCCGCTTTATGGTGATTATTTGTCATAAAAATAATCTATATCAAGATAATATTAAAAAATTAAAATAATAATGAATAGCTATCGCTATTAAAAAAGCAGGCCACAATAAATAACGTTTCCAAGAGGCTAAAGTGACCATAAAAAACATGGTAAAAATATGCAAAGCGGTCGGACCGACAAATCTTTGAAAATAAGCTACTAAGTTATTCTCCGCAATAAAATCCGGTAAGTAAAAAATATTTTCTGAAAAGGCCAAAATAATACCCACAAATAAAGTAACCGAAAAACGACAGCGAAGACAACGAATAGGCAAAATCAGAAAAAATATTAAAAGGACTTTAGCTGATTCCTCAACTATAGCTGGTGCTAATAATAATTTCCTTTCCGAAAATAACAAAAAAAATGGTAATACCAAAGAAGATATCATTGCTAAATGGGCATACAAAAAATCTCTAGGAGAAAAAGAGGCATTTATTTTTTTAATCATTTATTTATTCCCCAGCATTAAAATAATTATAAACTTCCAAAGAAATATCATTAATTAAAGATTTACTTTTCTCTATCTCAATACCAGAGGTCATCACACAAATAAAGTAAGGATTTTGCTTATTATAAACAATACCACAATCATGCAAAGCATCATTTCGCTCACCATATTTATGGGACACTTGTATTTCCCAAGGTAATTTGGCAGATAGTAAGCCCTCTACTCTAGTGTCTGTCAGTAAAGTCAAAAGAGCTTGGGAGTTGGCTGGCTTAAGATAAGTACTAAAAAATAAAGCTTTAAACATTCGCTCATACTGACGCGGACTGATATTCTGGTTATCATAATCAGCTGTATAAGGATTTTCAATAGCGACATGCGTAAATACTGAATTGAGTTCCTCTGGGTCTAAACTACCTTTAAGAATATTTTTGGCAGTGTTGTCAGAAATTTTTAACATCCATTCCAATAATTGTTTAACCTTATAACTATGTCCAACTGTATAGCGATCTGGCACACCAGCTTCTGTATCTATATCTTCTGCTCTAGCTATTAATTCATCATCTAAATTAATATCCCCTCCCTCATATTTTTTATAT
This sequence comes from Patescibacteria group bacterium, assembly GCA_041665505.1. GTDB lineage: Bacteria > Patescibacteriota > Patescibacteriia > UBA1558 > GWA2-36-10 > XYD1-37-29. The sequence continues at coordinate 42,283 of JBAYIR010000002.1, forward strand.
ATGGCCATAGCAATTGGCACTTTGAGTAAACTAGCTGGCACAAAACGTTCTGACTCATTGATGCCTAACCAGGCCCCAGTGTTGGCATCTTGAATATAAAAAGCTACTTTCTTGTCACTAGGTAGAGTGTCTAGCTGTTTTAATATTTTTTCTTTTAAGGGCACAAAATGTAGCAAGACGCGATCTGGGTCTTGATTGCTATCTAATGGTAAGGTTTTTATATTATTACTCAACATGGTATAGCTATTATACCAATTTTGATATTCTAAACTTTGTTTATCATACAAAGCTTTTTGTTTTTTGAAAGCCCAATAAAACCAAACATTACTGGCTAACAACAAAATAATTAAAAATACCAAAATATATAAATGTTTTTTACCCATAATAATTTAATTAACCTTCTATTTCTGTTATGTATTGCCCATAAATCCAGCCACTGATTTTATCATCGACTATAACCTTATACCAATTATAGCTATCATCAGCCACACTCTGTTTTTCTACAGCCTCAAATTTATCACCACTATTCACTTGCGTCAAGATTTTAGCACTCTTACTGGGATTTTCTCGTAGATTCAACCAACCAGTTGGCGTATCTTTAACGATCAAATAAATAACTACTACCTCCTCCACTCCTGTACTAGTGGCAGTACTAGAACTATTTCCTCCATCAGAAAATGATAAATCAATTAACTCATTATCTATATTCCCCGAAATAACAAAATCATCAACTGCTTCATTAGTGACTAAATCGTTGACATTAGTAACTATAGCTTTATTATCGCTAGTAGCTATTATTTTATTTTTCAAAATCATTATTTGTGACCTTAACAGATAAGCACTAAAGACTGCCAATATAATAATTAAGACTAACCAAACTATCTTACGATTTATTTTCTGCCAAATAAATTTGGTAAAATTAACGTTTATTTTTTCTTCTATAGCTTCTATAGCTAATTTACTCACTTTCTTTTTAGCTCTAGTAGATTTTTTTGCTTTTGCCCCACTAGAAGCTACCAGTGGTTTTGGTTCGCCGGCAATAACTGCCATATTGCTCTGCAAAGCTAACTGACCATTGGCAATATTTATCTGATGTCGCCACATGGAGAAAAGTATAGTGACTAGTAGTGCGAAGCCAGTGACAAAAGCAATGATTATACCCCAAACTGAAACTGCTTGCATACCACCAAAGGCACCCAAAAATCCTTGAGAAGCATCAGCTTGTGTAACCAAAGCTTTTAATTCTTCTAAATCTTTGTTGACGGCACTTAAACTTTCTTTGTTCTCCCGATAAGTCATTATTTTATCTTGAGGCGAGGCAGTATTTTCTTTTTGGGTACGCAAAATCTTTTCTACTCTTTCATCAACGTCATTTTTTAGTAAAAGAGCTTGGGAAGAATATTGATTTTTTTGTAATTTTTTATAAAAATCACCAGCTTGAGCTTGAGCTAAACTCAAATCATTTTCCGCTATGAGCCAAATGTCACGCATCTTGATAAATTTTTTGACTGACTCACCTGGTTTAAGTTCAATTTCACCACTAGCAAATAATGTGTCCAATTGAATATCATACTGTATATTGAAACCGCCATCATCTATAATATGCTCAGTCTTGGCCTCTTTTGGTAAATAAATCTTAAACGGCACTTTTTGGGTAATTAAAGCTGGATTGGATATCATGATATTTAAATCGACTGATCCTGATGTATACCAAGTACTGACTATTGGTGAAGCAGTCTCTTGCACTACTTGTCTTTGGACATTAGCGACAGTTTTAAAATCAGCTATCTTATTACGGACATATTTGACATCATCCATATTTTCTCTAGATACTGATAAAATGGTGTCTAAGGTATCATTATCTAGCCGTCCCAATTTTGTATTAATACTACTTATGGAACTAGAAATAGTACCCATAGCACTAAACATTTCTTCTGGCTTAAGATTATAAACATTAGTATGATTAGTAGTGCTACTGCCTGAGCCGACTTCAATATCATTAATACTTGTTTCTAAACTAGCAATACTAGCTTCAATATTATCTAATTGCGTTTTAATCAAAGCAATATCTTCCTTAATTAAAGTTACATCATCTTTTATACCAGCTACGTCTGATTGAATGGTGTTTATTTTAGTGACTGGTACAGCTAGCTGTTTTAATATTGTAAAAGCATCACCGTTATTTGGCGCAAAAGGCAAATCTGGTTCTAGAATAATAGCTTTGGTCGTACCATTATAATCATCTATCCGCCTAGCCACTCCGCTATTTTGACCAGAAGTAAATGTCAATAAGGCATGAGTATACAAATCATCAACTGTACTGGCTAAGTTACTTCCTAATAATGAAAGCGTGGAGGCAATCTCAGCTGTACTGACAGTAGATCGTATAGCAATCAAATCATCCGATAATAAATCAATTGTATTTTGTAAGGTGCTAATACCACTACTCAATGTCGTCTCAGTAGATTGTAAATTTGAAAGAGTGGCTAATGATCCACTATCCAAATTGGCACCTGATAAATAGCGTCCACTATAAGCCCAAACTGAGGCAGCATCTAAAGTAGCCGCATTTGAAGTTTGTGCTAAAATTGTAAAAGTATCAGCATCAGTCGGAGCTAAAGATAAAGCTGGATCAACTGTAATAGCCTTGGTCGTACCATTGTAAGCAGTGATACGTCTGACTTGGCCAACATTCATACCCGAGGTAAATAATAAAATATTATTTTTATAAAAATCATTAGTAGCATTGGTCAGAGCAGTAGCAAAAACTGTAGTAGAAGGAGATAAATCAGCCACTGCCGTCTCCGCTACAATCAAAGCACTAATAATTTTGTCTAATTTAGCACTATTAGCACTAATAGCATTAGATAAAACTGTTTCCGTGGCTTGAATGTCTGATAAAGTAGCTAGTGACCCAGTGTCCAAAGTAGCTCCTGATAAATAACGGCTACCATAAGACCAAATAGCCGCTGCATCCACTGCTGAATTAGCTGTTTGGGCTAAAATAGTAAAGGTATCGGCATTGCTTGGAGCACTAGCTAAGGCTGGCGAAACAGTGATTTGTTTATTGGATCCAACATAGTCTGTAATACGACGAGCCTGGCCTGCATTAACGCCAGAAGTAAAGACTAAAACTCCATTGTTATAAAAATCATTAGAAGTACTAGTTAGAGTAGTAATAAATTGTGTATCACTTGCACCAGCATCATTAACAGCTTTTTGAGCAACAATTAAATTATTTATCAAAGTATCCAGCTGAGCACTCAAAGTAGTTTCAGTGCTTTCGATGTCTGATAAAGTAGCTAGTGACCCAGTGTCCAAAGTAGCTCCCGATAAATAACGACTACCATAAGACCAAATAGCTGCTGGATCTAAAGAAGCATTAGCCGTAGCTGCTAAAATTGTAAAAGTATCACCATTAGCTGGCGCGGAATTTAAAGCTGGGTTGAGTGTTAGTTGTTTGGTAGCCCCAACATAATCAGTAATACGTCTGACTTGACCCGCATTAGCACCAGAGGTAAAGACTAAAACTCCATCATTATAAAAATCATCACTAGCACTAGCTAAAGTACTAATAAATTGAGTATTAGAAGCTCCAACATCATTGACCGCTTTTTCAGCAATAATTAAAGTAGCTATAAATTGATCTAAAGTGGCTTGTAAAGCCGCTAGATCACTAGCTGAGGCGCGAGAAGAAATAGTAACGTCAATATTAGTTTTTAATAAGGTGCCAATACTATCAACAGCTGTTATAGAAGTAAGTAGTGTATCCCATACCCTCTGAGCTGTCACATCACCGGCTGTCAACTCACGACTAGAATAAGCCCAAACCGAAGCCGCTAAAGATGCTAGACCGTCATTTTCAATATCAGTAATTGTCCTAGTGGCTGCTGACCAGACATCAGTGGCTGTCAAATTACTAATACCACGTGAAGATATAGTAGCATCTAAATTATCAGCTATTAATTTACCGATTGACCCATTTTGTGACAAGAGAGCTGAAGCTACATCCCATACTTGTGTCGGATCATCTAAGCTTACTCCTCCGGTCAAAGTGCGGACACCATATTCCCAAACTTGTTGGGCTGACAGGTTATTTAAAGCGGCAATAGCTTCATAATTTTGTTGAATGCGTCCAAATAAAGTATCAGCACTGGATAAATCAGAAGGTGAACCCACTAAGGTTTCTAGGGTATCAACGTAACCCTCCATCTGATCAACATAAGCTAATACTGACTGTAAATCTTGATAAGCTGAAGTCGATTGTCCATTGTAGCCTAATTCTGTTTGGACAGAATTTATCTTATTATAGGCGTCATCAGCTTTGTTGAAAATAGCATCAGCTGTTTGAGTACCCCATTTTTCTTGTAAAAATTTACTGCGGCCAAACAAAGTATTGGCACTGGATAAATCTGTATGTTCACCAATTCTAGTCTGGACAGTAGTCAAAGACGAAATAATATCAGCCGCACTATAGGCTCCCCAATTAGCCACAATATCATCTACTTGAGTTCTAATATATTGAGTATCTGTATAAATATCATCCACCTTAGCCTTTATATAAGTCACATCAGCTTGCAAGGTGGCAATCTCCGCACTAGTGGCCAGTGCTCCACCGCCTGACAAAGTAGCACTAGTCAGTTTTCTATCTACATATTCCCAGACTGCTTGAGCAATTTCTGCAGCTGAAGCTCCACCACCACTAGAGCTGACGTTGGAATATTGGCTTAATACCACGAACTCATCATTAAAAGCTGGGGCAAATGGTAAAGCTGCATCTACTGTAATGGCTTTAGTAGTACCATTATAACTAGAAATACGACGAGAAATACCAGCATTTTGACCAGACATCATAACCACAGTTTGATTCTGATAAAAGTTTGATGTCGCTTCAGTCAAATCAGTCACAAAAGTAGTAGCTGTAGCTGCCACATCGCTGACTAAACCTCTTTTGACAGCCAAACGATCATTGAGCAACTGACCAAAAGATCCATCAATATCAGCAAATGAACCAACTTGAGCTCCCCAAATACTAGAAGCTGTGAGTCCTGTAGACAACCAAGGTGAGACTGGCTGACCAGAAGAGAAAAAGTCTAGAGTACCAGTATCTACTGTGCCTGACAAAACAGAAACGTCATCTAAATAAACAAAAGGTCGTCTGAAAAGCTGATAGTCACCAGCAGTAGCATTGACCATGGTCGTGCTCTTTAAATGTGGTGCTACTATACCTTTTAAAAATAATATAGTTGGCGTATTTTTTACTACCTCAAAAATACGACCGTAAGTATCTTTAAATAAATAGCCAACCCATTGATTGGGTGTCCAAGATTTATCTACATCTTCCACCCATGGTGGTAAATAATTACCTAATGGATTAAATATCACTTCACTACTACCCTCATCTTCCACTACAAAAGATGACTGCGCGGATATAGTCAAATCTGCCAAAGCAGATTCTGTTGGTGTACCAGAAACTACAAACTGTTGCCATTCATTAGCTGTGTCGGCAGCAGTCCAAGTCAAATTAGCACCAGTCATACCAAGACCTGACAAAGTAACTGTTGGTAAATTACTGGATCCATAATAACTATTAACTCGAATATAGCCCGTGACCGCTAGTGGCTCATTGGCCACACCAATAACTTTGGCTGAATATTCCAAAGGCACATCTGCACTTTGCGACTCCATACGCCAAGCATAACCACCAGGTGTATGCACGGTAGTGTCAATTAGACCAGCACCAGTAGTACGCATATTACCAAAAGTACTTTGATTGACTATATCTCTGGTACTACTAGAATAATTCATACGAATATCAGTACCTGGTATAGTACTAGCCATATAAGTATCCCCCAAACGAGACATATTATTATAATCTTGGGTGCCAAAAAATACTGGGCTCAAAATCTGCGTATCCACACCAGTAAACTGTAATAATGATTCTGCTTCAAAAGTTACAGTATTTGGTGGCATACTAATATCTGCTTCATTCCACATACCACGTCCAAAAATACTACCATTATCAGTCACTGATACAGAAGAATAAGAAGGATGCGAACGGATACCTGAACCATATTCAGCACCAACTGTCACTGAACCATCAGAAACATGCCCATCAAAGGTATTATCAGACATATTAACAAAAGCATTACCATGCAAACGAATACCATTGGTATTTAAAGAAAATTTATTATCATTAATAGTGACCTTGGCAACGCCGACACCAAAGTTTAGTGCTCCAGATGTTCCAGCACCAGTCACACCATTATTATAAAATTCAGAATTAGCTACAGTATATAAACGACCAGACACAAAGGTCGCCGCACCACCGGCTGCTGCTGGCGGGGCAGTTACATAGGCATTACGATGACCCATGAAAATACTACCGTCAATACCAACATTTTGACTAGTAAAAGCGTTATAACCAGCGCCAATATTGGCTGCTCCCACATGAGTAGTCACAAAGTAAGCACCAACCATATTTGAGCCCTGAGTTTTAGCTATGACAGTATAAGCTCTGTCAAAATAGTTATAAAAAACTGATTTAGAAATTGTCTGTGTTGGGTATGGTGTTACCGAGGTATAAGGATTAGTAGTCACAGCAAAATTATTATACTGATTTTCCATTGACAGATGATTCAAATTCATACTGGCTAGCCCGGCTAGACCCACTGCTGATACACCAAAACCAATTCCTTGATTTACCATATTAGCTGCTGCCAAAGTTGCACCAGTGTAAGAAATATCTTCATCTGACCAAATATGCGTACTGCGCTTGAGATTCAAAACTGGTGAATAAGTCGGACTAGAGCTGGAATCCCTAGCTGCTTTATGATGATAAGTAAAATTGTGTGACCAACCAGCTAAAGTGGCCGCTGTTCCATTTTCCTCATGACCAGAACCATATTTGATACGAGCCGAAGGAGTATATTTTTCTCCAGTATTATCTACCCAAACACGAGTGCGCTCTGGATAAGTAATTACCCTAATTCTTTCATTACCAGTATCAGCACCATTGGTAAAAATCATATTAGGACTACCCCAGGCATAATCAGCCCAAACCCAACCCTCTTGGGGATTCATAGCGCTGTCAAAACTAGCTCGATAAATATTTGTGCCAATACTGGAGCCACAACCAGCTGTTGCTCCTCCAGTCCAAATAGTTGCCGGTACTGTAAAATTACCAAAATTACAAGCATCAGAAGTATCTACTTCATAATCAAAAATATTAAACTCATCAATCGCTCCATCAAAAGCGCCATTGTACTGCCAATTATTACCAAGTCTAATTAAACCAGCATTAGCACCACGGGCCGCTAAAGTCGTACCTTGGTTAGTTTCAAAAGCTACACCATCAAGCCAAGCTCGTTTAAAAGCCGTGGCTGTTTCTCGCCAAGCTACCCGTAAATGATGCCACTCGCCAGCCGTAGCTGAGAAGGTCTGCTGTAAGACAGTGCCTTGTACTGCACCAGCATAAATAGCTACCTCTAATTTACCATTAGTATTATGTCTGACAAACAAACGATCCGTATCACCTTGGTTAGCGTAGTCAAGTAAATATTGACCATAAGGACTAGTGGAAGTTGCCGGTGAACCAGTATAATTAGTTTTAAACCAAAGATCTATTGTGCCATGTTGCCTAGCTGTAGCTGTGCCACTCTGACCTTCTATATTATAACGAGTGGCAATCGGACTACCAGTTGTCGCCCAAGTAGGTGGCATTAAAACTGCACTACCCATACCATTGACGCCAGTCCAAGCGCCATTATTTCTCAAATAATTATTTTGTAAAAGCAACATCCGATCACCAAACTTGGTGGCTGTTGGGTTACCAGAGTTTATACGCAAAGAAATTTTACTATCTGGTGCAGTATAAGTTGTACCTGGTGTAGCTGTACCAGCTGCACCTGTGGTACTGCCTGTGACTGTATAATTACTATTAGTCGGGTTCCACTCAAAATCCCAAACTTCATATTTAGTATTAGCATCACTAGTTGTAATACCTATACTATTATCTAAACCCTTATAGCTCTTAATAGCGGTAGAGCTAATATAAATTTTATCTCCCACTTCAGGTCTGACTGTGCCATTCCAACCACCTTTATGTTTAATAGTAAAATTTAAATAAGAACTAGTGAAAGGCACACTGGGATAAGCATTACCTATTGGTCCAGCACTTGATCCAACTAAACGCCAATAATCAGCATCATCAAAATTATCGGCCCAGCCATTACTAGCACTCATAGAATCAAAAATCGCTTTGGTGCCAGCACCACTGGTCGCTGATCCTACATAAACACCTGTTTTACCAGTGGTGTAAGTAGCATTAGTAGTTGTAAAATCCCAAGAGCCTGGTTCGCCAGAATTGCAATCAGTAGTAGCCCAAAATTTGACACTTAGTGCTGTGCCTGTTACATCAGCTTTTAGACAATACCAAGTACTATCACTAAAAGCTTTGGTGGTTGGTGTGCCAATTACCGTTGGTACACCAGCTAAAGTAGTATAAAGCCCTACCGTGTTGGCGGCATTGGTCTTAGTAATTAAAGCAGCATAGCCATTACCATCAATACTCTGTCTCATTAAAAATCCTAAGCGACGTGAAGTAGCATCAGCTGCCATATCCATATAAACTAAGCCCGAAACAGTATAGTCAGTCGTATCTACATTGGTATTTTGAATATTAAGATGAGTCAAGTTTGTCTCATTGATATTCATCTGACCATCTTTGATATGCCAAACATAAGGAGCTGACGGCGGCACAATAGCAGCCGCAGAATATTTGTGAGTTTCTATCCAACCTGGTGAATTACCATATTCTAAAGTAAATGTTTCATTGGGATTATAGCTCAAGCCAGTGGTAATCTGTCCAAGCTTAGCTTCTTGACTACCTGAAGATACATTAAGTACCCCCGAATCAATACGCTCTAGACCACTCATACCAATGGGTGTATTTTGATTAACTGGCGAAGTGGTCCAAGAAGTAAAACCAGAAATTCGCACCCTCACCCAATAGGCATTAACTCCATTGATAGTAGTTTTGGCTGGAGTGCCAGTCAAATCATAAGGCGTCCAACTTAAAATGCGACGTGGAGAATTACCATTTTCTGTGAAAAAATTACTAGGATTAAATGATTTCCACTGTCCGCCATTGAGACGAGAAATCGTAGCTGACTGAGCTGTAGTATAGTCAGCCGTCACTGGCTCCGTAAAAGTAATAACACCCGCAGCGACCGCACTAATACGCCTATAGATTGGGCTAGAATCATTATCATCTATCATTACTACTTGATCAACGCCAAAGTTGGCTTGATTACCAGATGTCACTGACACAGTATAAGAATTTCTAGTGGTGTTGGCAGATAATGGTACGCTATGTCCTGTACGTGTTTGATATTTATAAGCATCACGCGGTGTAAAACTAGTCCAACCAGCCCCATTATAAAACTCCCAAGTGAATAGTGCTGAGGAGTTCATCAGCGTACCCAGATTTGCTTCCAAAGAATACATCATGTTGGTACCTTGATCACCAAAATATATAGCATCGTTTAACTCAGTATTAGCTCCATCACCAAATAAAGTCCAAGTAGTAGAACTAGCATAATTTGCCGAATACAATGGTGAACCACCATTGTAATCAGCATTATAAACATTAGTGACTGGTATAGTGCCAATTTCTGCTGTCTCAGTATTTGGTGTTGGCAAAGCATTACGACCCAAGCCGGCCAGGCCAGTCCAAACTGGGAATTGATTAATATCATCAGTGCCACCCATTCTGACAGAAGACAAATTATTATCTACTACTTGATTGGTAGCACCAGCTACTGTGATATTATCTAGTGGCTGCCAATTACCCACTACATTGTCTTTGACATCCACCCAAGTAGCTCCAGCATCAGTGGAATTATTACCCAAATAGCCAGTATCAATATTACCGTCAATATCAACAGCCAAGTCACTTTTCATAGTGCGAAAATCATCACTACCTTGACCATACAGATTGACCCTACCAGTTCTATTGTTATCTTGCGTGCCGGCATTAGTACCAGTTAGTCCTGTCATAGTATATACTCCTGCTCGCCTATCTGTACCAGTTGGTAATTCTGTCTGTGGACCCTTGGCAGCATAGGCACCTTGAGCCACTGTATAGCCAGTCACCAAAGCAGCTGTCAAAGTAATAACCGTAGAACTCTCCACTGCTGCTACAATCCTAGTAGTAGCCACTGAGTCATTATCATCAATTATGATTGTGTCTCCTGGAGCAAAATTACTAGTGGAAGCTACAGTCAGAGTGACAGTAGCTGGCGAGTCAATAGTTAAAAGTGAAGAAGCAGCTGGTGAAACATTATCAAAATAAATATCCGCATGTGTAGAAGCTGGTAGTGGATCAGTACTATCACCAAAAGCCAAAGTAGCATCAGAATCCAAAACAATTTTACCAGGAATAGTGATACGATAATGTTGATTAGCTGTGTCAGCAATAGTCAATTTTGAACCCGGTGTCACAAGAGCTGATACCCAACCACCATTATAAGAATAAGCAGCAAAATTACCTCTAGTTCCAGCACCATCGCCAATAGCTGCACCATAATTACCAGTATAAGCTAGAGCCGCATCCCAAGAGCGATCAATACTGACTACATGTTGGGCTTTGTTGAGCCAGACATAATCATTGGTCAAATTTGTCGAATCAGCTGTATCAGAATTATTAGCCCCATTACCAACTATCACAATATCACCATCAGCTGGAGCATCAGTATTGGCATCACCATAAGCTACAAAGAAAATATGTCTATTAGATAAAAAAGGATAATTAGTTAGTGAGGTTGCTACAGCTTGACTCTTGGCATAAGCCAAAACCACTGAGGTAGTACGAGCTAATTGCGAATTTAAGCCAATTGGATTTTGGGTAAAATTATAAGAAGTAAAACGCAAAACATCACCATCGCTTGGTGTTCCAACATTAGATAGGTTAGCTGAAATCTCAGCTATTCTAGCCCCCTCAGCCACAGTAAAAGCAGTAGTTAAATTGGCTGCTAAAATAATAGATGGACCACTGGAAGGACAAGCTCCATCAGAAGCGTTGGTGCTGGCAATACGATGTGTCACAATTGGTGCTGTATTATTGTCCCAAATCTGGACACTAGCTGCTGTACCAACTGCTGCTGAAAAACCGTCAATACTAGCTACACAAACACGAGTAGAGACAGCTGAATCAGCAGTCAAAGTAGTAATAGCACCTTGGACTATTCTATTTTTCCAGATAGCCTGAGCAACTGTGGCATTTTTGCTAGTAGTAAAACCAGTTGTAGTCGCGGCCGTTGTGACAATAGCTGGACCATTGCTGCAACTAGCATGAGAGTTGGTCACTGAAGCTACGGTCAAAGCCACTGTAGCTGTATCAGCATCCCATAAATTAATAGTTTGATTAATAGAAAAACCACTAGTTGAAGCTACACATAAAACAGTGCTAGCAGTAGAATCAAGAGTCAGAGTAGTCAAAGGTACACCATCATTAACCCAAGCAGCGCCCGTGCCACCAGTGGTGGGTGTAGTTAATTTATTTGTTTGCGTACCAGAGACAGTACCGGCTAAAGTCCAATTAGAATTACTAGAAGAATAAGTAGCTGTCCAATGCTCATTTTGTGTCCTTCTAACCGTTGGTAAACCCACACCAGCAGCTGAATTGGCAGCGACCATAGCAGCCGCTGTCAAGCCATTATGTGCAGCTAAAACTTTTGGCATAGTAATAGTTGGTGCATTGACCAAGTCTATATCATTAGCACCAATAGTTCTTATTGTACCATTTACTGTCGGAAAATCTCCATAAGGTGCATTAGCTGCCCAAGTACCAAATACTGGTGTACCAGCACCCATATTAATTATTCTAATACCATAATGGGCACCAGAGGTGACTGCTAACTCTGGATCAAAACGAAAATCAAAAGTACCACGACCATATTGACCAGGCGCTAGATTTTCACCAGACAAACCCTTATTAAACTGTATAGCTGCTCTTCTCAAAACAACAGTATCACTCGGATAGGTATAAGCACCTTGGGTGCCAGAGACATAGTTAGAACAAGAAGTAGTACAAGTTGCTGTTGGAAAGCTCAAAAGCTCGGCTACAATATCCACATTGGATAAAGAAGTGATAGTTAAATTTTCTAAAATCAACTGTACACCACGTAAATTACCACTAGCGCTAGGCTTAAAACCAATAAATTGAGCGGCCGCATAAGTAGCGGTTGCACCAACTGCCACATGACCCAAAGCCAAAGCTCCAGCCGCACCATCAGTCACCGATGGTCCGGGATGAATAGGATTAAAAGTACCGGCCTCGGCATCACCATTTACACCATCACCAGAATAAGCCATAGCTGTATACCAAGAGCCGTTAGTGGATAGAGTAGTAGTACCAGCTGATACCTTGACCGCTCCTGTAAAAGTAGCGGCATAAGCTGGTGTATCATTTTTAAATAACCAATTAAATAAAGGTGTAAAAGAAGTAATACCTAAGGTACTAACAATTATAGAAAAAACCAGCCAAGAGGCCATAGTCCGACGTAAAAGTATTTGTCTTGGCTCTCTTAATAGCTGTTTAAAGTCCGCCAAATTGAGCACTGGTTGCATAGCCAATCTAGCTTGTCTATTTTTTGGTATTATTTTTTTCTCATAATAATCTGGCACAAAACGAACTAAAGGTTTTACTATCCATAATAAAAATAATTTGAATTCGCCTAGTCTGATTTTAAAATTATTTTTAAACTCTGCCCGATGGTCTAAAAGATAGCTGGCTCTTGGTCCAAAAAATCCCAAAAATTTAACAAAAAATAAACTTATCCCGTACCAAGTAATTTTTAATAACAAAAATAAAAATAAATAAAGCCCTTTAAATATAGAAAAAACTCCTAGGGCAATATTTTTTACTAAAAAACGTAATGATATTTCTACAATTGGCAATTTAGTTTTAACCAAACGGCTAAAATCATTAACTCTTGGCCAAAAATCACGCTTCAGAAAAGATGAAACTCTAGGTAAAAGCCACTTAAAGAATAAAAATAAATTTTTACCAATAAAAACAAGGCTAATAAATAATATATAGCCTATAAGTACTAAAGCTGAGGTGATTATTTTGGCCAACCAGACTAAAAAATAAACAAATAACTCTAATAATATCAGCGCCTTTTTAGTAGTTTGTTTACCATGACGCCTAAATTGCCAAACCGGCCAAGAATGTTTTTTCATATTTATTTTATTGATTTTTTACCGCTATATTATAACATAGTTTTAAGTTTTTTCATAACAATTTATCACAAAAAAATAAGACCTTCCGCACTCTAAGATCTTTGATATAAATTTATATATAAAATTTTATTTTAGCTCAGCTACGAAATATAAAATAGGCTATTTTTTATTCTTAAACTTTATAAATATGAAAAATAAGGCCGCTAGCAACCAAATAAAAAATAAAACTAAACATAAATAAAAAGTAGTATCTTTTATTTCCCAGAGGGATAAAGCTCTTTGCCAAATAGCCCCTAAATAACTAAGCTCTCTAACATTAAAATTAATATAGGCAGTAGCCTCGGCATTATCACTAACATCGGATACAACATTTTTTGATTGCACCAATAATTGTCCTTGATAATCCCCTGCTTTTAAATTAAGGGGTAATTGTAAGTTTAAATTTATCTGCTGAGCTTTGCCTGCTTCTAAAAACAACTCCTTTGGCCATAAATGGAATTTTTCATTACTATTATTTTTGTCCAAATAAAAAAACAAATTAGTATCTAAGACTTCATCACCAATATTTATTATGGTCAATTTATCAATACTAATAATTTCCCCCGGAGAAACTACTGGGCCGACATTATATTCTTTAGCTGAAAAAATAATATTTTTAAAAGCCTTTGAGCCAGTTGGCCAAATGATTAAAAAAATAAAAACTATTATCTTAGCTAATTTGGACAAATTAAAAAAATATCTGCTTCCAAAATTATTAATCATCATCTTCCTCCTCATCGTCATCTCCCCTACCAATGTTATTATTAGTAGATGGCGGTGGAGTACTATTTAAAGTATCAGGCGAAACTGTAGATCCTATTGTCCCTATTTTATAACTAGCCAAAATATTACTAGCATTAGCTGAGTGCCCCTGAGCTGTAAAAGCTGCCGCTATATCGGCCCCACAATATTTAGTAATATTAGAGCTACCACCGGGATGAGAGCTTATGTATGAGGTGACATTATAGACATTAGATCCTACAGTTGCCCAGCAATCTGCTGATGAATTATGTTGAGCTACCAAGGCTGTAGTCAAAGTATAAGTAACTGGAATAGGAGTAGTTGGCTCGGGGCTAGTAGTATTTTGATTATTATTTACAGAATTTTTATTGGAATTTGTAGGATTATTAGAATTAGTATTAACACTAGCAGAAATACTAGTGGCCTCACCAATATAATATTTTTCTAGCAATGAATAGGCTGTGTTAGAATGATCTTTTGGTCTAGTTTTATCCATAGTAGCAAAGGCTCTAGTAGCATCTTGCCCACAATATTTAGTAATTTCATTGGCACCGCCGGGATGAGAATAAATATATTCTGTCACATTATAAATTTTATTAGAAATCAAAAGCCAACAATCATTTTGATTATTATGATTTGATAATTCAAGAGCCAAAGTACTTTTGGTGATTGTACCACTGTCATTGGTGTTCTCCAATTGATTTGTATTATTTAAATTTTTAGTAATTGCATCATCATCTTTAAATAAGCTATTAGCATAAAAAAAGCATAAGGCTGTCCAAAAAATAAAAACAAAAATAATAACAATCTTGTTCATAAATTTATATTATAATAATTTAAAGGCTTCTATATTAATATGATTTTTAGAAATATTTTCTTTCCGCAGAGCTGTGACAAAATATTCTACCATCCCCGCTGGCCCACAAATAAAAAAATCACAAGTCCTAAAATCACGAACAAAAGAACTGAGTTTAGCTATATCAAAACGACCTTCCTGTTTAGAGACATAAGTAGTCAATTTAAAGTTTGGACAACTGGCCTCCATTTTTCTTAGCTCGTCTGCTTCGGCTAAATCATCTTCAGATGATACTACATAAAAAATATTTACCTGGCTAGCTTCAGTTGGACAAGAAACATATGATTTGGCCATAGCTATAAAAGGCGTAATACCAATTCCCCCAGCAATCCAAACCTGATGACTATTTTTATTCGCTCTATCACCAAAATTGCCATAAGGGCCATCTAACTTAGCCAAACTACCAGCTGTAAGGGTAGATAATCTAGCTGTATAATCACCCAATATTTTAGCGATTATAGCTAATCGACCATCTGGCAAAATATGAGCCACAGAAAAAGGGTGCTCTTCGCCTTTTTTTATATCTGGAAAAGATACAAAAACAAATTGACCAGGCTGACAAGCTATTGTTTTTTTAAGTGGCTTTAATATAATCTTAACAGTATTTTTACTAGGGTTGGTGACACTCTCCACCAAAAAAGATTTAGTCTTGATACCATATTCTATCAAAAATAATCTAGCCAAATAAAGCAACACGCTGGTAGAAATAAGTATCATATAATACCAAGCTAAAGCCTCCATTCTTTTGATATCACTATCTATCAAAATAGCATGCATGCCCCCCAACATTAAAGGTACAGCCAAGAGACTATGTAATGATTTGAGTCTTTCGTAACGTAGGCGCCAAAAAAAAGTCATAACAATCAAAAACATGAATATAATAATAGACAGATAGCCAAAAACAAAAGATATTTCCGTCCAATAAAGAAAAATGCTCAGTGGTGCCTGACTGGAGAGTGGCAAAAGTCTAAAAGCCAAAAATATTGGATGCAAAATTATCAAAGTAAAAGAAATTGTGCCTAAGTAGCGATGAATATTTAAGACTTTGGGCAGGCCATAAAAAAGCTTGTCCAACCACACAAAACGAGAAGCCAATAATAAAGAAAAGGCAAAAGCTGACAAGCCTATCAAAGCAGTTAATTTGCCTAAAGTAGTAAATAAAGCTGACCAAGGATAAAAAGCCTGACTAATGGGAATATTGCTATATAAAATAAAAATCGGAACTATTATTAATAGTATTACTATTAATAAACTAAAATATGATATAAAACTTTTTTTATTTATCATAAAATAATAAACTATAAGGCTTTATTAATTTTTAATAATTTCTCAATAACTTCATTTCTCTCTGGCATGCTACGAGCATGAAGTATAGAAAATATTTGATTGCCTTTTTTAAATACTGCCGTACGCTGAGCTTCAATTAAAAAACCAGTTTTAGCAGCATCAAGACCATAAGCCATTAAACTATAATTACGATTAACTACTGCTATCTCACTCTCTGTACCATCAGGATTATTAGCATAAATTGTATATTGACCTTTGGCGCTAGCCTCCACTATAGCTGCTTTAGAAAAGGCTTCTTGAGCAATTTTGGCCATTTCTTTGGCAGTAGAAACATTACTGGCATCCAGACCAGCAATATCATAAAATATTGTTTTTTCTAATCCTAGCTCTTTGGCTTTAGCATTCATCTGAGCTACAAAATCTACCCGTGACAATCCACTTGATTCAGCTAGAGCCACTGCTGATTGATTAGATGAAGCTAGTAGCATCGCTACCCACAAATCATAAAAAGAAACTTTTTGTCCTGCTTCTATAGCTACCTCACTAGTCTTATCCTCGCCAACATATTCTTTGGGATAATTTATTTGCTCTGGAGTAATAGTTATTTCCTTATCCCAATCTGGATCAAGATCTAAAAGTACCAAAGCCGTCATTAGTTTGGACAAAGAGGCAATTGGTAAAATCTTATCTTCAAAATAACCTTCTTGAAAAACACCATCTTCATATCTAGCATAAGAGACATCATCAAATGAATAACTAGAAACTATTTGCTTGTCACTGACTGGTATCTGATCTAAATCACTATTGCTAATACCCAAAGATAATTCTCTCATAATATCATAAGCTGCTCTACCATCTTTGAGATAATATCTGATACCAGTGTCTGGATGGACATACCAAGCTTCACCATGAGATTCTACTTGTAATAAAATATAACCCTTTAATCTTTCGGTTAGTTTACGGTCATAAGCTTGACCACTGGCTGTTTTTATTTTTGCCAAGTCTTTATTGCTTATTCCTAAACTATATTTTCTCATAATATCATAAGCCGAGGCTCCATCTTTGAGATAATATCTAGTTTGCTCTACTGGGTGAACATACCAAGCTCGGCCATAGCTTTCTACCTGTAATAATATTTTTCCGGCTAATTTTTGCGACAAATCAGGACTAGCCGCTTTAGTTGCCAGTGGCCAGAAAAATTGACTAATAATAATGACTAATAATGCTTTATTCATAGCTTAAATAATAACATAATATAAAAATTGTTCAAAACATAGCCTAATGGGTTTTATAAAAACATATCTGACTCAATTTTAAAAAAGGTTTTTGTTTAAAAACCTTTGAAAAAAAATAAAAATATTATTCGCTTCTCAAAGCATCAACTGGATCTAATCTACTAGCTTTATAGGCTGGATAAAACCCAAAAAATATACCAACCACTACTGAAAAACCAAAACCTATAATTGGTCCCCAGTAAGAAAAGGCTACGGCCATTATATTAAATTTGGAAAAAATAGGTATAATAGATGAGCCTAAGGCTATCCCCAAAAATCCCCCTATCATAGACAAAATGACTGACTCTAATAGAAATTGTCCTAAAATATCCTCCTGCTTACCGCCAATGGCTTTGGCAATACCTATCTCCTTGGTTCTCTCAGCTACTGTCACAAACATTACATTCATAATACCAATACCCGAAACCAAAAGTACTATGGCGGCTACTGATGTGAGCAAAATAGTCATCAGTGCCGCTGACTCTTGAGCCGCACCGACCATAGCTCCAGCATCCATAATTCTAAAATCATCAGCGGCGCTATCTTTCAATTTATGTTCGGCTCGCAAAGCGGCTGTTACTTCTTCAGTGGCTATTTCTACATTATCTACATCATCAGCCAAAGAATAAATCATGATCTGAGAATTGGCACCCAAAACACTTTTTTCAGCTGTGCTAATAGGGATAAATATAGAATCGTCCATTGATGTTGGCCCCATACTACGACCAGTCTCTTTGACTACTCCCACAATCTGAAATTGTTTACCAGCTATCTTGGCTGTTTGACCTATAATATTATTCTTATCCAAAGCTAAGGTGCTTATCAGGCCACTACCAAATATTACCTTCTTAGCATTATCTAAAATATCCTGTTCAGAAAAAAACTGTCCCGTGTCAATCTCTATACTAGATATACCAAAATAATTACTCTCCACGCCTATAGCATTGGCCGAAGCACTATCAGAATTAACAGATAGAGTGACATTGGCTTGCATCACGGATGATGATTGAGAAATATGAGGAGAATTGGCTAATATAATCTTGGAATCACTAGTAGACAATTTGGAACTACCTGTTGATTCACGTCCTTGCATTTTCATCACTATAATTGAATCTGCCGACAAACCTTGGAACTGGTCACTAACAGATTGCTGAGCACCTTGGCCAATGGCAAAAACCGCAATAACCGTTGATACACCAATGATAATACCGAGCATAGACAAAAAACTCCTAGTTTTATTACTAAGTAAAGATTCAAAAGCCATTTTGACAATTTCAAATTTCATACTAATAAGTGCTAGTCAACTGATAATTATTATCTATGACCTTACCATCTTTCATATAAATAATGCGGTCTGCATATTTGGCTACTTCAGCTGTATGGGTCACCATGATGATAGTTTTATTATTATTTTTAAGCTCTACAAATATTTTCATTATTTCTAAACCTGAGCTAGAATCAAGTGCCCCTGTCGGCTCATCCGCCAACAAAATATCTGGATCATTCATCAAAGAACGACAGATTGATACCCGCTGTTGTTGACCACCTGACAACTCTGTCGGCTTATGATTAGCCCTATCAGCTATATTGACACTTTTCATCAATTCCAAAGCTTTAGCTTCACGAGTTTTCCTATCTTGCCCAGCATAAAGAGCTGGCAAAGAAATATTTTTTAAAGCACTCAATCTAGAAAAAAGGTTAAATTGCTGAAAAATAAAACCCATTTTTTTATTTCTGATATAGGCCAAAGTATAATCATCTTTTACCTGCCCAATATTTTCCCCTTCCAAAAAATACTGCCCACTTTTCAAAGGGTGCAGACAACCTATAATATTTAATAGTGTTGTTTTACCGCAACCAGATTCTCCCATTAAAGCTACAAATTCTCCTTCCTTAATATCCAAATCAACACCATTTAATACTGGCACTTCTTCCGTATTGGCTAAATAATATGACTTATGTACCCCTTTGAGTACAATAATAGATTTATCAGTCATAATTAGTAAGATATTGTGTCACCGTTATTTAAACCACTAATAACTTCTACATATTGACCGTCAGTAAATCCAGTCACCACTGGAATCCAGTCACCAGATTGACTAAGCACAGAAGGATTATTATTAACATTTTTGACAGCGTCCACTGGAATTATCAAAACATCTTTGGCTTCAGCAGTCACAAAATCTACAAAAGCTGTCATGCCCTCTCTGATTTGTACATCACCTTTGTTGTTTATTACTAT
This sequence comes from Patescibacteria group bacterium, assembly GCA_041665505.1. Classification (GTDB taxonomy): domain Bacteria; phylum Patescibacteriota; class Patescibacteriia; order UBA1558; family GWA2-36-10; genus XYD1-37-29. The sequence goes on from JBAYIR010000002.1 coordinate 61,967, forward strand.
CCTGACTAAGTAAGTGACAATGCCACTATTATCAGTTTCTGAAGTTAAAGAAATAAATGTAACTGCTCCTTCTAATTTTAATCCCTCTAAGGAATCAAAAGTAGCATAAGCTATTTGACCATTTTTTATATTATTTATTTCTACCTCCTCTATTTGAGCCTCTATAAACAAGGTATCATTGTTTATGATTACAGCTACTGGATCACTGGTGCTGTTATCAACAATAATATCCCCCGTTTTATAATTTAACATCGCCACCTCTCCATCAATAGGTGAAATAATAGTAGCTTGCTCTAGGTCTAATTGAGCTTTTTCCAAACTAATACTAGCTGACGTCAACTTGGAGTTGGCTGAATTTTTTTCTGATGTAGTCAAGGGAGCTAATAATTCTTGATAATCGCGTTTGGCTTGTTCCAAACTTAATTCTTTGGACTGCAAACTAGCCTCCGCATTTTTTATATTTCTATCAGCTTCAGCCAGAGCATTATCATAATCTATAATATAATCTGCTAAACCATCTTTAGCTTCATCAACAGCCGTTATTTTGCTGTTCAAAGTAGTAATTTTTGTATTAATAGCCGAGCGGTTACTATCAATAGTGCTTATAAAAGTATCCAAAGAATTTTGAGATAAATCTGTGGAGGTAATAGTGGCATCTAAAACCAATTTCATTCTATAAAGATGATCCTCAAAAATTTCTAAAGTTTCTAGAGTCTGCTCTGCGGCTATATCAATATCAAAATAATTAGAACTATTATTCAAATATATAACTAAATTATTTAAAATTTTCAAGCTATCTCTAGCTTGAATATATGTGGTCTGAGCTTGACTAAGTGTAGTGCTATCTTTAGCTCCTAATAAATTTTCATAAGCATCATTTAAATGCTCGTCATCTACACCGATAATCTCATCTGAATTTCTCAGAATAGAATTAAAACTAATATTAGTTGATTTGAGGGTATCCACTAAAGCATCATAAGCATCATTAACATCTTGACTACTTAGCTCATCTTTATTTTCATCCAGATTATTTTTAGCATTTCTGATGCTCTCTTCTGCCGACTGTTTAGTATTAGCTAGAGATATTTGAGCCTGAGTCAAAGAGATTTCAGCTGTAGTAATTTTGTCTTTGGCAGTAGCTATTTCACTATCACTAGCCCCAGCTATAATTTCATTGTAATCAGCCAACACTGCTAGATAACTAGCATAAGCGTTTCTGACGCTCATCTCCAAAGTAGATGTTTTTACAGTCGCTATCTTATCACCTTTCAAAATTTTATCCCCTTCTTTTACAAACACTTGCTCAATTTCTAGATTGTCCCCACTAACTGAAAAAGATAATTCTACTCCATCCTCTGCTACCACCTTACCATCTGATTCGATAGCTATACTCAAATCGTCTTTTTTAACAGACCATATTTTTTGTTCTGTGACTACCTCTTGCTTATTATTTTTATTAAAAAAATAATAGACCAGACTGAACGCTAGCAAAATAATAATAAGAGCTAAAATTGTTTTTTTACCAAATTTAAATTTAAATTTTTTTCTAGCTTGTTTACTTTCCTCAATTATAGAAGTCATGTTATTTACAAATTAATTGATTATCACAAACTCTGCTATATTACGATCTTCAATATCTTTGTTAAGCCAAATCATTAGAGTCTGATTGGTTTTGATATCCAGTAAAGTAGCCTCGGTCATTTCTCCATTAACATTTGTCAACATTTTTATACCCACTGGTATAGTCACCTTAGCTTCACCTGTAGACATACTCTTCATCATTGCCAAACGACTTTCTTCGTCCATATTAGCTCTATTCCCAGTACCTCCACCCATACCTGGTCTCATTCCAGCACCTCCCCCAAAGCCAGCTACTGGAGCTTGTTTACTTTCTTCATTATCATTTCCTATAAGCTGCTCGTCTGGTATTTCTTCTCTATTTGGCATGTTTAATTCTAAGATTGTTACTTCATTGCCAATTACATTTGAAACCAAACCTCGCATATTTGGTTCTTCTTCTGGCCTGACAAAATCTGGCATATTATTATCTGATTTAACATTTTCAGGATTTAAGGCTTGATTATCATTAGTTTGGATACCACAGCCTGATAACAAAATGACTAATAAAAAGCTCAAAAATAGCGATTTTTTCATATTTTTATTTAATTATATTATTCTACTACCTAATACGTTAATTGACGGAATATCTTTCATTATTATGAAAACAAAAATCACCCCAACATAGGTCGCTTAGGGTGATTTTTAAAAATATTTTTTAACTACTACTCAGTAGTCTGGCCGTCGAAATCTTCTTCATTGGCTTCGGCTTCTTCTTTGGTAGCTCTGACAATCCCATCTTTATGATGAGCTGGGGAATAAATAGTATAAAGTTTCAAATCCTCAGTCTCTGAAGTATTGATTATGTTGTGCTGAGCTCCGGCTGGTACTACTACTGCTACTCCGTCTGACAGGGCATATTCATGGCCATCAATAATACATTTGCCCTCACCACTTTCAAAACGGAAAAATTGATCATTGTCAGCATGAATTTCTTGACCAATTTCTGATTTTGGAGCGATACTCATCAAAACTAATTGGCTATGTTTTGAGCTGTAGAGCACCTGACGAAAATTTTTATTGGCCAGAGTCTCCTGCTCAATGTTAATACTAAATCCTTTCATAGTTTTTATATTTTAAAAAGTTAATTAAACTTCATATCATACCAATCTAAATTGTATTCTTTTTGTATCAAAGTGCGCTCGCCATCATTCCATGTTTTATGATTTTCTAATTCCAATAATTTAATACCCTCTTTCACATGATCTTCACTTTGCCCTTCAATTTCTATAAAAGGCGGCATATTAGGATATTTGTCTATATCAAAACGCCATTCTTTATAATTCCAAGAGATTCGATCTTTTTCCTGATGAGCATAAGGTTCCAGACCGATTTCTTCAAAAAGATCCCCCATAGATTCAGGCTGAAGTAATGCAAAATTAATTTCTTTATGCCTACGAGCAACTCCCAAAATATCTGACTTAGCTTTCCAAGTAAGTTCAGAGCTACCGTCACTGCGGGAACGAATTCGTAAAAACCAAGGATCTTGTCCCTCAATCACGCCTTTCAATCTATACCAATCAACTACAAAACGAGTATCTTGAACTTTTATTGCGCCTAATTTTAACAATATATCATTTATCTTTATAGTATCAATATCCAAGACCTTAGTTTCAATTTCTTGAGCCATAAAATATTTATAATCTAAATAAATTAATACTACTTATAGTATAGCAAATAATAAATTTTAGAGCGATTTTAATAAGTTACTATTTTTATAAAGTGTCCTTTGTTTACCCAATCGGCATGTTTTTGTAGCTCTTCTTTAAAAGTTGGAAACTCTTCGCTAACTCTTTTTAATCTGTCTTCATCTATGATAAATTTTGGGTCTACAAAACGTAATTTATTTTTTGCATAAAAATCATAATTTTCGGAATCAGAAATAATTTCGAATTTAGGATTCAATTTTTCAAGATAGCTAATTACCTCTTTATGCCCAGACTCTTTTAGTTTATTATAAACAAAATTGTCATCAGTAAATAAATCATCTTGGCTAATAATTTTTTCTTTTAAAGCTACCTTAATAGCGTCTGCTAAAACTTGGAAAAGCGCTATCTCCATTGGATGAGACCAATATTTATAATCCATTTCCAAAAAATCTTTGGCAAAATCTAAGGCAAGGTTTTTATCACTAAAAATAATTTCATTATTAAAAACTCTTAAACTATTTATATAACTTTTAATATTTTTTATGTTATTATCTCCCATACCCAGCCTATCTCTTAAAGAATAGTCAATTCTATCCGCACACAAGTCTGGCAATTTTCTTTCCAAAATAGGAAAATTTTTTTCATCCAAAATTCTACTCAAATCAAAATTATATTTTTTCAAAATATCTGGAATTTCAGAATTTTTTATAATACCCTCATGGAATTTCTCATGAAACTCATGGTCTTTGTTTTCAAAAACAAAATCAATAACATGCGAAAAAGCAGTATGTGGAACATCGTGAAGCAATCCTGCTATTTGTTCTTCCAAAGGAGCTTTTAAAAATCTTAACAAAAGCATCACTCCTAAAGAGTGCTCATAACGACTAATTAACTTCGGCAAAACATACTGCGACGCACCAGCCTGATTGATACCCTTGAGTCTTAAAACCGGTTTAGAAGCAATGAGCTCCAACAAGACTTCGTCTTGTATATCAAATGTTCCGTAAACTCTATCTTTAATAATCATATTTTAACTTTACACTCAAAAACTCCTAAAATCAAGCAACAAAATATTAATAAATAAACTATTTTAATATATATAATTCTAAAACTAAAATCGGCTTTCGTAAAAGCCGATTTTATAATCCTCTAATCTAGAAGTCCTGCTAGGTGCAGGAGATAGAGAAATAGTCCACTCGAGACAATAAATATTGCCCAACCAAGGCTTAATCCGACTGGAGAACCCCACTCATCCCATCTTGATCGGCGAGATTTTCGCTCTAGCCAATACCTTTGATCGGCGGTCAAACTAAGCTTGTCGTCTTCGTTTTTATCCATAAAAAAATATAATAAAAATTTGAGTTATATTATCCAATCGACCATTTATTTTTTGGATAATTTGGGGCTCTTGATTTTTGTTGATTGGGACCCCTTTTGTTGTCTCAAGAGCAAGACGGAGTGCAAATTCCAATATTTAATATATTAACTTATTTTTTATTTAGTAGCAAATATAGGTACAGAGGCCTCAGATTGGTCCTAGTGCATGACAAAGTATCATTATAATAACGATAAATACATATTGACAAACGATAAATAACAGTTTAAGATACCTATATAAATAGTTTAAAGAATTAATTATGAAAAAAAGCTCAACAATATTTCTTCAGGTAGTCATTGTGCTTATCGGCGTCGTGGCACTAGCTATCCTGATCCGCTTTCCTTTGACTGAAGGGAGAGCTGCAAATTTAGACCTTCTGAGTATCTACGCTGATCCCTTTCTGATATATGGCTATCTAGCTTCTATCGCATTTTTTGTTGCCCTGTATCAGGCTTTCAAATTACTCGGATATATCGGGCAGAATAAAGTATTCTCACTAAACTCTGTGAAGGCCTTAAGGACTATAAAATATTGCGCAATCATACTGAGTTTCTCAATCGTGATAGCGGCAATATATATAAGGATATCTTATGGGATATCTCCTGCTAAAGATGATGATCCAGCGGGCTTTATTGCTATGTGTATTGTGACTACTTTTATTTCCATTGTAATCGCTACTGCCGCGGCTGTGTTTGAAAGCCTTTTACAAAGCGCTATAGATATAAAATCGGAAAATGATTTAATAGTATAATAAATAAATTTTATGAAAAAAGGAACAACATTATTTTTAAAAATAGTTATTGCTCTCATAGGAGCCGCGGTACTAGCTCTGGGTATTACCTTTACGATAGCCGTGGCAGATGAGGATGGGAAAATGTATATTCCCATGTTAATAGTAATGTATGTAACGGCAATACCGTTTTTTTTCGCGTTATATCAATCGCTGAAGCTACTCGGCCATATCGATAAGAACATAGCCTTCTCGGAATTGTCAGTTAAGGCATTGAGGAACATAAAATATTGCGCAATTGCAATCAGTGTCTTGTATGTTGCAGGCATGCCCCTTTTAGTTTTTGTAGCTAATAAAGACGATGCCCCTGGTGCAGTAGGGTTTGGACTAATTTTTACTCTCGCCTCGATTGTAGTAGCAACCTTAGCGGCCGTGCTTCAAAGGCTTATACAGCATGGATTAGATATGAAGTCAGAGAATGATTTAACAGTATAAAAATATATGGCAATAATAATTAACATCGATATAATGTTGGCGAAGAGAAAAATGAGTGTCACCGAACTGGCCGACAAAGTCGGAATAACTATGGCTAATATCTCAGTCCTGAAAAATGCTAAAGCTAAAGCTATTCGTTTATCAACCTTGGAAGCAATTTGCAAAGCCTTGGAATGTCAACCGGGAGATATTTTAGAATATAAAGATTAAAAAATGCTGAGCTTTATTTTACGATAAATCCTTTTTGCTATGGAGTTCCTATCCTTCTACTTCCACATTAAAACCTCCGTAGGCCATGCGCTGCATATCAAATGGCATAGAAAAATCTTTTGTGTCCTTATACTTTTCGTCCATCTCAGCCATCACCTTTTTGTTTACCTCGTCTCGATGCTGTTTGGACTCAAACACAATAAATGAAAACCATACAGTTTCGTCTGCATTTGCTTTGGCTAGCTCAGTAAACGCAAGTGGCTTCATACCGCCTGTTTCTTTGGGCTCAAGATCGTCACCCTTGCATTCATAATATTCAAGTGCACCATGCTTCATCCACATATCGCGGCCTTCGCTAGCCATCTTTGTATATTCCTGTACTTTGTCTTTGGGAACTACTAGTACAAACCCGTCTATATATTTTGACATATTATTTTTTATCTTAATAATTAACTAAATTTAGTTTATCAAATTATCCTTTGAAAAGCTAGAATCGTTATAATGCAAACAAATTTTTTTGTTAAGCTTTAATTATCTACAGCTAATAATTACTGCCCAAACAAAAAACACTTCACTTAATGTGGTGTTTTTTTGATTTTTTATTTTATAGCGACCGGCATCTCGCCGAAGCCTCTGGCGAAGGCGGATGGCGGAAGGTGAGGGATTCGAACCCTCGGAGGTTTTGACACCTCACACGCTTTCCAAGCGTGCGCACTAGACCACTATGCGAACCTTCCATTTAAAAAAAATGCTACTAAACTAAGTGTATTAACTACTCTGTCTGCCTGTGGTAGCTAGAGTAAGAAGGGGCCACCCCCGCAGAGCAGGATGCCGCCTGTGGCGGCATCTGCGAAGCTTTCAAATACGAACTCTATTATAAATTTTATTGCCCCATTAGTCAATATACAAAATACTTGATCTAAATATTAAACCCCTGTTTGACTAAACAAAGTGACACAAGGTAAAATAGACTATATTAATTATATAATATATAAATATGTTTGAAATATTTGTAGTAATTATCCCTTTATTTTTAATAATTTTTGCTAGCGCTATTTTTAGTTACTTCCACAAGCTAGATACCAGCTGGCAAAAAGTTCTCAATTCTTTTGCTCTAAATATTGGTCTACCGGCTTTGATATTTTCATCTTTAGCTAAAGTGTCGCTGCAAGGAAAATTTGATATTATTTTAGCTAATTCTCTATTTTTACTACTGAGTTTTACTCTAGTCTATGTTTTTGGAAAAATTCTAAAAATCAAAACCAAGACTTTAAAAACATTATTTATCTGTTTAGCCTTTGGTAATATTGCTTATTTAGGTATCCCAGTTTTAACTCAAGTATATGGTCAAAAAATATTACCGGAATTAAGTCTGATTATTGGTGTCCACCTTTTTTGGCTCTTTACTATTGGCTTAGGATTTTTGGATTATGATATTTCCAAACCACAAAGTTGGATTGGCAAATTATTTCACCAGAAAAGCAAAGAAGATATTATCAAACACATTGGTCTGGATTTAATAAAAAATCCAATAATCATTGCTATTTTATTGGGACTACTAGTAGCTGCATCTCATATTTCTCTGCCCAAAATTATCACGACTCCGATAGAGATGCTATCTGCTTCTGTCAGCCCCATAGTTTTAATAGTGATAGGTCTGTTTATTGTTCAATCCAAGCTTGGACAGCTCAAAGAATGGCTACCAGTTTTGGCTTTCACTGCCATTACTTTATTTATATCACCGTCTATATTTTATTATGGGCTCAAAATATTTACTTCTGATCTAACAAAATATACTCCTTCTATTATAGAAGTAGCTATGCCACTAGCTATTACTCCTTTTGCCTTGGCTGATAAATTTGACTTAGATAAAAAATTTATTGCGCGAGCTATAGTACTAAGTACTATACTTTCTATTATTACTATTCCGCTTTGGATTAGTATCTTATAAATACACAAACAAAATAAAAGCCCCTACTAAGAGGCTTTTTGTTTTATTTATTTTTTTGATATTAATTATTTATTAATAAATTTACAAAAGATCTGCTAGACTCTCCAAAATATCCCGTGCCTGAAATAAGATTTAAGGGGCTTAAAATATCTTTTTGATAATAATTTTGAAATTTTATAAGGGCTTGATAAGTCAGCTGCCCAAAAAATTCTGTTTCCTGACCAGGTGAGCCAAGACCTGCCTCGGCTAATTTGAAATTATTATCATTTAAAAACTTTTGTAATCTTTTCACATCTTGACCAATATCTCTAAATCCTAAATTCTTTAAAAATTGAAAATTAGCCACCACTTTTATAACTTCGCCACTTGGATAATCATCTAAATTATCTACTTCTACAACATCTGACCACTGATAATCAAAATGAAAAAAAGTATACTCATTAAAAATTGGTCTTTTATAACCCGACTCTATCAAATAAACGGCTGCTTTATTTTTTTCTTTAACTAAATCTCCATCTGAAAAAATATTAGGCTCCGTTGGAATATCTGTATCAACATCTGGTTCGTCAGGAGTATTGTCTATTGGCTCATCAATATTGTCATCTAGCTCGTCAGGAGTATTATCTGTGTCGGGGGTATTATCAGGCGGCGGATAAAATGTCCCGCCACCACCTGGTGATACTTTGAACCAACCCGTATTGGTATTAGTCAAAGTTACTTCACTATCATAGGCAAACTCTACTATACTGTCCAGATTTGTCTGATTGCTGTTTTCAACATTTAGATAATCTATAGTCCGACCAGAGCTAGCAATATTGATATTGAAACGGTTAGTGTCATCACTGGAATTTAAAGTTAATAGACCACCGCTTTTACCTCGCAAGGTAGTACTGCCAGTGATAGTAGTAGTAGAAGCCGGCCAAAATAAAAGTTCTTGAGTATTAGTAAAAGCACTACAGTCTTTAACAAAATTATAAAAAGTAGTGTCACCTCTCAGTGTTTGTTTATTGTTTGGTGAGGCCAGGTCCGCATTATCAAAAGTGATGATATTATTGCCATGAGTGAAACTACCATAATTTGTCCAATCACCAGCTAAAGTAATTGCTTCGCCATTAGCGTTTAAAGTAGCATTGGCATTAATGACTATATCATTATTAATATCAAAATTTATGGTAGAAGTAGCTGACACAGATACACTCTTAGTATTGGTGCCATCACCAATAGTCAAATTATAAAAATTAAAATCAACTTCATCACTTTCCTCTATCACTATCTCTACATCATCATTGCCAATAAATTGTACTGTTCCACCAGTCACAGCAAAACTAGCCCCATCATCTATATACATAATACCATAACCACTATGTCCAGGTCCTTCAATAGTAATAGTCCCTCCTGATATGTCAGCTACTGAACCACTATTTTGATGCCACCTAGCAGCCACATCTGGTGTTATATTATCTGCACCTAAAATAATATTACCACTAGCCATAGTCAAAGTAGAACCACTATTTAATAAAATCACTCCGGGCACAGTGATATCATTGCCATTAGTAATAAACTCCCCTGTATACATTTGTAAATCTCGCAAATGCAAATCTGAATTAGCTATCACGGTACTTGCACTTGTGCCTAAATCTATATCTAACTCCGCCAAAGTTGTACTAGTACCTAAAAAATTATTAGCTCCAGTAATAGCCATAGTAAAATCTCCTGTACCATTTATAGTAAATACTGGATGCCCCGAACCTCCATAGACAAAAGTATTATCACCTGATATAGCCACGTCACCAGAAACAGTAGTATAGCCATCTGACCAATTGCTAGCTCCAGCATCAGCGGTAATTGTATAGTCATTATCTACTTCAATAGATGAAGTACTTTCATCCATGACGATGTTACCACCATTTTTGGTAAAATTATGCCTGACTTTCAAAAAACCAGCATTAAAATCCAAAGTGCCACTAGTTAAAATAAAATCATTATCTACTTCCATATCTGGAGTCAGTCCGGCGAAATTGACAGCCAAAGTCATAGTGCCACCATCTAAAACCACATCATAAAAATCATCATTGGTGGCATTAGTAGCACCAATAGTGTGAGTACCACTACCATTAAAAGTAACTTGGTTATTGTCATGGACATAAGTACTATTGTTTGTCCAACTGCCAGCGACTAGAATATCTTCACCGTTACTATCGAAAGTGGCATTACTATTAATAGTCAAAGCACCATCTAAATCCAAAGCTAAAACAGTGCTGGTATTAATACTAACTGTCTTAACATTTGTACCATCACCCACACTAATATTATATAAATTAAAATCCGCATCATCTACCTCAGCTGAATACAATGCTGCACTATCGTCGCCAATAAAACTAAGTGTGCCCCCAGTTGGCGTATAAGCCGAACCATTTTGAAAATAAGCTGCTCCATAAGTGGCATTACCAGGTCCTTCTATAGAAATAGTGCCCCCCGTGATATTTTCTGTAAAACCTGATTCAATATGATAAATAGCATTCCCTCCTGGGGCTGCATTGTCCCGCCCTAAAGTAATGGTAGAATTTGCCATTTGCAATTTACCGCCAGCTTGACCAATAAATAAACCATCCATATCCGCAGTAATGCCATCACTGAGCGCTAGAGTGCCTTCATAAACTTGTACATTATAAAGCTGAACACTACTGGTAATAGTAATAACATCGCTAACTGAGTTCATAATTATATCCAGCTCTCCAATATTAGCCGCTCGGCCAATATAATTTCCGCTACCCGAGACTGTTATATTTTTTGTGCCTGTCCCATTGATGGTCAAGACTGGATAGCTAGCACCACCCATTTGAAAAGTATTATCGCCACTAACTACAAAATTACCTGAAGTCACAGTAAAATACCCCACACTAATAACAAAACTACCACCACTGATACTAGTATCACCTGTTACTTCAAAATAATCACCATTATTATTCATCTCAATAGTACCGCCGGCTTTAGTAAAACCGCCAGTGATAGTCAGACCATTGGTATTCATATCCAAAGTGCCTGTATAATCACTTTCCATATTAAAGCCAGCAATAGTTCTACCAGGATTAATATCCAAATCTAGAGAAGCATTTGACACTGCCCCATCAAAAACTACTATGTCTGTAGCGCCTGGCACACCACCGGCACAATTTGTCCAATTCAAAGCATCATTCCAAATAGCTGTATTATTACCATTGGACCAAGTACAAGTAGCCGCTTGTGTTTTATTAACAAAAACACCAAGTGCTCCTAAAAACATTGTTATTATTATGCCAGTAGTAATTATATTTTTAAGCATATTATTTATATTTCCCAAACTTCCATCTAAGCCTCTAATTTTTATTATTATAACATAAATTATACAAATTAAACATAAACGAAAAAAACCCCTTGCCAACTGGCAGGGGGCTTTTTGCTTATCTTATTTTTTTCTTTTTTTCTTTTTGGACTCTGTTTGTTTAATAGCAATCATGGTTTTAATCACTGAGTCAGGATTGAGCGATATACTATCAATACCCTCTCTGACCAAAAATTGAGCGAAGTCTGGAAAATCAGATGGTGCTTGACCACAAAAACCAATCTTGCGTTTATTTTTTTTGGCCACGGCTATCACTCGACTAACCAATTCTTTGACGGCATCATTTCTCTCATCATAGACATGAGATACTAACTCACTATCACGATCAACTCCCAAAGTCAGCTGAGTCAAATCATTGGAGCCAATAGAAAAACCATCAAAAATTTCACAAAACTTATCGGCTAAAATAACATTAGACGGTATCTCACACATCACATACACTTCCAAACCATCAACACCACGCTTTAAACCATTATCAGCCATAATCTTCAAAACTTTTTTACCTTCTTCTACCGTCCGACAAAATGGCACCATTATTTTTAAATTATTTAAACCCATTTCTTTACGGACTTTAACCAAGGCTTTACACTCTAGCACAAAAGCTGGTAAATATTTTGGACTATAGTAGCGACTAGCCCCACGCCAGCCAATCATAGGATTTCTTTCCTCTGGCTCAAATTGTGCCCCACCAATTAAACTAGCATATTCATTTGATTTAAAATCAGACAACCTAATAATCACATCTTTTGGATAAAAAGCAGCCGCAATGCGAGCTACACCCTCAGCTAATTTATCTATAAAAAATTGTGACTTGCTCTGATAGGCGGCGGTAGCCTCTTCAATAATACTAATTACTTTTGGATCTTTAACTTTAGAAAAATTTAGCAGAGCCAAAGGATGAATACGAATATAATTGGAAATAATAAATTCCTCACGCGCTAAACCAACACCTTCATTGGGAATGAATGATTGGCTCATGGCCATTTCTGGGTTGCCAATATTCATCATGATTTTAGTTTTTGATTGTTTGAAATTCTTAAGATTAGTCTTCTTTACTTCATATTTAAGTAAGCCATTATAAACAAAACCTTTTTCTCCTTCAGCGCAAGAGACTGTGATGTTTTGACCATTTTTTAATTTTTCAGTGCCATTTTTGGTGCCGACCACGCAAGGGATACCTAACTCCCGTGAGATAATAGCGGCATGACAAGTGCGGCCACCAGAATTGGTGACAATCGCACTAGCAATTTTCATAATTGGTTCCCAATCTGGATCAGTCATTTCAGTTACCAGCACTTCGCCCGCTTTAAATTTATCTATATTTTTGGCATCTTTGATAATATGCACTTTGCCCTGACCAATTTTATTACCGACTGAAGCACCAATCACGGCAATTTTACCTCTTTCTTTTATAATATATTCAATCAAAGTATTTGGATCATCTTGAGAGCGCACTGTTTCTGGACGAGCCTGAACAATAAACAGCTTATTGCTGCGACCATCTTTGGCCCACTCCATATCCATTGGTTTTTTGTAATGATCCTCAATTTGAGCAGCCCAGGAGGCTAGCTGTAAAATTTCTTTATCTGACAGGGCAAATCTAGTTTGATCACTTTTCGCCACTGGCATATTTTTGACATTGCTCTTGGCTTTGGCATCATAGACCAACTTCTTGCTTTTTAAGCCCACGGTTTTACTAATAATTGGTTTAAAACCTTTTTTCAAAGTTGGCTTAAAAACATAATATTCATCTGGGTTGACCATACCTTGCACTATATATTCACCCAAACCATAAATAGCATTGATGAGCACTGTACCTCTAAAACCAGATTCGGTATCAATGGAAAACATCACCCCCGAGGTAGCCAAATCACTACGCACCATTTTTTGGACAGTGATAGAAAGTTTGACTTTAAAATGGTCAAAACCTTTGTCCGTGCGATAAGAAATAGCCCTGTCTGTAAAAAGAGAGGCCATACATCTACGACAAGCATCCAACAGTTCTACTCCCCCTTCAATATTAAGATAAGTATCTTGCTGACCAGCAAAAGAAGCATCTGGTAAATCCTCAGCAGTAGCTGACGAGCGGACAGCCACGTCAACATTTTTTACTCTAAATTCTTGTGATAATTTTTTGTAATCAGCAATAATTTGGGCTTTCAAATCTTCTGGAAATTCTGCTTTTAATATTGCCTCTCGCACAGCCTTGGCTCGAGCTTGTAAATTATGAATATCTTTAGTATTCAAGTCTTTCAAGATTTCTTTGATTTGTTTTTTAACACCCGTAGTAGTAATAAAATAATCATAAGCCTCAGCCGTCACTGCAAAACCATTAGGAATAGGCACACCTTTTTTACTGAGCTTAGAATACATCTCACCTAAAGAAGCATTTTTGCCACCCACACTAGGGACATCTTTAATACCAATTTCTTTAAACCACAAAATAAATTTTTTCTTTTTTGCCATAATATTATTTATATTCTAAACCTCTGCCTAGCACTAGACAAAAAATTATAGAATTAATTTTAATATTTAATTTTTATATAAAACACGAAACTAAAACTTCATCTTCTTGGCATAGCGACCCAAAAATGGCATTTCCCAAAAATTACCACTAAGAGCATTTATTATTCCTAGTATAGCCAAAAACATAACTAAAGCCCCTAAGGCCCACCCAATAATTGGTACTGGGAAAAGCCAAGACAATAGTACTTCTGCCACAAACAATAACAAGCCCTGCTTGGCATGAAACTTTGCTAACTTAGATTTTCTTCTAAAAATTAATGGTACTAGACAAAGCACCCAAATATAGCTAAGAGCGGCCATGGTACCATTTTCTTCTAAATCCTTGTCTGCCTGGCTAGATTCTTGGCCGGCAGATTGTTTATCTACTTCCATATTATTTTTTGTCTCGAGCTAGACCAGTACTGAGTGCGGCCAAAGTGTCGAGAAATTAATTACTTATCTAACTATATTATAAAGCAAAATGCAAAAATTTGATACTCCGCTCTAATTTTTAAATTTTTTCAAGAGAATTAGTAAACAAATATAAAATACTATGGCTAAAATATAAGAAGATATAAAGCCAAAAAGAATAGAAACTAAGTAGAATAAGAAAAATCCCAAAGCTACCCCCAGAGAGTCAATCATATAAGCGAATGGTAAATCTTTGCTTTTTATCTTAGCTATAGCTAGTGGGAAAAATATTCCCAAGACTAAAGCTGAGGGCACTAACCAGATAATAGTAAATAACAGTTTAATAAAGATATTTGCCCCCCAAGGTATAAACTCAGACAAAAATAAAGCTATTAGCAAAATTACTGGCGTAATATTGATATATTTTTTTAATTTGGCAAAATAATAATTACCTAGTGCGTAAGCAGTAAAAAATATTAATGAAAAAATTATAAAAGTCAAAATATAATTGCCAAAAAAAGACCTCAATTTAGTGATAAAAAACAATTCACTAATTATCATAGCTGTTCCTAACAAGAAAAAGTAAAGTTTGGAACTTTTATTGCTAGCTGGGAAAATAAGTAGAGCTAAAAAGACGACAATAAATAACAAAAGAGCATAATAAATCCAAGTAGCTATATTGTCTGCCTCTGAAATATATAAAAATGGCTGATCATCTGTTATTTTTTCCGCCACTTGGAGTTCACCTTCATAAGGACGAAATATTTGCGTATCGGCATTATAAAATTTTCTTAAATCATTAAAACGAAATATATCTTTACTGACCGTCAGTATCAAACCCTGAAATGGTACCGGTAATTCGGTATAATATTCTCTTAAATCAAGTAAATAATTATCTGGCAGAGCATCTATAGTTTTGGCTATGGGCATTTGGCCAGCGGTATGAATCAAAATCAATGCTCCATCTGTCTTCAAGGATTTAAGAGCCAAAGATAAACCCTCTTCGGTATAAAGATAATTTTCTACTTCAATAAAATCTTTGGCTTTAGCGGCAAAAGTATAATCTGTCCCTTCATAAATAATATAATCATATTTATCCTGAGTGCTTTCCAAAAATTCTCGACCATCGGCATTTTGAATATTAAATTTATTGTAAGCATTATTGTTATATTCACTAAAACGCCCCTTCATCAAATCAACTACCACTGGATCAAGCTCAACAGCTGTGACATTATTGTCATCACTAAATTGAGAAACACCCATGCCCCCACCCGCCCCAATCAGTAAAATATCACCCTTTAACTTAGGATAAAGTCGGCTCCTTAATTCAAAATCTTTATTTCTATCCTGACAAGTCATCCATTGCTGACCGTAGTTATAAACGCCAGCCACACAATCATCAAAAGCAAAAATATCTATTTTGACATAAGGCGACCAAGCAGAATAAACCCGCTCTGTCCCTTCTGTATTTGGCCAAAGTAGCATGCTTTTATTTCTAAAATTTTCCAAAGCTAAATCTATTGGCCAAGCAAATAAAATTCCAATCAAAATTGTTAAAAATATTAAAAATATTTTCTTCTTCAAAATAAAAGCTGAAAAAATAAAAAATATTATAAAAAATAAAGCATTGGCCCCGATAAATTTTATAAAAAAATAAGCCAACACTTGCCCCAGAGCAAAACCAATAGTGTGATAAAAAACCAAATGGGCTATTTTACTTTGGGCAGCAATAAAAAATTGATAAATCTTGGCTATCAAAATACCCATTAGTATCATCGGCAGAGAAAGCAAAACAATAATATACAAAATAGTTACTGGCCCAGCAAAAGATAATTCTGGTAAAAATCTAAGCAAAAAAACAAACACCAACAAAACACTAAATGCTGACAGAGAGGCTATTAATTTAATTCTATTTTGCCTAATAAACTTACTTAAATAAGCCCCTAAACCTAAGGAGAATAAAGTCAGACTAACTATTATATTGACAATTAAAGTAATAGAATAAAAAGGACTGCCAATTGATAAATGCTTAATAATAGCCACCTGATAAATGGCGTTGGCTAGTCCTAGTATAAATATAAAAAACAAATAGTTTTTAATTTGTTTTTTATCTATATTTAACTTGTCTAAATCCATGATTTTCTACTGAGTTTTATTTTTGGTCAACCTAATAAACAATATCCCCAAAAGACTAATCAAAAGTACCACCCAAATTGGCTCTACCAAAAAATTAAGCCAAGCCCAAGCTGAGCGCACATAGATAATCTTTATTACTCCCAAAATAATTACTGCTGAAACAAAAGATAATATTGTGGTAATAAACATCTTGTCAGTAGGCAAAAGCCACTTGAGGCGAGCTAAAACCAACCAGACTACTATTAGTACCAAACGCCAGAGCCAAGTAGAGAAAAAAATAAATTGTTCTGACCAATACATCTTTAGCCCAATTTGTCTAAGTAGTAATTCAGTCACCACAATAAAAACTAATAGCACAACAGATATTATAGTCCAAGAAAAATTAGCTTGCGCCTTTGGTTTAAGCTTAGCTATTTCCTGACGCAACTCAGCTTCTATCTCGTGTGAGCCAAAGTCAGCTACCCATATTTCACTGGATTCCTGAAACTCCAAAGAGCTATCTTGTTCTACTTTATGTTTGGATTTTTTAAAAATCATAAGCTTTATATTAATGCCTCTATTATAGCAAAATTCTAAGTATTTTAAAAACACCCCGGAATTACCCGGAGTGTTTTTTTATCTATTTTAGGGACGACAGACGAAATCACTGGCACACCAAGTGTTACTCTGATAGTTACTAGAGTAAAGAGAGGCATCACTTAAGTCATGCACACCATCATCATTTCCGTCAAAAGTATCGACACACTCAGCAAATAAAGCTACATCTGATAAATTTCTTAGCCCGTCGCCGTTATGGTCACAAATAGCTAGAGTACTTGTAGATGTCTGTTGAGTATTTTGGGCTTCTTCTGGCTCACACATAAAGCTATTAGTACACCAAGTGTTACTTTGATTATTAGCACCGTAAAGACTCAAGTCACTCAAATCATGCACGCCGTCGCCGTTGGCATCAAAAGTGCCAGCACACTCAGAAAATAAAGACACGTCTGTTAAATTTCTAACGCCGTCGCCGTTATGGTCACAGACTGCTAATAAAACTGGATCTGCTCCAGCGGCTAGCACAGTGACGTACTCTGAATAAATATTATTTGTGTTATCTGATTCTTCCAGCTCACCATTGGCATTTACTTCCATTTCCAACCTTTTTTCACCTACTGATGTAAAATGACCTGTCCAAGTGATATAAGTAGTTTCACCTGGTCTGAGTGGATTGGTCTCTGAGGTGGTTGGTATACGACCTGGTAAAGGAGTAGTGGCAAAATCTTGAAAATGTCTGGCACCACTTAAAATACCTTTGGTGTCAGTCAAAGTAACCTGACCGCTATTTTTAACATGAACTTTGATAGTCACTGTAGCATCTTTAGCTGGGTTACTTGGTTCTAGTGAAATATCACTAACCATAATATCTGGTAGTAATGGATCATTAGTTCCTCGACATATTTTCATACGATAATTATGATCTTCAAAATAGGACCAAACTCTTCTGTTGCTTAATTTCCAATCAACATCATCTACTCCTGGTGTATACCATGGTGACCAATAGCCAGAAAACCATTGAATTTGGTATTTATAAATTTCTGGATGAGCACTAGTATCTAAACCCAAATCTTGCCAATATTTTGTTCTCAGTGCTACTTTGTCTACTATCCGTGGATTAGAACAAGATGGGATATTATTATCACTATCATCATCTTCTTCGTCGCTAGGACAAGCCCCTTTGACATCGCCATGAGCTAAATGAGCAGCTAGAGCTCTACTAGAAACCTTGATAGTCTCACCATCTTCTTGATTAGCGACAGTAGGTTTATGACAAATAATCACTTTACTATCATCAGCACCAGGATCAAAAATAGCTATATCTTCTTCTTCATTGACTACATCATCGCCGTCATTATAGATAGCCGGCATTTTTTTTACTTTTAAAGCATTTTTTCTATACAAACCATTAGGCCCAAAAGCTTCAATACTTACTTTTCTCTTCTGACCATTTTCTATTATATAATAATCATCACTACCTTCTACTTGTACTAAGCTTTCTTCAGGTAAATTATTTTCTGATAATTCTTGCTCATCAATTTTGTAGCTAACAGCAAAAACTCCTGGATCAATATCTAACACAATTTTATACCACTCGTCGCCATAGAATTTACGAGCCGTGGCTTCATTGGGAATATAAAATACTTCACCATCTTTACCGACAGCGTAAACTTTGGCGGTATTACGATGAGTAATTAATTTGGTGCCTGGTTGAAATGTGACCGAACCACCGTCACTATAATTATCTAGCACCTCCAGACTAACTGGCACCACTTTAGAAAAATCGTCATGCCAAGTATTAAAAGTTTTTTGATCTGGAAAAACATATTTTTTGCCGTCACTACCAATCTGATAGACAGCCGCTCCTTTAGCTCCTGCTTTAAGCAAGGTACCTACTTCGTAATTTGACTGTGAAGAAATAAGCTCTGGTTCTGGAGCTGCTCCCACATTATTAGAAGTAAAGCCTATTGTCAAAAACAAAACAGCTAAAGACAATAGCTTAATTAAATTCCTTTTCATTTTCATAATGTTTTAATTAATTATTTACTATCAATAGTATAGCATTTTTAACTTATTAAAAAAACCCCAATAAAATTTGGGGTTTTAATAAGTATTTTTACATCATGCCCATACCACCCATGCCTGGCATAGAGCCGCCCATATGACTGTCTCCTTCTGACTTAGGAATATCGGTAATAACTGCCTCCGTAGTCAAAAACATACCAGCCGCTGAAGCAGCATTTTGTAATGCTGAGCGAGCTACTTTAGTTGGATCCACTATTCCAGCGACCACCAAATCTTCATATTTATCATCTTTAGCATTATAACCATAATTATCTTTATTTTTCAAAACTTCATTGACTACCACTACTCCTTGTTTACCAGCATTTTCAGCTATTTGATGGAGCGGCGCTACCAAAGCAGTAGCTAATATTTTAGCTCCTAATGCTTCATCACCAACTAAATCTAAATCGTTTATAGCCTTTATTGATCTAAGATAGGCCACGCCACCACCAACCACAATACCTTCTTCTACTGCCGCCTTAGTAGCTGCTAGAGCATCTTCTATCCTGTCTTTGATTTCTTTCATTTCTGTTTCCGTAGCGGCGCCGACTTTGATGACTGCTACACCACCTGTCAATTTGGCTAGACGCTCTTGCAATTTTTCCTTGTCAAAATCCGAATCAGATTTTTTAATAGCATTGGTTATTTGAGATACTCTCTCCGCCACTAAATTTTTATCCCCCTTACCATCTACTATAGTGGTGCTATCTTTGCTAGATATTACTTTTCTAGCTGAACCCAGCATATTGATAGTGGCTGTGGTCAACTTTAATCCCACTTCTTCAGAAATTACTTTAGCTCCAGTCAGTGCTGCGATATCATGAAGTGTTTCTTTTTTTCTATCACCAAAACCAGGGGCTTTAATAGCTAAAGTATTAAAAACGCCTCTAATTTTATTGACTACCAATGTGGCTAGAGCTTCACCCTCTATATCTTCTGCAATAATTACCAATTCTTTTTTACCGGCTTGAGCCAAGGTTTCCAAAAGTGGTAATAATTCTTGTAAGGATGAAATTTTCTCGTCAGTAATCAGTATGGCCGGATCATCATAAGTGGCTTGCATCTTTTCGGCATCAGTCACCATATATGGAGAGACATAACCTTTATCAAATTGCATACCTTCCACCACTTCTTTTAGAATGCCAAAACTTTGAGATTCTTCTACAGTAATCACACCATTTTTACCTACTGCTTCCATAGCTGAAGCAATAATTTTACCAATAGCTTTGTCGTTGGCGGAAATAGAAGCTACTTGTTCTATTTCATTTTGGTCAGCTACAACTTTTGAAATCTTTTTTAAATTGGCTACTACTGCTTCTGTGGCTTTTTCAATACCACGCTTGAGAGATAAGGGATCAGCTCCAGCAGTAACATTTTTCAATCCTTCGGCAATAATATTTTGTGCTAGTACTGTAGCGGTAGTAGTGCCATCACCAGCTACGTCATTGGTCTTAGAAGCTACTTCTTTGACAATTTCTGCTCCAATATTTTCAAATTTGTCTTCCAGCTCTACTTCTTTAGCTACTGTCACACCATCTTTAGTAATAGTGGGACTGCCAAAACCACGATCCAAGACCACATTGCGCCCTTTAGGACCCAAAGTAACTTTGACTGCATTAGCCAAAATATCTACACCCTTTTTCATTTTAGAGCGAGCTTCTTCATTAAAAATAATTTGCTTTGCCATAATATATTTAGTTTAAAAATTTAAAATTTATTCTACAATTGCCAATAAGTCATCGTGATTTAATATTTTATACTCCTGGCCATCTATTTTTATTTCTGAGCCACCATACTCAGAAAAAACTACTTTTTGTCCAATAATTAATCCTAGTTTGGACACTTTTTCACCACTACCAATGGCCAAAATTTTACCTTCCATCCGTGATTCTTTACTAACTGAATCTGGTAAAATAATACCGGCTTTAGTGGTTTCTGCTTTAGGTAGAGCTTGCACAATTACTCTATCTCCTAATGGTTTTAAGTTCATATTTTTTATTAAAAATTAATATTAGCACTCATTACTTATGAGTGCTAATATCTTACAAAAATTTGTAACTACTGTCAATCCCGCCCTTAGAGAGGGTTTATATCAATAATCCTCTTTTAATTATGATGTTTATACATATTGACTAAGCCCACCGACATCAGTATCCAGCCAGTCCAAGAAGTCCAGAGATAATGATCAAATAAACCAATAATCACTAAGCCCAGCATCAAACTAGTGGACATAGTATCAATCTTATCGGCTGATTTTAAAATCCTTCTCACCACATTAAAGACAAAAAAGGCTCCAATCAAACCAATCTCCGCTAGTAATAATATAAAGATGTCATGAATAGGCTGGACATTGTAGACTGGCTGATTAGGATATTTATCAAAAGTAGCTAAAGTATTCATGCCTAAACCCTGACCAAAAAATATATTTTTATAATTATTCCAACCCAGCTGGCCCATAGTATCTACCCTTTCGCTAATAGATTTTTCTTCCAGTCGACCATTCATCTGAACACGAGCTGACCAAGCACCCGGAAACCAAGTATTAAAAGACCAAAAAACCAATATAAATATCACCAAATATTTAGTGATAATAGTGACTGTCAGCCAATTTCTCTTGAATAAATTTATCAAAGCCACCGAGAATAAACTGAGTAGTAGAGCCAAAAGAGCGCTACGAGAAAAACTAGCTAAAAGACCATAAGTGCTAATTATTATTGCCAAAACTACAAAGATTAAATTCCAGAAATCTGGCTTTCTAAAAAATTTATTCCAAACATGTACTTGGTTCTTTTTATAAACATCAATCCAAAAATAAATACCAAAAAATATTACTACAAACAGAAAGCCGCCCAAAATATTAGGGTGAGGCAATGAACCATAAGCCCGTAGTACTCTTTCATCGGCAATTTCTACTACTGAAGTACCCAGAGTAGATGGCAAATGCTCTGACATACCCAACCACTTGTTGGCTATCACTTTTTGAGTAAATAATTGATAAAGTGACAATGTGCCTTGAATCAAACCACTAAACAAAAAAGCTCGATAAACAAATACCTTAGGTAAAAACTTTATCAAATAAGCAAAAAGAGCCGCACTATAAATCAAAAATAAATAGTAAAAAGAAACTAGTGGAGCTGGCGAACGGAAACTAAGGATTATAGAATAAATAAATAAAATATAAAAAAACTTGGAACGAGAAAAACGGAGTTCTTTTTTATGAGAAGCAGCAAAAAATAAACCGGAGATAAATAAAACTATCGAGCTAGCATAAAGGCTCAGTCTACCATACTCCCAAAGCTCAATACCTAAGAGCCAATCATGGAAAAGCCATCTAGTTTGCCAAGGAATAAGCAAAACAAATAAAGCCAAAAAAAAGTAAAATAGCTGTCTGTAACTTTTTTCTTTTTTAAATTTTTCGAACATAATATTATAATTTACCCTGTTAATATATTTAAAAAACTAAATTTTAAATTTCTAATTTTTTTGTTAATTTATATACTTGCTCTTTCCATTTTTTGGTAAATAATTCCCGATTGTCATTGGAATAAAATTTGAGCATCCGCTCAGTAACTATAACCCGAGTATCAATATTTATCAAAGCCTTGAGATTTTTATCAATAATCTTTATTTGTAAACCACGATAAAAATTATAAGACCAACGCCTGATAATTGGTGGATTAAAAATAAAAGCTATTATTATATTTACAAATTTTGAGGCTCTAGTGGCTTTGACTTCTTGAGAAAATTGATTGGGATAAGTATTGGGTAAATAATTTTTACACCAAAGATTGGCTTCCAAAAATTTTTCGTACAAAGCATCTGGATTATAAACTGGCATCAAAGTACTAATCCAATATGGATAATAAATATCATCACTACCCATCCGACTATGCTCAATATTTAAATGATCTTCATCGACAAAAAAACTAAGACAAAAAGTATCTCCCTTATTACCCTCTTTTGGTCGCCTACCCAAAAGTTTCACAATAAAGATAGTAAAAAACCTAGCTAGCCAAATAGTATTGCGCCGAGAAATAATAAACAAATCTATATCACTTTTCTCACTAGCATTACTATAAGCCAAAGAATTACAAATCGCCACCAGCCTGACAAAAGGCACAAAACGATAAACCTTGGCCAAATAAACTACTTTACGAAATTTTCGTTCCGCTAGATTATTGTTTTGTTTACGCCTCAGATAGATATGATCTCTGCCTTTAATATAATAAAAACCCTCCTTAGTAGCTAGTTCTTTTTTTAAAATAAGGCTAGTCTTCAAAATATCTCTGACATCAGACAAAAGATATTTTTGCTGAGGCTTGTATAGCCACTTCAAAATCTCACTAGCTGTTAAAGGATAAGAAAAAATATCAAAAAAAGCTATGGTTTTGAGAATTGATTTTTCTAAATCATTCATATCTATATAATACCTCAAAAATATTGTTTTTTACAAGAAACAAAATTCCCCCAAATTAGGGGGAATTGTTTATTATTTATTAATCATTTTGGCTAAATAATTACCAGTGTGAGATTCTTTGACTTTGGCTACCTGAGTTGGTGTGCCTTGAGCCACTATTTGGCCACCCTTATCTCCTCCTTCTGGTCCCAAATCTATTACCCAGTCAGAACTTTTAATGACATCCAAATTATGTTCAATCACTAGTACAGTATTGCCTTTATCTACCAAGCGGTGTAAGACTTCCAACAATCTTTTGACATCATCAAAATGTAAGCCCGTAGTAGGCTCATCCAAAATGTATAAAGTTCGACCAGAAGAACGACGGGATAATTCAGTAGCTAGTTTGATACGCTGAGCTTCACCGCCAGACAAAGTAGTAGCTGGTTGTCCAAGTTTTATATAACCTAAACCCACATCCACTAAAGTTTTTAGTTTATTATGTATATTTGGTACATCATCAAAAAAATTCATAGCCTCATCAGCGGTCATTTGTAAAACTTCTGAAATATCTTTGGCTTTATAATGTATTTCTAAAGCATCATCATTATATCTTTTGCCGTGGCATTCCTTACATTCTACATAGACATTTGGTAAAAAATTCATTTCTATTTTGATAGAACCATCGCCCTGACAATTCTCACAACGACCACCTTTAACATTAAAAGAAAATCTACCGGCTTTGTAGCCTCTAATTTGAGCTTCGGATAATTCCGCAAACAAATCTCTAATATAAGTAAAGGCTCCAGTATAAGTAGCGGGATTGGAGCGAGGGGTGCGACCAATTGGTGATTGATCAATATCAATTACTTTATCTATATTTTCCAAGCCTTTGATTTCTCGATGCTCACCAGGATTATCTTTGGAGCGATAAAAATGTCTAGTCAAAGCTTTGGCTAAAATCTCCGTCATTAGAGTTGATTTACCAGAACCAGATACACCAGTCACGGATATAAATTTACCTAGTGGAAACTCCACATCTATGTCTTTGAGATTAAAAGCTTTGGCCCCCAAAATAGCTAAAAATTTGCCATTGCCTTTTCTATATTTTTTAGGCAAAGGAATAAATTTTTTGCCAGCTAAATACTGACCAGTCAGAGACTTTGGATTTTTTTTAATACTTTCTGGCGTGCCACAAGCAACTATCTCACCACCATGCTTACCAGCCCCTGGCCCAATGTCTATCAAATAATCCGCCTCCAGCATTGTTTCTTCGTCATGTTCAACGACAATGACTGAGTTACCCAAATCTCTCAAATCTTTAAGCGTCTTAATCAGCTTGGCATTATCTATTTGATGCAAACCAATAGATGGCTCATCCAAAATATAAAGCACTCCCGTCAGTGAAGAGCCAATCTGTGTAGCCAGACGAATACGTTGAGCTTCACCACCAGACAAAGTAGAAGCTGTTCTATCTAAAGTCAGATAACTTAGTCCGACATTTTCCAAAAATACCAAACGCTCTCTGATTTCTTTGATTATTTGTTTGGCAATAATATTTTCATTTTCTGATAATTCTTTTGACAAATCTCTGAATTCTCTTTGTAAATCATTGATATTTTGGCGAGAGATATCTGAGATGCTCTGGCCAGCTATTTTGATATTTAAAACTTCTGGTTTTAATCTTTTACCCTGACAATCTTCGCAGATTTCTATCCGCATATATCTTTCAATCTCACTACGGATATACTCAGAGTCAGTCTCTCGATATCTTCTTTCTAAGTTTGGTATGACTCCTTCAAAAGTATCGTTATTGTGATTATTAAACTTGGAATTATCAAGCTCTAATTTATAAGTTTCATCTCCGGTGCCTTGAAAAATAATATCTAGCTGCTTTCTGCTCAATTTATTGACGGGGACTCTAGTAGAAAAATTGTGTTTTTTGGCGACCGCCTCAATAATAGCTGTGTACCAATTCTGATTGGCTGCGGTCCTAGACCAAGGACGGATAGCCCCCTCTGCCAAAGATAATTTTTTATTTGGTATCACCAAATCTTGATCGACGGTTAGTTTGGTACCTAAGCCCGTACAACTAGGACAAGCGCCGTGGGGACTATTGAAAGAAAAATTTCTAGACTCAATAGTCAAAAAAACTACCTCCGGATGTTCAAAACAACTAAAGTGTTCGGAAAAAAATAAATCTTTTTTTTCTCTGGGCAAATGCACGGTCAAAAAACCATTACCTAAATCTAAAGCAATGTCTACTACCTGATTCAACCTGTCTTTAGTTTTTTTAGTACCATCCCGTCTAAGGTGATCAATAGCTACCTCAATATCATGCCTCTTATGTTTATCCAGTTCGATATTTAAAACATCTTTAAGATTATAAAATTCTCCATCAATTCTAACTTTTTTATAGCCAGAAAGTTTTATCCTAGCGATAGCTTGTTGATGATCGCCTTTTTTATTTTTAACAATTGGTGCCAGCACTATAAATTCTGCTTCTTTTGGTAATTGCCAAATTTTATTAGAAATTTCTTTTTGTGTTTGTTTGATCAAAGCTTTAGCACATTTGTGACAATGCGGCGTGCCGACTTTGGCAAACAAAAGTCTGAGATAATCATATATCTCTGTCACTGTCCCGACAGTGGAGCGAGGATTTCTAGAAGAAGATCTCTGATCAATAGAAATAGCTGGTGACAAACCATCAATCTGTTCAACATCTGGCTTATCCATAATATCTAGAAACTGCCGAGCATAGGAAGACAATGATTCCACGTAACGACGTTGACCTTCGGCATAAATAGTATCAAATGCTAAAGAGGACTTTCCTGATCCAGAAAGTCCCGTAATAACCACAAATTTATTGCGTGGTATTTTTACATCTATATTTTTGAGGTTGTGCACTTTAGCACCTTTGATTGTAATAAATTGTGGCATAAAATAAAAAAATTTATGGACCTACGAATAAATCCGTACTTATTATATCTACTTCCGCCCAGACCTCAGTAGATTGCCCTCTTTATAATCAAATAACAGTCCCCGTAACTATTCAAATTTGAACATAGTGAAAATGAAGAATAGTGAAGAAGGACAAGACAATATCGTTGACTATGGTAACACGGATTTCATAACAAGTCAATAATTAGAGTATCAAGGGCAAAATTAAAGGGAGCCGGTGAGGGCCCCCTAGATTTCTCGACCACAAAGCCCGCTCTAGTACAGGATATCATCTTCCGATAACTCATTACGGAGCACGGGCACCAGCCGACGTGGCCGCGTGATCGTGTCACACGAGGGCTTGGGTTGTGATTCAGGTTTGGGTTCAGGCTTGAACTTCGGCGGATTGGCCTTGGCTGGTGGTAAGGCATCCAAACCCTTGAAGCCACGATTAACAGCATTGCGGATACGCTGAATATGAAACTTCTTCTCCTCCACGGTCCAAGGACCACGACTGTTGAGCTTGATAAACAGGTCCCGCAAATGCTTGCACTTGCCACGAGACCGACGAGGCTGGCGACGCGAAACACGTTTAGAAGGGTCATAACGACGTTCAGAGTGGGTTATAGGTGCAAACTTGGACTTGCCACGGCTGCGCCGAAGCGGACGGTAGGTGGCACTCTTAAGAGACATGCTGTTACTCCTTATGGCCTGAGTGAAGAACATCCTGGGAAAACAAAAATATATTATAATTGCTAAGCCTAATTGTCAATTTTTAAACTAAGCATTAATCTACTAAATATTGCTAAATTAAGCCTAAAGTTGACAAAAAGAGCTTTATCTGTTAGTATGGGGTAGTTATTTATTACTTCTCATAAACAATGAAAAACTTAATCTATATTATTCAAATTGTGATTTCCATCCTTTTGATGATCAGTATTTTGCTCCAACAAAAAGGATCTGGCCTAGGAGCTGGTTTCGGCGGCGAAGGCACTGTTTACCGTACCAAGAGAGGCGCTGAAAAATTTATTTTCAAATTTACAATTGTCTTAGCTGTTTTATTTTTGGCCACCTCCTTGGCTAATTTATTTATCGAATAGCTATTTTTAATAATTAAAACAAAAATATAAAGATCCCCTCTAAAATTAAAAGTTTTTTGATTTTTACAAAAAATAAAAGTCAAAATATCTTTGGCTATTTTTTGTCTTTGATTAAAATTGGTAAAGATAAGCTGGCTTTAAATGAAGAAACTGATGTTAATCAGCAACTGATAATACAGCTCAACAAAAAGAAAATTCCTAACTTAGGACAGCTAAAACAATTACCAAAGTTCCTTAATAAAAAAGAAAAACTCCAATTGACCCTAGCCTTGGCTATATTTATAATATCCAGTTTTGGTGTTGCTTGGCGTTTTTATCTAAAGAGTTCAAATACTGTCCCCGACTACGGCGGTACTTATATTGAAGGTATGATTGGTGTACCAAATTTGGTCAATCCTATACTAGCTACCAGTGATGTGGATAGAGACCTGACTAAATTGATATTTTCAGGTCTGATGAAGCAAGATGGTTCTAATCAACTAGTACCTGATTTGGCTAGTGGCTATAGTATAGACGCCAGTCAAACTACTTATACTTTTGAGTTGCGCGATGATTTGCGCTGGCACGATGGAGAGCCTATCACTGCTCAAGATGTCTTATTTACTATCGCCAACATCAAAAATCCCGAATACAAAAGTCCTTTTAAAAATAGTTTCAATGGCGTCAGTGTCCAAGCTATCAATGATAGTACTATTCAATTTAAGTTAGAAAAACCTTTTAGTCCTTTTCTATCAATTTTGACTATTGGTATTTTACCTGAACATCTTTGGTATTCCATTCCTGCTTTTGGTGCTAATTTAGCTGATTTAAATATCAAGCCAATTGGTTCTGGACCATACAAATTCAAATCCCTGACTAGAGAAAGTAGTGGCAGTATCAAATCATACGTTCTAGAATCATACGAAGATTATCATCTAGCTAGAGCCTACATCAATGAATTAAGTTTTAAATTCTACCCTGATTTTGAAACAGCGGTGACTGCTTTGCAAAACAAAAATGTAGATGGACTTATTTACCTGCCAAAAGAATACAAAGAACAGCTAAAAAATTCCAAAATCACTTTGCACAACCTACAATTTCCTCAATACACCGCCTTATTTTTCAATCCCAAAAATAATAATCTGCTAAATGATAATAGTTTCCGCCAAGCCCTGTCTTTGGCTGTAGATAAACAAAGAATACTTGATGAAGTATTATATGATGATGGACAAATAATACATGGTCCTATTTTACCTGGCCTGCTAGGTTATAATAGTGAACTTAAAGCTGAGGATTATAACGTTGATAAAGCCAAAGAAATCTTAGATGGTTTAAAATGGCCGATGCCAGCTGAAGGAAATTTCCGCACCCAAACTAAAGATGATCAAAGCACCGAATTGAGCATCAAAATAAGCACCATTGACCAAGCTGAAAATGTGAAAATAGCTTCCATTATTCAAGAAAATTGGCAAAGTATAGGCATCAAAACTGAATTAGATATTGTCTCCAAAGATAAAATAAAAAAAGACAGAATTGATGGACGTGATTATCAAGTATTAATCTTTGGCCAAGTAATAAATACTAACTCTGGACCTTACCCCTTTTGGCATTCTAGCCAAAATACCAATCCGGGGCTAAACCTGAGTGTCCTGGCCAACAAAGATATCGATAGCTACCTAGATACAATACGTAATGCCCCAAATGAAGCAACGGCTTTAGAACCGCTACAAAAATTTCAAGAAAAATTATTGGATTTAAATTTTGCTATATTTTTATATAATCCTACTTACACTTATCCTATCGCTGATAAATTAAAAGGCTTAGAAGACCTAAAATTTATTAATTTACCAGCTGATAGATTCAACAACATCACGTCTTGGTATATAAAAACCAAACGTATGTTATCACGTAATGATTCTTAAATCTTACGAACTAATTAACTAAAAATTATAAACTGTTATGAATGCAATGAAAGATTCGACCGATAATTTATTATCCGGCGCTAATCATGCTAATAAACCTAGTCGCCCAGATGGTGCTACTAGTAAAAGAAAATACCCTAAAAAAAGGGTAAATATTAATCGTACTAAACATAAAACAAATCAAAGAACTCATCTAGATACTAGACCAGCTCCTAAAAATGTGAGCCCAGTGGGTCACGCTAGGCATCAGGAAGTCAAAAATATCAAGGCTCCCACTCAATTAAATCAGACCCCAGTTGGTGCTACTGCTATTAAAGCACCACATCAAACATCACACCGAAAAAACAACCGTTCACTCAAACATCAAGATAGTGAAAGAAATAAAACTAGAAATGTTAAGGCTTTGGGTGCTAACAAACTGAGAATTATTCCTCTGGGTGGTTGTGAAGAAGTCGGTCGCAATATGACTGTCTTTGAATATGGCTCTGACATAATTATTATTGATATGGGTTTGCAGTGGCCAGAAGAAGATATGCCAGGTATTGATTATATCATTCCCAATGTTTCCTATCTCAAAGGCAAAGAAAAAAATATCCGCGGTGTGATTATCACCCACGGTCACTATGACCATATTGGTGCTATTCCTCATTTGATTCCTAAATTGGGTCATCCCACTATTTATGGTACTCCTCTAACCTTGGGTATTATTGCCAAACGTCAAGAAGATTTCAAAGGTGAAAAAGCTCTTAAACTAGCTTCTATTACCACAGCCAATAAATTGGTCTTGGGTAAATTTAGAATAAGTTTTTTTGGTGTCAGTCACAATATCCCCGGATCAGTCGGTGTCATCATTGATACTCCAGTCGGCAAAGTAGTCCATACTGGTGACTTTAAGCTTGATGCCAAAGCTTCTGGAGATGCTCCTACTGAAATTGCCAAAATAGAAGCTCTAGGTAAACAAAATGTCATTGCTTTAATGGCTGACTCTACCAATGCTCCTCATACTGGACATCAATTGACTGAAGGCGATATCCAAAGCAATATTGATGAAATATTGACTCAGGCTCCTGGTCGAACCATAGTCGGCACTTTTGCCTCACTACTTGGTAGAATACAACAAATTATTTGGGCGGCTGAAAAAATAAATAAAAAAGTAGTGATTGAAGGATTCTCCATGAAAAGAAACGTGGAGTTGGCTCAAGAGTTGGGCTATATGAAAGTCAAAAAAGGCACTATCATCCAACTCAAAGACATGAAGAGCTACCCAGACAACAAAATTATTATCATGTGTACTGGTGCTCAAGGTGAAGACAATGCAGTTCTCATGCGTATTGCTACCAACGAGCATCGTAGCCTCAAAGTAGAAAAAGGAGACACGATAGTATTTTCTTCCTCAGTCATTCCTGGTAATGAAAGATCAGTCCAAAGACTAAAAGATAATCTCTATAGAAAAGGAGCTGAGGTAATCAACTACAAAATGATGGACGTCCACGCTGGTGGACACGCCAAGCAAGAAGATTTGCTGGAAATGATCCAAATGGTCAAACCAAAATATCATATTCCAGTTTATGGTAACCACTCTTTCTTAAAAATTCACGGCAAAGTCGCCCAACGGGCTGGCATTCCTGAAGAAAGAATCTTTATTCCTGACAACGGCCAGATTATTGAATTTGACGCCCACGGCAACGGTATATTAACCAAAGAAAAAACCAATTCCGAATACATCTTTGTTGATGGTCTGGGTGTGGGTGATGTTTCTCATGTTGTCTTGCGTGATCGCCAGATGATGGCTGAAGATGGCATGGTAGTCGTGATTGCTACTATTGGCAAAAACGGCAAGTTGATTCATTCACCTGATATTATATCGCGTGGCTTTATCTACATGAGAGAAAACAAAGAAATTGTAGAAACTATTCGCACCAAGGTAAAAAATATCGTCAATGAACACAACAAAACCAACGGTAAAATAAATGATACCTATATCAAAGAATCACTGAGAAATGATCTAGGACAATTTATCTTCCAAAAAACCAAAAGAAGACCGATGATACTACCGGTAGTAATAGAAGTATAAAATAATAAGCCTCAAGTTGACCTTGGGGCTTTATTTAGATAAAATGAAGCTAAGTATAAAATAAATCTCTGATTAATAAGCAAAATGAATAATAAAAAAATGCCTTTAAGTGGCAAAAAAACATTATTTTCTGGCATTCAACCAACTGGCAATCTCCATTTGGGAAATTATCTAGGGGCCATTAAAAATTGGGTGGAACTACAAGAAAAATATCAATGTATTTTTTCCATTGTTGACTTGCATGCACTAAGCTCCAATATAGAAGCGCAGAAAATGAGAAGTAATATCTTTGAGCTAGCTGTTGATCTTTTGGCCCTAGGTATTAATCCCAAAAAATCTATTTTATTTCAACAATCAAAAGTAGCTGAACACACTGAATTGACTTGGATTTTTAATTGCCTGACTCCAGTAGCTGAGTTAGAAAGAATGACTCAATTCAAAGATAAAGCTAAAGAGCAAATTAGCAATATCAACGCCGGACTTTTTGATTATCCAGTGCTCATGGCCGCTGATATTTTATTGTACAAAGCTGAGTTTATTCCTGTGGGTGAAGACCAAATTCAGCACGTAGAATTGACTAGGATTATTACCAAAAAATTTAATAATCGTTTTGGTCAATATTTTCCTGAAGCTCAAGCCATACTATCTCCAGCCAAAAGACTAATGGCTTTAAATAACCCGGCTAAAAAAATGAGCAAATCTTTGGGAGAGGCTAGTTATATTGCTATCAGAGATAGTGAGGAGACTATCAAACAAAAAATAAAAAAAGCAGTCACTGATGAAACAGGTGTTAAAAATCTGCTAGAGCTCTATAGTTATTTTGGTGATGAAAGCAAGCATAAAAAAATGCTCAGCCAACATCAAGAAGGAAAATTAATGAATGTTGAATTAAAAGAAGAACTGACTAAAGCTATTATCACTTTCCTTACCCCTGTACAGAAAAAAATCAAAGCCCTAGAAAAAAATCCTAAACAAGTTGAAAAAATTCTAGCTGATGGAGCAAAGCGAGCCCAAAAAATCGCTAAACAAAATATGACAGCCATTAGAAAAATAGTAGGTCTAAGATAAACAAAAAATCCCCCAGAACTCTGGGGGATTTTTTTTATTTTACTAAATTATTTATTTTAATTTGGCGATAGACTTAATAGCTTGTTTAATCACCTTGGCTGATTTGATAAAATTGGCTTTTTCCAATTTTGACAGTTGCAGTGGCAGTTCTCCGACAATACCACCTTTACCAACTATAACCGGCGTACTCAAACAAACATCTTTGACTCCATAAATATTGTTTATCAAATGAGAGACTGACAAAACTGTCCGCTTGTCATGCAAAATGGAACTGATAATATAAGCCCCCGCTGAACCAATACCATAATAAGTAGATTGCTTGCCAGAAATAATAGCATAAGCAGCATTTTTGGCTTTGAAAAATAAATCTTTTTTATCTTGCTCACTCAAATGCTTGTAAGTATCTAAACTGACATTTCCTACACTAGCTGTGCTCCAAACCGGAAATTCACTGTCACCATGCTCACCCATGATATAAGCGTGAATACTCTGAGTATTGATATCTAATTTTTCACTCAAAAGATGCCTCAGGCGAGCAGAATCAAGAGTGGTACCACTACCTATAATCTGTTTCTGCTTCTTGGGAAACATAGAAATAGCCACATAAGTCAAAACATCTACCGGATTGGTAATCATTAGTATCACGGCCTGGGGATTGGCTTTAAAAATTTGTGGCACAATCTCTTTGATAATTTTGGTATTTTTGCCTATCAAATCTAGACGAGTCTCCCCTGGCTTTTGCGCCGCTCCACAAGTAATCACTACCACATCACTATCTTTACAATCATTATAAGTGCCGACTTTGACATTGGTATTTCTAGTAAAAGGCGCGCCGTGCTGTAAATCCATCACCTGAGCCTTGGCTAATTTTTTGTTGACATCTATCAAAGCCACCTCTTCGGCAATATCTTGGACTACTAGACTATAAGCCAGTGTGGAGCCGACCATGCCTGCTCCAACAATTGAGACTTTATTTTTCATATATATTTTATATATTATTTATAAATAATTATTTTTTAATATTGTGATTTTCAAAAGCTCTCAGAATCTCTAGTGGTACTGCAAACACAATAGTGTTGGAAGCATCTGAAGAAATATCATTGATAGATTGCAATGTTCTTAAGTGTAAAGCACCAGTGGAAGCAGACAACATCTGAGCAGCCTTGGCCATGTTTTCGGCTGCTGCTACTTCTCCTTCGGCTTTGATAATCACTGCTCTCTTCTCGCGCTCAGCTTCAGCTTGTTTGGCAATAGTTCTCTGCATATCTTTTGGTAGCTCAATGTGCTTCAAATCAACTGAAGAAACCTTAATACCCCAAGGATCGGTAGCTTGGTCAACAATCTGTTGAATCTTATCAGACACTTGGTCTCTATTGGCCAAGAGTTCATCCAAGCTGACTGAACCGACTACATCACGCATAGTAGTTTGAGCCAATTGAGAAACTGCGTAGAAAAAATCCTCTACTTCCAAAAAAGCTTTTTCAGCAGAGATAACTTTATAATACAAAACCGCGTTGACATTGACCGAGACATTGTCTTTGGTGATAGCATCTTGATCAGGTACATCTACTGCTTTGACCCTAATATCTACTTTGTGCATGCTTTGGAAAATTGGCCAAACAATAGTCCAACCAGGTAGTGACGTCTGATGGTAGCGTCCTCTTAAAAATTTGATGCCTCTTTCATACTGATTAACTTGACGCACTGAAATCAAAACAATGAATAAAAATAAAATGATTAGAAAAATAATAAACGGCATAATTTTATATTTTAATGATTAATTATTTTCTCTCCGAGAAATCTATCAAACTCTCCAACTCCTCTACTTTTTCCGCTAATAGTTTTTTGGTCTTGGCTTCAATAGTCAAACGAAGCAAGGGTTCAGTATTTGATGGTCGGACATTAAACCACCAGTCTGCAAATTCTACTGTAATACCATCCATTTCATCTAAAATATTTTCATGGTAATTATTCCTGATTTTATCCAATTCCAAATCAATATTTCCCACTGACAAATTTATTTCCTCACTCTTTTCGTAAATATGGAAATCTGCCATAATTTCTGACAAAGCTCGGCCATCCAAAGATACTGCCTGTAAGGCCAAAAGCATAGCTATAAAACCAGAGTCGGCGTAATAATTTTTAGCAAAAGCAAAATGAGCTGAAACCTCACCACTCATAATACCAGACTCTTCTCTCATATGACGAGCCATATTGCGATAACCAACTTCACTTCTAATAGTTCTACCTCCCCACTCTTTGACCAAATCTTTGACAGCATGAGAGCAAATCAAATTGTAAACTACTCCTGCACCTGGATTTTTGGCTAAAATTGATTTGGCCAATAATAATAGCACCATATCCCCTTTCACAAAATTTCCCTTTTCATCAACCAAAAACATCCTGTCACCATCCACATCAAATATCACTCCCAAATCAGCCTTAAGATCCAAAATCTTTTTGGCCAAAATATCATAAGAACCCTTGGTCAGTGGATTGGGGGCTCGTCCTTTAAAATCACTATCTAGTTCAGCAAAAATATGTACTAGTTCACAAGGTAATTTGCCAAAAATTTGAGGAATCATAATACCCGTCATTCCTCCACCAGTATCTACTACTACTTTAAGTGGCTTTATTTTTTTGGTGTCTACAAAAGATAATATATGATTTAAATGATCATCAAAAACATCTTTGCTATTTATTTGACCAAGTGACTCTTCAGCTTTAATAGGGAAATCCAAATCTTGTAGTACTTGGAGTAATTCTTTGCCGTTAATAAATTCAATACTATCTTTGTACTCGGTATTTTTAATAGTCATCTTGAAACCACCATATTGTGGTGGATTATGAGAAGCTGTAGCCATAATACCCCCATCATATTTATAATGCCCCACGGCAAAATAATAATCATTGATAGAAAGCATACCTAGATCTTGGACCCTGACACCATATTTCAAAAATACTTTGACTACTTCATCCATCAAAGGCTGTGAAGAATGACGATTGTCCCGACAAACTGCCACCTCCAGATTTTTGATATCTTTGCCCAATTTTTTGGCCAAGACACTAAGATAAGACTGAGCTATCAAAGAAGTTGTTTGCTCATTTAGTTGCGAGGGATAAATACCCCTAATATCATAAGCCTTAAAAATACTAGTATCTATATTTTCTTTATAAGACATAATTAATTTTCCTCTTTTTTAAATATAAGTATAAATGTTCCCCAAGCCATTATATACAAAACAGTGATAACTAGTGGACCAACAAAAGGAATATATTTTAAGATAATAAATAAAAATATACCTAAAGCTAAAATACTTAAGTGTGGCCAATTTTTTTTGGCAAAAAGTTTGTCTTTGACAAATTTACCTATCATCCAAGCTACTAAGATAGTAGCTAAATACAAAAGTATCGCCCACAAAATCATAGTAATGATAGCCAAAGGCAAACCAATGACACTAATAGCTACCAAAATAGCGGCGATAGGCGTAGCTACTAAAAGTAAAAAACCTTTGAGTAATGTTTGAGCTGGTTTTTTGTAAGCCCAGTAATAAGCACTAGAGAAAAATCTAGGCCAAAGACGAAAAGCAATCATACCAATTATCAGCATACCAAAAAATTTGACAATTATACCCAAAGCCTTGTCCCTATCCATAATAGGCTTGGCTTCTTTGATAATTTGATTAAAAGCTAGACCACCGATTTGGGCCTTGTCATTTATATTTAATTTTTGCAAGGCTTGATAATACAAAGTGCCACCAATTTGAGCTTCATCACTAATATCAATAGCTACTGCTGGACCATTGGACAAATAAATATCCAAATCTTTGGCTACTTGGCCACTGACTCTGATACTTTCCATAGCACCTTCCACTCGGCCACTGACTTGGCCAGCAATATTGGCCATCTGTCCCCAAAAACTCAAATGTCCAGCTAGCTTTGTCTCTGGTTCTAATTTTAGATTTTGACCAGCCACCATAGCATTGCCACTGACCTCAGCACTAATATTTATTTTTTCACCAGCCAAGCGCAGTGAGCCATTTATTTTACCTTTGATGTTGATGTTACTGCCAGCGGCAAAAACATCACCATTAATATTTTCCGAATCAATAGTAATCATATCGCCAGCCACAAAAATATCGCCATTGACTGTGCCGTAAATTTCTACCACATTGCCAGCCACATAATAATTGCCTTCTTGGATTTCTCCTTTTTCCAAAATAACCATATCGCCACTATGACCAGTCAAAGCCAAAGCTGCCATAGGCACGCTGAAAAATAGAGAAAAAATCATTACTTTTATTACATTTTTCATAATCAAAAACTTAATAATTATTATATATAATAACATAAAAAGCCGTAAAAATACAACAAAAACCCCGCCACCAACTAAAGCCGACTGTGCCAGAAAATTAGCTCTTTTAAGCTGCTTTTCTGCAAATTGCCCCTTCGTAGCTATGGTGATATAATTTTATTATAGTTAAATGGTCAACTTCTTATACGCTGTCCTGTTATGACGAAATTATTAAACTTTTAATTATAATTTTATGTTAAAGTCAGAAGAAATTTACAAAAATCTTACCCGCAAAGAAGCAATGTTGGCGTATACATTTTGGCAGTTTTTAATTCCTAAACTATGGATTTTACTGATAGTTATAGCAAAAATATCATATTCTTTTGGAGATGGCACAATTAACACATTATTATTTGTAATTGTTATTGCTGGTCTATATTTTTGGTATTTTATGACTGTAAGATCTCATGTAGCAATAAAAATTGCCAAAAAATTAGAGGAAGAGGAAAACAACAAAAAGTTTAATAACATCGCCTAACACCGGATATCCGAGGAGCGAGCTAGAATAGATTTAATAAAATAATATAAATGAAACAAAAAACTACAACAACTAAAGATGCTGTAGAATTAATGAATGAAATAAAGCAATCTTTGCATGACGATATTCTTACTGCATTAGACATATATAGTAAAACTGGAACTGGATTTTTTGCCATACCAAGACTTATATTTCCAGAGATAGATAACCTTGGGGCATATATGGCTGGAACAACAAAAAATAGCCCCAAAAATGCCATCGCCTTTATAAAAAAATATTACGCGATAATTAATCCTGAATATACTAAAAAGGGAGCACTAATTTACTTTATTTATAGACACGGATTAATGCATCAACACGTGCCTAAATTTGTTTCATATCGCAAAAAAAATATTGGCTGGCAAATATCTCTAACGATGGAAAATACTAAATCTACCCATTTAATGCTGATGGATAAAACTATAATATTAGAAGGCAGACAACTATATACTGACACTATTTTTGCAATAGATGAATATATTAAAGATTTGCAATCTGATAAAAAAGTTTTGAATAATTTAATTATTGCGCATCAAATGATGATGTCTCCAATAAATAAAACTGCACTACTAAAAAATTATAAAAATTACATAAAACAAGCTGATCTAAATTTCTTAAAATAACTTTCTTAGCTCGGGACGTCGGATATCCCCGTCTGTTGTACGCAATTACGATAATCAATAATAGTATAAATTATGTCATCAATAAAAGATATTTTAGGTCCATGGGAAGATCCAAATTTTGATAGTAGCCTAATAGAGAGATGTAGAAATGCTTGGGAAAAAGAACTTGATTTACTTACTAATGAAGAAATGGCTACTTTTTTAAGACAAAATATTGCGGCTTCAAATATATTACCTCTCGCTAAAAAGAGAATCGCTGAAAAATATGATGACAATACAGAAATGTATGACGGAGAACTACAAGAAGCTATTGAAAAATATAAAGAAAACAGATAACCAAATACATTAATTATCGTAACTACGCACAACACCGCGTATGCGGTTCATGAGTTAAATTAAATTATTTTTTATGAGTTATTACACAGCAACTGCCGAAAAATTTGAAGAGGCTAAAAAAATAGAGAATTATTACGTCACTATGAGTGGAGATTATGGTGGTGATCATTACTTATGCTGTCCAACTAAAAATATCAAATGTGATTTTAAAACATTACAAAATTTATTACTTGAAATTGATATTTGGGATAAAGAGGGTGTAGAGCTAAATTTTATTGAGATAAAACCTAGTAATTCTTGGCTAACTACTGGTGAAGGTGGCGGAGATTGCCTTTGGTTAGGAAGAAGGCTTGAGAAAAAACGTAAAAGAATACAGGGAATCTTAAATGGTAAACGTAAAAATATTGGAACAAATTTAACAGATGTTTTAAAATTTATAGTAAAACTACCTATATTTATTATAATGTTTTTACGCATACTTAATGCTTTAAACAAAAGAGATAAGGAAGAAAAAAAATAATTTAATTTTACACTCGCTCACCCAAACCCTTTCGACTCCCCTTCGGCTTCGCTCAGGGTCGCTCAGACTCGAGGAGCAGGCCGGCAACACTGGATATGAGGCAAAATTATGATAATTAATAACAATATAAATAAACAATATGAAAAATAAAACATTTATTCCCATATTTATTTTAGTGGCTATTGTCTTAGCTAATCAGATTGTTCATGCTGTTCCTGCTGTACCTGGACCTACGTGTGAAATAACTGCAATAATTTCTAGTCTCGAAAAAAATATAGCAAACACAGAAGAACAAGGACAAAACTCCAGAACAAATTTTGATTATTACAAAATAAATTTAGATATTCTTAGTATTTCCACATACCAACAGCGAGATGGTCTTTCTTGTGATAGTTTTGATATAGAACAAATTGAACAATCTGGCCAAAAACTTAGTTTAGAAGAGTACAACAACAATCCAATCTTAATTGGACAAAAAATCAAAGCAAAAATGAGTTTCGGTGGAGATGAACGGTTCAACGGTTATTTTTTATCAGAAATACAAATCTTAGAAAATACGACTACCACACAAAATCCAAAAGACAACGAATCAAGCTATTGGTATTTTGTCATCCCTGTAATTACACTTTCATTGAGTATCATTTTATACATATTATTTAGAAAAAAAAATTAAAAAAACATTATGCCAAAACTTAAAATATTATTACTCTTTAGTTTTATCTTCATTCTATCTGCTTGCACATTACCAGGATTCAAAAAAACTCCAGACCAAAATACCAATCAAAATACCAACCAAGTTGTAAATACCAATGACTCAGATGACAATGAATATAATCAAGATAGCTGGCAATCTTTAATTGCCAAAAACTGCTTGAGTTTCAATGATGGCTGCAATGACTGTTTTCGTAGCGAAGCGGGAGCTACTGCTGCTTGTACCAAAAAAGCTTGTGCTGTTTACCAAAAGCCATATTGTCTAGACAATGAAGATGATGAAGTAGGGGCTAATCAGCTAGAACAGCTAGTTGAGCTAGGAACTGAATTTACTCTACACAAAAATGAATCAGCTATAGTCCAAAATATCGGCTACAAAATAACTATCACTAATTTTTTTAACTCCCCTTGTCCTGAAGGTGCTCAATGTTTGTGGTCCGGAATAGGTATAGCGCTACAACATAGCTTGAAAGGTGAAATCAAAGAAGGTATTGATATGACCGAAGCTTTTGGCTACAGCACAACTATCATTGATACTGACTACCAAACTTTTGCCAAGCTCAAAATCCAAGTATCAACAAATACCAACGACTTGAGTGCTTGTCAAACTGCTAGTGACTGCGTAGCTGCTACTTGCTGTCACCCGACTAGCCTAGTCAACAAAAAATACGCTCCTGACTGCGCGGCTATATCTTGTGATATGAGCTGCCAAGTACCACTAGATTGTGGAGCTGCCAAAATAGCTTGTGAAAATAATAAATGTACAATAGTATCGGCTGAATAAATATATGGAATACATATGATAAAAGGAATTATATTTGATATGGATGGAGTAATTTCAGACACTCAAAAATTACATTCACAAGTAGAAACGGAATTGCTGAGTAGATATGGAATTAAAATAACTCCATCAGAGATTACAGCAAAATATGCTGGAGTTAGGACAAGAGAATTTTTTGATGATTTATTAAAAAAACAAAAACGAGAATATGATTTGGATTTGTTGATGGAAGAAAAATGGTCACAAATGGCAAAGTTTGCTTCAGAATCAGTTGATGCTATTGAAGGTTCTGTTGATCTAATTAAGAGATTATCTATAGCCAATTATCCTTTAGCAGTTGCCTCTGCCTCAAATTTAAACTATGTCCGCACTGTTTTAAAAACACTGGGTGTTATGGACCATTTTGCATATATTGTTAGCGGAGATATGGTTTCAAAAGGCAAACCAAATCCAGAAAGCTTTTTGTTGGCATCATCAAAAATTGGAGTTCCTCCCGAATATTGCCTAGTTATTGAAGATGGAGTTAGTGGAATGCAAGCAGCAAAGACTGGTGGAATGAAATGTGTTGGATTAGTAAAAGATCTCAATAAAACATACCCCACAAAAAGTTTAGTAACTTCACTATCTGAAATTACTCAAGATTATATAAATCAAATATAATTAAGAACGGTCAAAAAATAACATAAATATCTATGAATGAATTAGAAACAATCAGCCCTCTAGATGGTAGATATGGCCAACAAACTAAAGCTTTGGCAAATATTTTTAGTGAACAAGCTTTGATGAAATATAGGCTAATAGTAGAAGTAGAATATCTAATAGCCTTGTCAGAAAATTCTGCTACTGATTGTCGAAAATTTTCTAAAGAGGAAATAGTTTTATTAAAAAAACTCTGCCAACTCTCTTTAGAAGACGCTAAAATTATTAAAGCCATTGAAACTGATGGCTACGAAAATATACCCGCCACCAATCATGATCTTAAAGCTATTGAATATTTTATCAAAATCCAGCTAAAAAATAACTCCTTAAAAGATTCATTGGAGTGGGTGCATTTTGCTCTGACCTCTGAAGATACAAACAATATAGCCTATAGTCTGATGCTCGCAGATAGTATAGAAAATATTATCTTGCCGACCATAGAAAAATTACAACAAGTATTAGAAGAGCTAGCTCAAAAATATAAGTCTACCCCAATGCTAGCTAGAACTCATGGCCAAGCAGCTTCACCAACTACTTTGGGCAAGGAATTTAAAGTCTTTAGCCAAAGACTAGATAGACAATTAGTACAACTAAGAAACACTGTCATTCTGGCTAAACTAAATGGAGCTACAGGTAATTATAATGCTCATTATTTGGCCTATCCAAAAATCAACTGGCCAGAATTTACAAAAGAATTTATAGAAAAATTTAACAAAGAAAGAAAAATCAAATTAAAGCCAAATCTTATCACTACTCAAATTGAATCGCATGATTCCTATATTGAGCTCTTTGATAATTTGCGTAGAATAAATACTATACTACTTGATACTAATCAAGATATGTGGAGATATATCAGTGATGGATATCTCAGCCAAAAAATTGTCAGTGGAGAAGTCGGCTCTTCCACTATGCCACACAAAATAAATCCAATAGACTTTGAAAACAGTGAAGGAAATCTGGGTCTAGCCAATGCT
Organism: Patescibacteria group bacterium; assembly: GCA_041665505.1. Classification (GTDB taxonomy): domain Bacteria; phylum Patescibacteriota; class Patescibacteriia; order UBA1558; family GWA2-36-10; genus XYD1-37-29. The sequence goes on from JBAYIR010000002.1 coordinate 104,026, forward strand.
CTTTTTACTTATTTTGCCACTAAGTTGCCTATCTCTAGACTGCAGAGAGATTTGTCAGATTCCACAGTAGAGAGAAATTTTGGTGTGGCTTTTTCTCATAGCTTGATTGGCTATAAATCACTACTCAAAGGTCTAGGTAAAATAACTGTCAATGAAAAAATAATTATTGAAGAACTAGAAAGACATCCAGAAGTTATTTCTGAAGCCACTCAGACCATACTAAGACGTGAAGGGATAAATATGCCTTATGAAAAATTGAAAGAACTAAGCCGAGGAAATAAAACTACTATGGATGATTTTAGAAAATTTATTGACGACTTGGATATCTCTGATGAAATTAAAAAAGAATTGCATGAGCTCAGTCCAAAAAACTATCTAGGTATTGCCGAGCTCTTGGCTGATTACTAAAATTTTCCTTTCCCCGTAAAAATAAGGTATAATTTAGCTAATAATTGACAATTAGCTAAATTTTAAATTATGACTGAAAACTTATTAATTCTATCATTCTCATTATTTCTAGTAATCAAAGGAGCTATTTTGTCCACCAAATATGCTGTCCGTTTAGCCAATAATTTTAAACTTTCCAAATATGTAGTGGGCTTTATTATTGTAGCTGTTATCTCTGTCCTACCAGAAACTTTTATTTCCATAAATTCTGCTTTGGAGGGTATACCAGCTTTTGGTCTAGGTACACTCTTTGGCTCCAATGTAGCTGATTTGACTTTGGTTTTTGTACTAATTATTGCCTTCTCCAAAAAAGATATTAAAATTGAAAGTAAAATACTAAAAAATAATATTATCTATCCTTTTTTATTTTTAATGCCCATAATTTTAGGCTTGGACGGTCACTATTCTCGCCTAGAAGGTACTGTTCTTATCATCACTGGAGCTATATTTTATTATTTTGCTTTCAAAAATAACAATGATGAAGTGCCTGATATAGCCAAAGAAAAAAGCCGTCTGAAAAACTCCAGCTTATTACTACTTAGTATGGCCATGCTACTTATCGGTGCGCATTTTACAGTCACTTCAGCCACTAATTTAGCCCACTCTTTGGGTGTCTCACCAATACTAATTGGCATGTTGATAGTGGGCTTAGGTACTACTATCCCTGAGCTTTTATTTTCTATCCAAGCTGTCAAAAAAAATGATGACTCTATGGCTATTGGTGACATTTTGGGCACTGTCTTAGCTGATGCTACTGTGGTGGTAGGTATTATTGCTATATTTAGTCCTTTTGACTTTCCCCAAAAAATTATTTATGTGACTGGTATCTTTATGCTCTTAGCGGCTTTTATTCTTTCCTATTTTATGCGCACTGGCAAAACTATTTCCAGAAAAGAAAGTGTTTTCTTATTTATATTTTGGCTTATTTTTGTCTTGACTGAATATTTTATCAATAGATAAAATATTAAAAGAACTTATTTTTTAAGAGAAAAAAAATAAAATTTATGAAAAAATGGAAAATAATAAACACCAAAGATGTCTCCCCTAGCAAATGGTTTCCTGTTAGCCAGCAGACAGTCAAATTGGGAAATGGAACTATCCTTGATGATTATTTTATTTCTCCTTTGGGAAATGTGGCTATGATTTTACCATTTACTAAAGATAATTATATTGTCTTAGTCAAACAATACAAACATGCTATAGCTAAAATCATGATTGAGCTACCAGCTGGCTATCAACAAAAAGGAAAAACCATCAAACAAAGTGCTATAAATGAGCTAGAAGAGGAAACTGGTATCAAAACAAAAATCAGCAATTTAATTCCTCTAGGTAAAATTGCCAATAATCCTACTAAAACCACTCAAATTAGCTATGGTTTTATGGCCAAAAATCTTGAATTTAATTCCCAGCAAAATACAGATACAACTGAGGAAATAGAAATAATAAAAGCCAGGCCCCAACAAGTAATTGACATGCTAATGAAGGGCGAAATATGGGGTGCAGATTCAGTGGCTTTTATTTTAAAAGCTTACTACCAATATCCAAAATTATTTAATATAAAAAATGAACAAGCTAATTTTAGAATTTAAAAATCAAGTTATCAAAGCCTCTAGAAAATCTACTTTTATCCATCATAAATGGTTTATTAAATATCATTTAGAAATAGTAGAAAAAATTGCTCTAGAACTTTGCCAAAAATATAAAAAAGCCGATAAAGATTTGGTACTACTTTTGGTTTGGCTTCATGACTATGGTAAAATATTAAATTTTAACAAACAATATGAGCTAACTTTAAGCAAAGGCAAAGAAAAATTGGAAACTCTAGGATTTCCAAAAGCATTTATAGCTAAAGCTATTGACTATGTGGAAATAATGGATAAAAAAGAAAAAATAAATCTTAAAACAACAGCAATTGAAATAAAAATTGTCTCTTCTGCCGATGGAGCTGCCCATCTAGTAGGCCCATTTTTCTCCCTGTGGTGGCATGAAAATTCTAATAAACATTTTGAAGAGTTGATGGAAGATAATATCCAAAAACATCTAAAAGACTGGAACAAAAAAATTGTTTTAAAAGAAGTAAAACAAGCCTTCAAAAATAGACATAATTTTTTATTGGAACAGTGTGGCCAATTTCCTGATAAATTTTTAAAATAATTTTTAAATACATGCAAAAAAATCAAAAAATATATAAAACTATTGATGAGTATATTTCTTCCTTTCCTAAAGATGTTCAAAAAAAACTAAAAGAAATAAGAAGACTGGTCAAAAAACAAAGCCCTCTAGCACAAGAAAAGATAAGCTATCAAATGCCGACTTTTGTTTTAAACGGTAATCTATTACACTTTGCCGCATATAGCAAACATATTGGTTTTTATCCCACCCCTAGTGGCATTAAAGCCTTTAGCAAAGAATTGAGTAAATACAAAAATTCCAAAGGAGCGGTACAATTTCCTATCACTGAAGAGCTACCTATCAAACTAATAGAAAAAATAATAAAATATCGAGTAAAAGAAAATAGTAAAAAAACTGCCCTCTAGGCAGTTTTTATTGTTTTGATTTTCTGACAAAAGCATTTATATTCCAATTGGTTTTATAGACTCCTTCCGGTTCCAAATCAAAATGGGTAGTCTTTAGTAAGTAAACTAATTCTCCGGTAGTGAAAGAATGATAATATCGCCAGACAGTGCCACCTTCATCAGTAGTCCAAGGAATAAAAAAATCATTCCAAGAACGCTTTGACCAAAACTTTTCCAAGGCATAACGCATATATTTTTTTTGCCAAAGATTCCAATTGGTCATAAAAAGCAAACCACCTGGTTTGAGCCAACGATTGGCCTTGAAAAGTAAATCAAGTCTTTCTGCTCTAGTTGGTAAATGATGAAAAGAAGCTACCATAAAGACCATATCAAAAGTAGCTGGCTCAAAAGATAAATCCGACATATCGGCTACTACAAATTTGGCTTGCGGATGACTAGTTCTAGCTTGGGCTATCAGCTGTTCACTGAAATCTACTCCCAGATAATTGAGCTTTTTGTCTGACTGCTCCAAAGATTTAAGCAGACGACCATTACCACAGCCCAAGTCTAGTATCTTGAAGTTGTTTTTAATATGTGGTATAAAGACTTGTAACTCTTTCCAAGGATAAGCCCGAGTAGCTGAAAACTCTTTGGCGATATCATTGTAGAGTAAACGCAAATCATTTTTTACTTTTTCACTTTTCATGGATAGAAAACAAAACAAAATTTTAGATAAAATAGTACTAGATCTTTATGAGTATAAAGATTCTAGCGAACTTGAGTTTGTCAAAGCTTTGCGTCAAGTATTTTCTCGCTACAAAATGACCCCAACTGCTAAAGCTAATATTATTGTAGCATATAAAAATTTGATTAAAAAGGGAAAGTTGAAGGCCAATAAAAACTTTGCCGATCGCCTGGTTAAAAGAGCCGTGCGGACTATGAGTGGTGTTTCGGTCATTACTGTCTTGTCCAAGCCCTTTGTCTGCCCTGGTAAATGCGTTTATTGCCCAACTGAACCAGGCATGCCCAAAAGCTACTTGTCCAATGAACCAGCCGCTGCTAGAGCTAAGATGAATCTTTTTGACCCAATCAGACAGGTGACTATGCGTATTCAGGCTTTGGAAAATAACGGCCACCAAGTAGATAAACTAGAACTACTTATCCTAGGCGGCACCTGGTCTGTTTATCCAGAAAAATACCAAATAGAATTTGTGCGTGATCTTTTTTATGCTGCCAATACCTTTGGACAAAAACGCAAGAGAGCTGCTCTATCTCTAGAAAAAGAGCAAAAAATAAATGAAAACACCAGATACAAAATTATTGGTTTGACTCTGGAAACTAGACCAGATTATATAAGCCCTACTGAGCTCAAAAGAATGAGGACTCTGGGTACTACTCGCGTCCAATTGGGTGTCCAGCATACTGACAACAAAATTCTTGATTTGATAGTGCGTGGACATAGTATTGAGCAGTCTATCCAAGCTACTAGGCTGCTCAAAGAAGTGGGCTTAAAAGTAGATCATCATTATATGCCAGATTTACCCGGTTCCAGTCCCGCCAAAGATTTGAAAATGATGAAATATGTTTATAGCTCCCCTGATTTGCAACCAGACCAAATAAAAATATACCCTTGTGTGGTCAATGAATATGCTGAGCTAAACAAATGGTATCAAGCCGGCAAATACAAACCCTACTCTGCTAAACAATTATTGGATTTACTTTTAAAAATAAAAGAAATTACTCCGCCTTGGATAAGAATCAACCGTTTGATTAGAGATATACCAGAAGAAAGTATTATTGCTGGTAATAAAATCACCAACCTCCGTCAATACTTACAAACAGAATTAAAAAAACAGGGCAAATTTTGTCAGTGTCTCAGATGTCGAGAAGTTAGAAATGATAGTGAAAATAGTGCTAAGGCTATACTAGTCAAAAGAGAATACCGTGCTTCTTTGGGTGATGAAATATTTATTAGTTTTGAATCTGAAGATAAAAAAATACTCTATGCCTTTTTGAGATTAAGATTCAATGACCAAAAAGATGAAAATATTTTTGCGGAATTAAAAAATGCTTCACTAGTCAGAGAGCTACATGTCTACGGCAAAATGATTCCAATTTATAATGAAGATCAAGATGACGAGCTGTCACAAACTCAACACCTAGGCTTTGGCAAAAGACTAATGGCTGAAGCAGAGAAAATAACTAAAGATAGAGGTCTAGCTAAAGTAGCAGTTATTTCTGGCATTGGGGTAAGGAACTACTACCAAAAACTGGGCTATCAGCTAGAAGGCACTTATATGACCAAAAAACTCTAAACAAAAGAGTGCCTCTATTTCGTTGACACAAATTACAAAATATACTTAAATATAGACGAAATGACCTTTCCACCAACCATCCACCCTTTCCCTAAGGAGGAAAAAGATGAACCTGAACCTGAGTTGGTTTGAAGTCCAGAGCTACACCGAGCAGGATTTCTTCATCCGTCACCTCAAGCTTGGCTGCCACAGGCAGTACTTTCTTCCCAGCAAACGTCGACTCATTCTTGATGTCTGCATCCCCATACTACAAGCCATCCGTGAGGGTAAAGGCATAACCCAGGAGAGCTGGGACCTGGTCAGGCTGGCTGAGAGTCGTCAGTTCCGACGTTCCGAGATCGAACCAACTATCTGGGACATCTACCAGGAGTTCAGTTCGCCTATGAACAGTCTCAAGGCTGCCAGATATCTCGGGCTGTCCCAGCGCCACTGCCTTCGCATCATCGCTGGTCTGGCTCGCCTCAACGACAATGTGCACAAGTCCAAGAAGAAGGGCTGGCAGGTGCCGGTCGTCGCTCTTGATGATTGGTTGATCAAGTATCGTCCGGCCACAAATTGACCAACAACGATGAAGCCGGTCGCGCGCAGCGCGCGACCGGCTTTAAAATTAATATACAATATTGCATATACGAGACAATATGCTAAACTAAATAGCGTAATTATTATCTACCAATATGATAAAACTAGATAAAATAGATTCACAAATTGCCAAAATATTAACTCAGGAATTGGAGCGCCAAAGAAATGGAGCGGAAATGATTGCTTCAGAAAATTTTGTCTCCGAGGCAGTATTACAAGTAGCTGGCTCAGTTCTGACCAATAAATATGCTGAAGGCTACCCCAACAAAAGATACTATGGTGGCAATGAATTTATAGACCAAGCTGAACAACTAGCTATTGATAGAGCCAAAAAACTATTTGGAGCTGAGCATGCCAATGTTCAGCCTCACGCTGGTTCACAGGCCAACATGGAAGCTTATTTTGCCTTGGCTGAACTAGGTGATACTATTTTGGGATTTTCTCTAGCTCATGGCGGACATTTGACACACGGGCACCCAGTCAATTTTTCTGGCAAATTTTATAATTTTGTCAGCTACGGTGTAGATAAAGAGACCGAAAGAATAGATATGGAAGAAGTCCGCTCTCAAGCTATTAAACACCGCCCAAAAATAATCTTAGCTGGGGCTAGCGCCTATTCTCGCCAAATAGATTTTAAAGCTTTTAAAGAAATAGCTGATGAAGTCAAAGCTTATCTAATGGTAGATATGGCTCATATTGCAGGACTAGTAGCTGCTGGTCTTCATCCTGATCCAATTCCTTATGCTGATGTAGTCACTACTACTACTCATAAAACTTTGCGCGGTCCAAGAGGAGCAATGATACTATGTAAAACTAAAGATAGACTAGATCCTAATGGTAGGAAAACTCTCGCCCAAAAAATAGACAGTGCTGTTTTTCCAGGTATGCAAGGTGGACCACTGGAGCATATCATTCTAGCTAAAGCTGTGGCTTTTGGCGAAGCCCTAGAACCAGCCTTTAAAGACTACCAAAAACAAGTTATTAAAAATTGTAAAACTCTGGAAAATAAATTCCGCCAAGCTGGAGTGCGAATGGTTTCAGATGGTACTGATAATCATCTCTTGATGATAGATGTTACACCACTAGGTTTATCGGGTAAAGAAGCGGAGAATTTACTAGACAAGGTTAATATTTTTACCAACAAAAATATGATTCCTTATGATAAGCGGACTCCTTTTGACCCCTCAGGTATTAGACTGGGTACAGCTGCACTTACTACTCGCGGTCTGAAAGAAAAAGAAATTGAAATTGTAGCTGATATATTGATAGAAACTTTAAAAACCAAACAAGCTAGTAAAAAAAATAAGCTCGCTATTATTGATTTAATGAAGCAATTTAAACTATACCCAAAACTATAATGGACAAAATACTAGATGGCCTAAAATTAGCCACCACCATACAACAAGAAATAAAAGAAGATTTGGCCAAAAAAAATATTAGACCAGGTTTGGCTGTTATTTTGGTTGGCGATGACTCGGCTAGTCGACTTTATGTCAGTAAAAAGAAAAAGGCTTGTTTGGATGTTGGTATTGAATTTCATGAATATTTACTAAAAGCTGATAGTAGCCAAGAGAATATCTTAGAGACTATAGATTTTTTAAATCAAGACGAACAAGTCAATGCTATTTTAGTTCAATTGCCCTTACCAAAAAAATTTGACACTGACAAAATAATCAAAGCTATTGATCCCAAAAAAGATGTTGATGGCTTTCATCCAGCTAATATTGAAAACTTCTTAAAAAACAAAGCTTTGATTACCCCTGGTCTGCCACTGGGTATACTTAGGCTGCTAGAAGAAACTAAAGAAAATCTATCTGGCAAAACAGCGGTGATAGTATCAAGAAGTAAAGTTTTTTCTAAGCCGATGATAAAAATATTAGAGGATAGAAATATACCAGTATCTTTGGTAAATCCCGATGATAAAAATCTAAACGAAAAAACAAAACAGGCTGATGTCTTAATAGTATCCTGTGGCCAAGCCTTCCTCATTAAAAAAGATATGGTCAAAACTGACGCTATTATTATAGATGTGGGCACAAATAAAATAGACAAAAACTATGTAGTCGGCGATGTTGACTACACTAGTGTCTTTCCTAAAGTAAAATTCATTACTCCGGTGCCAGGCGGAGTAGGACCAATGACCGTAGCAATGCTGCTATATAACACTGTTAAGCTACATCAGGCTGGAAAATAAACACACAGTCCACGTCCTGAGCGAAGACGAGCTAAGCTCGTCGGAGTCGAAGGACGGAGTAGGACCAATGACCGTAGCAATGCTGCTATATAACACCGTTAAATTGAGCTTAGCTAAATAAAAAAATAATCCAGCCCTTCGCGAAGGGCTGGATTATTTTTTAATATCTAGAGTAATGTATTTTGCCAAGAGCCCATCTTGCCCAATACCTTCATAGTTTTTATTCTATCTAATTCAAAAACCCGTAAAGAATCCCGTAAGTGACAAAAAGCTTTTATCTTTTGCCCATTGATATTTTGAATATCAATTTTCCTAAATGTAGTTTGCCCTTTTTCGTCTATATATTCTATTTCCACCTGATCTCCATTGGCTAAAGCTTTTTTTATTTTATCTTCTATAGTGTCACCCTGAGCGTTCCCCCAACGAGCTACTATTTTTTCTTTTTGTCCAGAATTTTGATACCAAATATTACCGTGAGCTAAACCATATTCATAAACTTCTCGAGTTACTTTGACATCATCTAAACAATACCTAATCAAACTATCCCAATCATTACTTCTATAATAAGCAATGGCATCTAAACCTGAACCAGACTTACCATAACCAAGAGTACTTTGAGCCACACTTTCCAATTTTAACCTGTGACCTAAAGCATGAACTATTTCTTCCAAAATATCTAAATGCGGAATAGTAAACAAATCAAAATCTTTATAATAAGGTTGAAGCACAGTCAAATCAAAACTCTTACTATTAAAACCAATAAGTAACTTGGTATTTTTTAATAGCTCCAAAAGCTCACCAAACTCCTCTTCTTTAAAACCACGATATTTATCTTTATTGTAAGAATAAATACCAACCAAAGACACACCTAATTTATAACTATTATGATGTCCTCCGACTTCCTCAAAAGTCTTTTTGGTTTCTAAATCTAATACAATTATATCTTTTTCTTCTTCCATTTTTTTATTATAACAAATCTAATTACTCCTTACCAATCCGATACATCTGGTAAAAAACCATCTGGATCAACCACATATTCTATGCCATCTCCTGAAGCATAAGTAGCGCTACGAGCCATAGCATTATAATTTAAAAGTTTAGCATCAATGTCAGCCAAAAATGGTGACGGTTTCAAGTCCTTATAACCATCATATCTAAACATAGACATAGGATAGGTCAAATAAAGATAACGGCGAGCTCTAGTTGAGGCCACATAAAACAAACGCCGTTCTTCTTCTCTTTCTGCTTCACCCACACAAAGAGGATGAGGAAAAGCCATGTCTGTCATATTGATTATAAAAACCGCCTCCCACTCCAGACCTTTAGCCTGATGGACAGTGCTTAGTATGATATTATCTTCTTTTTTTTCAGACTCCCGACCAGAAAAACTTTCTTGCAAACTTATCTCACTCAAAAATAAATCTAAATCTTTATAGCCAGCTGAAAAAATTGCCAATTGTTCCAAATCATCCTGGCGTTGACGATAGTCTGTAAATTTTTCTTTCAGCTGCGGATAATAAAATTCAATAACAATGTTTATCAATTTACTGACATTGTCTTTTTGATTTTTAACTAAATCATCTATGAGCATTAATATTTTCCCCCAGCTCGTACCGGCTTTATCCGCCATGTTTAGACCCGAATCTCTAAGTTTGGCTAAATCACCCACTTCAACAATCTGCTGATAAATCCGATAAGCTGTGACTGGTCCAATACCTTCTTGCATTTGTAAAATTCTTAGCCAGGCTACCTCATCTCTAAAATTTCCTAATATTTTTATATAAGCTAGTAGATCTTTGATATGAGCTCTTTCAAAAAAACGCAGGCCCCCTCTAATCTCGTAATCTATGCCTCGACGATTCAATTCCATTTCCAAATTTTGACTGTATGAAGCGGCTCGAAAAAGAATAGCTATTTGATCTGGTTTTAAACCTTTTTCAAAGTGTTGTTCTATTTTATCTACTATAAAACTAGCTTCTTGAATAGGACTAAGTAAAGCTGTTAGTTCTGGCCTGACGTGAGATTCTCTGACGGCTTTAAGATTTTTGGCAAACTGCTTGGTATTGGCCGCTATAATTTGATTGGCCACATCCAATATTTCTGGAGTGGAGCGATAATTGGTTTCCAATTTATGAACAGTAGTTTTGGGAAATTTATCAGGAAATTCCAAAATATTTCTAATATCTGCTGCCCGAAAAGAATAAATACTCTGGGCATCATCACCAACTGCCAAAACATTATGGTGTAACTTAGATAAATTAAAAATAATTTCCGCTTGAATAGTATTGGTATCCTGATACTCATCAACCAAAATATAGTCCCATTTTTTTTGTAATATTGGTCCAGCAACTGGATGTTCAGTCAAGGCTTTCCAAAAAACTAAAAGATCATCAAAATCCAAAACATTAGAGGCTCTTTTACGTCTTTTATATTCACTGGCAATATGTTCTATATTCTCCAAAAGAACCATCCACTCAGAAAATTTTATTTCTAAGCTTTGCTTAATATCAATTCCCGAATTAGTAGCAAAACTAATAGTCTCTCGAAGCATCCCTGGAGTGGGACGATGCTTGGCTGGTAGAGAACTCAGATAATCTTTGGAAATTAATTTTAGTAAATTATCACTATCATCACTATCTAAAATTGTAAAATCAGATTTAATATCAATATATTTACCATAGATTCTTAGTAAGCGATTGGCCAAAGAATGAAAAGTGCCACCCCACAAAGGCAGTTTGTCTTCAAGTTTGAGACCTAATAAATTCTTAACCCGATTCATCATCTCCGCTGCTGCTTTGTTGGTAAAAGTCACTAGTAATATTTTATCTGGCCTTACTCCTTGATCTAAAAGCCAAGCGGCTCGATAAATTAAAGTACGAGTCTTACCAGAGCCAGCTCCAGCCAAGACTAAATGAGGCCCCTTACCAGATGTAACGACCTCATATTGTTCTTTATTTAATTCTTGTTTAAAATCTATAGACTTCATAATCAGGACTATTATAACCCAAATAAAAAAATAAATCCAACTAAAAAATTGGACAAAATAAAGGACCGGGCTCCCTGGTGAGAGAGCCCGGTCGAATTCCGTGACCGCTAGTCGCTAGTTAGCGACGACTGGTCAAGGTCAGAGCAACGGTATCAGTACCGTAACCCTTGACGACGTAGTCAGTCGGCCGACCTTCGGGGTCAGGCAGAACTTTGACACTGACCTGACCAGGAGAGGTGGCCTCACCACCGAAACGCGGCTCTGTAGCCTTGCCGGTGTAGGGGTTCTCCAACAGCTTGCCGCCCGGCAGGAAAGGCAGGAGGTCAGCCGCCGCGTCCGAGTAGAGGCCGTCGTGCCGGACGGCGAAATCCTCCATGGCCAGCTGCACGGTGTGCACCGCACCCTTGACATTGGCCTCCTTGGCCCGGTCCTGCATACTCATGTAGTTGGGGATGGCGATGGCCGCCAGAATGCCGACGATGACCACGACGATCATGAGCTCGATCAGGGTGAAACCTCTGCGCTTCTGCGACATGTCCTTTTCCTCCTGTGGAACGTCTGAAGTTTGAGATGCTTAGCCAAAGGCTAGCATCCCGCGAAGATGATCAGTTGCCGCCGTGCCAGGTGAGGATATTGATCGCCTCACCAAAAGCTGTGATGATGTATCTCTGCCTCCCCCCATCGGAAATCAGCTGCACGCCGACCTCCCCCGGAGTCTTGGCACTAGCCCCGAACTGGGGCTCGGAAAACTGGCCAGTGAAGCCATTCTCCAACATCTTGCCACCCGGCAAAAGAGGCAGGAGATCCTCAGCTCGGTCGGAGTAGACTCCGTCGTGGCGCACGGCGTAGTCCTCGACCGCCAACTGCAGCGTGTGTGCCGCGGTCTTGGTCTTGTCCGTCTTGGCCGTGCGGTCCTCCATACTGATGAAGTTGGGGATGGCGACGGCCGCCAGAATGCCGATGACCACGACGACGATCATGAGCTCGATCAGAGTGAAACCTCTGCGCTTCTGCGACATGTCCTTTTCCTCCTGTGGAACGAAGCTTAATCAGAAAATTTGAGGATTTTAATCCTCGTGACTCTTTAAGCTAGATTACCTTTCTGTTTCAGGTTGTTGTGAAGAACGGGACATTAACATAGTATTATATCATATCTAATGCTTTTTGTCAATTAAAACATCCTCAAAAAGCTGATTTTACAAGAAATACTAATAGCCTCATAAATATTGCCTTTTTACTATCTTTATGCTTTAATTTGTCTTGTTATTATTAAATATATTTCTGCTTAGGCAGGAATGACAGGAAAATATTTTTATGTCATTTTCTCTAGGAATTGTTGGTCTACCAAATGTCGGTAAGTCCACTTTATTTCAAGCCCTAACTAAAAATAAGGTAGAAGCCTCCAACTACCCCTTTTGTACTATTGACCCCAATGTCGGCGTAGTAGCTGTACCAGATAGTAGATTGGATGACTTAGCTATGATGTCCAAATCGGCCAAAATTATTCCGACTGTCATTGAATTTGTAGATATTGCCGGTTTGGTCAAAGGAGCATCACTAGGAGAAGGCTTGGGTAATAAATTTTTATCAAACATTAGAGATGTAGATGCTATAGTGCAAGTCATTAGAAGTTTTACTGATAAAAATGTTACACACGTTCATGGTAATATTTCTCCTGAGTATGATAAAGAAATTATCAATCTGGAATTGATTATGGCCGACTTAGAGGTAGCGACTAAACATTTAGACAAAGTAATTTCTAAAATGAAAGGTCCTTATGACAAAATTTTGGACCAAGAAAAAGCTCTAATGGAAAAAGCCAAAGCTCATTTGGAAGCTAATCAGCTTTTAAATAGTCTAGAATTAAATGACGAAGAACAAAAATTAATCAAACAAATAAATTTACTGAGCATCAAGCCGATTATTTATCTATACAATATAGATGAAGCTGATTTAGCTAAAGACCTTGGCTTGCCAGCTGGATCAATTTCAATTTGTGCTAAAACTGAAGCTGAATTAGCTGAGTTAGAGCCAGCAGAAGCCAAAGAATATATGAAAGAGCTTGGCATTACTACTAGTGGCTTAGATAATTTGATTAGTGCTAGCTACAAATTACTCAACCTAATTACTTTTATCACTACTGGGCCAGAAGAAACCAGAGCTTGGACTATTACCAGCGGCACCAAAGCTCCTCAAGCGGCTGGAGTGATACACACTGACTTTGAAAAAGGTTTTATCCGTGCCGAAGTCATCAATTGGCAAACTCTTTTAGATGATGGGGCTTGGAATGAGAGCAAAGTGGCCGGTCATATGCGTATGGAAGGCAAAGAATATATTATGAAAGATGGTGATACAGTCCATTTTCATTTCAATTAAGATCTCATAAAAAAATAAATTTTTTACTGTTTAGCAAATGTGCTATAATATAAATGTCCTAGTCCTTTGTTGTAACATCTTTGTCAAAAATACTAGCCCAAGTAAAACGTGCTCTATAAAAAGCACCAGAAAATAAAAATAAATTACTTGTCTAATATCTGGAACAAAGATAAACATTAACACAACTGAATATGGACATGGAAGTTTTATAGAATTCCACCTACATTGGGGCAGGTGGGATTCTTTTTTTAAAAAAATAAAAAGACCTAAAGCAAAAACTATGGGTCTTTCAATTTTAAATTATAATCTATTTTTAGTAATCAACATGCCGTCACCAAAAGAAAAAAATCTATACTTTAGCTTGATAGCCTTTTGATAAGCTTTTAATATTTGCTCCCGGCTAGCTAAAGCAGCTACCATAAAAAGTAGAGAACTTTTCGGCAAATGAAAATTGGTTATTAAATCATCTACAAATTTATATTTATAGCCTGGATAAATATAAATGTCTACCCATTTAGAGCCTGAGCTTAAATGCCCAGCCTTAGTAGCAAAGGCCTCTAAGGTGCGGGCACTAGTGGTGCCAACAGCTATAATATTTTTACCTTGTTTTTTTAATTTATTCAAAGACTCTACAGTGTTTTTATCAATACTAGCCCACTCATGGTGAATTTTATGCTTAGTAATATCCTCTACTTCTACTGGCGCAAAAGTACCTAGACCAACATGTAGAGTTACTTTAAAAATTTTGACGCCTTTTTTATTAAGTTGTTGTAAAACTTTGTTAGTAAAATGAAGACCAGCGGTTGGCGCCGCTGCCGAACCAAGAGAACGAGCATAAATAGTCTGATAATCTTTTTTGATTTTTGAACTATCTTTAATTTTTATATAAGGCGGCAGCGGCGTATGCCCAATACTATCTATAATAGCTTCCAATTTTTTGCCGACTTGATTAAATTTTATTTGTTTAATTTTACCATCAATGTCTTTGATAATTTTGGCCACTAGTTTATCAGCCAAATAAATACTATCGCCGACTTTAAGATTACGAGCACCAATCATAGCTAGCCAAGTGGAATTATTGATTTTTTCAGTCAATAAAATTTCTACTTGCCCGCCAGTAGATTTGTGACCATAGAGCCTAGCTGGAAAAACTTTTGTTTCATTAACTACCAAGACATCATTGGCCGAGAGATATTCTGGCAAATTATAAAAATGCTGATGGCTTATTTTTTCTTTAGCTCTATCTAATATCAAAAGGCGTGAATGATCCCGTGGTTTTATTTGACTTTGGGCTATCAAAGCACGAGGTAAATTATAATCAAATAAACTTATTTTCATAAATATTATAATAAAGTAGCTGCCGGGTCCGTCTAAGACGGACCCGGCGCCAAAGGGTTTAACGAATCCGATGCCCGTTGAGGCGAAGATGGTGGGGATTGGTATAAGACATTATACCATTTCCTATACAGATAAGCGGCCAGAAGATAAGCATGGCTACAAATACACCCAGACCAGCGCTGACAATACAAAATTGATCACTGGGTGGACCATATTCATGCCTAGCGCGCCTGAGCAAAGACACAATGTCGCTGCTATAGAGCAGACCAAAGAAAAAGCCTAGCAGAGCGTAGGCAATCGCCAAGACAAGCCACCAATTCATGAGCTTCCTCCCTTTCCAGTTTGACTCGCTACGAAGTGACAGAGAACAAAAAGCAGCTAAACATTAGCTTAATTATCAGCTAGCTGTCAAATTTTTTTAGAATAAAGGCAGCCACAATAGTCTTGGCGATAAAAACCTTCTTTTTTGCTCATCTCAGACGCTATTTTAAAACCATTATTTTTCTTCCAATCCGCTTCTAGAAATTTAACTCCGTATTCTTTAACCAATTTATTAGCTACACAATTGATTTGAGAAACATCTTTGTGAGGAGAAATACTCATCACTGTAGCCCAAAGGTCATAGTTTTCTTCCTTAGCTTTTTTAGCTGTTTGACCTAGACGAATATCAAAACAAACTTCACAGCGCTGACCTTTTTCTGGTTCAGCTTCTAGACCCTTGGTCTTAGTAAACCACTCGGCTGTATTATATGGTCCTTCTTCAAAATTAATAGCTATTTTTTTGGCATATTTTTGCATTTCATCTCGGCGCAAATTGTATTCTTTCCTAGGATGAATATTGGGGTCATAGAAAAAAATACTTAGCTGATAATCTTTAGCTAACTGCTCTAAAACATAAATAGAGCATGGTGCACAACAAGAATGTAATAATAATCTTTGTTTCATAAATCCATTAATACTTTGATCGGAGCTTTATAAAGCTCACCATAAGAAGTAAATCCATTGAGTGGAATAATGCCTCTAGCATAAGATATCATAAGTAAAACATTAAAAATAATTCCTGTAAACACCAACAAAATAAAAATAATTAGGACTATTTTTCTTTTGCAGACTGCCTTTATAAAATAACTCAGGCCAAGAGTAAAAATAAAAAAACTACTAATCATACGACGAGCTCCAAAAGAGCCACCGCCATACCAATCATAGATAGCACAATTGATATAAATCTGTATTAGCATAGCCAAAAATAAAAGCCTAGCCAAAAATTTATCTTGTTTATAAAAAAAGCCTAACCCCACTAAAGAAAACATCAGTAAAGGATGGACCGTAAACATACCATGATGACTAGAAAATAAAAATTGCCAAATATGAGGATGAGCCAGATGAAAAAATGAAGTTCCTTGTGGTATTACAATCCAAGATCCAAACAAATGTCGCCACATCAAAAATTGTAGCGAACTTAATAAAACAAACCCTACTAAAGCCAAGCTAATTGGCTTTATATATTTTTTATAATTTTTTTCAGCATAAATTTTTTTAAAAATTATAAATAAAGCTATAACAGCAAATACTATATCCTGCCATCTAAGCAAAAATAATAAAGCCATACTCACTCCTAGTAGTAAGTAATCTAAATAATATATAATATCGGATTTATAAATTTTATAAATCACATAAAAAAATAAAGAGCTAGAGAAAACTGTCAATCCGTGCGCCATACTAGGCTCATAAATCAGATAAAAAGGCACCGGTGATACAGCTATAGAAATTAATATAGCCCACCAAGCATATTTTTCACCTATAATTTTCCTCAGGGTATTAAAGAGTAAGGCTAAACCCAATAAAAAATAAGTCCAAGTGCCCATAGCCACTGCCACTTGATAAGGAAAATTAAAACCCCTAATAAAATAAGGATCAGCAAAATCAAAAACATAGCTAACTATAAAAGCTATTAACACAAAAGGACTCCATAATACAGCTGCCCCCACTGCGAAAGGATTGGCTATTTGATTGACACTAGTTTGCCAAGCCACCACAGTATCATAATTATTTAAAGCATCAAATAAAGCAAACTCATTTTGCAAATTAAAATCCCTATCAAAAATAAAAGACCTAATATATGAATAATAACCAAAACCATCACCACCTATCTGCCAGCTTGCTTGCCATAGAGTAGTCAAAAAACACAAAATAAAAAATACCAACAATAAAAGGCTGGTAGTATTAAATTGTAAATTAATTTTTCTCACCGTGTACTAAAATAACTTATTATTTTTATTCCTATCTATACCTAAATACTCATAGGTTTTATCTGTAGCTACTCGACCCTGAGAAGTACGAGAAAGCAAACCTAATTGCATCAGGTATGGTTCAAATATTTCTTCAATTGTGCCAGCTTCTTCTTGGACAGAAGCCGCTAAAGTGCTCAGTCCGACTGGACCGCCACTAAAATTTTCTACAATTATTTGTAAAAGTTTTCTATCCAAATCATCTAGACCATAGGTATCTATAGCCATCATATCTAGAGCTTGTTTGGTCAAATCATAAGAAATCTGGCCATTGCCTTTGACCTGAGCATAATCTCTGACTCTTTTTAATATTCTATTGGCAATACGAGGAGTAGCCCGAGAACGGCTAGCTATTTCTGCTGTGGCTTGATCATCAATGGTAATAGCCAAAATATCAGCGGCTCGTTTAACAATTTGAGCTAGCTCTTCTTTATTATAAAAATCCAATCTAAAAGTCACCCCAAATCTATCTCGCAGTGGAGAAGAAATCAAATTATATCTAGTGGTGGCACCAATTAAAGTAAATTTTGGTAAATCCAAACGAAGTATTTGAGCAGAAGGTCCTTTACCCAAGATAATATCTAAAGCAAAATCCTCCATAGCCGGATAAAGAATTTCTTCTATAGTTTTATTTAGCCGATGAATCTCATCAATAAATAAAATATCTCCTTCTTGCAAATTGGTAATAATAGCGGCCAAATCTCCCGCTTTAGAAATAGCTGGACCAGAAGTTACTTTTACTCCCACTCCCATTTCTTTGGCTATAATATGAGCCAAAGTGGTCTTACCTAATCCTGGTGGACCATAAAGCAAAGTATGATCAATCGGCTCTTGCCTATTTTTAGCCGCTTGAAGCACAATATCAAGATTTTTTTTTACTTGCTCCTGACCAATATAATCTGCTAATTTTTGGGGACGCAAAGTCAAATCCCAAGTGCGATCTGTTTTCTGTTCTTTAGCTGATATGACTCGCTCTTCCATGTTATAAATTATTTTTTTCTAAAGTCACCTTTTCTTCTTCTAATAAAGCCCCCCATTTATCATGATCAAAATTTGTAGCTAGCTGTTTCTTTTTTTGATAATTTTCAAAAATAATTTCTGCCTGAGAAACATCTTCTTCCAAAATTTCTAACAAACCAGCTAAACTATTATCTGGAATTCTTGATAATTGTACCAAAAGCTTATCTATTTTATTTTTATCAAGCTTAGATTTTTCTAATAGTATTTTAATTTTAGGAAAAATTAATTGACTCATATTTTTTATTTATATTGTTCCCACATTTGATAAAATTCTTGTAAACCGACACTGGTTTTTAAAGCTTCTCTAAATCCAGTAATATCTTCTGGATTAGCTGTCCCATCTGGGCTAGAATCAAAATGCTGATCAACATACTCAGGTAAATGAGTCATAACAGTATCAATGGCTGCTTTCAATTCTACAGTCGTAAGCTTCCCATCGTCACCTTTTAAATCAGCCGCAAAAAAATAAACTAAATCACGGGCTTGCGTTCTATTAAATTCCTCATCCATTGATACTTTTATTTCCTGTAGCTGTTTTAATAAATCAAAAACTCTCTGTTTTGATTGTTCGGCTTGTTGTTCTGTATTTGGTTTTTCTTTTACATCTAGCTCCCCCGCTTCGACAAGTGCTGGACTAGCAAATGATAAAGTGGTAAGTAAAGCAAAAACCTTGGCAAATGATCTAGCTTTACCACGAAAACTATTCATTATAGTATCTTCTTGTTCTCTCAACTCATCTAACTGGGGTTTTTCTTTAGGTGTTTCTATTTTAGGGGCTTCTCCAAATCTCATAAATTTAAAATAATAATTAAATTTAAACAAGGGTTACCGATGATACTCTATCGTCACTATCTTTAAAGCGCATCAACCTGACACCTTGAGTAGCGCGTCCTAAGACATTGACTGACTTGATAGGCAACCTAATCACTTGGCCTTTTTTGGAAATAATAATCATATCTTCATCTTCGGCCTTGCCAGAAACTATTTTGGCAGAAGCAATGTTACCAGTTTTGTCAGTCACTTGAGCAGTCTTGATACCACTACCGCCACGGCCTTGTACTTTATAAGAAGCCACCGCTGTCCGCTTGCCAAAACCATGAGACATCACTACCATCAGTTGCTCATCAGAAATTGATTTTCCGTCAGTGATTAAATCTACACCAACTATTACATCATCTTTTTTAAGACGAATAGCTCTGACCCCAGAAGCTGAGCGACCCATGGCTCTGACATCTTTTTCTCTAAATCTAATGGCTTGACCTTTAGCAGTAGCTAAAATAATATCATCTTTGCCTGATGAAGTTCTAATCCAATTAAGGACATCATCGCCTTTTAATTTCATAGCTATTAGTCCACTATGGCGAACATTATAGAATTGAGATACTTCTACTCTTTTAATCACTCCGTATTTAGTCAACATGACAAAATATTTAAAGACTTTGAAATCTTCACTTTGAATAATGGAAGATACTTTTTCTTCTGGAGATAATTGCAAGAAATTAACAATATTTTGACCTTTAGAAGTACGAGACTGTTGAGGTACCTCATAAGCTTTGAGTTGAAATACTCTGCCTCTGGTGGTGAAAAACATTAAATCAGCATGGGTGCTAGTAGACATAAATGTCTGCACCTCATCTTGCTCTTTGGTAGTTAGGCCCATAACACCTTTGCCACCGCGACTTTGGGTACGGAAATTTTCTGGAGAAAGCCTCTTGATGTAGCCATCGTGAGTCATAGTGATAACAGTTGCTTCATTTGGTATCAAATCTTTGGTCTCCATCTTACCAATGGCGGACTTAATCACTTTAGTCTTTCTTTCATCAGCAAATTTGTCTCTTATCTCTTTAAGCTCAGTTTTGATTATATTTAATATCTTTGTTTTATTTTTCAAAATAGCTTCTAATTCTCTGATCAATTGTAATTTTTCTTTGAGTTCATTTTCAATCTTCATTCTCTCTAGATTGGCCAAAGATTGTAATTTCATTTCCAAGATAGCCACGGCTTGTCTCTCACTTAATTTGAATTGCTTCATCAAATTTACTTTGGCAATATCTTTATCTTTAGAAGCTCTAATTGTTTTGATAACCGCATCAATTTTATCCAAAGCTTTTTTCAAACCTTCCAAGATATGAGCTCTGTCTTTGGCTTTTTCCAAATCAAATTGAGTCCGACGAGCAATTACTACTTGACGATGCTTAATATATTCTTCCAAAATACCTTGTAGAGTCAAAACTCGTGGCTGAATACCATCAATTAAAGCCAACATGTTGACGTGAAATTTCTCTTGCAGTTGAGTATGTTTGTAGAGATTGTTTAAAATTTTATTTGGGTAAGCTTCTTTTTTTAGATCAATTACTACCCTGACACCGTCTCTATCTGATTCGTCACGCAAATCTTTTATCCCTTCTAATTTTTTATCTTTGACTAGTTGCGCAATTTTTTCTAGTAGATTGGCTTTGTTGACCTGAAAAGGCACAGAAGAAATAATAATCTGATATTGGCCAGCCTTGCTTTCTATAATATCGGCTTCCCCACGCATGACAATACCCCCACGACCAGTAGCATAGGCGGTTCTAATATCTTCTATATTATAAATCATACCGCCAGTTGGAAAATCTGGTCCTTTAACTATATTCATCAAATCTTCGATAGTCGCTTGTGGTTTATCTATTAGTAAAGTAATAGCATCTATCAATTCTCCGAGGTTATGAGGTGGAATATTTGTAGCCATACCGACCGCAATACCAGTAGTACCATTTAAAAGTAAATTTGGCAGTTTAGCTGGTAACACTCGAGGCTCTTTGTGTGAACCATCATAATTTGGGATAAAATCAACAGTGTCTTTTTCTATATCAAACATTAGCTCCTCAGCTAAAGCTTGTAATTTAGCCTCCGTATAACGCATAGCAGCAGCACCATCACCATCCATAGAACCAAAATTTCCCTGACCATTAACCAAGGTATAGCGCATAGAAAAATCCTGAGCCATTCTGACCATAGAATCATAAACAGCCACGTCACCGTGTGGATGATATTTACCAAGCACTTCACCGACTACGGTGGCTGATTTTCTAAATTTAGCAGTATGCCTCAAACCAATGGTCCACATCGCATACAATATTCGACGATGGACTGGTTTTAAACCATCTCTGACATCAGGTAATGCTCGAGAAACAATAACACTCATGGCATAATCAATATATGAGCTCTGCATCTCTTCCACAATAGATAAAGGTTCTACATGACCACGATTATCTATCAAGACATCTTGTTTTGGTTTTTTTTCTTCCTTTTTTTCAGACTCTGAAATAGAATTTTTCTTTGTTGGCATATTATTTTAAAATTTTTGATATTTTATTTAACTGCAGAATCTACACAAGCTATTTGATTAACAAAACCCTCCTCCACTATAGCCAAGCAACCGTATTTAAAAATATTTTCGGAACAGATGCCGCTTGTTTTGACTGGTCGTCCTTCGGAGATAAACCTTGAATAAATTTCTGGCCCTTGTGATAAATCTACTGCACAATATCCCTGACACTCACTACTATCATTACATTCTTTTCCTCCATCAGTAGTAGCTAAAAAACATTTTAAATCTGTTTCATTCCACTTGGCACTAATGGCCTCACAATCTACTTGATTCTGTGGTGTTTCTAACAAAGCATTCTTCTCTTTATCAGCTAAATATTTTTTAGTTTCTTCAATTAGTTGTTCTTGCTTAGTCTGCTTAATAAGCTCATCACTGAGACCAGCTAAATCTTCTTGTCCGACTTCAATAGAGCCCTTAATATTTCCTACTTCATCACTAGTATTATTTTGGATTTGATCCAAAAAATAATTTTCTTTCCCCACATCAGCAAAAGGCTTACTAGCTAGCCATTGCCAAGTAATAATCCCCATAAAAAATACTACTAATATTACCAAAATTAAATTTTTGCTCCCACCTGGCTCAAATATAATCATTTTTGTAATTTAAGTATAATTAATTTGATATCTTCCACCGGAAGATCTGCTTTTTTTATTTTATATTTTTCTTCTTCCTCTGGTTTAACACCAAATTCTTTTATAAAAACCGTCAAATCATCTACTGCCAATTTACCAGAACCAGATTTATAACAACTAGGAATGACTATCCGTGGTTCTACTTGCTGGATAAGTCGGCTAGCTTCTTTGGCTGTGGTCAAATCTCCGCCACCGACAGGTAAAATTAACATGTCAGCACCCTCAATCAACTCTAAATCGTCATTTGATAAATCACCATGCCCAAATTCTCCCAAAAAAGCAATTTTAATTCCTTCAAAAACTACATAATAGATAATATTGCCTTTGACCTCACGGCCATAAACAAAAACGTCACCCACTTCATACTCGCCTGGCGAATCAACCACAAAACTATCTTTGTTTAATTTAACTTTGGCTATCTGACTAGGGTCTGAAAAAAGAATAATATCAGCACTAGCTGCTGGTAATTTAGTGACCTTATCCAAAGTATAAGGATTGAATATTAGGGAATGTGAAGTGTTTTTTAACTTAAAGTAATTAAAGCCATGCCATGAAATTATCATATTTTTATCTATTTTTATGCCTTTTAATACTAAATATTTTATCATAAATTAGGCTAAAAGTAAAGACAAAAATAAGGGGTTTTTCACGATATTTATGGCCTTTTAAGCGCCAAAAACAGACTATGACTAGAGACTTGATTTTTTCTAACATTTATGTTAATGTAAGTCAGCTTATAAATAATAAATCATCTTCAAATATGACAAATTTGAAGGCTCAATCCCATCTTGGGAGGGGGATAATTAATAATAATTAATATGTCAGAAGAAAAAACACTTAGCCAACATCCAATGGATATTCTGCTTGCAAATGAAAAAGCAGTTAATATTCCCAAGGAGGGCGATCTAGTGACTGGTGCTATTATCAGTCTTTCAAAAAATGAGATTTATCTTGATATAGATGGTATCACCACTGGTATTATCCGTGGTAGAGAAATTTATGATGAATCAGATGAAACTTCAAATCTAAAAATTGGTGATATTGTTACTGCTACCGTCATTGGTCTAGATAATGAAAACGGTTACATGGAGCTGTCACTACGTGAAGCTGGTCACAAAAAAGCTTGGGACAATTTAGAAACTCTTTATAAAGAAGGATCTATTGTGGATAGCAAGGTGATTGATGCTAATAAAGGTGGTCTCATGATCAAAATTGGTAATGTCGTAGGTTTTCTACCTGTTTCTCAATTAACTATTGAGCACTATCCTCGTATTGAAGGTGGTGACAAAAACAAAATCCTTGGTCACTTAAAAAGTTTTGTAAACCAATACCTGAAAACTAAAGTCCTTGATCTCAACGAAAAAGAAGAAAAACTAATTGTTTCCGAAAAAGCTGCTTGGGATGATAAACAAAAAAAAGTTATTTCCAAATTTACAGTTGGTGATAAAATAGAAGGCAAAGTTACTGGCGTAGTAGATTTTGGAGCTTTTGTAGAATTTGGTGATGGCCTAGAAGGTCTGGTTCATATCTCAGAATTAGCTTGGCAGAGAATTGATAATCCTCGAGATATCATCAAAGTTGGTGATAATGTCAAAGCAGAAATTATTGATATTGAAAACACCAAAATTTCCCTATCTATCAAAAAACTACAAAGAGATCCTTGGGTGGAAGTAGCTGCTAAATATCAAATCGGCCAAAAAGTAAAAGGTAAGGTCTTAAAAGTAAATCCCTTTGGTGCTTTCATTGAACTAGATGACGATATTCACGGCTTGGTCCATATATCCGAACTAAGTAATAAAAAAGTTTCCAATCCGGAAGATTTGGTAGCAGTTGGTAAAGATTATGAGTTTACTATTCTCACTATCGAACCAAAACACCATCGTCTAGGACTTTCTCTAAAAGGAATAGACAAAAAGCCAAAAACTCCTAGCGAAGTAAGCGAAAAAGACGAGACTAAAAAAGAAGATAAAGAGTTAGAGGCTAAGCCCGAAGAAAAAGTTGAAGAACTAAAAGATATACCATCTGAAGCTTTAGCCAAGGATGAAGACAAAAAATAAACCTATAAATTTTGCCCCGTTAGAAATATCCTCTGATATTTGATATACTACATATTAATAACAGACTTCTAACGGGGTTAAAAAATAATAAATTTTATGAAAAATATTTTCAAAAATTTCCTAATATTCTTCTTGATATTTGCAGCTATCATGACTATTTTTAGTCTATTCGACAAAAATAGCCAAAGTATTGAAAAAATATCAATAGCCAAATTAGTTCAAGAAATAAATAATGAGGAAGTACAAGACATTACTGTCAAAGGTAGTGAACTTGATATATTGCTAAAAAACGAGAGCAAACAGTCTAGTAGGAAAGAAACAACCGAGTCTTTAAGTGAAGTACTTAAAAACTACGATGTCTCAACTGAAAAAATCGCTAGCGTAAATATCAGCATTGGTGAAGAAGCAAATTCTGGATTCTTACTAACTGTCATTTTACCATTTGTCATTCCTGCTCTATTTATTATCGGCCTAATTTGGTTTATGATGCGCCAAGTCCAAGGGGTCAATAGTAAGGCTATGACCTTTGGTCAATCTGGTGCTAAAATTGACAACCAAAAACAAAAAGTTAGTTTTAAAGATGTAGCTGGGGCTAAAGAAGCTAAAGAAGATTTAGAAGAAATAGTAGAATTTCTTAAACACCCTCAAAAATTTATTGCCATGGGAGCTAAAATCCCCAAAGGAGTATTGCTCTTGGGCTCTCCTGGTACTGGTAAAACACTTTTAGCCAGAGCCACTTCTGGTGAAGCCAATGTCCCATTTTTCCATATCTCTGGTTCTGAGTTTGTGGAGATGTTTGTCGGTGTTGGTGCTTCCAGAGTCAGAGACTTATTTAAAAAAGCCAAAAAAGCCTCTCCTTGTATTGTCTTTATAGATGAAATAGATGCCGTCGGACGTCAACGTGGTGCGGGCTTGGGTGGTAGTCATGACGAAAGAGAACAAACCCTCAACCAAATTTTGGTAGAGATGGATGGTTTTGATAATCAAACAAATATTATTGTCTTAGCCGCTACCAATCGACCTGATGTCTTAGATCCAGCTCTACTTCGCCCTGGTCGTTTTGATAGACAGGTAGTAATTGATTTGCCAGACATCAAAGACCGAGAGGCTATTTTGGAAATTCATGCCCACAAAAAACCATTAGCTAAAGATGTTGATTTAAAAATGGTCGCTCAACGCACCCCAGGATTTTCTGGAGCTGATTTGGCCAATCTACTAAACGAAGCAGCTATTGTGGCCGCTCGAGCTGACAAAAAAACTATTGACGGTCAGACAGTACTTGATTCAATTGAAAGAGTATTACTAGGTCGTGAGAGAAAAAGCCATATTTTATCTACCAAAGAAAAAAAGATAACAGCTTATCACGAAGCTGGACATGCTTTGATAGCTCATATCTTACCTAACGCTGATCCCGTACATAAGGTTTCTATTATTTCTCGTGGTCGAGCCGCTGGCTATACCATCAATCTTCCTAAAGAAGACAAGAAGATGCTATCTTATTCTGATTTTATAGATGATATGGCCGTACTCTTAGGTGGTTTTGCGGCTGAAAAGATATTTTTTGGTGAAGTAACCACTGGAGCCTCAAACGATTTACAGAAAGTGACTGCGATGGCCAGAAAAATTGTTACCCAGTTTGGTATGGATGAAAAACTTGGCCCTCGCACCTTTGGTCAAAAAGATGAAATGATTTTCTTGGGAAAAGAAATTCATGAACGCCGAGACTATAGTGAAAAAACTGCCGAGACTATTGATACTGAAATATCCAACTACATAAATAATGCTCTAAAAACTGCCGAAAAAACTATCAATGATAATAAAGATAAAATAGAAAAAATAGTAGCCGTTTTAGTAGATAAAGAAACTATAGAAAAAGCTGAGTTTGAAAATTTATTAGCCTAATTAAAACCCGGCACTGGCCGGGTTTTTTATTTAAACAAAAACATATTTTACTACTAGATTTATTTATAAATATTAGCTAAACTATTTATATGAAAATAGAACTTCATCCTAGCTCTGAGAGAGGGGCAAATAAGCTAAGCTGGTTGGACAGTAAGTTCAGTTTTAGTTTTGCCAATTATTATAACCCAGCTAGAATGGGTTTTGGTGCCCTACGGGTATTAAATGATGATATTATTGCCCCTAATCAAGGTTTTGATTTACACCCACATGATAATATGGAAATTATCACTATAGTAATAGAAGGCCAATTGGAACACAAAGACTCTATGGGTGGACATGGTATTATCAATAATAATGAAATACAAGTAATGTCTGCTGGAACTGGCATAATGCATTCTGAATATAATGCTTCTACTACTAGCCCCTTAAAGCTTTTCCAAATTTGGATTGAAAGTAAAGAGCATGATATCAAACCACGTTATGAACAAAAAAACTTATTAGAAAAAATACCAGTAAATAAAATCATTAGCTTGGTATCTGGAGATAAAGATTCTGAAACTCTATATATACATCAAGACGCTAAAATATCTATGGGTTATTTTGATACTAAACAGGAAGTTGAATACTCACTAGCTAATAAACATGGATTATTTATTATGAACATAGCTGGCCAAATATCATTAGGCAAACATAAGCTAAATAAACGTGATGCTATAGCTATTAGTCAAACTAATCAAGTAAAAATAAACGTCCAGGAGCCTTCAAAAATTTTACTCATAGAAATTCCTATTTAAAAAAATAAGTATTATAAAAATAAGATGAAAGAGATAATCCGACAACTAGAAATAGCTGTAGCTGAAATGTTTAATGCCCAAAGTTGTGGGCATGACCTCAAGCATCTAAAAAGGGTTCTGAATTTGGCTTTGACTATTCAAAAAAAAGAAGGTGGTGATAAGATAATTATTGGAGTAGCGGCTTTTTTACATGATATACATAGAGTAATGCAAAAAGATCATGGTCGCTATATATCTCCCCTAGACTCTCTACCTAAAATTAAAGAGCTTTTAGCACCATTAAAATTATCTGAGGGGCAAAAAGAAAAAATATTACACTGCATTGAATTTCATGAAGAATATAATTTTGCAAAAAGTGGAAAAACTGTCCATGACCTAGAAACATTAATAGTCCAAGATGCTGATAACTTAGATGCGATAGGCGCAATTGGAATAGCTCGTTGTTTTGCTTATGGAGGAGCTCATCAAATAGCTATGTGGCTGCCTGAAATAAGTCTCAAACAAAAATCTTATAGTGCTGAAAAACATGATCCTTCTAGCATCCACCATTTTTATAACAAATTACTAAAATTGCAGGATGATATGAATACAGCCACCGCCAAAAAAATGGCGGCCAGTAGGCATAAATATATGAAAAAATTCCTTCAAGAATTTTTTGCTGAATGGCAAGGTGAAAAATAAATTATCAGCTAGCCTTAGCTGACTATAAACACTTTTGTTTTTTTATCAGTTTTATTGTATAATATAGATAGCTAAAAAAATAAAAAGCTTCCGTCTATCAAACGGAATAAATAAAATAAAAATATGTTTTACAGAAAAGTTTATCCTAAAGCTTGGCAATTAGTTAAAAGCAACCCAATTATTTGGTTCTTTGGATTATTTGCCTCATTATTAGGCTTCTATGAAATACAAATCATCTTTAATCTCTCTGATAGTTTCCCAGATTTTATCAGCTCCAACATTAAATCTTGGATGGACATCTTTGTTACTTTTTCTACCATTACTATTAGTTGGGCTAATTTACCAGACGTCTTAGCACTACTGGGCTTATTTATTTTATTCTCTGCCGTTACTATCTTAGCTGTATCCTCACAAGCCTCTTTGACTTATTCTGCCGGTCTGCAAGGTAAAAAATATATCAAGGAAACCCTAGGTGAGCAATTAAAAAATGGTGTTGATAAATTTTGGCCAGTTTTTGGTCTTAATATTATCAATTCACTTATCGGATACTTCTTTGTATCTTTAGTTCTAACACCAATTATATATTTCTTATCCAATACTAATAACTGGCCGATTTATATTATACTAGGTCTATTCACCTTCTTTATACTTATTCCTTTAGTGATTACTATCTCCTTTGTCACTAGATACGGCATAGCTTATATTATGCTAAAAAATCAAAAATTTACTGATGCTTTTGTAAATAGTTGGCTTTTATTTAAAGTTAATTGGATTATTACTATAGAGAATGCTTTCTTATTACTAGGTTTAACCATTCTGGCTCTCGTAGCTATTATTAGCTCCATGGTTTTTGTCTTTGTACCTTTCCTAATTATGGCCAGCCTTATACCCTTTTTAACCTTAATGATTGTGATTATTGGACTATTTCTAGTGGCTGTAGTATTAATACTAGGTAGTTCTATATATAGTGCTTTTTATAATGTAGTTTGGGCTAGTATTTTCTTAGAATTAATAGCCCCTGGTAAAAGCCATAGTAAAATACACCGTATAGCTCATAAACATTTACCTATATTGACCAGATAAAAAAATTTAATACATAAAAAATCATCCAGTTGCTGTGAGCAGCTAGATGATTTTTTATTTTCCGACAGTTGGCAGATACAAAATTGACTTAGAGAGTATCAATAAAGTATAATTATCATAGTTATTAAAAGAAAAATATGGCTGATTCATCAAGTGACGATAAAAATAAAAAACTGAGTGACAAGCTATCTGAAATAGAGCTCAAAGAAAAAGAAAAACGGGTGCAAACACAAGCCGACGCCATGGGTATTTCTTATATAAATTTAGAAAAGTTCCCACTCTCCCAAGAAGCCCTAAAAATTATCGAGCCTGAACAAGCCGAAGCCTTGCAGACTGTCTGTTTTTTGTATACTGGAGAAGAAATGCGCCTTGGTTCTCTTAATCCTAGTAATCCTCAAGTAACTAATTTAGCTAAAGAACTGTCCGAAAAATATCATACTAGGATAAAAATCTACCTACTTTCTGAAGCTAGTTTTAATTTTGCTTTTGCTGTCTACAAAAAAATTCCAAAAATTATCCAAATAGAAGGTGTAGCTATTTCGGCTGAGGATATAGATAAATTTGATAAAAAACTGACTACTATTAAAGATCTTAATCAGCTAATCCAAGCAACCGATCTAACTGAAACAATTAATATAGTTATAGCTGCTAGTCTCAAATTTGGTGCTTCTGATATTCATATTGAAACGGAAGAAGCAGTTATTAATGTGCGTATCCGTATAGACGGTATCCTACACGAAGTGGCCACTCTAAAAAAAGACGCTTGGCCAAAATTAAGCTCCCGTTTAAAATTATTAGCTGGCCTCAAATTAAATATAGGTAATAAACCTCAAGATGGTAGATTTACTATCCACCTGACCAAAGACCAAATAGAGGTCAGAGTCTCCTCTATTCCTTCTGCCTATGGCGAAAGTATCGTTATGAGGTTACTTAAAGCATCAGCTGTTGGTTTAGAATTTGAACAACTTGGTTTTAGAGGAAAATCATTTAATATTTTAAATGAAGAGATGAAAAAACCAAATGGTATGATTATCACTACTGGTCCAACTGGTTCTGGTAAAACTACTACTCTCTACGCCATATTAAACAAACTCAACAAACCTGATACTAAAATTATTACCCTAGAAGATCCAATTGAATATAAATTACTTGGTATAGTACAAAGCCAAATAGACAACACTGATGCTAGTGATCAAGAAGATGTCCAAACTGGAGAAATAAAAAAGAAATCCACCTATACTTTTGCCAGAGGACTAAGAGCTATACTTCGTCAGGATCCAGACATAGTAATGGTTGGTGAAATCCGTGATTTAGAAACAGCTGAAACTGCGGTTAATGCTGCTTTGACTGGCCACTTGATGCTCTCTACTATTCATACCAACTCAGCTGCTGGTACTATCCCTAGACTTTTATCTATGGGCGTCCAAGCTTTTTTATTAGCTCCATCTCTCAATGCTATTATTGGGCAAAGATTAACTAGAAAATTATGTCAAAATTGTAAAACAGAAGATACTAGCCTAGATAATGCTACCATGACTGTAATTTTAAATACCTTAAATGAAATTAGTCCTCAGTCTGGCTATAAACCAGATCTAAATAATTTAAAATTTTACACTGCTAAAGGCTGCGATAAATGCCAAGGTATAGGCTATAAAGGACGAATTGGTATTTATGAAGTAATGTTAATGAGTCCAGAAATAGAAAAAATTATACTGTCTGACAAAGCCTCTGAATACGAAATAGAAAAAATAGCAGTTAAAGATGGTATGATAACTATGTTCCAAGATGGACTACTGAAAGCTCTAGATGGCCTCACTTCTATAGAAGAAATTTTTGATCACGTCAAAGATTAAATTATATAAAAACCACGGGTCTACGCCCGTGGTTTTGCCTAAGGTATTGAAGATATATAAAAATCCATCCAGCTCTTCGCGAAGAGCTGGATGGATTAAATTTATTAATTATAATTAAGCTATACTTATTTTTCTTTTATCCTCCCCCAACAACTCCATATGAATTTTAATAGCCGTAGCTGGTAAATTAACTAGCTTATCAGCCCATTCTATAGCTACTATTATATTATTGTAATTCAAATAATCGCCTAGTCCGATTTCAAACAAATCTTCTTGCCCTGACAAGCGATAGCAATCAATATGTACAAATTTATCTACTTTTCCCCCGTCTAGCTTACTAAATTTCCCCTCGGCCTTAGTTTTTTGACGGGATTTAAGAGGAGAAATATCATAAACTTTCATTAGTACAAAAGTAGGGCTAGTAATATTTTCTTTAACCCCCAAAGCTTTAGCTAAAGCTTTGACAAAAACTGTTTTACCAGCCCCTAGATTACCACTTAAAGCTAAAAACTCTCCACCTTTCAATTCTTTGGCCAGCTCAGTAGCTATTTTTTCTGTAGCTGCTTGATTGTTAGCTTGATATTCTCTCATTTTATTATTATACAATAGCTATTAAAATATCTCAAAAAAAACCAATTTCTAAGTTAAATTATATTTTGGATTTATTTTGACCCAATCTCCAATTAGCCTGAGGCTCTAAATCAAAAATATTTTTGTCTTTTAAGATATAATTATTATTTTTAAAC
Organism: Patescibacteria group bacterium; assembly: GCA_041665505.1. Lineage (GTDB taxonomy): Bacteria > Patescibacteriota > Patescibacteriia > UBA1558 > GWA2-36-10 > XYD1-37-29. The sequence goes on from JBAYIR010000002.1 coordinate 135,206, forward strand.
CTTACATTATAATAAGCAGCCACGGCTATCATAGCCGCATTGTCTCCGGTGTATTTTAAATCTGGATAAAAAAATGGCAAGCCAATTTCTCGACTCTGCTTTAACAAAGTATTTTTAAGAACCTGATTAGCTGCTACGCCACCAGCCAACATAATAGATTTTACCTTATATACTTTAGCCGCTTTGATGGTTTTTTTTACTAAAACTTCTATCAGCGCTGCTTGAAATGAGGCACAAATATCTTTGATATCTTTTTTACTTATTTTTTTCTTTTTTTCTAAAGTATAAAGCACAGCTGTTTTAAGACCAGAAAAAGAAAAATCATAATTCTCTTTATCTATCATTGGTCGAGGGAAATTATAAGCTTGAGTATTACCCTCTGTAGCTAAAGAGCTCACTATTGGTCCGCCTGGATAGCCAAGATGCAAAAGTTTAGCTACTTTATCATAAGCTTCGCCAGCAGCATCATCTAAAGTTTGCCCTAATATTTGATACTGACCATGACTGGTCATTAATATCAATTCGCTATGTCCACCAGAAACCAGCAATATCAAAGCTGGTAAATATTTCTGACTATTTCTAGCCAAGCTACTATTACTCAGCCAATTAGAATAAATATGCCCTTCCAGATGATTGACAGACACTAGTGGCAAATGATTGGCAAAAGCCAAGGCTTTAGCTGTGGCCATACCTAGAATGAGAGAAGTAACTAGTCCTGGCCCACTAGTAACCGCTACATAATCTATGTTTTTTAATTTACTTTTACCTAAAGTATTATCTATTAAGGGTATAATAGTCTCGGTGTGTTTGCGAGCGGCTACTTCTGGTATGACCCCACCATATTTTTTATGAATATCAATTTGAGAATAGATGGCATTTTTCTTTAACTGCAAAATCTGCCCATGGCCCTCTAAAAGAGCAATAGCTGTTTCGTCACAAGATGATTCTATGGCTAATATTTTCATACCAGTATTATAGCAAATTTATTCCCTACTATTAAGCCTCTGGAATTTAATAATTCTATGGTTATAATAAACTATTGTCAACTATCTCTAGCTAAAACTTTTATTTTATAGTAAGCTCTAAATATAAGCTAAATATATGCCTAAAAAAAAATTAGAACGTTTTACTGAACTGGCTAAACTAAAAAATGTAGCCCAAATAAATCAAGTTGACCTCAAAGAAAAATTAAATAAATTTTTACTAGGTGAACAAAATATAGTTTTAGAATTGGCCTGTGGCAAGGGAGATTATTCTTTAGCTTTGGCTCAAAAATTTCCCCACCATAAAATAATTGGTATAGATATCCAAGGAGAAAGACTGTGGTCTGGAGCTACTAAAGCCCAAGAAAAAAAATTAGATAATATATTTTGGTTAAGAATACAAATAGAAAATCTACTGGAATATTTTACCAAACAATCTATTGCTGAAATTTGGATTACTTTCCCCGATCCATTTCCAAAAGATAAACAAATTAAGAAAAGATTGACTTCCCCTAGATTTTTAGAAATCTACAAAAAAATTTTAATACCCAATGCTTTGATCCATCTTAAAACCGATGATCTTAATTTGTTTGACTATTCTATTGAGACAATAAAAAACCAGGCTGGAGAGATACTAGAAGAAATAAAAGATATATATAACCAAGGAGACATTCCCGACTTACTTAAAATAAAGACTGATTTTGAGAAAAAACACTTACAAGCTGGCAAAAGCATACATTATTTAAAATTTAAACTATCATAATTAATATAAAAAACTTAGCTACAACTTGGATTGACAGTTTATATAGAATATGTTATAATTCTATATTAACCAAAAATATTAGTTAAATTTATGAACAATTGGCTAAAAACATTAATAATTATCACTATTCTAATAAGCTCATTTTCTTATGGATTTAAGGCTAATGCCCAAATCTCTCTTTATGATATAGAAATAGTAGATATGAAAAATGGCCACGCCACTATCAAATGGCGCACTAATGATAATGTCAAAAGTATAGTTTATTATGGTTCTACAGCTGATAATCTTGATAAAAAATCTTCAAATAATAATTATACTAGAAGCCATCAAACTATTTTATACAATTTAGAAGAGGATAAAACATATTATTATAAAATAGAGCTAAGAGCCTATGATGGTGAAAGATTAGAAGTCTATACTCGCTCTTTTTCTACCAATGACATGATAGACACTGTCGCCCCAAAATTTTTGGAATCAAATGTAGTACAAACACTAGGTAATACAGTGGCTCTATCTTGGAAAGCTAATGAAAAAGTCTACACCGAAATACACTATTGGAAACAAGGTACTAATGAAAATAAAATTATTGTTGGTGTCGGAGGTTACGCAGAATATAACGAAACTTTTGTTTATAATTTAGACTCTTATTCCCAATATTATGTAAAAATAGTTATCAAAGATAATTCTGGCAATAAAGAAAGTAAAACTTTTAGTGTCAATATTTATGAAAAATTTGATATAAATTCTGAACTAAAGCTAAGAAATATTGAACCATTAAATTCCAACAATAATTTAATATCCAATAATAAAGTAACTATCAAATATACTTCTAACCTAGCCGCGCGGTCTTATATCCAATATGGTACTAGTCCTGATAGATTAGGCAGCTTTATTTATGTTAATGATCAAAAAATAACCACCGATCACCAAGTTACTATCAAAGACTTAGAAGCAAATACTACTTATTATTATAATATATATGTTTATAATGCTATTTATGGTAAAAATATTGTTGTCCAAGGTCTTAGTTTTACCACTAAATCAAAAGTCTTGGGAGTTAAAGAAGACGCTGCTAATTTAGACAGCGACCATGACCAATTGAATAATGCTTATGAAATGGCTATTGGTACCAACCCTAGTGATCCGGATACAGATAATGACGGCTATCGTGATGGTCTGGAAATTCAAAATGGATTTAATCCTCTAGGTCCAGGCAAGTGGCACAAAAAAGTTGATTTTATATATAACCAAGCCCGCTTAGATTTAGCAACTGAAAATGCTAAAGCTCAAGAACTAAAAAATATTATAAAGAAAAAATTAAAATACCTACCAATTAAAGAATCTCTTTGGCCCAAGTTAGTCAATGCCTATATTTATGGTGATTACCCAATTGAAGCTATTATTATGTATATCAAACTAGAAGGCAAAACTATCAACCCTGATATTAGCTGGTCCACTTGGCAATATAGCTCTGACTATATAAAATACATGAAATAATCAAAATTAAAACATCGCTACCCTTTGGTGGTGATGTTTTTTATTTAAATCAAGTTGTGTTAAAATAATAATAATCATTAAATAATGAGCTATATGTCATTTTTAGATAATCTTACTTGGCGCCAAGCTACCAAAGAATTTGATACTAATAAACCAGTGTCTGCCAAAAATCTAAATCAAATATTAAACGCCATTCGTATGGCGCCGACTTCCTATGGCCTACAACCTTTCCATATTTATGTTATAAAAAACTTGGCCTTGAGAAAAAAAATGAAGAACTATGTTTTTTTACAAAAACAAATTGATACTTGCTCACACTTAATAGTTTTTTGTGCTATAAATAGTCACAAAAAAATATACCAACGAGTCGATGATTATACTCAACTGCTTAAATCGCGAGATAAAACTACTGACCTCAAACTACAAGCTATTAAATTGGCTAGAAAAAAATCTCTCCAAAATAAAACGCCAGCTGATTTTGAAGCTTGGGCTACTAGACAATGCTATATTGCTCTAGGTTTTGCTCTGGCTGGAGCAGCTGAATTAAAAATTGATTCCTGCCCCATGGAGGGTTATGATAAAGTAGCTATAGATAAAATTCTTAAACTACCAGCTTATTTGCAATCAAGTGTTTTATTACCCATTGGCTATAGAAAAGAAGAACAAAAAAAAGCTAAGATTAGATTTCCTAACAATGATTTATTTACTCACTTATAATAAAGCCTAAAAACAAAAACCGCCGCGTTAGACGCGACGGTTTTTTGATTTTCAAATTTAAAGAAAATTAAACTCTTTTTACTTGAGTAGCAGCTGGTCCTTTTGGAGTGTCAGACACTTCAAAACTCACAGCATCACCTTCTCTAAGTTCTTCGAAAGTTGTATCAACTAACTCATTGGCGTGAAAGAAAAGATCTTTATCACCTTGTTCTGGACTAATAAATCCAAAATTTTTGTCAGTCAATTTTTTTATTGTTCCTTGCATGTGTGTAGAAATAAAAAACGAATTAACTAATAGTAACTTCGAAATTCGACTCTATTTCTACTCTTACTATACTTTGAATAATTGATAACAATTACTCGACATTATATTAACACTAATAATAGAAAATGTCAATACCGCCTTAATATATTTTCAAAACAAAAAAATACTCCCTATAATTAAGAGTAAATCTGGTGACCCCACGGAGAATCGAACTCCGATTGCCAGGATGAAAACCTGGTGTCCTAACCATTAGACGATGGGGCCATAAAAATATAAATGTCCAACACCCTGAGCGAAGTCGAATGGGTGGGGCCAAATAACAGAACGTCAATATAATAACTAAAAATAAGTAAAAAGTCAATGCTTAGATAAGCCTATTTTTTATAAATAGCTTAAATACTTATTCAACTGTCACACTTTTAGCTAAATTCCTAGGCTTATCAACATCTAAATTTTTTAAATCCGCAATATGATAAGCTAATAATTGTAGTGGAATTACATTGACTACTGGAGAAAATTCATCTAGTGTTTCCGGAACCTCTATAACATAATCGGCTATAGCCTTTATTTCTTTATCCCCTTTATTGACCACGGCAATAATTATTCCTTCTCGAGCTTTAATCTCTTGCATATTAGAAATAATTTTTTGTGACAAAGTGCTTTTAGTAGCAATAAAAACTACTGGCATATTTTTGTCTATCAGTGCGATTGGTCCATGTTTAACCTCAGCAGCTGGATAACCTTCAGCGTGAATATAAGAAATTTCTTTGAGTTTCAAAGCTCCTTCTAAAGCCACTGGAAAATTAAAACCCCGACCGAGATAAAGAAAATTTTTGGTATCTTTAAATTGCCTGGCAAGCTCAATAATCTGCTGATCCTGTTTTAAAACTTGAGAAATTTTATCTGGAATAGAAGACAATTCTTTCAAGATTTTTTTATCAATTTTGACTCCCTGATTTTGTTTGAGATAAAGAGCAAAAAGACTTAGGGCTAGCACCTGAGAAGTAAAAGCTTTGGTAGAAGCCACACCGATCTCTGGACCAACATGAAGATAAATACCAGAATCTACTTCTCTGGTAATAGTCGATCCAACGACATTAACAATACCTAGTGCTTTAGCTCCTTTTTGTTTGGCTTCTTTAAGAGCGGCTAAGGTATCAGCTGTTTCACCTGATTGAGAAATAACAATTATCAAATCGTCTGGAGTAACAATCGGCTGACGATAACGAAATTCTGAAGCATAATCTACTTCTGTTTTAATACCAGCTATAGATTCTAATAAATATTTGCCAATCAAAGCACTATGCCAAGAAGTGCCACAAGCCACAATAATAATTCTTTTTATTTGAGTTAAATCAAAATCAATGGACAACTTAATCTGATCATCTTTAATACGACCACGCAGAGTATTGACCAAAACATCTGGTTGTTCAAAAATTTCTTTAAGCATAAAATGCTTATAACCTTGTTTGGTCAATTGATCGACAGTCCATTTTATATCATGGATTTCTTTATTTATATTTTCTCCCGTTAAATTTTTTATTTTGTAACTATCTTTTTTTATAATTGCTAATTCACCATCACTCAAATAAATTACTTTTTTAGTATAGGCCAAAATAGCTGAGACATCAGAAGCTACAAACATTTCTCCTTCTCCCACACCAATAACCAAAGGTGAACCCCGACGAGCCACTACTATTTTTTCTTCATTTTTATGGAGAACAGCCAAACCATAAGCTCCTTCCATCAAATTGAGTGCCTGAGTAACAGCCTCTTCTAAATCCCCTTTATAAAATTTTTCTATCAAATGAGCAATCACTTCTGAATCAGTGTCTGATTTTATCTTATGCCCATTTTTTATAAGTAGTTGTTTGAGCGCAGCATAATTTTCTATAATGCCGTTGTGAACTATAGCTATTTGAGAGTCACAATCTAAATGGGGGTGAGCATTTTTTTCATTCGGTTCACCATGAGTAGCCCAACGAGTGTGAGCAATACCTAAAACAGCTGATAAATTATGGATATCTTTATCTTTTACTAATTCCGATATTCGTCCCGATTTTTTGATAGTTTTAAGCTCTTTATTCTCCAAAACACAAATACCAGCACTATCATAGCCCCTGTATTCAAGCTTAGTTAAACCGGCTATTAAAATCGGCGTTACTTTTTTCTGACCAATATAACCTATAATTCCACACATATATTTTGTCTAAACTTAGATAACTTATACCGTATATCATACCCTGTTTTTATTGATTGTTCAATAAACAGCTAAAATCTGATATAATGAAAACATAAACACTAAATAACTATATGTCTAAAATAAAAACTCCAGACTTCCAAATCCCAGCTGATACTTTATCTGCTCAGGCCACACAGCTAGCTGACCCAAATTTTATAAACCCTAGTATAGCGACTGACACACCGGTCAACCAAATAGCTAATCAAGGTTTGGCTAGAGATAAAAACATAGCCATCAAAGCTACTCCAGTTGAGTCACAAAAAAATCAAACGGCTGTTTTTGGTAAAAGCGAATTATTGAACGCCAATCAAATCCTTAGTCAGATACTTGGCCTAAAAACAGGCCAAAGAGTGGCTGACCTAGGTGCTGGTGGTGGCTTATTTACTCTGCAAGCAGCTAGATTGGTTGGTAATCAAGGCGAGGTCTATGCTGTAGATATTATGAAAACTATTCTTTCTGATATTGAATCAAAATCTCGCATGGCCAATTTATATAATATTAAAACCGTTTGGAGTAATATTGAAATATTGGGTGCTACAAAAATTCCTGAAGCTACTTTGGATTTTGTATTTCTAGTTAATATTTTATTCCAATCAAAATCTGTAGACAGCATGCTAAGCGAAGCAGCTCGGCTAATGAAAAATGGTGCCAAAATGTTGGTAATTGATTGGAGTGATAGCAACACAAAAGTAGGCCCACACAATGATCGCCGTCTAGACCCAAATAGTATCATTAGCCAAGCCCAAGCCATGAACCTAATACTGGAACAACAATTTATAGCTGGACAATATCACTTTGGCTTGATATTTATCAAAACATAGTCTCTCTAAAAATAGCCCTTGACTAGGGCTATTTTTTTGTCTAATATTTAGCTTGTTAAATATTTAAAATAATCACTATGAATTTGGACAAACTTTTTGATGCTTCTTATATGTTTGATCGCTTCCCAACGGCTGGCTTTTCTTGGCCAATTCGGATAGTACTATTAATAGTCATTGTCGCTTCTATAATTTTGGCTATTTATGCTAATAAGCAAATTCTTAAAAAAGGTCCTTCTAAAAAGCTTTGGCAAAAAATACAAGTTTGGTCTTGGACTAATGGTTTAGTCACTTTGGTGTTTGCTTATTTTAGAGAAGTCAGAGCTATATACCTTAGTAGTCGTGCTTGGTTTTTTATTTTTATTATTCTGATGATCATCTGGCTAGCTTTTATTATAAAATTTGCTAAAACTAAAATACCAAATAAAGAAGCTCTTGAAAAGAAACAACAAGAATTTGATAAATGGTTACCAAAGAAAAAATAAATTAATAAGCTAAAAATAAAAACAGGCCTTTAGTCTGTTTTTATGTCCAACAAAAAATTACTAGGCCAGCGCGGGGAACAAATAGCTCTACACTATTATCAAAAACTTGGCTATAAATTAATAAGCAAAAATTATTATAGTCGCTATGGTGAACTGGATTTGGTTTTGATAAAAAAGAATCAAATCACTGTAGTAGAAGTAAAAACTAGGTGTGGTTACCAATTTTCTTGGGCGGAGGAAAGTATTAATACTAAAAAAATAACTAATATCTATAAGACTTACCAAAAATTAGCTCGCGCCAAAAAATTGCCAGAGTGGTTTAACTTAGAGGCTTTAATTATTGAATTAGCTAAAGGCCAAGCTATAATCAGACGCTACCAAATATAGTATTGACTAAAGATAGAAAAAAAGCTATCATATATACATTAAAGTTAGTTTACTACAGTAGACTAGCTCTTTTTTATAAGCTAACATAAAGATTATGGCAACAAACAATATAGCTGCGGCTATAAAACAAATTGCTGAAGAAAAAAATTTACCGATGGAAGCTATCATTGGAGCTATAGAGGCTGCTCTGGCCGCTGCCTATCGTAAAGAATTTGGCAATAAAAATCAAAACATCAAGGTAGTATTTAATGCTGATAATGGTCAAACAGCTGTTTTTGATGTCAAGACAGTAGTGGAAGATGTGGATCTAGAAGAGGAAGAAAAATTAGTAGAAGAACAAAGAGCCAAAAAAGAAGCTGGCGAAGAAATTGCTGAAGAAGAAATACTCAAAAGATTCAATCCTCGTTCAGAAATTATGATTTCTGAAGCCAACCAAACTGATGGTGATTATAAGGTGGGTGATATTATAGAGACCAAACTGGCTGTACCAGAAGAATATGGCCGCATGGCTGCTCAAACTGCTAAACAAGTTATTGTCCAAAGATTGCGGGAAGCTGAGCGTGATCACATCTTTAATGAATATAAAGATAAAGAAGGCGAATTGGTCTTAGGTACTATTCAAAGAAAAGAAGGCCGTAGATTTATTATTGATTTAGGTAAAGCTAATGCTGTTTTACCTATTGAAGAACAAATACGCACCGAAAGATATAATATTGGAGCTAGATTAAATTTCTTTATTGTGGAAGTAGGAGTTGGCAATAAAGGACCAGAAATTATATTGTCACGCACTCATCCAGAAATTGTTAAAGAACTTTTTGCGACCGAAGTGCCTGAAATTGCCGCTGGCACAGTAGAAATAAAAAGTATTGCCCGTGAAGCAGGCTCACGATCAAAAATAGCTGTTACAGCTAATGAAGATAACATTGACCCAGTTGGTTCTTGTGTGGGACAACGTGGTTCTAGAGTACAAACTGTTATAAACGAATTAGGCGGAGAAAAAATTGATATTATAGAATGGAACGAAGATATAAAAACTTTTATTGCTAATTCTCTATCCCCAGCTGAAATAGAAAATATTATTCTAAATGAAGAAACAAAAACTGCTTCCGTAAAAGTAGCCGACAGCCAACTATCTCTAGCTATTGGTAGAAGTGGACAAAATGTCAGACTAGCTGCCAAATTAACTGGCTGGAAAATAGATATTGTTTCAGCTGGTACTGGCGATAGAATTTCAGCAGACGATAATAAGAAAGAAGAAGTTGAAGAAGAAGCTGGTGAAGAAAAAACCACAGAAAAAAAGACCAGAAAAAAGACTAGCAAAAAAACTGCCTCTTCTAAGAAAAAAAATGTTGAGGATGTTGAAGAAGATGAAAACTAATATTTATATTAATAAATAAAAACATTATGAACAATGTAATTCTTTTGGCTATTTTGGCCAGTCTAGTATCCATTATCTTTGGCATACTACTAATAAAAAAAATATTAACCAAGCCAGCTGGTGATGAAAAAATGAAAGAAATCGCCCTGGCTATCCAAACAGGAGCTAAAGCTTATCTAAGTCGTCAATACAAAACTATAGCCTATCTAGCAGTAGTCTTATTTGTAATTTTAGGCTTTGCTACTGACTGGCTAACTGCCTTATCCTTTGTCATAGGAGCGGTACTTTCAGCAGCCGCTGGTATTATTGGTATGAATGTTTCTGTCCGTACCAATGTCAGGACAGCTGAAGCTGCTAAAAAAGGCATTCACGCTGCTATGAATCTAGCTGTTATGGGTGGTGCTGTGACTGGTATGCTGGTAGTTGGTCTAGCCCTACTAGGAGTTAGTGCTATGTTTGCTTTACCATTTATCGAAGTACACCACTTAATAGGTCTAGGTTTTGGTGGCAGTCTTATCTCAGTTTTTGCTAGATTAGGCGGCGGAATTTTCACCAAAGCAGCTGATGTGGGAGCTGACTTAGTTGGTAAAATAGAAGCTGGTATTCCTGAAGATGACCCTAGAAATCCAGCCGTGATAGCTGACAATGTCGGTGACAATGTCGGTGACTGTGCTGGAATGGCAGCTGACTTATTCGAAACCTACGCTGTCACTCTAGTCGCTGCTATGCTTTTGGGCTCACTTACTTTTACTAACAAAGAAAATGCTCTGCTCTACCCATTAGCTTTAGGAGCAGTCGCTATTGTAGCCTCACTAATTGGATTATTATTTATTAGATTATCCAAAAATAAAACTGTCGAAGAAATTGAAAAAAATGATGGCATAATGAAAGCTCTATACAAAGGACTAATTGCAGCTGGAGTATTAGCCGCTATAGCCTTTTATTTTGTCACTAAAAATATGATGTCTGAACTAGTAACAAGAAGCTATATGGATATCTATTATGCCTCTTTAGTTGGTTTAGTAGTAACTGCTTTTATTGTCTGGCTCACCGAATATTATACTTCTACAAAATATAAACCCGTCAAATCAATTGCCAAAGCCAGTGAGACTGGACATGGCACAAATATTATTCAAGGATTAGCTATTAGTATGAAAGCGACTGCTTGGCCAGTACTGGTGATTGTGGCTGGTATTATTGCCGCTTACAGTTTTGCCGGCTTATATGGCATTGCTGTGGCTGCTATGAGCATGTTATCACTAGCTGGTATTATAGTGACTATTGATGCCTATGGACCAATTACTGACAATGCTGGCGGTATTGCTGAAATGGCTGGTCTACCAGAAGAGGTTAGAAATATTACTGATCCGTTGGATGCAGTTGGTAATACTACCAAAGCAGTCACTAAGGGTTATGCTATTGCTTCAGCTGGCTTGGCCGCCTTGGTACTCTTTGCGGCTTATACTGAAGAGCTCACTAAACAAGGTGTCAATTTAGTTTTTAAATTAGATGACCCTTATGTCTTAGCTGGTTTGTTTATTGGCGGACTATTGCCTTATATTTTTGGAGCTTTATCTATGGAAGCAGTTGGTAAAACTGCTGGTTACATTGTGGAAGAAGTTCGTCGTCAATTTAAAGAACACCCTGGTATTATGGATGGTAGTGAAAAACCAAATTATACTTCAGCAGTTGATATAGTAACTAAAGGCGCTTTAAAACAAATGATAGTTCCTGCTCTTATCCCAGTTTTAGTGCCAATACTAATTGTATCAATATTTAAAGGAGACAACGGCTGGTTGGTTTTAGGTGGTACTTTGGTAGGTAGCATTGTCACTGGAATATTTATGGCCATCTCTATGACCTCAGGTGGTGGAGCTTGGGATAATGCTAAAAAATATATTGAAAGTGGACATCATGGTGGTAAGGGCAGCGAAGCTCATAAAGCGGCTGTCACCGGTGATACTGTCGGTGATCCATATAAAGACACTGCTGGTCCAGCTATCAACCCGATGATTAAAATATTGAACGTAGTAGCTTTACTACTAGTGGCTGTATTAATAGCTTAATAATATAAAATCCCGCCCAAAAGGCGGGATTTTATTATTGACAAAATAGGACCACTAAACTATAATAGCAAAACTATTTTAAATTAAAATATTATGCAAATTGTTAAAAAAGATCTAGAAAAAAATCAAGTTGAGTTGGCTATTGAAGTGTCAGTTGAAGAAATGAAACCGCACTTGGAAAAAGCTGCCAGTAAGATGAGTCAAAATGCTAAATTACCGGGTTTTAGACCAGGTAAGGCTCCTTATGAATTAGTCAAAAATAAATTTGGCGAAATGGCTATTTATCAAGAAGCACTAGATATGATTGTTAGCGATTCATTTTATAAAGCTATTACTCGTGAAAAAATTGCCAGTGTTGGTCAACCAGAAATAAAAATTGAAAAAATAGCCCCAGGCAATCCGCTGTCTTATACCGCTATAGTAGCTCTACTACCAAAAGTCACTTTAGGTGAATGGCAAACTTTGGTGGTCAAAAAAAATAAAGTAGTAGCTAGCGATGAAGATATAAATAAAACTCTGGAGCAATTACAAAACATGCAGGTTAAAGAAACTCCTGTTAATAGAGCAGCTAAGATAGGCGATAAAGTTGAGCTTGATTTTGAAGTGTTAATAGATAAAGTGGTGATTGAAGGCGGTAAAAATCCTAGATACCCTCTGGTACTTGGTGAGGGTCGGATGATACCTGGTTTTGAAGAACAAATTATTGGTTTGAAAAAAGAAACCAGCAAAGAATTTGAATTAAGCTTCCCCAAAGAATATTTTCAAAAAAATCTAGCTAATAAAAAAGCCACTTTTAAAGTGAAAGTGCTTAGTATAGCCGAAAGAGAACTACCAAAATTAGATGACGAATTAGCCAAAGGTATTGGCATGGAAAGTTTGGCTAAATTAAAAGAGCAACTCAACCAAAATATTACTCAAGATAAAGAAGCCAAAGAAAAACAAAGAGTCGAAGGTGAGGCTATTGAAGCTATTATCAAACAAACTATCATTGAAGACATTCCTGAAAAGTTAATTGCTGGTGAAGTCCATAAAATGTCTCATGAGTTAGAACATAGTATTACTCACCAAGGTATGGATATGGCTGGATACTTAAAATCAATCAATAAAACAGCTCAAGACTTAGAAAAAGATTTTCGTCCGCAAGCTGAACAAAGAGTCAAGGCGGCTCTGATTATGCGACAAATTGGACAAGAAGAAAAAATAAATATTACTGAAGAGCAGATTAAGGAAGAAATAAAAAAACAAAGTGACCTATATAAAGATAATCCTGAAGCTATGAAAAATATAAGTCACCCTAATTACCATCAACATTTAGCCAATCTCTTGCTCAACCAAAAAATAATAGAACTTATCTCCCAAAAAATTATAAAATAATTTTAAGCCCCCGCTCTCTATGGGGGCTATTTTTTTACAAAGAAAATATGTTATAATAAGCTCAATATTTTATTAAAATACATTATGTATCAAAAAGAACTACAAATCAGCCAACAGGCCGCTAAAAAAGCTGGCCAATTTCTTAAAAAAGAATTTTTTGCTTGGGATAACAATTTGGATAACAAAAAAATAAAATATAAAAACGGCAAGGAAAGAGTCACTTGGTGTGACAAAAAAGCTGAACAACTAATTTTGAATATTTTAAATAAAAATTTTCCTAGCTACAGCCGCCTATCAGAAGAAAGTGGCATCAAAGATAAAGCTAGCGACTATGAATGGATAGTGGACCCACTAGATGGCACTAGTAATTTTACTACTCATCATCCATACTTTGCTGTAGCTATTGCACTAAGTTACAAAAATGAAGTAGTAATTTCTGTAGTTTATGATATTGTGCTTGATGAAATGTATTGGGCTGTAAAAGATAATGGAGCTTATAGAAACAATAAAAAAATAAGTGTCTCAAAAAATACCATACTAAAAAAATCTTTAATTAGTTATACTCATGGTTCTACTGTAGCTGAAACTAAAAAGGCTTTTAAACTTTATGAGCATTTTCATCTTAAAGCACAAAAATGTCGTAACTTTGCCTGCACATCTCTACAGATGGCTCAAACTGCAGCTGGATACAATGAAGTCTTTGTATCTTTAGGACCAAAAATTTGGGATGTAGCTGCTGGAGCACTACTAATAAAAGAAGCTGGCGGTATAGTAACTGGTACTCAAAATAAAACATGGAATACTAAGTCCAAAAGTATTGTAGCTGGCAATAGACTACATAACAAAGTATTAAAAGATTTAAAAAAACTCAAATTAACATAAAAATGAGATTATCCAAACACCTAAAAAGCCAACGTTATTATTTGCAACTATTTAAAGTAAAAAATGCCACCAATGCTAATGATGGACAAATTATGAATCTATATTTTGGTAAATACAAAAATAAATTTAAGTTTGGATTTTTTGTAAGAGAAATTAATGAATTTAAAGAAAAATTTACTTAAACTTGCCTAAAATATGAATATTTGTTAAATTATCATCCTTGGGCCACGTAGCCAAGTGGTAAGGCAGAGGTCTGCAAAACCTTTATCGCCGGTTCGATTCCGGCCGTGGCCTCCATCCAGCTTTTCGTGAAAAACTGGATTCATCCTACGCTTAGTAGATGGACAAAGTATTAGCTAATTATCGCTTTCAGAGCGATTTTTTATTACAAAAAAACAGCCAAAACAGCTGCTAATAATCCTGGTACCGGCGATCGGACTTGAACCGATACGACCTTACGGTCACAGGATTTTAAGTCCTGCGTGTCTACCAATTCCACCACGCCGGCATAACACTTTATA
>JBAYIR010000003.1:0-124053 GCA_041665505.1 Patescibacteria group bacterium
ATGGTGAAAGCACTAATTATTTCTATGACAGAAATGGCACTCCTTATCATGATAGTTTACTTACTCAAATGGCTACTCCAAAACCATGTAATCAGCTTTTAGCTAATGCCTTAGATTTGACTAGAATTGATAATGCTAATATCTCTACAGTATTAACCAGGCCTTTGATGGCTGAATTAACTTTCATACATAATGCGTCAGCGCGTGGTAGTTTAAATTTGAATACCAACTATTTTAGTGGCGATAATTGGGGGATTGATGATTTAAATACCACACCTAATCCTTGGGTGATTATGTTGATGCACGGTGAAGATCAAACTCAAAATTTTCCAACCATGATGATAAATGTGGACTCAGACAATACAAGCTATAGACTTTGTGTGCCAGCTTCTTTGGTTGAGGCTAATATGGATACTACTGTGCCTGTACATTATTTTTATGATAAATATGGCAAACCATATTCAGATAGTTTATTAATTCACAATATAGCTTGTCCACCAATAAAACCAGATCCAGAGCTTTTTCCAAGTGAGGCTTTAGCAGAATAAATTTATGGAGTTAGATTATCCATTAGTGCTTAGTTTATTGTTTATGCTTTTTGCTGTGCTTTATTTGTTACGTGACAAAATAAATAATAAGGCCTCAGTGAAGACTAATTCCTCTAGTTTTGTAAATGGATTTTCTACTGATCTGACAGCTTTAGCTAGAGCTGGTAAACTTGATCCAGTCGTAGGGCGGGACAAGGAAATAAAAAAAGTTATTCAAGTATTATCTCGCCGTCGTAAAAATAATATAATTATTTTTGGTCGGGCTGGTATTGGTAAGACAGCTATTGCTGAGGGTCTGGCTATTGCTATCAGTAAAGGTCTAGTGCCAAAGAATATGGCTGAGAAAATAGTTTTGAAAATAGATATTTCATCTGTTTTGGCCGGCACTAAATATAGAGGTGAATTTGAGCAGAGGTTTAAGGATTTGATAGACAATATTATCAGCATGAACAAACGCATTATTGTCTTTATAGATGAAATACATACTATAGTTCAGGCTGGTGGGACAGAGGGTTCTGTCGATGCTGATGATATTATCAAAGCACCTTTGGCTAGAGGGGAGCTACAAATGATAGGTACTACCACAGTTGATGAATACAGGAAATATATAGAGCCAGATAAGACTTTGACTAGACGTTTTGAGGGCTATCTCATGGAGGAACCTAGTAAGGCTACTACTATAGAGATGTTGGAAGTTCTTAAAAAGGGTTATGAAGACTATCATAAAGTAGCTATTAGCAGTGATATTATCAAGCAAATAGTTGATGGTACAGCCAAAATAAAAGATCGAGCCTTTCCTGACAAAGCTATAGACATTTTAGATGAAGTCTCAGCTCAAGTCAGGTTAAACAATATAGATTCTGATAAGATTATCAAGGTAAAGAGTAGTGATCTAAAAGAAGCAATCAGAGAATATCATAATTACTAATTTTTAAAAAATCGCCTTTCTGGCGATTTTTTGGTATAATAAATATTAGTTATCAGCAAGTATAAAATAATAAATAATTTTATGTTTAAATTTAAAAATCAATCAGGCTCTTCAGATACTATTACTATGTTAATACTATCAGCTATCGTCGGAGTTATTTTTATCGGGGTGGTATTTGTTTGGCAAGAGATCAAAACTAATCAGGCTATTAATGGCCTTTTGACATCTAAAGTTAATAATTCTAAGCCAGCGACTATAGAGAATTTTGAAGACTGTGTCGCCGCCGGTAGGCCAGTTTTAGAATCTTATCCCCGTCAATGTATTAGTGCCAGTGGGCAGATTTTAGTAGAAGATTTAAAAGATCAAGTAGTGGACACTAGTATGATAAAAGTGACAGAGCCAAAGGCTGGCCAATTTATTACTAGTCCGTTACTGATTAAAGGTCAGGCTAGAGGAACATGGTTTTTTGAGGCAAGTTTTCCAATAGTTTTGACTGATGCTCAAGGAGAAGAAATAACTACAGTGGTAGCTACTGCTAAAGAAGATTGGATGACTGAGGATTTTGTCGATTTTGAAGCAGAACTTACTTTTACTAAACCAGAGAACCTCAATGGATTTTTAATATTTAAAAAAGATAATCCTTCTGGACTGCCAGCCAATGATGATTCCATCAGTCTGCCAGTGTTTTTCCAATAAGCTATAAAATTTAAAACCGCCCCGAGCATAGTCGAGGGGCGGTTTTTTTGTTTTATTCATTTAAAGCGGCTAGAAACAAATCTTCATCTGGTTTGTGTGGTAAGTGGCCGATGTTATTGATATAATTTATTTTTATATAGCCATCTCGGTCAATAACTAATTTGGTAACTGACGATTGGTATATTTCCATGGATAGAAAGCCGATAACATCGGTATTTAATACACTAGTGACCATTGATCTGATTAAATTACCGTGGCAAAATAGTCCAATTGCTTGGCCTTTATTTTTTTGGTAGATATCAGCCAAAAGCCGCCTGGATTTATTATGTAATTCTTGCATCTTTTTATCCATTACTTGGTATTCTTTTATCTTTTTGATGCGGGTTTTTTCTGACATGCGGAAATATTTTATTTTATACCATTCAGTCCAGTCTACTTCATTTAAACGTTTATCTACATACATTCTTTTTTTATGTTTTTTAGCATAATCCAAAGCAGTTTCTCGGGAACGGACAAATTCACTGATATATATTTTATCCAAGTCAATCTGCTCCAATTTTTTATTGAGTAGTTTCCTTTGTTTTTTCCCCAAATCAGATAAGGGCATTTTCTCATCACTCAAAACTTTTTTTAAAGAATAATCTGGGTGGCAATGACGAATCAAATATATTTTGGTGTAAGGACCATTAATAACTTGTTTAGTTTTAGCATAAGGCGTTTGCTCATTTTCAGAAGGAGCATGGAAAGATATATTGATGAAGGGGGATTGAATTTTTATAGACATAATTTTATTTACCTAATATTACTATATTTTAATGGTATTTGAATAAAAAATCAACCCAGCTCTTTTTGAGAAGGGTGCTCAATCTTGCTATAATGAAATAAATTATGCTTTAATACGTAATATAATAGATAGGTGTTTTTATGGTTGATTTAGATACAAAAGACAAATTATCAGATGAAGAGCTAGTTAAACTGACTATAGCCAATCAGGATAATTTTTTGTATCTGATAAATAGGTATCAAAATAAATTAATCAGATATATTCGTCGGATTTCAGGTCTATGTTTTGAGGATGCGGAAGATTTGCTACAAGAAGTTTTTATCAAAATTTATCAAAATATAAATAGCTTTGATAAAGATTTAAAATTTTCTTCTTGGGCTTATCGTATTGCTCATAATGAAGTAATAGATAATTATAGAAAAAAACAAGCTCGTCCTCAGGAGATGACTTATGACAGTGAACAAATATTAAATAATATAGCGGCTGAGTCTAATCTAGATAAGGATGTGGATCATAAATATTTGCAAGCTAATATTAATCAGGTTTTAAATAATTTGGATATAAAATATAAAGAAGTATTAGTTTTAAAATTTTTGGAAGAGAAAGAGTATAAAGAAATATCAGACATTTTGAAAAAACCAATGGGGACAGTAGCTACTTTAATTAGTCGAGCCAAACAGCAATTTCTTAAAAAATTAGAAGAGCAAGAGTTAAAGTTATAAATATATGTTGAAAAATGAAATTTCTAATGCCGGAAGTGAAAAAGGCTTCCCTCAAGAAATACTAGATAAAATTAAAGATCTTAAACCAAAACCACGTTGGCAATTTTTGCTTAAAGATTATGCTATTTGGTTTTTGGCTGTTTTAGCTTTGCTGTTTAGTAGTCTAGCTTTAGCGGTTATTATGTATATGTTGGTAAATAATGATTGGGATGTTTATAGGAATATTAGTAATAGTTTATTAGAATTTATATTTTTGACTTTGCCATATTTTTGGTTGGTATTTTTAGGTATTTTTATTTTAATTACTCATTATAATTTTAGACATACCAAAAAGGGTTACAAATTTTCACTTAGTAAAATATTTTTACTATCCTTAGTGTTTAATATATTTTTGGGCACATTTTTATATAATATTGGTTTGGGGCAGGCGATAGACAATCTAGTAGCTAGAAATTTACCTTTTTATAAACAGTTAATAAATAAAAGACAGCATATTTGGTCAAATATTGATGAGGGTTTTTTGGGAGGAGTGGTAATGTCTATTGATGACCAAGAGATTAAACTACGAGATATAGAAGGTAATATTTGGAGCGTTAAACATTTTAATACTAGTACACCTGGTTTTGTAAATTTACAGATTGGTCAGCCAATTCGTATTATTGGACAGAAAATAGATAGTCAAAATTTTGAGATGTATACTATATTACCAATGCGTGGTATGAGGTGGATGAATGATGGCCATAGGATGCCCCCTCCACCAATGGGGGATGAAAGAAAATTTTTAGAAATGCGTAGTAATAGATAGAAAGCAAGACCGGTAGCTTTTATCTAATAAACCTAATAAAAAATTACATGAAGAAAAGTAAATTTTATTTACTAAGCGGATTTTTGGGGCTAGTACTTACTACTTTAGTAGTGTCATCTATGGCTTCAGCTGGTGAAACAACTGGCAAATGGCAAGGCAAAAATTTTGATTCAGCTAGATATGAGGCTATGGAGGAATCTAGACAAGCTTTACAAACAGCTTTGGATAATGGTGATTATAATGCTTGGAAAGAAATTGTAGATAGTCGACCAAAAATTACTGATTATGTAAATCAAGATAATTTTGTCCAGTTTGTACAAATGCATAAAGATATGCAGGCAGGCGATTTTGAAGCAGCTGACACCATAAGAACAGAACTGGGAATTCCCATGGGCCTCGGTATGGGTGAAGGTCCTCACAGGGGTGGTCATATGGGACGTGGTGGAATGGGACGTCAAGCTTTACAAACAGAAGAATAAGCTATTTTACATAAAACAAAAAATACTCCGGCGCGATGGAGTATTTTTTGTTATTTTAGATTAGAATATTTTTTGACTATTTTTATTTCTTCCCATCTTTTACCAAAACCTAGGCTATGAGAAGCTCCATTTGCATATAAAAGTAAGAGAGTTAAGATATAGATAATGTGTTCATCTATTAATGGATTATGTTCAGGAGGTAATATGGATAGATATATTAATAACAAAATAGTAATTCCGCCTGTAGTGGCCAGTTTACTAGCTATACCTAGTATTAAAGCTATACCAACTAGTAATAAACCAAGCATAAATACCCAATCTATTATCTGGAGGCCAGCCATAGCTTGAAATACCCCTTTAAAGGGGCCACTAGTACCAAATTTTAACATACCTAAAGTGGGAGAAGTCCCAACTAGCCAGGATTTATCAATAGGAGTGGCAAAACCAAGACCAAATACTTTATCTAAAAAAGCCCACAAAAATATCCAGCCCATAGCTAGGCGTAGTAGCCCTTTAATATATTTTAGTTTATCTTTCATTTTTTCTTTTAATTTATTATAGTATAGCATTTTTACACCTTTATTTACAAAAGATTAATATCAGGTATAATGTAAATACTTATGAAATTTAGAAGAAACAGGATAATTATTCTTTCTTTGTTCGTCACACTAATCAATTTATTTGCTTTGGGTTGTTTTTTTACTAGTCAAAAATTGTCTCACGCCCATCACGATGCCATGGTTAGTAGTACCTGCTGTGATATTGGTGTTTATGATTTTTCACAACACGCTGGCTATAATTTACAATATGATATAAGTGGTAATACTTATCTAGGCTCAAATTTAATTTTATTTTTATCTTTAGTCATAATCTTAAGTTTAAAAGAGACTAAATTTTTAAATTATTATTTAATAAAAGATAGACACGGCGGTTTTAAGCTGTTTGATAAATTTATTCTTTTATTTAAAAAAGGAATTCTTCAGCCAAAACTTTATTAGCCTATAATTAAAGCCATATTTTTGTATTTTAAATGGTATAATTAATTAAGGCTTTTTTAATTTAAAATAAATAAAATAAATTATTGATATGAAAAATGAACAATGTAAATCTATCTATATATCAGGCATGACCTGCACTTCTTGTGAAATTTTGATTTCAGATTCTTTGCGAGAAGTAGAGGGCATCAAATCTATAAAAATTAGCCATAAAAATGGCCAAGCGGAGATAGCTTATGGTGAAAAGCCTCTGCCTATTAAAGATATAATAGCTAGAATAGAAAAATTAGGTTATCAGG
Source organism: Patescibacteria group bacterium (assembly GCA_041665505.1). GTDB lineage: Bacteria > Patescibacteriota > Patescibacteriia > UBA1558 > GWA2-36-10 > XYD1-37-29. The sequence goes on from JBAYIR010000003.1 coordinate 6,257, forward strand.
CATCTCTCGAACCAATAAAAAATAAAAAATCCAAAGCCTCAGCTGAACAGTGGCTTTATTCAGTGCTGTTAGTGGGGGGCCTATATTTGGTCTATAAATATTTACAGTGGATAGGCCTCTTAGATTGGTTACAAACTGATATTAGTAATATAAATTATGGAGCAGCTTTTATTATTGGTATAGTAGCTTCACTATCTACTTGCCTGATGGTAGTGGGAGCAGTGGTTATATCTTTTGCTAGTAAGTATCAGGCCAGAGGTAATTTTTATCAGAAAAATTTAAAACCGCATTTATTATTTCACTTGGGTCGGCTAGTGACTTTTTTTGTCTTGGGTGGAGTTTTAGGGATGATTGGTTCGTGGTTTAGTATTTCAGATAGTTTTGTGAGTTGGTTTACACTTTTTATTGCCCTAGTTTTATTGTGGTTGGCTTTAAATATTTTAGGTTTTGTGCCATCTATGACTACGCTGGGTATTAGAATGCCTAAAGCTAGTATGAGTTTTTGGAAAAAATTACAAAATTCAGATCACGCTTTAGCACCAGTCGCTTTAGGGGTTTTTAGTTTCTTTTTGCCCTGTGGTTTTACTCAAAGTATGCAGCTTTTTGCTATGTCTTCAGGAAATTTTATGACTGGAGCTCTGACTTTATTTATTTTTGCTTTAGGTACTTCACCAGTCCTCTTGGGCTTAGGTGTAGCTACTAGCAAGTTTAAAAATATGGAGACAGTGGTTATTCAAAAAGCTATTGGTTTTATAATTTTATTTTTTGCTTTTTATACTATGTCTTCGGCTCTAGCTATTAGAGGTATTGATATTAATTTTTTGGCCAAGCCAGAAGTAGGACAAGTGGTAAACACAGCTAACGCCCAAGTAATAAATATGACTATTGATTATAGTGGCTATAGTCCAAATTCTTTCAAGCTAAAAAAAGGTGTACCAGTCAAGTGGATTATAGATGGTACTAAGGCTTCAGGTTGTACCAATGGCATCATGTCTCCAGATTTAAATATTAGAGAAAATATTCATAGTGGAGAAAATATTATTGAGTTCACACCAGAAAAAGCCGGCACTTTTAATTTTTCTTGTTTTATGGGTATGTTTCGCGGTAAGTTTATTGTAGAGTAATATAAAATATATGAAAATAATACAATTACAAATAACAGGGATACATTGTGCCTCTTGTGTAAATGTTATTGAAAAAAATTTAAAAAAACGTGAGGGCATAAAAACAGGACTTGTTAATTTTGCCTTAGAGCAAGCCAGTGTAGAGTATGATGAAAATGTTTTATCAGAGCAGGAAGTGATAGCGGTGATAAATAAAGCTGGTTATCAGGCAAAAATAATTTCTCCCGGTCAAAGACCAGACATGGAAGGACATCAGATGACTGTAAATAGTGGAGATCAAGAATCAAAGACCAGACTAAGGAGATTTATAGTAGCTGCTATTTTGACTATCTTTATTTTAGCTTTAGATTTTTTGTTAGATATTGCTAGTGAAGAAACAATGATGTTGATTTTGTCTATAGGCTTATTGTCTGTTGGCTGGGAATTTTTCAAGGTTGGTTTGCCAGCACTTTTTAGGGCCCAACCAAATATGGATACCTTAGTGGCTTTGGGATCTGGTACGGCATTTTTATATTCAGCTTATGTTGTTCTGTTTGTCATGGAAGGTGAAATGTATTTTATGGATGTTGCTTTCATCATTACATTTATATTATTAGGCAGATATTTGGAAGCTAGGGCCAAAGGTAAAGCCTCAGAGGCTATTAAAAACTTATTACAGCTCGCTCCAAAAATTGCTCACAAATTCATCAGTGGTCAAGAGATTAAGGATATTGATTTGGATCAGGTACAAATTGGAGATAGACTATTGGTCAAACCAGGTGAAAAAGTACCGGTTGACGGGGCAATAGTTGATGGTAGTGTCAGTATTGATGAGTCTATGGTGACTGGAGAGAGTCTACCAGTAGAAAAGACAGTCGGTGATAAAGTGATTGGGGCCACTTTGAATTCCAATCAAGTTTTTGTGATGCAAGCAGAAAAAATAGGAGCTGATACAGTATTGGCTCAGATTGTTAAAATGGTCCAAAAAGCTCAGATGTCTAAAGCACCTATTCAAAAATTGGTTGATAAAATATCCAAGTATTTTGTGTGGGTAGTATTAGCTATTGCTTTAATGACATTTTTTGGCTGGTTAGCCTGGGGAGTAGGTAGTGGCCAAGCAATATTTTATACAGTGACAGTTTTGGTTATTGCTTGCCCTTGCGCCTTAGGACTAGCCACACCGATATCTATAGTAGTTGGGGCTGGTCGGGGAGCTAGACTAGGAATTTTGATAAAAAATTCTGAAGCTCTAGAAAAGATGCATAAAATAACAGTCATTGCTTTTGATAAAACAGGCACTTTGACCAAAGGCAATCCAGAAGTAGTAAGTATCAGTGGTGATAAAAATATTTTAGAGATTGCTTATTCTCTGGAGCAAAATTCTGAGCATGCTTTAGCAAAGGCCATTGTCAAAAAAGCCAAGCAAGAAAATATTTATGCTCAAGTCGTTAAAAATTTTAGAGCTGTGACTGGTCGGGGTATTGTCGGCGAGCTGGGAGACAAAAAATATTTTTTGGGCAATGCTTCTTTGCTACGAGAAAATAATATAAATTTTACAGAAGCAGCCAAAGACATCATTAAGTCAGGAGAAAATAAAGGCCAGACCGCTTTGTTGTTAGCAGATAGCGAAAAATATTTAGGAGCTATTTTTGTAGCGGATAAATTGAAAACCAATGCCAAAGAGATAATTGCTAAAATTAAAAAAATGAATATAACTACTATCATGATGACGGGTGATAATTCATTGACGGCTCAATCTATTTCTAGTGAGGTTGGTATTGATAAATTTTATGCTCGTTTGATGCCCGCTGAAAAAGTAGCCAAAATAAAAGAGCTACAGGAGCAAGGAGAGTTTGTGGCTATGGTAGGAGATGGCATCAATGATGCTCCGGCTTTGGCTCAAGCTAATGTTGGTATTGCTATTGGCACAGGCACCGATGTGGCAGTCGAGACAGGGGATATAGTTTTGGTTAAAGGAGATTTGGCCAAAGCAGTCGAGGCTATAAATTTGTCAAAAGCCACCCTAAAAACCATAAAGGAAAATTTATTTTGGGCTTTTATTTATAATAGTGTTGGTATACCAATAGCTGTTTTAGGTTTTTTAAATCCGGCTATTTCAGCTTTAGCTATGTCTTTTAGCAGTGTTTCAGTAGTTTTAAATGCCTTAAGATTAAAGAAAGCTAAGTTATAAAATATTTGTAAAACAAGAACACTCTATTAGGGTGTTTTTGTTTTTTGTTTAAAAAATGCTATAATTTTTATATATACAATATAGCTTATGGTAAAAAATGATTTTGGTTTAATTTTTTGGGCGCATCTTTTCGTGATATTTCTCTATATTTCTACACCATTTTATTTGGCTTGGCCGTGGATTTTTTTATTAGTGGTTTTATTTTATTTACAAAACCTCCTTTTTAAAAATTGTTTATTAACTAATGCCCAGCTGAAAGACAGAAAAGATGTAGCGGAGTGTGAAAGGAGTTTTTATGCTTATTATTTTAAAAAAATGGGCCTAAAAATTAATCCGGTCTGGGTTAAAAAATATTTTGCTTATTCTTTACTTTGGACAGTTTTAGCTATAGCTCTTTTGTGGCAGTTAATTTTAGATAAAACATTTTTATTTAATTAATTATTCATTTTAAATATATGCCAAAGATAAAAAAAATTAAAAATTCTAAGAAGAAAATTAAAACAACCAAGCCCAGCCATCGGAAAATAAAATTGCCAGCCAAAATTATTAAATATTTGGCTAAAGCTGGTATTAAACATGATCTTTTAGAACACAAAACAGTTTACACAGCTATTGATGCCGCTACTACTATGCGTAAGAAAGTAGATGAAATTGCCAAAGCATTGTTAGTTAAGGCCGATAAAGATTATTATATGATTATTTTACCAGCTGATCAAAATCTTGATATGGAAAAACTGAAAAAAGTTTTGAGTAAAGCTCAACAAAAAGAGATTAAGGTGGTAAAAATACCAGGTGAAAAAATAGCTCGCGATGTGCTTAAAGTAAAAAGCGAAGCTATTTCCGCTTTTGGGTCTTTGTATAAATTGCCGGTTATTGTAGAAAAGAAAATGTCAAAACTTAAAAAAGCAGTTTTTTCATCTGATAGTTTTAATCATTCGGTAGAGATGGCAGTCAAGGATTTTATTAGTCTAGAAAAAGCCATGGTAGATTCTTTTGGGGTTAAGAAAAAAATAAAGCCAGCCATCAAGGCTAAAAAGATTATTAAATCTAAAAAGAAGATAATTAAGAAAAAATAGCCAAAAAATTATGAGGAAGATTATTATTATTTCAGTAGTGCTTATAGTGCTAATAGCTTCACTAGTCTTTGTTTTTAGTAGAAAAGATAATTCTAAGGGCGATTTAAAAGAGGAAAATAGCTTACTTAATCAGTCGGGAGAGAATACAACTAATGAGCCTGTCATTATCAATGAACAGAATAATCAAAATGCTACTAGCACAGGTATGTATGTAGATTATGACCCAATACTCTTGACCAAAGCTGATACTGGTAAAGTGGTGTTATTTTTTCAGGCACTTTGGGAACCAACTTGCAAGTTTTTGGATAGAAATTTGGATTCTCAACTAGCAAATTTTCCAAACGGCTTGGTAATTTTAAAATTAAATTACGATGCAGAATTGGAGTTAAAGGAAAAATATGGTGTTTCTGTAGAACACACTTTAGTACAAGTAGATTCTCAGGGTAATGAGATTGCCAAATGGACCGGCGGTAATGATTTAGCCTCTATTGTTAAAAATTTGAAATAATTTTTATTAAATCCAACCGTGTCAGACGTGGTTGGATTTTGTTTTGTCTAAAGAGCATATTTCTGGTATAATTTATGCATACCTGCCAATTGGCAGGCCAAAAATTTATTTTTTTAGATTAAAATGGCATCACATTTACCAATATCTCAAGACGAGTTAAAAAAGATTCTTTTTGATACTAAAATTATCAAAGAGGAAGACTGGAAAGAAGCTGAAGAAAATGCTCACCGTCGTCGGCGAGGCATAGAAGAAGTCCTGATTGAGAGGGGTTTTTTGAATTCTCGTTATTTATATGAACTTATAAGTGATAAAATGAAGGTGCCTTTTGTGAACCTTCGCAAAAAAAAATTAGATCACGAGGTGCTCAATGTTATTGATGAAAAAACAGCTCGTAAAGCCAAAGCCATTCCTTTTGCTTTAGAAAAAGGTAAATTAAAAGTAGCTTTTGTCAATCCTCAAGATAAAGTTAAGCTGGATTTGGTTAAAAAAGCTTGTAAAAAGAAGGTAGATGTTTATTTAACCAGCTATAAAAATTTTCTTTTTGCCTCTCGTCTTTATCAAAAGGACATTCAAGAGGAGCTCAATCAAATATTGAATGATAAAGTATTAAAAGTAGACGGTAAACCAACAGAAGTAGAAATACCTATTATCAAAATTATTGATGCTATTTTAGAATCAGCTCTTTTTGAGCAGGCTTCTGATGTCCATATTGAGGCTTTACCAGATGCCGTAGTGATTAGATTTAGAGTGGATGGAGATTTGCACGACGTAGTGGAATTACCATCATCTATTCATGATGCTTTGATAGCCCGTATTAAAATTTTATCTAATCTTCGTATTGATGAACATCGTGTGCCTCAAGATGGTCGTTTTTCTTTTAAAATAGAAGACGAAGAAGAATCGGTTAGAGTCTCAATTTTACCAGCTTTTTATGGTGAAAAGATAGTTATGCGTATGATGACTGATGATGCACAAAATCTTAGTTTAGAGGATTTGGGATTTTTGGAGCACAATCAAGAAATAATGCTCAAGCAGATTCAAAAACCATTTGGTATGATACTAGTAGTCGGCCCGACTGGTTCTGGTAAAACTACTACTCTTTATTCAGTTTTAAATATTTTGAATACAGAAGAAGTTAATATATCTACTATTGAAGATCCAATAGAATATGGAGTGCATCGCGTCAATCAAACACAAGTAAATCCCAAGGCTGGCTATGATTTTGCTAATGGTCTAAGGGCTTTACTTCGTCAGGATCCAGATATTATTATGATTGGTGAAATTAGAGATAATGATACTGCTCAAATTTCTGTCCGAGCCGGACTAACTGGTCATTTAGTCTTATCAACTCTTCATACCAATAATGCTACTGGAGCACCACCTAGATTATTAGATATGGGAGTAGAATCATTTTTGGTTGCTTCCACTCTCAATTTAGTGATTGCGCAGAGATTGGTGAGGCGTATTTGTATTAACTGTATTGAAAGTTTTAAATTAAGCAAAGATCAATTAAAAAGTTTAAGCCAGGAGCTGGATACAGATGGTATGTTTAAACGTTTTCAGGAGCTTAAATTAATTGAAAATAATGTGCACTCTTTTGGTGAGCTCACTTTTTATAAAGGCAAAGGTTGCTCTCGTTGTAATGGTTCAGGTTATAATAAGAGAATTGCTCTTTTAGAATTGTTGGAAAATGATAAAAAAATTCAGGATTGCATTATTAAAAATTCCAGCTCAGCAGAGATAGAGGCGGCTGCTAAAGAGCAAGGGATGATTACTATTTTTGAGGATGGTATGCAAAAAGCACTTTTGGGTATGACTACCATTGAAGAAGTATTACGTATTAAAAGAGAATAAAATATGGAGTATTTAGATAATCAGAGTAAAAAAATAGACACTACTAGTAGTTTGGATATGGAAAAGCTAAAAGGAGATGGAGAATTAACTAAGGTTCATCCTCAGATGTCTTCCTTTAAGCTTTATACAGGTAAAAATATACCTAAAAAAACTAACAATAGTAAGAGTAAACAGTCTAAAAATTTGGTAAAAGAAGAAGTAAAACCAATTCATAGAAAAGGTTTGGCTTTTAGAGTGGTTAGCCTGACAGATAAGATGCTTTTTATGGACAATATGTCTACTATGCTTCGGGCTGGTCTGTCGCTTACTCCAGCTCTTAAGACTATTAAAAATGAAGTAAAAAATAATTATTTTAAAGAGGTTTTAGATTATTTGTGTCGCCATATTGAAAATGGACAAACTTTATCTACGGGTATGAAGCATTATCCAAAAGTTTTTCCAGAGATGGTTATTGCTACTATTGAGGTAGGAGAGAGTACAGGGATGTTATCTGATACTTTTGGTCATTTGGCAGATATTATGAAACGCCAAAAAGAATTAAAAGCCAAGGTAGTGGGAGCTATGATGTATCCAATTATTGTTATTTTAGCCCTGTTAGTGGTTAGTGGATTTTTAGCCATGGTAATATTCCCACAGTTAGTAGATTTATTTGAATCAGGGGGGATAAAATTACCTTTTGTTTTAGTAGCTGTTAGAACTTTTAATTTTGTAGTTAAAAATTATTGGTATTATGTTTTAGGAGCTTTGATTGCTTTGATATTTTTACTAAAAATTATATTTTCAAGACCAAAAGCAAAATTATTTTTAGATACTACTTTACTTAAAATGCCATTTTTAGGCAAACTCAATAGAGAATTAGCCTTAACCCGTTTTGCTGGTAATCTGACAGCCCTTTTGGCGGCTGGTCTAGCTATTGTCCAGTCTATGGAAATAGTGTCTAAGACTCTAGGTAATCTCAGATATAAACAAGAAATAGCACTAATGGCTAAAGAATTAGAAAAAGGACAATCTTTGCAAAGTGCTATGGCCAAGCGACCTGATCTTTTTCCGTCACTGACTATGCAGCTGGTTCAAGTGGGTGAAACCACTGGACAGCTAGAAGAAATACTTGGTAAAATTGCTAAATTTTATGAAGATAGGGTAAATAATGTCTTAAATAATTTATCTACTATATTGGAACCATTTTTATTAGTGTTGGTTGGTATAGCTGTCGGTTTTATTGCTGTTTCAGTGATTGGGCCGCTATATGAGTTGACCAATTCTTTCGCTGATTAATATTATGTTAATAAAAAATCAAAAAGGTCTAACTATGTTGGAGATGTTATTAGTTTTTGCATTAGTGGCTATTATTTTTAGCATGAGTTTTTCTTCATATCGTACTTGGCAGAGGCAAGTTTTGTTAACTAATATACGTGATGAAATTAAAAGTGCTCTAGTTAGAGCACAACAGCTAGCTACTGCTGCTGACAACAATACAGCTTGGGGAATGCATTTAGCCACTAGTTCATACACTATTTTTCCAGGGGATTATTATGACGAATTAGATCCAAATAATAAAACATGGGTTTTAAATGGTGTGGAAATAGTAGACTCATATATTACTTTCGCTGACGGAGCAGGTGGTTATTCCTCTGATGTAGTTTTTTCAAAATTCGATGGGGATACTTATAATACTGGTACGGTCAATATTATAATTCCTATTGAAGCAGGTCTTAGTAAAAGTGTGACAGTCCAATCTTCTGGGCAAATTGATTAATATGAAAAATTTAGTAAAACAATCTGGTTTTTCTCTGATAGAAATATTGGTAGCTATTTCTTTTGTTAGTGTTATGGCACTCTTGATTATCAGCACTTCAGTTTCTAATGGCAAGTTGAAATATATAAATGAGGAGATGACCAAGGTTTTGTTTTATTCCACCGAGGCTTTAGAAGCTACAAAATTAATGGACTGGAATGATTTAGTAGCTGGTGATTATACTGTAATATTATCTGGAAATACTTGGGTATTAAATAGTGGTAGTCAGTTGTTAGACAATCGCTATACTCGTACTATTAGTATAGAGGATGTTTATCGTCTTAATTCTGCCAATGGACAGGCTTATGGAGAAATAGTTACATCAGGTGGTTATCTTGATCCAGATACTAAAAAAGCTACAGTTAATATTTCTTGGTTTTCTCGAGCCGGTGTAAATAAATCACAATCGTTTCAGACCTATCTTTATAGGTGGAAGGCTGAGCGTTGGACACAAACTGATTGGATAGGTGGGGCTGGTCAATCAACTTGGTCTGACAGCACACAATTTTCCACTAAAGATTTAGGAGTAGATATCGGCGTGGCGGGAATAGCTACTTTACAATCTGGCTTTATTGATTGGAGTGAGGCTACTACCACAGCTACTTTTGATACGGCCGGTAATTTTGATGAAAATGATGTCTATGAAATAGACGGTTTAGCTTATTTAGTAACAGAAAATAACTCATCAGGCAGTGAATTTTATGTCTTAGATGTTAGTGATATTTATAATCCAATACAACTAGCTTCTTTAGATATTGGTTCAGCTGTCAATTCAGTAGTAGCTAAAGGGGATTATGTTTATTTAGCTACTGATGGTAATTCTAGTGAGTTAGTGACTATTGATGTATCTAACCCCAATATCCCCTCTATAGTTAATAATTATAATATTACTAGCCCTGACAATGACAATGCTTTTGATGTGGTAGTAGATGATACAGAGTTGTATTTGGCTAGAGGAAATTATTTATATTCTTTTAGCTTAATAAATCCAGCTCAGCCTAGCTATTTAAATAGAATAGGCGTAGGAGCAACTGCCAAGGAGTTATTTTTATCAGAAAATTATGTCTATATTGCTACTGAAGAAGAAGAAGCGGAATTACAAATATTTGATGTAAGTAATCCAGCTAATTTAGATCAAATTGGTGAATATGATTTAGATAGTAATTTGAAGGGCACAGATGTCTATGTTTTAGGTAATACTGCTTATATTAGTGTTCAAAATAATGGTGGTGGCCCAGAGCTTTTTATTTTTGAAATATCAGATCCTAGTGACCCAGTTTATATTGGTGATTATGAGTTAGGGGAGACAATCCATTCTTTTGCTATTGTTGGGCCTTATGCTCTGATTGGCACTAATTTTTTGAATGAAGAATTAACAGTTGTAGATATTAGCGTACCGGCTAGTCCTAGTAAAGTTTCTGGTTTTGATTTAGCTGGTTATGTTTTAGGAATGTCAGCTAATTGTTCTGTTATCTATGCTGCCACTTCTAGTAATATTGGAGAATTTTTTATTATATCAACCGAAGTATTAGATTGTGGTTATGCTAATTATGGAGAACTAGAGTCATCGACTTTTGATACAGGTAGCGACGAGGTAACTTATAATTGGCTATCTTTTACAGGTTCTCAACCTATAGATACTGATATTAGATTTCAAATAGCCACTAGCAATAATGCTAATGGCCCTTGGAGTTTTAAAGGACCAGATGGAACAGGTATTACTTATTATAGTGTAGCTTCTCAAGAGTTGATAAATTACAACGCTCATCTTAATCAGAGATATATGCGTTATAAATTATTTTTGGAAACTAGTTCTTCTTGGGAGGTACCAATTTTAGAAGAAGTAACAATTAGTTATTCTGTATATCCATGATAATTTTACAAAAAATAAAAAATAAGCTTTTTAAATTCCGCTTCCAGCCGGAGGGTTTTACTTTGATGGAGACGGTTACTTATTTGTTTATTAGCGTCATGTTGCTGATGCTGATTAGCTCTATGACTTTATCTATTTTTAATGCCCGTAAGCAACTGCAGGCTTCTCATGCTATACATCATAATGCTAGATTTATTATTAACTTTTTGAGTAATCGTATCCATAATGTGGATTTAATTAGTGATGTCTCTCCAGCGGCTGAAGAATTTCATTTTTATCAAATGCCAGAGACACGTTTCAGCATAGATTTGGAGGGAGATGACCTTATTTATCGTCAGGTGCAAGATACTGGTAGTGGCTTTCCTAGCCAATCAACAGCTATCCCGATGCCTTTAAATGCCGACAGGGTGGTGGTTAGTGGTTTAGATATTACTTCTATTTCCGATGCCCATGGCAATATAAATAAAGGTATAAAAATAGATTTTGTTTTGACAGTCGGATCACCCGGAGATATACATGGATATTTAGAGAGATCATTTAGTACTTTTTTGAGTATAAGATAATGAAAAAATATAAATCACAACAAGGTGCCGCCGCTTTAATTGCTTCCATGGTAGTATCAGCTGGTATGCTATCAATTGTTTTATCTGTTTACTTGATATCTATGAACATGAGGGAAAGTCTCAATGCTTTTATGGATTCAACACAAGGATTTTATGCGGCTGAGTCTGGAGTAGGAGAAGCCCTAATGCAATTACGCAAAGAACATAATAATTATGTTTTCAGAGATATATCAGCTGGAGGCACTACAGCTACTAGCCAGTTTTTTGATATTCCAGGCGAGTGTGCACCTATCCCGCAGTGTCAATTTGTGCCTGGTACTGGTTGGTGGAGTGAATATTTTAATTATTCAGTTACTCACCCAGATATGCAGGTTGATCCTTACCCTGGACCAACACCTAATCCTTTGGAGCATGACTGGTATTGGGATGACTATAAAACTCACGAGCAGATTGATGCTAATTTAGAATTTGCTACTTCTATGTGGTTTCCATATGATGGGACTATCTATGAAAATAAAGAGGGTTATCTACATGATTATCATTTTGGTATGCATTGGCGAGCTAAGGTCACGGCTCCTAGTGACGGAAATTATGCTTATCAGCTCGCCTCTGACGATGATTCTTGGATAATGAAAAATGGTTTGGTAGTCGTAAATAATAGTGGCACTCATGCGGCCTTTACTAAAACAGGCAATATATTTTTATCCTCTGGAAGTAATAATATAGTAGAATTATATTTTGCCGAGAGACATACTGTAGAATCTGGTTTTAGTTTTAAATTTACTAGTCCAGGTCTTATCATCACTCCTTGGCCAGAAGGTTGTGGGGATGACATAGAATGTAATTCACATATAGAGTCAACGGCTATAAATGAGCAAGCCGCTCGCAAAGCTCGTTATACCTGTAATCAAAATATAGGTAATTGTACTTGGAGTGAACTTATACCATAAATTTTTTAAAATAACCCAGCTCTAGGGTTATTTTTATTTATAAGAAAAAGTATGATATAATTAACTAGTTATAAATAAAATTATGGCTAGAAAAAAGTGGGCTAAAATAGCAGATTTACAAAGTAATCAATTACAAGAGTTAAAAAGGATCAGAATAATAGATTCTATGAATTCTTGGGTAGGCTCTTGGTTTTTTTTATTTTTTCATGTTATTTGGTTTACGCTGTGGTTAATGATGTCTTGGGATATTGATATGCTTACTATGATAGTGTCTCTCGAGGCTATTGTTTTGATGATTTTACTTTTGATGTCTCAAAATAGGCAAGGTATAAAAGATGATTTGAGAGATGAAGCAGATTATCAAGCTGATATAAATTCATTGAAAACTGCTCAAAAAATTTTAGATGAAGTCAAAGAAATTAAAGAAGAAATTAAAGAATTAAAAAAAACAAAAAAATAAAATTTCCTAATTAGGAAATTTTTAGGTTTGAAATTTATCAATAATTTGCTATAATTTGTCTATTAATTATTAATTATCATAAATATTATGAAATATATTGTTTTAGCTATATTTTTACCATTAATATTAACAGCTTGTTTAAAGACTCCTGTTAGCAATAATGGTGATAATTCAACAGATACTCAAGTTAAAAATGAAGCAGTATCTAATGGAAATTTGACTGAGGTCAATAATCAAACGTCGGATGAAGCCAAACCAAACGAATATGATTTAGAAGAAATTGCTAAACATAATAAAGCCGAGGATTGTTGGTTGCTTATCAATGATAAAATCTATGATGTGACAGAATACATCGCTGGAGCTAAGCATCCAGGTGGGGCAGCTATATTGGAAGGTTGCGGTCAAGCCAATGGCACTGAGTTATTTGCTACTAGACCAATGGGCTCTGGTACGCCACATCCTGATAAAGCTTATGAGTATTTAGAAAATTTTTATATTGCTAATTTGAAAAAATAGTATTTAATCCATCCAGCCCTCTTTCGCTAAAGCTTCAGAGGGCTGGATTTTTGTTTATTAATAAAAAAGAAATCCGCCGCGCGCTGCCAAGCAGCGCGCGGCGGTAGAGGTGCCTCAGTCCATAGGACTCACCACCACGACGGGCGGTCGGTCTTCGGCTTGCTGGGTGTGTATTCCCGCGGCTTGGGCTGAGGGTTGCCTGTGCAACCCTTGGCGTTGGCAACGGACCTGACCACCTCCTGTCCATTGGCGTCATAGAGGACGCCATGGTCCCAGTGCCAGGGCAGAGGCTGCTGGGTCAAGCTGGCGCTGCGTAGCGCCTGCTTGCGGAGCTTCTTGCGCTTCTTGATAGCTCCTTCGTCCTTCGGTTTCTCGATTGCTTCTTGGTAACCAAATCCCCATGCCATTTTGTTCCTCCCACTTGGATCAGAGGATTAGTGTTAGGGTGAAGGGCAAAAGAATATTAGGATTTTTTTATTTGTTTGTCAATTTTAGATTTTTTTAAGATAATTTTTAGCACCAATTTTTGTCTGAAAATGTAGGGCTGATTTGATATGCTCACTTTGAGCTCCTTGGGCTTTTAATTTGTGAGCCAAAGTGTTTCTGAGTATTTGTGGGTTGATATTTATTGGTGGTTTTATGCCTTTAGCATATTTATTTATTATTCTTTCTACTGATCTGATGCTAAGGGATTTATCTAGTGATTTATTTGAGCGGTCAAAATTGATAAATAAATAATCTATATCATCATTTCTTTTTTCCAGATATTTCTTTAAATAAAACCAAGTACTAGGCTGGATTTTTAGAGTTTTATTTTTTTCTAGTAGTAATTCCGTTCTTATGTAGTCTATTTGATTTTTTTGCAATTTGACCAATTGGCCTACTTTAAGACCAGAGGAGTAGAGGAGCTCTAGCAAAGCTTTATCTCTTAGTCCCATTAAGTTTGCTTGCTTTAAGGGCTTATTTAAAAATTGTTTTAGTTCTTCTACGCTTAGTATTTTGATGTTAGCATCTTCAGCTGATAGAAGAGTAAAATAAAATTTTTTATTATTAAATTTTAGGTAGTTATTTATTATTTTAAGTCTTAAATTTATAGTATTTACCCGTTTATATTTTTTGAGCAAATAATCAAAATATTTTTTTATTATTTTTTCAGTCAGCTTTTCATTTTCTAGCCATTCTAAAAATTGTTTCACATGCCAAAGGTAGTTTTTAATAGTGGAAACTTTAAGCTTATTAGATTTTAAGTATTTTTTATAATTAGTCATGTCTTTATTTTAACATAAAACGACACAAAATTAAAAATAAAAAAATTAGGACCCTTATTTATACACTCCTTGGGTCCCGATGGGAGTGGGGCATGAGCCCTAGATGCCGAACCTGTCGAGGATCTTGTTGGCGCTTTTGATGACGCCATCGAAAGGCGTGGACATTCCGTCGTTGAAGGCGTTGTCTCTCCCGCGATCGTTGGGAGCAGTGTTCCAGGCTCCACAATTGCGACACTCGACGGTCTCGCCCGCCCGCACGTTGCTGAGTCTATGGTCGCAGTTGTAGCAGCTGATTACCATAAAAGCTCCTTCCAAACGGTCATCTGACAAATGCATGGAAAATCCATGCGGTGAATGAACAGGGAAAATATATTAACATTTGTATGTAATTTTGTCAATAGCTAATATATGTTAAAATACTATAGTTGACTTTTGGGCTATAAAATGTTAGTATAATTTCGCATTCTAGCTAAACTTTGGTAATTTTTTAAATCAAAGCTAAGCAGATAAATAATTAATTTCCCAATTCTTGGCTTAGCCTGACATTAGTCTAATTGAGGCTTGGCTCAGATTAGGGGTAGAAAGGACAAAATATGTTAGACAAAAAAAAGAAGCAACGAATTATTGAAAAATTCAAAACGCACAAAAATGATACCGGTTCATCTGAAGTGCAAATAGCCATCTTAAGCGAAGAGGTCAAAGAACTAACCAAGCATCTTCGTGAGCATAAGAAAGACTTTTCTTCTAGACGTGGACTGTTGGCCAAGGTTTCACTGCGCCACAAATTACTACGCTATTTAGAGAGAGAAGATGAAAAAAGATTTTTAAAGTTAGTCAAGATATTGAAATTAAAGATTTCCAAAAAAGAAAGATTGGATTTAGAAGAACCAATAGAAATTGCTGCTGAAGAAGAGTTGGAAGAAGAAATAGAGGAATAGAAAATTATAAAACCCCGAATCATCTGCTCTCTTGTCCGCCTTTGGCGACTAGAAGCTCCGGTTCGGGGTTTATTAGTAAGATATATTATAATAAATAAGAATAATTAACAGTCGAGGGTTGGTAGGTAAGTATTAGATTACTAGTTAGCTAATAATCTGGGATTTGCCATATCAGCTCGACGACAATTTTGAAAGGAGTTAAGGTATGAGTATCAAACAATTTAGTACAGAAGTCGCTGGTCGTGAATTAAAAGTAGAAATAGGCAAACTAGCCAAGCAAGCTCATGGAGCTTGTACTGTTACTTATGGGGAAACAGTAGTTTTGGCCACAGTAGTCAGTTCTGACAAAGCCAGAGAGGGAGTAGATTATTTCCCACTGATGGTTGATTATGAAGAAAAGATGTATGCCGCTGGTAAAATCAAAGGTTCTAGATTTATCAAACGAGAAGGTCGGGCCACAGACGATGCCATATTGACTGGACGTTTAATTGATCGCTCTATTAGACCATTATTTAGTGAAAGTTCTAGAAATGATATGCAGGTGGTAGTGACTGTTTTGTCATATGATGGTATCAATGATCCAACTTTTCCTAGCATGATTGCTACTTCCATTGCAATAGGAATTTCTCATATACCTTGGGCTGGGCCACTAGCTGGTGTACAAATCGGCCGAGTAGAAGGTCAGTTAGTTATCAATCCCACAGTGGAGGCTAAAGTTAAGAGTGATTTAGATCTTTTTGTATCAGGTTCAAAAGAAGAAGTTATTATGATTGAAGCTGGCGCCAAAGAAGTCTTGGAAGCTGATATGTTTGAGGCTATTAAGTTTGCTGGCAAGCATATTAGTAAGGTTATTGATTTTGTTGAAGAAATAATTAAAAAAGCTGGTGTTAAAAAAATAGACAACGAAGTAAATCAAGAAAAACAAGCCACTATAGATTTAGTTAGGACCAAAGTAGAAGAAGTTTTGGCTAAAAATAATTTAAACAATTGTTTTCACCCAGACAAATCAAAAATGAAAGCCTCAATTGAAGAGATTACTGAAAAAGTAAATGAGGTACTCAAAGAAGATAACGAAGTTTCCAAAGATATGAGAGCTATGGGCATAGCTATGATTGATGAAGCCTTAGTTAAAGCTTTCAAAAAATTGGTACTACAAGACAAACAACGTCCTGATCAGAGAAAATTTGATGAGATAAGATCTTTAGAAGCCGAAGTCGGTCTATTACCACGTACTCATGGCAGTGGTTTATTTTCTCGTGGTGAAACTCAAGTGCTATCAGTAGTTACTTTAGGCTCTCCAGGAGATGAATTGACTTTAGATACCATGGAAGAGTCTGGTACCAAGAAGTATATGCACCATTATAATTTCCCTGGTTATTCAGTGGGAGAAGTCAAACCACTCCGTGGTCCGGGACGTAGAGAAATTGGTCATGGAGCTTTAGCTGAAAAAGCCTTATTGCCGGTTTTACCAAAAGACGAAGATTTTCCTTATACTATTCGAGTAGTTTCAGAAGTGATGGGTTCTAATGGTTCATCATCTCAGGCCTCTATTTGTGGGTCAACACTATCACTAATGGATGCGGGCGTGCCTATTTCCAAACCAGTCGCTGGTATTGCTATGGGTTTGGTAGTAGATGACAATAATAAAGCTAATTATCAAATTTTGACTGATATCCAAGGCATTGAAGATCACGCTGGACATATGGATTTTAAAATAGCTGGTACTAGAGATGGTATTACTGCTATCCAACTAGATATAAAATTGGGTGGTATTAGCTACCAAGTAGTAGGAGAGGCTTTAACCAAAGCCAAAGTTGCTCGAGAGCAGATTTTAGATGTTATGAAAAAAGCTATTGCGCAGGTTCGCCCAGATCTTTCTCCATACGCACCTCGTATTACTACTATGCACATTGATCCAGAAAAAATAAGAGACGTGATTGGCTCTGGCGGTAAAATAATCAATGAAATTATTGCCGCTTGTGGGGTTAGTATTGATATTGAGCAAGATGGTTTGGTGATGATTACCTCTACCGATGGTGAGGGAGCCAAAAAAGCCAAAACTTGGATTGAAAATATAGTCAAAGAAATAATGCCAGGTGAAATTTATGAAGGTAAAGTTTTAAATATAGTAACGGATAGAAATAAAGGCACAGAGATTGGTGCTATTGTAGAACTTTTACCAGGCAAAGACGGCATGGTTCATATTTCTCAAATTGCTCATGAAAGAGTCAATAAAGTTTCCGATAAAGTAAAGGTCGGAGACGTAGTAAAAGTAAAAGTAGTAGAAGTAGATAAAGAAAAAAATAGAGTTAGTTTATCTATGAAGGAATTATTACCAAAGCCTCTTGGTTTTAAAGAAGAACCAAGAGATCAAGACCGTCCTAGACGACCAAAATTTTTTAAGAAATAATTTTTAGCCGACTAGCTCGCTAGCGAGCTAGTCGGCTTTGGTATTTAACAGGGTAAAAAAATTATTCTGTGGATTTTCTAAAACTAGTACAAAAAAAAGAGCAGAAAATAGACAATAAGATTATTGTTAGCACAGTTGTTTTAGTAGTTTTAATAATGTCTGTCATTGTTTTCTGGCCCACTAAGCAAAAGCAGCATTTACTGACTTATTTACCAGCTAATGTTTCTTTTTATTACCATTTTACAAGCAAAAAAGAACTCAGCCAAGCATTTTTTGCTCAAGAGATTGTCGATACTAAAACAATAGAACTAGAAAAACTATTAGCAGGAGACTTTTTGAATCTACAGGAAGTGTTGTGGTTTCAGACCATTGGTGATACCACACAGGATAGCTATTTATTAAAATTTTCTAGACTACCAAAATCATTTTTGGATAATTTTGCCAAGAAAAATTCTGAATTTAAAGCTTCTAGTCCAGAAAAAAATATCTTAGTCATCACTAAAGGGGAGCTAGCTTTTGATTTAGCAGCTAATCAAGAGACACAACAATATTTTTCGCAAGGAATTAGTATTTATTGGCAAAAAAATCAAGCGCCAGAATTTTTAAACAGCTTAGCAACTATTGTAGAACCAATTTTTATAGGTGAGGATGTTTTATTAAATTTACAGAAGTTGCCAGCTGGAAAAAATAGGCTTAGTTTGTTAGAAAAAAGAAATTCAGACCTTAGGGATATTAAATATTTTTTAACACCTGAAAAATTTGATTCAGTTTTGGCTTTTAATAGTATTTTGTCAGATGAAATGGCGGAAAATATTAGTAACAATTTACTCAGGACACTTTTTGATTCCTTGCCTTATTATAATTTGTCGACTGAAGTGATAAAAAACAGAATTTTAAGTGATAGTATGATTTGGCAAAAGAGTGACGGATGGATTTTGGCTAGTGATAAGACTTGGCAAGATAGTATCTTAGACTTCATGAAGACTTTTAAAGTAAAAGAAGTAGCTAAAGTCTTATCTGATGGCACGGCTTATACAGAATTAGTGGCTTCAGATGAGCAAGCTGTCATAGAACATCAAATAAATGGTCAAAAAGTGTTACAAATGGATCAATTATTTATTTTTGATATTGGCGACCAGCACTATTTATCCAATAAAAAGGATTTAATCGAAGAATTAACACTGGCTAGGCATTATTTAAAGGATTTTTTATCTGATTGTTTAGATCAAGAAGCTACAGTGGGGGATTTTGTATCTTTAAACTCTTCAGATATTCCAACTGGTGTGATTAAGGACTATTTATTGACTAATAATATAAGCAGTTTAAAAGCCCTTTCTTATACTACAGGTACTGTAAGCGGCTTAAATATTTGTTTTTAGCTTTATTTGAGAGCCTGTGGATAATTTGTTAATATATTTGAGTTATTCTTTTCTTTTCTGTCAAATTATATTCTAATATATTATTTTTTTAGCTAAAGTTAGCTAATATTGTGAATTGACATAAGGCTTGTTATATGATATACTTAGTATGTTAATAAGTAGCACCTTAATAATAATCAAAAGGATTGGATATTAAATTAAAATATAGTGTCTAAACCTTTTCATTTTACTGTTCTATTATAAAAATCGGAAATACCTTGACTATTTCCAAGTAGTAAAACAAAAACAAAAACATAAAAAGGACTATCCTTTTTACACGAAGGAATTGAGCATTACTAGTAGTGCGCAGTTCCTTCGTGTGAAGGAGATCAGTTCCATAGCACGGTAAAATGAGTAGCTCTGAGTCAAGATGAGCATCACAATAACGCTTTTGCAAAAAAGTATTTGTCAATTCGACTTACAAAAAAGTTAAGCAAATCAGTTTGCTAAAGCGCCAAAGGCGCACCATCCAGCCACAAAACAACAGTTGAGGGCCACGGAATTGCGCCTTTTCAGTTTGTCTTAGAAACCTTGATTTGTTAGGTTTTTTTTGTTAATATATAGGGGTATTTTAGCTAAGATTTTAATCAATAAATCTATGAAAATGAATGCAAAATTTGTGGAAGAAAGAAAAGTAGCTTTAGAAAAAAGAAGAGAAGAGTTGAAAAAAGAATTGAATAGTTCAGCTGATCAAATAGCGGAAAATGATTATGATGCTAAGTTTATTGATTTAGGTGAAAAAGACGATGAAAATGCGGCTGAAGTAGCGATGTTTGAGAAAAATTTATCAATGGAAAAGACATTAGAAGTATCTCTTTACAATGTTAATAGAGCTTTAAAAAAAATAGAAGATGGGACTTATGGTATTTGTGAAAAATGTCAGAATCCTATTGCTCCAGAGCGTTTAAATGCTTTTCCTTCAGCTACTGCTTGCATGAAGTGTAAAGAAAAGTCATTGTAAATGAAAAAATATTTTTTTATTATCCTGTCATTTTTTATTCTAGATAGATTTACTAAGATCTATATTTTAAAAAATCCATTACCAGATTTTGGTGGTGGTTTTTTTGATTTGCATATTAATACTGGTGTGGCTTTTTCATTACCAGTGATTTATTTGTTCCTTTATCCTTTGGTAGTATTAATTTTAGTCTTATTATTTTACTTTTGGAAAAAAGATTTTGACAACAGCAGTATACTAATTTGGCCTTGGGGGCTAATAATCATCGGAGCAATTAGTAATTTTATGGATAGGATAAAGTATGGTGGGGTGATTGATTTTATAAGTGTGCCATATTTTACAGTTTTAAATTTATCAGACATATATATATCTTTAGGCGTAGTTTGGGTCTTATGGTTTTCTTGGTTTTTTAAAAAATCAAAAATCACTTGACATATTTTTTTTAATTTTCTAAGATATAGCCAACCGAGAAAAGCGGTTTTGAAGTGGCTCCTTTTTGGAGCAGGCACACTTAGTTTTTGTATAGATTTTTGCGGGGGCTAAAATTAATACATATATTTAAAGTCGCTTTTCTCGGGAAGAAAAAGTGATTTTTTAGTTTAGATTATGAAAAAAGTTTATAGCATTGCGCCTTATGGCTTAAGTGGTGTTTTAGTAGAATTAGAAGCTAATCTCAGTAGGCATCTACCCAAAATTATTATAGTCGGTCTACCAGATACCGCTGTTTCAGAAGCCAAGGAAAGAGTTTGGGCAGCCATTGAAAATAGTGGTTTTAGATTTCCTCGACAAAAAGTGGTTATTAATTTAGCACCAGCTCAAATCAAAAAAGAGGGCGGGGCCTATGATTTGCCAATTGCGGTGGCTATATTAATTGCTAGTAAATTTTTGCCAGAGATAAATAATCGTGCAGCTTTTATTGGTGAACTATCTTTAAATGGTGATTTAAAAGCAATCCCAGGTGTTTTAGTCATGGTGGCCTCTTTAAAAAAACTTGGTTTTGCAGAAGTATTTTTGCCAAAAGCTAATGCCAAAGAAGCTAGTGTAGTAGAAGGCATCGCAGTCTTACCAGTAAAAAATTTAAAAGAGCTAGTAGAACATTTGGAAAATAAAAAACAAATTAGACCCATTCCAGTTGGCAATTTTGTAGCTAGTCCAGCTAAGAGCGCTATTGATATGTCTGACATTAAAGGACAAATTCAAGCTAAGCGGGTTTTAGAAATAGCTGCCTCAGGTGGACACAATGTCTTGATGGTGGGACCACCAGGAGCCGGGAAGACACTTTTAGCTAAAGCATTTTTGTCTATTTTACCTGAACCAAGTCCTTTAGAAGCTTTGGAGACTAGTAAGATTTATAGTTTAGCTGGTCTTTTATCTGAAGATAGACCACTTATCACTAGCCGTATTATGAGAAGCCCTCATCATTCGGCTTCGGTATCAGCTATCATTGGTGGCGGTTCATGGTCGCGACCAGGAGAAATATCTTTGGCTCATAATAATGTTTTGTTTTTGGATGAGATACTAGAATTTCCTCGTCCAGTATTAGAAGCCTTGCGTCAGCCTTTGGAAGATAAGCTAATAACTGTCTCTAGAATAAAAAGCAGTTTGAATTTTCCAGCTAATTTTATACTACTAGCTACAGCCAATCCTTGCCCTTGTGGATTTTTGACTGATAAAGATAAAATTTGTCAGTGTAGTTCTATAGATATTAAAAGATATCAGAAAAGATTATCAGGGCCAGTCCTAGACAGGATAGATTTGCATCTTTTACTAGATAAGGTGGATAGTCAGGATTTGATAGCTAATAATTTTGATATAGAATCATCAGCTAATATTTGCCAGCGAGTAAAAAAAGCTCGACAGATTCAACAACAAAGGTTTGAAACTTATGATTTTAGATTAAATTCGGATATAGATAATAAGTTGATAAACAAAATATGTCAGCTAAGAGATTCTAGTCGTTTAATATTAACTCAGGCTAGTAAAAATTTGGGTCTTTCCGCTAGAGCTTATTTTAAGATTTTAAAAGTAGCTAGGACTATTGCTGATTTGGAGCTGAAAGAAAATATAGAAGATGAACATATCTTGGAAGCCTTGCAATATAGAGCCAAAATATTTGATTAGTTTAGGTAGTATTGATTTAGTCCTCCTAGGGTAGCTGGGTTGACTTTTTTTGTTTTTTGTGATACAAGGTAAGTGTAAGCAGTTCTTTAAATAAAATTCTCTTCAGGACTCTAGGTGGGAGCTATCTTATCTAGTGTCCTGAAGAGAATAACTTGGACACTGCTTGTGTCTATGGACGAATAGTCGATCGTTCTCAGAATTATTCTCCTTAGGCCTTGCAGTCTAATCAACAACCATATGTTTCGTGCTCTCTACGGATTTTTCAATCTCATATTTATGTTGATACTGTTCAAGATGTTTACTCCCGGACTCTTTGATTTAGCGGTAACATTGCTTACCACTATGCTGACCTTCATGAATGAAGCAGCCAATCAATTGTCTGTGACAGGAGTAACGACCACTTTTCCAGAAGGCTTCTAGCCTTTTGGACATGCAGGTAGGGGACTGGCACACGCCGGTCCTTCTTCTTTTTGATCAAAAAAAATGCCGCGGGACTCAGGCGAGTCCCGCGGCGCTACAACCGCCCAGGCTGTTGTAGACGTGCAGTCCGAGGATGAAGTCTTCCTCAGGGTAGATGTCCCCCTGGTAGCACAAGTACCAGGTTTCACCTCCATCGAGGGAGATACCATCCATGGTGATGCCGGCGCCGAAGTTGACTCGGTCGTAGTCGACCAGTAACTCGATGCCGAGCCAAAAGAGCAGGAAGCGATCCATGGCGAATACCTTTCGTTAAGCCGGTGAGCTCTAAGCAGCTAAGCTGCTGTGGGAGAGTCGTCTGGGGGATCTTGTGATGCTTGGGGGCTAGTCTTTTTGAACTGAAACTTCAATATATTAGCAGGGGCAATAGAGTCACGGCGATGCCGAAACTCATAGACAAATGGTCTAGCTAGTAAAGCGGTAGAGACTACTCCTGCCATAGCGCTGGCATAAGCGTAGTTATCAATAGAGGAACTACGCTCCCAAGAGTTGAGGCCCAATTTGACTAGGGCAATGAGAAAGAACACTATAGCGCTGGCACTCAGAACTCCACCAATCACAGCAAAAGGGACTTCGTTGGAACGGGTGATTTTGCCATCATGCCTGATGATTAAGTACCAGGCTAGCATGTTGATGGCTCCCACTGGAGCCAAAAGCCAAAACTGCATGTTTGGTTTCCTTGGTTTGAGCCTATGAACAAGTGAGTGAACAGCGAAGGGATAATTGGGCATTATAATAATAATTTAATTATTTGTCAATGAAGGGTCTAGGTAGATATTTGTATCTATGTTAATATAATATTATTAATCTCTTTTAAAAAATTAATATTAATTGATGTTAATAAAATTATAAATATTAGATAGGCATTCTATTATATGAGCAGTAAAATAAAAAAAATAATTTCTAGTGAATTGGGGAAATATATTTCAGTAATTATAATAATTGTTGTTTTGTTTGGTTTCTGGATTTACAAAAATCAAAAACCAGAACTGATAAAAGTAGATTTGCCACCAGCTAAAGAGCATCAAGACTTTGTTAGTCAAAATACCAATGAAGATCTAATTTTGGAAGAGGAGATAGTAGTAGCTGAAAAACCAAGGGAGGAAATTAAGCAAGTTATAGAAGAGCCGGTAGAGATTATCAAGCCATTAGAAACTCCTGGAGAGCCTCAGGCTATTAATCTAGCCTTGCCTTTTACTTCACAAGCACCAACAGGAAATTGGGATCAGCCTTATCAAGATGCTTGTGAAGAAGCTAGTCTGTTGATGGTTGATTATTATTATCAAGCCAAAAAAATGCCTAGTCAAGAAGCAGTAGAAACTATATTATCATCTATGGTCTCTTGGCAGGAAGAAAATTGGGGTGGGCACCATAATTTACCAATAGCTAAATTGGCAGAGTACATCAGACTTTTTTATGATTATAGAGTAGAAGTGGTAGAAAATGTGACTGTTTCACAATTGAAAGATTTTTTAAATGAAGGTCGACCGATAATAGTGCCAGCTGATGGTCACAAATTGGCTAATCCATTTTTTAGCGGTGACGGGCCTGATTATCATATGTTAGTTATCAAGGGTTATGTTGATAATAATTTTATTACTAATGATCCAGGCACTAGGAGAGGGGAGGATTTTGTTTATAGCTCTCAAAATATGATGGACTCTATTTTTGATTGGGATACAAAAAAGTCCAGTGCGACTGGACCCAAGAATGTTTTAGTTTTATATAATGATTAAGCGAGCTTGGTATTATTTATATTTAGGTGAAATTCATATTTTAAATAGCTGGCGGCTTTTTGACAATAACTCATACGTTCTACAAAAATAGAAAAATAATCTAAGATGCTAGTAAATTTGGTATCAAGAGTCAAAGACAAGGTAATAGTCTTTTTTTGTTTATCAATACCCAGATGATTTTTGGTGACGGCATAATTTACTCTATCATGAATATCATTTTTTATATCCACTAGATTTTTATTTAAAACTCTACTGCGGTGTACATCAGATTTGTCGGCTATTATCAGGCAAGCTGTTACTTTATCTACTATCTTCAAATCATCTTTGTCGTGTGAGACTATAGCCTGTAGTATTCTAGATACTTGGTCAGGATTAGCTTGATTGATATAGCATTGTGAAAAAAGCATAGCACCCCAATAATGGTGTTGAGTGCGACCTAAAAAATTTCCCATATCATGGCACCAACCAGAGATGGCAGCTATTTCTTGGTCTTTGGTATTTAGACCAATTTTAGCGGCTAGCATTTTTGAGCGGTCACTGACAATATCCAAATGACGGCGACCGTGGTCTGTATAAGACAAAGCACGGAGGTAACTATCCGTTTGATCTATAAAAGAGTTGATCCGTGGATCTTTTCTGATGTCGTTTAATTTTAGTTCCATGGGGGCTTATTTTTTTAGAGAGTCTTTTAAAGTTTTTCCAGCTTTAAATTTTGGTACTATTACCCTAGGTATTTCTATTCTTTCTTTTGGGTCCCTAGGATTAACACCCATGCGAGCATGTCTTTCTCTAGCTGAGAAAGTACCAAAACCAGTTAAAGTTACTTCCTTACCACTTTTTAATCTTTCAATAACCAAGTTTTCAAAAGCTTGGAGTACGTCCCCAGTCTCTTTTTTGCTAATGCCAGCTTTGATGGCAATTGTTTCTATGAGCTGAGCTTTGTTCATATATTTATTGATTAATTTTTTGTCTTAGTCTATTTTGTTTGGGGCAGAAATTATTTCTCTTAGTAGTTTGATATCAGTAGTTTTATGATTAGCATTATCTATTTCTAATAATACTGCATTTATTTCAATTTGACCAGATGTTGGCAAATCATGTCTAATACTGGTCTCACTCAAAAATTTTTCTATAATTATTTCTTGTTTAATACCTAGAACTGATGGGTATGCTCCAACCATACCAATATCTGTGATATAGCCAGTACCATTAGCCAAAATTTGAGCATCAGCCGTAGGAATATGAGTGTGAGTGCCAACTACTACTGCTACTCGACCGTCTAAATAAAGTCCTAAAGCTCTTTTATCGCTAGTAGCTTCAGCATGCATGTCCACTATAATATTAGTATTTTTGGGAATCTGACTGAGCAGTTTGTCTATTTTGATAAAAGGATTACTCAAGGTAGTCTCATTGTCCATAAAAGTCTGACCATTGAGATTTATCACAGCCAATTTTGTGCCACAGACATCGGTGACTTGAAACATGTATTTAGCTGGGCAGCGACTATCATTGGCTGGAGCGGCTATTTTGTAATCGGTTTCTTGAGCCAATTTATCTATTTCATATTTTTTCCAAATATGATTACCACCAGTAAATATTTCTACACCAGCTTCGGCCATTTCAGCCATAGTTTTTAAAGTCACACCTTTATTGTGGGCCAGATTTTCGACATTAGCAATAATAATATCTACCTGATATTTCTTTTTCCAAACAGGAGCCATAGTTTTGACACCTTGTCTACCTAAAGTGCCAGAGATGTCTCCAAAAAATAATATTTTAGTTTTACCTGGCATATTCAGTTATTCTCTTTTCTCTAATAATTGTTACTCTAATTTCACCTGGATATTTGAGATCAGTTTCTATTTTATTGGCTATATCTCTAGCTAATTTTTCACTAGCGTAGTCGTCTATTTTATCTGGAGAAACAAAGACTCTGATTTCTCTACCAGCTTGAATAGCATAGGCTTTTTCTACACCCTCAAATGATTTGGCAGTATCTTCTAACTCAGTCAAACGTTGAATATATTCTTCAAAAGAATCACGACGAGCACCAGGACGTGAACCGGATATAGCGTCAGCTATTTTTACTATCACACCTTCTAATGTAGTAGGATGATTTTCATGATGGGCGGTAGACATATAAGCTACTTCTTCTGGCAGACCAAATTTTTTCATTAAGTCATAGCCAATTTCTGGATGAGATCCCTTAATCTCATGATCTAAGGCTTTACCAATATCATGAAGTAGACCACCTTTTTTACAAACGCCGACATCGGCTTTTAACTCAGAGGCTAAAAGACCAGCTAAATGAGATACTTCCAGAGCGTGCTGTAATTGGTTTTGACCATAGCTAGTTCTATATTTTAGACGACCCAAAATTTGTAATAATTTGTTATCTAAGCCGACTATACCAGCTTTATAAGCAGCTTCTTCACCAGCTTTTTTGATATCTAAAGCCAATTCTTTTTTAGCGGCAGCGACTGTTTCTTCTATTCTACCTGGATGGATACGACCATCTACCATTAGTTTTTCTAAAGTGCGTTTAGCTAGCTGACGGCGTACAGGGTTGAAAGCGGAAATCAAGATAGTCTCTGGTGTATCATCAATGATAATTTCTACACCAGTAGCTTGTTCTATGGCTTTGATGTTTCTTCCTTCACGACCAATGATTCTACCTTTCATTTCTTCATTTGGTAGGGAGACAGAGGTAGTAGTGGTCTCGACAGTATGAGGAGCAGCACATCTTTCTATTACGCCACTTAGCATATCTCTAGCTTTGGCTTCTAATTCTTCTGTACCTTGCTCTTCTAATTTACGCATACGATGAAGCAACTCATCTTTGATGCGAGCTTCGGTATTTTTCATTAAGACCTCTTTAGCTTCCTCTTGACTAAGGTTGGCAACTTTTTCTAATTTTTCTAGTTGCTGTTTACGAATGTCATTTATCTCAGCTTTGTTTTTTTCTAATTGTTTTTTGGAGTTAGATATTTTTTGTTTATCTTCTTCTAGCTCCATTAATTTTTGGTCAAAAAGACTTTCTCTCTTGGTCAATCTGTTTTCCAAGTCTTGTAAACTTTGGCGGCGTTCTTTTTC
Organism: Patescibacteria group bacterium; assembly: GCA_041665505.1. Lineage (GTDB taxonomy): Bacteria > Patescibacteriota > Patescibacteriia > UBA1558 > GWA2-36-10 > XYD1-37-29. The sequence goes on from JBAYIR010000003.1 coordinate 33,565, forward strand.
TTCTACTTTAGCTTCTTCAATAATCTTAATAGCTTTGTCTTTTGCTTCCAAAAGAGTATCGCTAGATTTTTGATTAGCCTTGGCCAAGATTGTTTCAGCTTTTCTTTCAGCTGAGTTTACTCTTTGACTGGTAAACAATTTTTTTATAATAAAACCAAGAACTGCACCAATGATTAGGGCAATAATTAATTGAAACGGATTCATTATTTATAAACTTTCCAGTTTACTGTTTTTTCTTTTTAGAGAATAGCACCTAAGCAAAAAAGCTATCTAATCTGATAGTTTGTTTTCTAAATATAGATTATTTTTTTTGATAGTCATTTGGCTTAGGGGCCTTGAAATATTTTGAAATAGAAATAGATTTTCTACAATAAAACTTCAATAAAGTTCAAAACAGTAAATTAATTTTATTAAATTTCATGAGGATTTTTACTATTTTTTCCTTATTTTATAGTATTTTATATAATCCTCATTGCTGATAATAACATAAACCTTAATAAAAATCAAGACCAGCTATATCTTGCCAAAATCAAAGACCATCAGCTTGATGCAGGACATCTTTTAGAGTCTTTCAACTACCAATCGATGTTCTACGCTGATGGTCCAGTGGCAAGTGGTTTTAGTAGGGTTGAAGAACCCCAATACTCACCTTGAAAAATATATTATCACATTTTTTAAATATTGAAAAGTATTTTTTTGGATTTTTATTTAAGTAGTTGAAATAATTTTATAAATTTTTTTATTTTTATCATTGCTAAGTATGAAAAAATACTTTATTTTATTATTTTGTCTATTAATCCATACTCTTGCGCTTCTAAAGCAGTCATATAATAGTCTCTATCAGTATCTTTTTCAATTTTATTTAATTTTTGCCCAGTATGTTTTTGTAGGATTTTATTTAGTCTATCTTTTAGCTTTAAAATTTGTTCAGCTTTAATTTTGATATCTGATGCTTGACCACTGGCTCCGCCCATTACTTGATGAATCAGGATTTCAGAATTTGGTAAAGCAAATCTTTGTCCAGCTGCTCCACCAGCTAAAAGTACAGCAGCCATAGAAGCTGACAGACCAACACAGATAGTAGAAACAGGACTCTTGATGTATTGCATAGTGTCATAAATAGCTAGACCATCAGTGACTGAGCCACCTGGACAGTTGATATATAGCTTAATTGGTTTTTTATTGTCTTGGGCGTCTAGAAAAAGCAGTTGGGCAATTACTAAATTGGCGATTCTATCATCTATGGGGTCACCTAAAAATAAAATTCTATCTTTGAGCAAACGAGAATAAATATCGTAAGCTCTTTCTCCACCAGGGACTTTTTCTATGACGGTTGGTATAAGCATATAGTTGTTATATTATGAAGAATTATTATTCTATTCTTAATTTATTATTATCATAAACTAGTCTACCTGGCAAGGAGAAGCCAGCGGCTTTTTTGTGTCCGCCCCCACCAAAAATACCGGCTAGTTTGGTCAGGTCTATATCAGTAGTAGTGCGCAGTGAGACTTTGATAGTGTCATTTTTCATCTCAGTTAGGACCATTATTATCTTAGCATTTTTTAAGACATGCAAAAAGTTTATGATCCCTTCAGTCGAGCTTTCATTTACTTGACACTGTTTAAAATCATTTTGATCAATCCAAGTATAGACAATATCATGGGTATTGGATTTTCTCAATCTTTCTAAAGCTCGGCCCCAAATACGCAAATTATCAATGTTGGTATTGTTGAGAGCATGCTTTATAATATTATGTGGCTTGGCGCCTTGTCTAATCATCTCGGAGGCAGCATAAAGGCACTGGTAGCTAGTAGCCCCATTTTTGAAACCATCTGTATCGGTAATCATACCGCAACTAAGGCTAGTAGCTATATCGCTATTCCAATTAATCTGCCAATCTCTAAATAACCTATATAATACTTCGGCAGTTGATGATGCTTCTGGTATGACTAGATTAATATCACCAAAATTGGGGTTAGTGATATGGTGGTCTATATTAATTAGTTTATAAGTAGCTGGTAGAGCAGTAACAAGTTTGTCTACGCCAGCATATTCTAAATTAGCACAATCCAAAGTAATAACTAAGTCATAGCTATAGCTAAATAGTTTATGTTCGTCTGTGACGAGGTATATATTTGGTAAAAATTTAAAGGTGTTTGGTATAGGGTGTAAACAAAAACTGCTTACATTTTTATTCTTTTCTTTAAGATAAGAAAGCAAAGCCAAGTTTGACCCCAGAGTATCACCATCGGGTTTTTGATGAGAAATTAGCAAAATATTTTTGGCTTTGTCTAACTCCTGTTTAATATTTTCACTGATGGTTTTGTGATTTTCCATAGCCAGATAATATATCCCAAAAAGATATTTTAGTCAATCCAATGGTTTTGGACTGTGACTGGTAAAATAAAAAGACCCTCCTAGGGAGGGCTTTTATTGTTTTAGGGCGTCATCTATAGCACTATATTTAAGGTCTCTTTCATCTAGTTGCCAGCTAATCCTAGGAGTGGCATGCATACTTAGATGTTTGGCCAATATTTTTTGAGTATGGCCAGAGAATTTTTTGATAGCTTCTAGACCGCTACCAATTTTATTTTGAGGAATGATACTGACGTAAGCAGTGGCATTTTTAAGATCATCTGAAATGGTCACTTCCGAGACGCTAATCAGCATGCCGATGGGCGGTTCAAAATCTCTAATAATTATTTTATTTATTTCAGTGCGCAAGAGTTCGGCTACTTGCTGACTGCGCCTACCTCGTGGTATCCCAGGTGAAGCTAAGTGATTGGTATCTGGTCTATTCATATATTTCTTCAAAAAATTCTAAGGTATCTCCCACTTCTATTATTGGTTCGCCTTGATATTCTAAACCAGTCTCATTACCTTTGACTACTTCCGTGACATTTTCCTTGGCTGCTTGCAAACTCAATAATTCACCAATAGTTTCTACTTGGTCATTTTTTAAAACTTTTATTTTACTAGCTTTAGTAATTTTTCCTTCAGTCACTTTACCACCAATAATCATAGATTTTTTGGTAGATTTAAATATGGCTAATACTTCCAGTTTACCCAAAAACTTGTGAATCATTTTTTTGCCTTTGATGCTAGTCAAAATCTTTTCTACTTCTTCCAGCAATTTATAGATAATATCAAAATAGAGGACAGTAACATGTTTTTCACTAGCTAGGGAGTTGATATTTTTATTTTCTTTGATATGAAACCCGATAATAATAGCACTAGTAGCTTCAGCGTTGGAGATGTCATCTTCAGTAATTTGACCCAAGCCTTTTTTGAGTATTTTAATGCAAGTGTCGGCTACTTTTATTTTTGATAATGATTCTTCAATCGCCTCAGCTGAACCTAAAACATCAGATTTGATAATTAGATTTAGATTGATAATACCGGCCTTGTCTTCATCACCATTATTGCCATTTTTATTAAAGCTAGAAGATGTACGCATGGCTTTACTCTGAGAGCTCATTTGTTTGAGACGAATTTTAAATTCTTTTTTATCAGTAATAACCTCTAGTATTTCTCCGACATTTGGTAATTCTTTCAGACCTAATATTTTAACAGGCATAGCAGGACCAGCGCTTTGAATAGCAACACCAAGCCAATTTTCCATGATTTTTATTTTGCCAGCCACATTACCCACACAAAACATATCACCCATTTTTAGGGCACCAGCTTGAACCAAGACAGTGGCCACTGGGCCAGCACTTTTGTCTATATGTGATTCAATAATTGTGCCGACTGCTGCTCCCGAAGCGTCAGATTTTAATTCTTCCATATCAGCTATTAGTAGTATAGTGTCTAATAGTTCGGGAATGTTTGTTTTGAATTTGGCAGAGATAGGCTGACAAATAGTTTTACCACCCCAATCTTCTGGTATGAGGTTTATTTCGGATAATTCTTGTTTGACTCTATCAACATCAGCCTCTTCTTTATCAATTTTGTTTATAGCTACTACAAAAGGTAATTTTTCTTTTTGAATAACAGAAATACTTTCTAATGTTTGCGGTTGCAAGCCGTCATCAGCTGCTACTACTAGCACAGCTACATCAGCAATTTGTCCACCACGACTGCGCATGGCTTTGAAAGCCTCGTGACCAGGAGTATCCAAGAAAGTAATAGGTCTATTTTTTTTGATAACTTGATAAGCCCCAATGTGCTGGGTAATACCGCCAGCTTCTTGATCCACAACATTTGTTTCTCGAATAGCATCTAATAGTTTTGTTTTACCGTGGTCAACATGACCCATTACTACTACGACTGGAGCTTTGATATCAATAGTGGTTCTTTCGGATAGAAGCTTAGCCAATTTAGCTCGCTTGCTTTGTTCTTCTAGAATCTCTTTATCAGATTTAATTACCTTAAATCCCAAATCTTCAGCAATAATAGTAGCGGTATCAAAATCTATTCTCTCATTAAGAGAAACCATAATACCATTTTTCATTAATTCGCCCATTAGTTTGGCGACTGGCAGTCTCATGGCTTCAGCAAAATCCTTAACTACTATAGTGTCAGCAATAGATACTTCTTTAGTTACTTTGAGATCTTTTTTATTTATATCTTCTTTACCGCGTTCTTCTATTTTTGATAATTCTTTTTGGAAACTTTCTTTTTTGGCAGATTTTTTCCAGGCGGCGGTTATTTTTGGGACCAATTTATCATCAACTTTGATGGCTCTAGCCCCAATATCAAATCCTAGCTCAGGGAGCTTTTCTAGTAATTCATTAACAGTCACTTTAAGTTGTCGAGCTAGAGTGCTTACATTCATGCTATTAGAAATTAAGATTTAATTGCCCTTAGATATTCAAATGTCTAGCGAGTGGTGTAGCCAAATGTATATAAATATAGCATTCTGGCTAATAATTTTTTATATTTCGTGCTTACTTTACTAAAAATTGTCAAAAAAGTCAACTATTTGGGGCTAGATGCCTTGACAAGCAATGGCTATTTAGTGTAGATTAAATAGTCAAAATATAAAAATAATGGATTTACCAATTAAAGAATTGAATAAAATTTTGGATTTGGCCACTAATGTACTCATCACTGGACCTAGTAGTCCTAATTTAGATGTGCTGGGTTCAGCTATGGCCTGGCAGATTTTTTTATCTGGGCAAAAAAAGAAGGTAGATTTATGTTTTGCTGGTGATATTTTGGAGTACAATTTTTTACCAAAGGATATAGATATTTTGAAGACTTTGGGAAATTTAAATAAGTTCAAAATTATATTGGATATTTCCCAAACCAAAGTCAAACAGTTTAGCTATGATATTTCCGGTGACCAATTACTCATTGATATAGTGCCAGATAATGGTGTTTTTAATTCTCAAGATGTTAAAACAGACAGGGGAGAATATAAATACGATTTGATTATTGTTTTGGGTGCTGATAGCCTAGAATCTTTGGGTAGCATATTTTTTGAAAATAGACATTTTTTTCATAGTAAGCCAATTTTAAATATTGATACTTCAGTGCTAAATGAAAATTATGGACAACTTAATATAATAGAGCCAAGTGTTACTTCTATAGCGGAAGTGTCACATCAAATTTTGCAAGCTAATATTAATCAAGAGATAGCTACTTGTCTTTTGGCAGGCATGATACTGGCTACTAATAGTTTTCAATCTCCAAAAGTAACGCCTGATAGTTTAAATTTAGCTTCACAGTTACTCATCAAAGGGGCACAGCGTGAGAAAATAATTGAAGGGCTCTATAGGACCAAGGACATTGGTACTTTGAAAAGCTGGGGTAAGGTATTATCTAGATTGAAAAAACAAGGCAGTGTTATTAGCTCATTTATTAATTATGATGAGTTGAATAATTTGCCAAAAGATTTTGCTGATATGATGCGAGATCTTATACTGGCTACTCCGGGTGCTCAAGTAGCTATTATTTTTTATCAATTGGAAATTTATTCTACAGAAGTCTGGGTTTATAGTATCTCTAATATTAATGCTTTAGATTTAATAAAAGATATGGGAGCTAGCGGTAGTCGTCATTTAGCTAAAGTGACTATAAATAAGGATATAGAAGCCAGCACCGAGCAGATTATAAATAACATATCTCAAAAATTACAAATAATAAACGGTGCTTAATATTTTATTGGTATTTTGTTTAGCTTCGCTTGGCTTCACAAAATATTATAAGTAGTTTATAATATTTATGTTTTCCGCCTAGGGCGGGTAAATACTACGTCCTGTAGCTCAGCTGGTTAGAGCACCACTCTTATAAAGTGGGGGTCCTGGGTTCAAGTCCCAGCAGGACGACCATTAAATAATTAAAATATGAGATTGACATTAGCACAAGTATTTGCTATATTTTCTCTATTATATTAATAAAAATTCATGGGAACAAAATTAAAAAATAAAAGACTTTCAGTCAAAAGAAGACGTAGAAAGAAACTAAAAAGAAGAAATAGCCAGAAGAAGAAATAATTTTATATTTATTTTTTATCTAATCCAGCCCCTCGACTACGCTCGGGGCTGGATTTTGTTTTGTTAAAAAGTTTTAACCCCTGACGCTACGAGTAGCGTCAGGGGCTTGGGGCGACGAGCTGACCGCTCGTTCTCTCATTTGCTCAGGCCGCTTGAGCCGAGCTTTTTTCAGAAGGAGCTCCAAAGTCTGTCCAATCAACTTCCAGACCATTCTCCCAGAGAGTGACCAGGTAAGCTTCAGACAGCCCAGCTTCTAGTCCATAGCGGGCACCGTCTGCCCAAATATAGCATTGCGTGTTGGGGAAGCGAGGATGTGGGCTTCTGAAGAAGCGTTGTTTGCCGGGGAGCAGGTGAAGCGGAATACCGAATGCTTGGTGCAGATCTCTGAGAAAAAGAGGGAATAACAGATTGACAGTAATAATCATGGTAGGCTCCTTTCCGGTAGCCGAAGTAGATGGTTGTAGCTCGGGTTGGGGTCTTCGACAAAACGTCTAATGACTCCAGCTTGAGCTAGGTCAAAGTTGTCGTAGACTAGGTAGGTGCCAGCGGCCATGGTGATGGTGGCTTCTACCAAGCCAGTTTTCTCGTCAATTACCTCGACGGAAAAAGCTTGGTCAAAAACCAAATCTTCGGCCGGTTTGAGCACGGCGGCTAGTTGTTCCGATGACCTCATTTGGGTTTCCTCCTGATGTAAAGGACAAGTTTTGAGCACAAAAAAATATTCCCAAAGGGGGAATATTAATTGATGCTACGGCGAATTAATTTTTTAAAAAATAAAAGCCATATAACTGGGGCTGGGCGGAATGGTTTTTTACGCAATCGTATATTCATAAGCGATTTTTTTTAGTATAGCGTATTTTAAAAAATATGGAAAGCCCCTGTCTTGTGGACAGGGGCTCACCCTTTGGGGTTTAGCCAGCAGTGGCAACTTCTGGAGCCTCTGGGGGCTCAATGTTGGCCGGAAATGTCTCCTGGCTTCTAGTGTCAGCCGTGACCACTGACAATTTAAAGGGAGCAAGCTCCACACACAATTCTAGATAGGGTGAGGTCTGATTGGCCATAAATATGGCATACGAGCAGGAAATGCCGATTATTTTCGGCAGCTCTTCTACCAAGACCAGTAGTTTTCCCGAAAATAGTTCGGGATCTCCTGGATGATCAATCAGCTTCATGAGGTATTCACCAGGTGGGTATGATACTGGGTTACCGGGGGTGAGGGGGCTGGGGAATCTCGATTTCTGCGGAGATGAGAAATCGAATAAACCTAGTGGCCTAGAGGCTTTGAGTACAAAGTTTGAGTGTTTGACGACTTTGCCTCCGTGCTAGAGTTGTAGGGTGCGGGGTGGTTTTGTGTCGGGCGAGGAACATATATTTTATTATAAACCAATGTCGCTCTAGCGGCAAATTTTGATAGAAAACATCTGTGTTTGTGATATAATTAGTCTAAGTTGAGAACATTTATTTTTTATTCAAAATAAGGTAAAATATAAGTATAAAAATAAATATGAAAAAATTAATTATTTCCATGTTGCTTTGTTTGGGAGCGGGGACTATTGGCTCTGTGTTTACTACGCCAGCTATAAGTGGGTGGTATGCAAATTTACTTAAACCTAGTTTTAATCCTCCCAATTGGCTCTTTGGTCCAGTTTGGACAGGGCTTTATATACTAATGGGAGTTTCTTTATTTTTGATTTGGAGAAAAGATCTTAAAAAGAAAAATGTCCGTTTTGCTTTTTGGCTTTTTATTATGCATTTAGCTCTTAACACTCTTTGGTCAATAATATTTTTTGGTGCCAAAAATATTCAGCTGGCTTTTTTTGATATTTTTATCTTATGGCTTATGATAGCGGCCTTGATTTACTGTTTTTATGAAATTGACAAAAAGGCTGCTTGGCTTTTGGTGCCTTATTTTTTCTGGGTAAGCTTCGCCACACTTTTAAATTATAGTATTTGGATACTAAATTAAAATTATGAAATATTTAATTTATTTAGTCTTATTTCTGGCTCTACCAGCTTTTGCCCATCCTGGTTCTGATTTTGATGAAAATAATTGTCATGTTTGTGTATCAGAGTGTGAGGTTTCTGGACTGTTAGTAGATGAAAAGCATTGTCATTTACCAAATGGGGAATATACCAATTCCCTTGGACAAAAGTTTGATAGTAGTGGGGTTTTTATTCAGTCTGACCAGCAATTTGATTTTAGTTATTTAGATGATGAATTACCAGCTGATGTATACAATCCTATTTCTGGACAGGAAAATGAGGCAGTAGTAGCCGAAGGATTAGTCAATGAAAGGACGAGTGAAAATTATTTAGAAACCAGCACATTAGAAATTAACGAGCAAAAAAATACCAATAAAAAAATAGATATTTTAAATAATAGTTTTGAAAAAATTAGTAACTTAAAAGCAAATTCAAAATTTTCTACTAATATAATTGTCTATGCTGTTGTTGGGCTATTAATATTATTGGCAATATTATTTTTGATAAAAAGTTTTAAAAATAGAAAGTAAATAAATATTCAAATATAAAATCATCCAGCCTTTGAGTAAGGTTTGGATGATTTTTAAAATATAAAATTTAGTTTTTAACTTCAGTCGTTATTTGCTCTTTATTTTTACCGCGTAGTAGATAAATGCCTATATAAGATAAAGGTGTATAAAGAAGCCCCATGACTACTTTATATAGCCACCAAGAAATGATAATACTGAGCATAGTAGAATTTGAGTAAATTCCGTAGAAAGCTATAAACATAAATATAGTTGAATCAAGTAGTTGTGACCAAAGGTTGGACAGTAGTGATCTAAGCCAGAAGAATTTTATTTTTAGTTTTTCTCGAAAAAAGAAAAAAGAAAAAACATCTTGATATTGAGCAATTAAGAAAGCAACTAGTGAGGCAATAGCAATACGTATGGAAATACCAAAAACTTGATTGTAGCCTTCTCTGACCCATTCGCCATCAGCTGACCAAGGCATAGCCAGTGAAAGAAAAGAATAAGCAATAAAAATAGCTGTACTAATAAAACCAGTCAGGACAAAATATTTGGCAATGCGCTTACCGTAGACTTCACCAACCACATCGGTAGTAAGAAAAACAATCGGAAAAGAAAAAACAGCTGCTGACATATGAGAACCAAATAAAAATGGTATTATTTTAAGTCCCAAAGTATTAGCGGCAAAAAGAGAGCTTAGATATACAGTCAGGACAAGCAGCAATTTTTTTAATGAATTTTCAGTTAATTGGATCATAATTTTTATTTTTTAGTTTTAGTATTTTGAAGATGTATTTTGGCGATGGGGGTGGGATTTGAACCCACGAGTCGTTTTGACACGACTACCGGTTTTCGAGACCAGCGCTTTCAACCACTCAGCCACCCCACCAGGTTTATTATTAACTATTTTTTGGTCGGGGATACCCGACTTGAACGGGCGACCTCAGCATCCCGAATGCTGCGCGCTAGCCAACTGCGCCAATCCCCGACGAGCTTAGCGATGTTTTTATTTGGTACCGAAGAGAGGACTTGAACCTCCACATCCTTGCGGATACATGAACCTGAATCATGCGCGTCTACCAATTCCGCCACTTCGGCTAATTATCTATATAATAATGCTTATTATATAGATAAAGATTTACTAAGTCAAAAATTGATGTTAATATTTTTAATCAAAAATACTATATTTTATACCAAAAATATAGTATTATATAAATATGCGGTGGATAAAGTTTATAGTTTTAGTTGCTTAATTATTAATAGGTGCTAAAAGTTTAGTATTTTATTATATAATCTTATGAAGAAATTTTCTAGAGGGATAGAGCCTGTAGTCTCAGTAATGGTTTTTGATAAGAAAAAAAGACTCTTATTTGTTAAAGATCCAAAATGGAAAAATAAATGGAAGTTTCCAGGTGGGCACATTGAAGTTGGCGAAAGTATTTTTAAGGCCAGTGTGAGAGAAGTAAAAGAGGAAACAGGTCTTATAGTCAAGGCACTTGAAATTATTGATTGTGGTGAAAAGATTGCTAGTCCTTCTTATCATCGTTTAGCTCATTTTGTTTATTTTACTGTAGCCTGTTTTAGTAAAAATTTGGAAATGAAAATTAATAAAAAAGAAATTTCAGATTTTAAGTGGTTGGGGGCTAAGAGTGCTTTGGCTAAATTAAGTTTAGGACCAAATGATACCAAAGCAGTTAAAAAATTTATAAAATTTAATAAAAATATATGAACAAAACACTTTCTTTTGCTGCCAGAGGCTTTGCTATTTTATTTATAATCATTACAGGTTTATTTGCTTTGGATATAGGTAAATTTTCTTGGTGGGGATTATTTATGCACCTTTTACCAAGCTTGATACTTTTGGTAATTTTAATTATTTCTTGGAAGTATGAAAAAATAGGTGGCATTTTGTGGCTACTGGCCGCCATGGCTTATGTAGTCTTGGTTTGGGGTAAAGTTGATTGGCTGACTTATCTTATTATGACTGGACCAATTTTAGTGATTGCTATATTATTTTTATGGCCAAAAAAAGAAGCAGTGCATTTACCAAAATTAGTTACATCCAGTTCAAAGCCGATTGAAGTTCCTGTTGTAAATCAGAAGTAACAAATAAAATATTTAAAAATTAAACTCCTATTGTTTAAATGGGAGTTTTTTTGTTAAATAAAAAGCAAAAAAGGGCTTGATTTTTTTGTAATTTTATTGTATACTGCTTCTGTTTTTTTATTAATTAATTTGTATAAATATAAAATTATTATGAAAGGTAAACTGAAAAGTCTAACATTCTTTTTATTAGAAATTATAATAATAGCAGCAATTTTACATTTTGTCCGAGCAAAATTGGTGCTGAGCCATCATGAGGATGTTGGTCATTATTTACCAATGTTGATTGATATTGCCTTCTTGGCTTTATTTGCTAGTTTTGGTGGTCGTATGGCCAAAGCAATTGGTATGGCTCCAATGGCTGGTAAAATTATTATGGGTATTATTGCTGGTCCAGCAGTTTTGGGAGTACTACAGCCAGATGCTGAAGGCGTAGAACTAGCTAGACTTATCGGAGTATTATTTATTCTTTTTGAAGCCGGTCTGCATTTTGATATGGAATTACTCAAAAAAAATATTGCTATTGCTACCGCTGTGGCTTTTGCTGGGGTGCTTATACCGCTTATTTCTTTTGCCGCTTTAGGACATTATATAATTGATTTAGATTGGTTACCTAGTATCTTCTTGGGTGGCGTCTTTACAGCTACTTCAGTTGGCTTATCAGTAGAGGCTCTAAAAAGAGCTGGTAAATTGGAAACAAATTTGGGCAACCAGATTGTGGGAGCAGCGGTGATAGATGATATTTTAGGGGTGATTATTTTGACCATATTAGCCAAGGCATCTACAGCTAATTCGGGTCTAGAGGTCCAAACTCATAATCCTTACCTAATGTTGGCTATTGGTGTAATTGTGTTTTTGGTAGCCACCTATGTGCTTTGGAACATGGGTATAGCTGATAAGATAGCTTCTTATTTAAATAAATGGTATCTAACAAGTAGTACGGGAATATATACTAGATTTTTCTTTGGTATGTTGATGTTGGGAGCTTCTGTCACTGCTCTTTTGGGTTTAGAACCAGTTTTGGGAGCTTTTGGTATCGGAGTAGTACTTTCTAAAGTAGACGACAAAATCAAACACGAAGCTTGGGAAAAAATTGAGGGCTTTATGCATATTTTCGTCGGTGCTTTTTTGGTCAGTATTGGTACAATGTTACCTCGTGCCTCTTTGGTAAATTTTAAAGTTTGGTTGTGGGCAATATTATTTACGGTTTTAGCTTTTGTTGGTAAATATTTGGTTAAATATTTATTTAAAAATAAGCAAGATGGTAACTTAGTTGGTTTGGCTATGACTATTCGTGGTGAAGTTGGTTTGGTATTTGTGGCGGTAGCTTTGGCTAATAAGGCCTTAGATGAGACCATGGCTGCTGCTGCACTACTGGCAGTAATTTTGGTGACAGTAGCTGGGGCTATAATTTTTGAAAAAGCAGTGATGAGAGAAACAAAATTGGAGAAAACGCAGAATATTGAAGCTTAGTTTAAAGTGTAAATAAAATTTTAATTCTCAGCCCTGAGTCTATTCAAGGGGCTGAGTTTTTTATTTTATGTATTTGTGTTAAAATATGATTATAATATAAAAATATTTATGCTTACTTATACATTATTTATTGCTGGTTTTTATTTCTTGATTAAGGGTGCTAGCTATTTGGTGGACGGTGCTTCTTCTATTGCCAAAAAATTTAAAGTTTCTAATCTGATGATTGGATTGACCATTGTGGCTTTTGGCACTTCAGCTCCAGAATTGATTGTTAATTTATTTGCCTCTTTCAGAGGTAGTAGTGATTTGGCTATTACCAATATTGTTGGCTCAAATATTGCTAATATTTTACTTATTTTAGGTATATCGGCCATTATATTTCCTTTAGCTGTAAAAAAAGGTACAGTAATTAAGGAAATACCCCTTAGTTTTTTAGCGGTGTTGGTGTTATGGTTTTTGGTCAATGACATGATGATTGATCATTTGAGTTTTTCAGCTTTAACTAGAATAGATGGGGCTATTTTGATAGCTTTTTTTATAATATTTATATATTATACTTTTGGTTTATCTAAAGCTGAAGGCGATGGGGAAGATATAAAAGAATATAAAACTTGGCAGTCTATCATTATGGTTATAGCTGGAGTAGTGGCTTTGACTCTAGGTGGTCAGTGGATAGTAGATGGGGCTACTAAAATTGCTTTAAAATTTGGGATGAGTGAATCACTAATCGGCTTGACTATAGTGGCAGTTGGCACTTCATTACCAGAATTAGCCGCCAGTGCTGTAGCGGCTTATAAACATAAAGCTGATATCGCTATTGGTAATGTGGTGGGGTCAAATATTTTTAATATATTTTGGATTTTGGGCATTAGTGCTTTGGTTCGTCCTTTAGTTTTTTCACCTATTTTAAATATCGATATTTATTTTATGGCTTTGGTGACACTAATATTATTTTTGTTTATGTTTATTGGTAAAAAAGGTATTTTACAAAAATGGCAAGGTATTAGTATGATTAGTATTTATATAATTTATATAGTTTATCTAATTAATAGGGGATAATATTATGGAAAATTTGGAAAATAATAATCAAGTCAGTAATACTTCAGAAAGTCAAATTAAGGCAGTTGATCCACAACAAAATATTCCTATACCTCAAGCTTTAGAGGAGAGGATAGCTCAACAAGCCACTAAAGGCAATCATTCTAGAGCTAGAATATGGTTGCTGGTTTCAGTAGTGGTTTTATTTGTTTTAGTCGGTGTAGGAGGTTTTTGGTATTATGCCCAAGGTCAAGCTTGGTTATTGCTCAGACAAGCCAAATGGTCTTGGGGTGATAGTACTTTAGAAAATTATCAGCAAGATACTAATTTATCATTGGCTATTAGTACTAGTGGTAATAGTGATCAACCGGCTGCAGCCAGCACACTCTTAGGTGGTAAAAAATTTGACATAGATATCACTACTCAGCAAAAAAATATAGCCACTAATATGGAGGCAGATATAAATCTTAAAGCTAAATCAGATAATGTAAATTTTGATATTAAACTTAAGACCAAAAAAATAGATGATAAACTTTATTTATTTATTGATGTGGGTGATATTAAAGATTTGTTGGGCGGTTTAGTACCAGTACCAGATTTTGGTGACACTTGGTTAGCAACTGATATTAAAAATTCTTATAATATTAGTTTAGATAAAGCCAAAGAAACTAAAGTCAATACAAAATTTAATGAATTTTTGGATAAATTAATAACGGAGAGAGTTTTTGATATCAAGGACCTTAAAAAAGATCAAAATGGCTTTAGAAAAATACAATTAAATGTTAAAGCCAATAAAATTGATAATTTTATATTATCGACTATCAACTACGGAGCAGATATTTATGAAATAGTTTCGGAAGTAGATGAAGTAGATAAAGATTCTTTAACTTACAAGAATTATAGAGAAGAAAATATCAAGAATTTTGAAAAAATGAAAACAGACAAGCCAGCTGAATGGGAAAAAATGAAAACAGCCTTGGTTAGTATAGATTTTATGATTTTATTGGATGAAGACACCAAAATAATTCATGGTCTAGAGCTATATTTAAATAATGTAGTTTTTGATTCAGCTGGTGTTTCCACTACTGTTTTAGGCAATATAAAATATTTGATTAAACCTATTGAGGCTTATCAGATAATCAAGCCTACTAATGTCAAAGAGATTGGTGACTGGCAAGAAATTTTTACTCCGACTCTAGTTGAACCAAATGAGACAAGCTATTTTTCTGATGATGTTGACAGTGACCAAGATGGTTTGAGTGATTTGGCAGAATCTCTTTATGGTACCCAGATAGATAATTCTGATAGTGATGGTGATGGTTATTTAGACGGTCAAGAAGTGGATAATGGTTATAATCCCATGGGGGAGGGCTCTTTGGATAAAGAAAAATTAATTGATAAAAATTATGCCTATCAGCAAGCCACTAAAGCTAGAAATATATGTGAAGAGGATGGGGGTTTATGGAAATATGATTTCGATTTTAATACCATAGATAATATTATAGCTATAGATGATAAATGTTATGAGTATAAGGATGCCTTATCTTGCCAAAGTGATAGTAATTGTGTTTTTAACGGGGGAGAATGTTTTATGAATATTTGCCAGTGCCCAGTTGGTAAAATATTTGATCTGCGTGAACTGAGTGGTTGTAAATAATATTTAAGATATTTTAATCCATCCAGCCCCTCGCGAAGGGCTGGATGGATTTTTGTTTTAACAATTTTTGTAGAGTTGGAGAATTATTTAATATAGTTTAGAGGATTTTTCTTTGCTTCATTAACTCGTACTTCAAAGTGAAGATGTGGTCCAGTAGACCGACCAGTTGATCCTACCAAGGCAATAGTTTGACCACGCGAAACTGAATCACCAGCTGATACTAATACTTTGCTAGCATGCCCATAAAGAGTTTTCAGGCCATTACCATGATTTATTATTACATAATTTCCATAACCACCACTATTCCAGCCAGCTTTTTCTACTTTACCAGCCTCAGCTGCATAGATTGGATTGCCAGTTTTGTCACCAACATCTAAACCAGAATGACCCCAGTGGTAGTATTGAGTAATTTTATGACTAAGCAAAGGCCAGAGTAGCTTGGTACCAGTATTTACATCATCAGCATCGGGCGGTATGACATTGGAGCTACTGTTGGAGCTACTATTTGATTTAGGAGGAGTATATGAGGATACTATTTTAGTCGGAGGTACACCATCAGGAATAAATAACATATCACCAATACTAATATCAGATGAATCAGCTAGTTTATTAGCGGCTACAATTTTTTCTGCTTCAGTTTGATATTTTTTGGCTATAGCCAAAATTGTGTCACCTGATTTTACTTTATGATTAATACCAGAATCTTGTAAGATATTTAATTTTTGACCGGCACGAATAGTGCTATTCCAAGTCAAATCATTTTCCCATAAAATAGTATTGGCTGATACACCAAATTTTTCGGCAATACTACCTATGACATCGCCTGCTTGGACAGTATATTCAACTAATTTGGTTCTAGATATTTCATTTGGTGTTTCACTAGAGTCAAGGGTGTCTTCTGGACTAAGTAGTACCAAGCTAGATGAATCTGGTGACACCCCAGCTCCCAAATCTTCTTCTTCTGCAAAAGGAGTGGCTACCACCAATTGTTGTAAGGCCCCTTGTTCATCTAGATAATTTACTACTGGAGCTTGATTTATAGCCGGACCAGTTTCTTCTATTAATTCACTCCAAGAAGCTGTTTCATCTTCACTAGCGGGTATGATATTGGATAAGAGAGTGCGATTGGCGTATTCGTCAGTACTATAATTTTGAGCAAATATATTATTGGTAGTGACTGATATAATGATAATAACAATAATGGCACTCGGTAAATATTTTTTAACCAGTATAATATAGTTTATATTGTCAAATTTTATATTTTTGGATTTTATCCTTATTTTTAGGATATTTCTATAAACTAGTAGTATACTAGGTAAAAATGTATATTTACCTAGCCAAAGTAAAGATAAACCAAAAAAGGCACCTAATTTTAGCGATTTATTGTATAAATAAACCAAGGTGTCGGCCAAGCGGATAGCTAGTTTATTAAATATTTTTTTGATAAAAAGACTAATATAGTTAGCTTAATATTTAAATATTTTCATAGTATAAATGATAACATATCAGAACATATTTTAACAGTCAAGCTCTATTTTGTTAGATTAAACATTTTTGTCAGCAGTTGTTTTTAAATTAAAATCCTTGTGGGTTTTAATTTGATTTTTTAGCTAGCAAATGATAAAATTTGACTACGATTTTGTAAAATCTATATGAAATATCAACCGAGTAAAATTGAAAAAAAATGGCAAAAGTATTGGGAAGATAATAATACTTTTGTCACTAAAGATAATGCCGAGGCGGCCAAATTTTACGCTTTGGTAGAATTTCCTTACCCTTCCGGTGAAGGTTTGCACACGGGGCATCTTAGATCTTATACAGCTTTAGATATTATTTGCCGTAAAAAAAGAATGGAAGGCAAAAATACTTTATTTCCCATGGGTATGGATGCTTTTGGTTTACCAGCCGAAAATTATGCTATCAAGACCAATACTCATCCACAGATTACTACTCGTAAAAATATAGATAATTTTGTTCGTCAGCTCAAGGGCACAGGTTTGGCTTTTGACTGGTCTCGCTTTATAGAAACTACTGATCCAAAATATTACAAATGGACACAGTGGATTTTTATCCAGATGTTTAAAAAGGGCTTGGCTTATAAAGCTAGTGAAAATATTAATTGGTGTATTTCTTGTAAGATTGGTTTGGCCAATGAAGAAGTAGTGGGTGGGGTTTGTGAAAGATGTGGGGGAGAGGTAATCAAAAAACAAAAAGAACAATGGATGCTCAAAATCACAGATTATGCTGATCGTTTACTGGCTGGTTTAGACAAGGTAGATTTTTTGACCACTATCAAAAAACAACAAAGTGATTGGATTGGACAGAGTCATGGTGCAGAAATAGATTTTCCCATATTAGATAGCGATGAAAAATTAAAAGTTTTTACTACTCGTCCGGATACTTTATTTGGAGTAACTTTTATGGTTTTGGCTCCTGAACATCCTATACTGCAAAAGTTGGAAAAAAATATTAAAAATATTTCAGAGCTTAAAGAGTATATAGAGGCCGCTAGTAAAAAAACTGATCTAGAGCGAGCTAGTGAAGATAAAGCTAAAACAGGGATTAAACTACAGGGCCTTAAGGCTATTAATCCAGTCAATAATGAAGCTTTAGCTATTTTTGTGGCTGATTATGTAATGATGACTTATGGCACTGGAGCCATTATGGCTGTACCAGCCCATGACGAGCGTGATTGGGATTTTGCTAAAAAGTATAATTTAGAAATAAGGGAAGTCATTAGTGGTGGTGATGTCAGTCAGAGTGCTTATACTAATACACAAACAGGTCAGATGCTAAATTCTGGTGAATATAATGGTTTGCTGGTTAAAGATTTTCAAACTAAAATAGTAAAATATTTAGAAGATAAAAAATTTGGTCAAGCAGCCACACATTATAAATTACATGATTGGATTTTTTCTCGTCAGAGATATTGGGGAGAGCCAATTCCAATGGTCTATTGTCAAAACTGCGCTTGGCAGCCGCTGGATGAAAAAGATTTGCCGCTGACGCTACCAGAGATAGATAATTTTAAACCTGGTGAAAATGGTGAGTCACCTTTGGCTGGTATAACTGATTGGGTAAATACTACTTGTCCAAAATGTGGTCAAGCGGCTAAACGTGAAACAGACGTGATGCCAAATTGGGCTGGCTCCAATTGGTATTTTATTCGTTATTTGGATCCACATAATGATACAGAATTAGTTAGCAGACAAAAAGCTGATTATTGGTTGCCAGTTGATTGGTATAATGGCGGTATGGAACATGTCACTCTTCATTTACTTTATTCTAGATTTGTTTACAAATTTTTGGCTGATATTGGTATTGTGCCAAAGAATAAAAATATTGGAGACGAGCCTTATACCAAGCGTACTGCTCAGGGCATGATACTAGGTGAAGGTGGCATCAAGATGTCTAAATCCAAAGGTAATGTCATAAATCCTGATGCTTATTTGGAGAAGTATGGGGCAGATACAGTTAGAACTTATGAAATGTTTATGGGGCCTTTTGATCAATCAATAAGTTGGGATGACAAAGGTGTGATGGGTGTTTTTAGATTTTTAAATAAAGTTTGGGATTTACAAAACAAAGTTAGCGAGCTAGAAATAGATAAAGCCACTCAAATTTTACTTCACAAAAGTATCAAAAAAGTCGGTGAGGATATTGATAGCATGCGCTTTAATACAGCAGTGTCTCAAATGATGATTTTGGTTAATTTTCTAGATAAACAAACATCTATAGCTAAAGACGTTTTTGCTGATTTTATACTAATATTAGCTCCTTTTGCTCCACATATGGCTGAGGAAATGTGGCAGATTCTTGGTCATCAGACCAGTTTAGCTGATTATGCTTGGCCAAAATATGATTCAAAATTGGCTCAAGACGAAAGAGTAATTATTGGTATTCAAATCAATGGTAAAGTGCGTGATGAAATAGAATTGGATTTTGATACTGAACCATCAAAAGATTTGGAAAAAGAAATATTAGCTAGAGAAAAAGTAGCTAGAAATATTTTGGGTAAAGATATAGTAAAGTTTATACACATTAAAAATAAAATAATTAGCATTGTCGTTAAATAATTATTATTTATGAGTTTACTTAAATAGTTGCGACGGCTAAGTTTGAATATTATGATAGAGATAAAATTAACTAAAGATAATAAAGCACAAGTTTTACAAACAGCTATTGAAGTTTTAAATAAGGGTGGAATAATAATTTATCCCACAGAGACTTCTTATGGTTTGGGTTGTGATTTTTATAATACCAAAGCCAACAATAAGATTTATAAAATAAAAGGACGTGGTAAGAAAAAACCATTATCAGTTATTGTACCAGATGTTATAGCCGCTAGTTATCTAATTAATTTTTCTGACCAGTCTAGGCGTCTAGCTTTAGAATATTGGCCAGGACCTTTGACTTTAGTTTTGCCATATAAATATTGTAAATTACAAAACCATTGTGATGATTATTTGGCACTAAGAGTATCAAGTCATCCTTTTGCTAGCTATTTGTCTATTAATTTTGGTAAGCCGATAGTAGCTACTTCCGCCAATATAAGTGGTCAGTCAGATTGCTATACGCCAGAAGAAATTATGAATCAATTTAAAGATTTAGAAACAAAAGCAGATTTATTTATTAATGCTGGCAACTTACCTAGAAAAGCTACTTCTACTATTATAAAATTCGTTGAAGATAGGGGAGAAATTCTTCGCCAAGGAGATATAAAAATATCTCTTATTTAAACTAGGCGATTAAAAATAAAAATTATGATGCACTTTATTAGGAGTTTTTTGCCTCATCATATGAGGCGTCAAGTTAAAGAGCTATTTATCTTTACTAGCTTGATAGATTTTGCTTTAGCTTTGGTGACAATTTTTGAACCAATTTATCTTTATAAGATTGGCTATGGGCTAAGTGAGATAATGTTTTTTTATTTTGTAGTTTATATTTTATATTTTGTTATTGTGCCAGTCGGAGCCAAATTTGCTCATCGTTTTGGTTATGAATTAGGCATGTTTGTTGGTTCCGGCTTCTTCATCGCTTTTTATCTGTCTTTATTTTTTATAGATAAATACCCTATTTTATTTTTTATTACGCCTATAATCTTCGCTATTCAAAAAATGTTTTATTGGCCAGCTTATCATGCTAATTTTGCTAGATTTTCTGATAAGGAGGAGCAGGGCAAACAAATTAGCGTGGTCAATGTAGCCACTTCGGCAATTTTTATTATTGGTCCGGTCTTGGCTGGTTTTATTATTTCTCAGTGGGGTTATGGAGCTTTGTTTATTGTAGCTTCTATTATATTTTTGTCTTCCAATATTCCTACTCTACTCACCAAAGAGAGTTTCAAACCCAGTAGTTTTTCTTATCGGAGAGCTTATCAGGATCTTTTTAGTAAAGAAAATCGTCAGAGTTTTTTGGGCTATGTTGGCTTTGGTGAAGAGCTAATTGCTGTTATCATTTGGCCGGTATTTATTTCTATTGTGATTGTCAATGTTTTTGATTTAGGTCTAGTAGTTACGCTAGCTACTTTTATTACTACTTTAGTGGTTTTTTATATTGGTAAATTGACGGATTCTAAAAACAAAAGAAAAATTTTATCTCTCGGTGCTTATATTTATGCGCTGGCTTGGTTTTTTAGAATATTTATTATAAATACTGCGGGAGTATTTTTTGTAGATACTCTTTCTAGATTAGGTAAAAATATAATTTCTGTGCCTTTGATAGCTTTGACTTATGAAAAAGCCAAAGAGCAAGAAGCTAATAAAGAAAGAGTAATAATGAGTCGAGTACTATTTTTTGAAATGGCTTTAATTGTTGGTAAACTTCTGGCTATTATAATTATTTTTATTTTGACTTATTTTATAGCTGATGAAGCCCTGGCTTTTAAAATAACTTTTATACTGGGCGGAGCCATGACTTTACTTTATATGTTGCTTTAATTTTATGACCATAGAGCAATTAGAGTTTTTGTTAAAAACATATCATCTAACGCCCAATAAAATACGGGGGCAGAATTTTTTGATTTCCGATGAAGTACTAGATGATATTGTGGCTAGCTCAAAAATTGATAAAGAAACACTAGTGCTAGAGGTAGGGCCAGGTTTGGGTGCTTTGACGCAAAGACTAATAGCTAGCGCCAAGCAAGTAGTGGCTTTGGAGATTGATCATAATTTTAAAATAGTGCTTGATAAATTGGTCAAGGTCAATAAAAATTTAGAAATTATTTGGCAAGATATCTTATCTTTAACAGACCAAAAGTGGCAAGCTATTTTGGATAGGTATAATTTTAGGGATTATAAAATAGTAGCCAATATTC
Organism: Patescibacteria group bacterium; assembly: GCA_041665505.1. Classification (GTDB taxonomy): domain Bacteria; phylum Patescibacteriota; class Patescibacteriia; order UBA1558; family GWA2-36-10; genus XYD1-37-29. Next base: position 55,084 of record JBAYIR010000003.1, read on the forward strand.
CATATTATCTGACTGGTAAGTTTATACAAAAATTTGTTTTGGCTGACAAAAAACCGCTTAGTATGACTTTGATGTTACAGAAAGAAGTAGCTCAAAGGGTGGTAGACAACAAAAAACAAAGCCTCTTGTCACTAGCAGTGGCTTTTTATGCTAAGAGCCAGCTAATTCGGATTGTGACTAGAAATAATTTTTATCCTCAACCCAAAGTAGATTCAGCTATACTCTATATATATGATATTCATAGTTGGAATTATGATGTGCCTGAGAAAAAAACTTGGCAGATTGTCAAACGGGGTTTTGCTTTTAAAAGAAAAAAACTTTTCAATAACCTATTGAGTGATCAGAATATAGATAAGGAAAAATTGCAGGCTATATTTAGCAAAATAGGCCTAGATCTTAATATCAGAGCGGAAAAATTGAGAGTAGATGATTGGTTAAATATAGTAAAATATTTATAAAAACTTCTGGGGATAAATTGGCTAGGAGTTTTTTTAAAACCCTTTGGTTATTTTATAATTTTGTGTTATAATATACACAAGTTAATAAATTGGATGACTGAAAAATTTGACAAAAATAATAATCTGCAATCCCTAGATCAAGAAGCTCTAGTTGGCGACAATTATACCGCTAATTTAGACAAAGATAATCAGGCATTATACCCTACGCAAAAGAGCCATAAACATCTAAAGTTTTGGTCTTTTTTAATTTTAGTAATTTTTATAATTTTTCTTAGTGGCTATCGTTTTTATAGTAATATTTTTGATCCTCTGAAGTATGATGTACCAGATTGGCTAGCCAATCAAATAAGCTCAGAGGAGCAAGCAGCCAAAACCATTGCTGAGCTCAAAGAAAGTGACACTGATCAAGATGGTTTGACAGATTATCAAGAAATTTATCAATACTACACTAGTATGTTTTTGCCAGATACTGATAGTGATGGTTTTACTGATGCCGAAGAGGTTAATCTTGGTCAAGATCCAGTTTGTCCAATTGGCGAGTCTTGTAATTTATTAAGATTGATTACTCCCAATACTAAATTATCTAGTATTATCCAAGATATTAATTTGGATGCTGATTTGACTGTTCAAACAGCAGCGGTAGCAGAGTTTAGGAAATTTTTAGAAGCCAATGGTATGGATAAGGCGGAGTTAGACGCTCTGACAGATGAAGATCTTTTGGCCATTTTTAGGATAGTAGATGAAAGTAACATTTTAGATGGAGACCAGCTTAGTGCCAGTACTACGCCAGGTCAAATTAGGGAATTTTTATTGTTGTTACCCGGTGTTGATCCAGTAGAAATCAATGCCATGACTGATGAAGAATTAATAATTATTGCTGAGGATTTGATAGCCAAATAATAAAACAAGTAACATATAGTATGAATAATTACAAAAAAATTATTTTAACCCTTTTTCTGGCCGGTTTTACTTTAATGGGAGTAGTCACCCCGCGGCCAGCTGATGCCCAATTTGCCGATGTTATTGGAGGACCAACCACCATCATCAAATATGTCTGGGAGAAAGTAGAAAAGGCTTATGATTTTGTCCAAGGTATAGTGGGAGCAGAACTTTCCAATAGGACAGTGGGTATGTTTTTGGATTCCTTGGCTTATGATGTCGCCACTGAATTGGCTACTGGTGGACCAGGAGGTAAACCCCAATTTAGGACAATCTCTATAGAAAAAACTTTAGATAATGCTAGCCAAAAAGCCCTAGGAACATTTTTGGGAGAGTTGACCTCCAAGGGTTTTGATGAGTTGGGTCTTAATCTTTGTGATCCTTCTCTAGAATTAAAGTTAACTTTGACTTTAGGATTATTAGATGAAGATTCTCCTTCACCAAATACGCAACGAGGTTGCGAGTGGAGTAGTTTGCAAAAAAATTGGGCAGATTTTGGTGATAATGTCCAAGCTGATATTATAAAATTTCAATTAAATCCTGTGCAAAGTGGTGTAACTAGTACCTCACAGTATGCTAAGGGCATGTATTCTAGTATCTCTAATTTTTTCCGTGGTGTAGCTTCTCAGAAGGGCTCAGATTTAGGTATCGCTTTTGAATTGGATGCAGAATTAAATCAAAGAAAATTAGAAGCCGAAAAAGCTTTGGAATTATCTATTGAAGAGTGCCAAGGTTTTATTGACAAAAAAACAGCTGTGACTCAAGAGGTCATTACTCATTGTTCAGTTACTCATAGCATGGCAGAAAATTTGTTTGTCAATGCTACAGAAATAGAAGCAGCTAAACAGCTAGCTAGAAAAGAAGCTGCTTCCAATAAAAAATTATCTGATATTTTGAAAGATGCTGGTAATAGATTCCTTAATACCTTTACTTCTAAGTTGATGAAAAACTGGATTAAAAAAGGTATGTGGTCTTTATTTGGTAATACAGAAAATGACATTTATCAGGATTATAGAAATACTTTGATTGATAGGCTAAGAGGTGGATCAGATGTCAGACAGCCTAGGGGAGCAGATATTTTCAAAGATATTAAAACAGTCAATATTGAGACATTGGAGTCTTTTGATTATTTAAATGACTTTACTATTTGTCCAAATGAATTTAGAAAACCAGACAATTGTGTCATGAGTCCAGCTTTTTTGACGGCTATAAATAATAAGATGAGCATCAAACAAGCCATTGAACAAGGCATCATTGATGGTCGAATATCTTTTGTTAGCCCCAATGATGCTATCAATCACACAGTTGATAAATGTTATCGAGATGGGCTTTGTTATTCTAATCTACTCAAATTAAGAAAGGCCAATATGATTCCAGTTGGTTGGGAGTTGGCTGCTTTGCGGGCTCCAGTATCATTACAGCAAGCGATTGATTGTTTTGAAGAAAATTCCAAGTGTGGTTTTGATCGTTTACCAGAATATGCAGTGGATGGTAACCCCCACAATCCATTTTATCATTTAGTAGATCCAAATTGGGTCTTAAAAGCACCTGATGTTCGTTGTGACGCTTATTCTTTTTCGGCTGTTTTGGAATCTCCGGAAAGTAGTAGTCGTCAACAATATTGTGCTGACCCAAAAATATGTTTGCGTGAAGATGCAGATGGTAATTGTTTAGATGACCAATTTAATTATTGTACGCGTACTGAAAATAGCTGGAATTTTCAAGGTGATGCTTGCGGTGCGGGTGGAGTTTATGCTGGTTGTTTGACTTTTGCCAATGCGGATTTTGGTAATAATTCTTATATTGAAGATAGTCTTGAATATTGTAATTCCAATCAAGCTGGTTGTCGTCGTTATTCTCAAGAAAAAGATGCTAATGGCAATTGGGTTTTAGAGTCTATTAGTTCTGATCCTAATGATTTGTTTTTAAATAATCAAGCCACAGAGTGTATTGAAGAAAATGCTGGCTGTAGCGAATATATTGCTATGGCGGCTGATACAGGGACCAATTTAGTATCAAACGGTAGTTTTGATAATTTGGACGCTGATGTCAGCGCGGCTTTTCCTGATGGTCGGCCAGATGGTTGGATAAATGATATAACAACATTTGAGGGTGATGGTTATGATTATGATGGTGATTGGCTAGCCAATGGCTATCCTTGGGGTGGAGGAGCTGTTGGTACAGAAGGGATTTATCAATTAGTACCTTTGGTGCCAAACACTAGTTATAGAATTACAGCTTCCGCTGCTCGTTATAATCCAGCTGTAGCTTCAGTCGGTAGAATATCAATATTATTGTGTGACATTACAGGGGATTGTGGTAATAGTAGTGAATCTAAACCTTTGGCTTTAACTGGTCCAGGGTATTGTACTATACCAAATCCAGGTGATAACAATCCTAACCTGAATATTAATCCAACAGATGGAGAGATGCTTAAAGCGAGCTGTACATTTACTACTAATGGGGCAGCGATTGGAGAAGCTCGTTTACATGTGGTCTCTGACGGTACACATATCAGTTGGTTTGATGATATAAAAGTAGAAATGATAAGTGATGCTAGCCAGCATATAGATGGGCAGTATTCTGATTATGGTGATGGTAGTCGTATTTATATGGACAATGCGGCAGTAATGTGTTCAGCTGATGAAGTAGGCTGTCAGGGTTATTTACCAGTAAGTGGCGATCCGATGATCCCAGCGGTTATTAGTCAAGGTGATTTGTGTCCAGCTGAATGTCTAGGTTATGACACCTTTACTGAACAGCCAAATACATTTGATGTGATAGAACATCCTACTCATAATCCTTTGGTTGAATATTATAATTTTATACCTGATACTACACAGCAGTGCCCTGACCAAGAAGTGGGTTGTGAAGAGTTTACTAATCTTGATGTGGTAGCTGAAGGTGGGGAAGGCAGAGAATATTTTACTTATCTAAGACAGTGTGTGGAGGAGAGCTTGGGAGAAATTTATTATACTTGGGAAGGTACAGAAGTGTCTGGTTATCAAATAAAGACTTGGTATGCTTTACCAAGTAGCATTAGCGATGCTCCTTGTACCAACATGGCTCCCGAAGGTAGTGCTTGTCAGGATACCGCTGCCAATGTAGCATCTTGTGGTCCGGACACAGCTGATATATCAGATGATCCAGAAAACAATCCAAATTGTCGAATGTTTTTTGATGTCAATGACGCGGTGCATTATAGATTACAAGACAGAATTATTTTTGCTACTAGTAATTGTCATGATTATCGTCGAGCATTAACCAATCAAGTTTATAAAGCAGTGCCAGACGAGAGTATTCATTGTGCGGCCGCCAATAATGGTTGTCGGTCTTATTATGGTAATGATGCCAATAATATCCGTCTAGCCACCTCAGACAATTTTGAGCAAGGTACTTATGAACCTTGGTTTGGTGTCGGTGGGGGCAGTCTAGTTGATTTGTCTAATATATCTTTGAATAATAATGGTCATTCTCTGAAAGCAGAAACAGGTGATGTTTTTGCTCGTGATATGAGAGAAGCATCTATACAAGATAATAAAGAGTATGTATTTTCTTGGTGGATGAAAAGTGATGCCTTGATAGAAAATCTTTATATGCACATGCAAGGCAACGATAGCGGAGGAGGAGTTTATAATCAAGAATTTATAAATCCAGCCACCGATAGTAATTTTCAAAATATTGAAGCCGGACGTTGGCATTATTATGTGACTTCAGTTTATATAGATAATTTGGATGCTTTGGATATGGATTTGATACAAGAACTTGAACTTCAAATCAGGACAGAAAGTCCTTTAGCTAATTTGGGCTTGTATATAGATAATTTTATAATCAAAGAAGTAGCTAATAATTTCTCGGTAGTGAGAAATTCTTGGGAGACTCCAAGATCTTGTGATGATCCTTATAATGGCTATCATTTGGGTTGTCAGGCCTATACAGATCTTAATGGACGAAACTTTAATTTAAAATCATTTGATCATTTGTGTCGAGAAGAGGCTATTGGTTGTATGCCGGTTATTGGTACAAATAATTCTACTTATCCTTTTACAGAAACTTTCCATAGTGGTGATTATTCACAAATTACTGTCGCTACCGATAATATGGCTTACTTGGTGCCAAATCCAAATAACTACTGCCCGCAAGAGTTCAAGGGCTGTACTGAACTTGGTACACCAGATAGATTGGATGAGACAAAATTCTCAACAATTTATAAGATAAATGATCCAGATAAATATGCTTCTATATTATGTAGTGCAGAGGGTTTAAATTGTGCAGAGTATGATACAGCCAAAGGCATGCTTTATTTTAAAGATCCAGGAGCCAATACCTGTACTTACCAACAAAATACTCTAATTGATAATAGTTTATTATCTGGGTGGTTTAAAACTAGTAGTTTAGGAGAAGTTGTGCCACTAGGTTGTGCTGATACCGACAATAATACCGATACCAATGGTGATGGTTTCTATGATGTGGAAGAATTGATATTACCTAAAGATTATTGTAGCGTTTCAGCTAGCAATCCGACTCAATTACCTTTTTTCACTAGGGACGATTGTGAAAATAATAGTGGTTATTGGAATAATTATTTAGCGGCTGCCCAGTGTCCAACTAATGAAAATCTATGTACTTCCTTTAGAGATCCAGCTGATCCCATAAATTGTGATGTTAAAGGTAAAAATTTAGACGTTGGCGATACTTGTAGCTCTAATTTGTATGATGATAGTGCATCTTGTACGGCAGCTGGTTTTGTCTGGACTATGGAAAGCCGAGATGGTTATTGCTATGACGATGACTATAATGATAACGATAGCTATAATAATGAGAGAGACTGTCTAGCCGCTGGCCGTGTTTGGACACCATATTGTCGAGATTACTATTATTATGATAATGAAGCTATAGATGAGAGCTCTTGTAATGGTTTAGCAGACAGAAATAATGGTTGTGTATTATTTTTTGATGCTAATAATTGGACAGGCGAACACAATCAAGTGCGCACTATATATGATACCAATGAGACTTATGAAGATGTAGAAGTCTCCAATAGACCAGCCAGTCCAGTAGTTTGTGATCCTAGTTTTGACCCAGCTTGTAAATTGACGGCTAATAAATTAATCAAAGTAGTCAAAGACAGGCAATGTTCAGAATGGCTAGCTTGTAAATCTTCTACTGCTTCTTATGATTCAAAAACTGATGAGTATAAGATTATTTGTGATGAGTTGGATACTTGTCTAGAATTTCAATATGATCCAGATAGTAATACTACCAAGTGTAAAAAATGGGGTAGCTATGATGAAGATGTTGAGGCTTTGACTTTTGAGAAATATCAGTCTCGTAATACTGGTCTAAGAGACCATGTTTCCTGGAGTGATAAAGAATATACTGGATATTCAATACCAAATATGTTGCCAGTTAGTGAATTATCTGTTTATGATTTTGGTCAAGCTACAAACAAAACTACTCGTTTAGTTTACAATGTATCTGATAGCGCTGATGCCGAGGGTGTATATTATTCAGGCTGTGTAGATGCAGCTGGAGATGCTATAGATGGGCAAGCTTGCACCGCCGTAATCAACACTGACGGAGTCTATAATTTTAGAGGTGAATGCCAACAGCGTATTTGTTGGGTCAGTCCAAAAGTCAATGATAATGCCACTACTACCTATGCTATAGAGTCTAGAGCTTATGCTATTACTGATGCGCCATTCCCAGCCGCTATTGAATCCAATGGAGTAGATAGATTATCCAAGTACAAGATGGCTAATATTTGTAGTAATAATGCCACTAGTCCAAATTCTTGTGAATTATCTTTCAAGCGAGTAACTTTTGGTTTTGGTGGACAAATATTTTATTATCCAGAAGAACTTTCTAGTGGAGAAATACCAACTGGTATTTGTACAGCTGGTGTCACCACTGAGGGAGTAGAAAGAACCACCAAAACTTGTGTAAAAAATTCTGAATGTGATTCTAAAAATGATGATGGCAGCTCAAGAGGGGACGGTTCTTGTGCTTTGAGGACAGAGGAAATAGTCTTTAGAAATTGGCCAGGTATTTGTTTGGAATATGATTTAGATAATCCAGTGACCAAAGATATAGCCAATTCATATTATTGTAATCAATGGTACCCAGCACAAAAAATAAAAGGTACGGCTAGTCTTTTTGATAATTATCGGGATGCTGGCTATTATGATGTTTATGGACGGGATGCTTTATTTTGTGCCGTAGCTGAACCTTATGTCACCACTGAAGATAGATTTTATTGTGGTTACTTTACTACTTCTGGTGAAGCTGGACAGTGTAATGTTTTGATGAAGATACCAGCTGGTTCAAAGATTAATCTAGAAATGGCTTCTCAGTATATTGAATTGTTAGATGAAGGCTCTTGGTTAGAAGAGGGAGCTGGTTTTTCTATCTGGGCCGCGGCTAACAATAATGTACATAGAGATATTATTTTGCCACCAGGGGGAGGATTTGGAAATAAATTTAATAGGTTTGAGCATTTTGGTAATGTTTTACCAAACGTTACTGATTTTATGGGTATTATTAATCAGATGTTTGATGCTACCGAAGTTTATGTAATTCCTGGTAATGTTGCCTCAGGTCGGGTTAATGTGCATCGTTTTTATTATGATGATGATGTTACAGCTGGCGGTTCCACAAGCTACTCTTCATATTTGAATATTTCTGGAGCTACTACTTATCAGCAATCAGATCAGTGTCAAGATTGTCCAGCTCCAGCTTCTTGTGGTGCAAATGGTCATTTAGTTTATAATACTTGTTGGAAAAATACTCATTGCGGTTGGCATATGTGGCGTCATACTGGTACTTGGTGTAATCCTTATACTTATAATTATTATGTTGATTTAAATACTAGTGCTAGTGGCCCCATAGTACCAGAAGTACCAGCACCGGTATATGAAGGTAGTTGTTCGCCAGATTGTAAATTTATCAATAATACTATATTAGATTCCAATCATGGTCGAGGATGCTTGCAAGCACCAGCTAATACCTTAGCTTATGAGCCAATGTTAGTAGCTTATGCTAGTTCTACTTTGCCAGGTGATTTTGATTTGGCCGCTTGCTTAGCTAACGCCACAACAGATCCAGAAGACTGTAATTTTATTAGTTGTGTGCAAAATTTAAATATTGCCAATCAAAATAATAGCCATCTTTGTGCTGATTACGGCCTTTGTTTGCAAAATACTATGGAAGCAAATGCCCCCTATACTTCTACAACTAGTGCTTGGATGCAGGAAGATATAAATAGATGTTTTTATACTGCTAATGGTACTGAATTAGGGCCTTTATCAATGTATGATCCAGCTGAAGAGGAAATTTGTTTAGCACAAAATGAACGTGATTTTACCGACCGTTGGTCAGGCGAATTAGATGAGGAGGGTTTAAATGCTTATTGTTCTAAGTGTGTCTATGTCCCTGCCCCAGTGACGCATTCTACTTTAGCTAGCGGAGTTAACTGCGCTTTTGATGGTTTAGATTATGATCCTTTAAGATGTTATCAGCAGTGTCGTATAGTCACTCAATTGGATAGTGAAGGACTTTTGTCAGCAGTGCGAACTGATATTTGGTGGAGAAGTGATAAGACAAATACTAGAGTGCGACCAGCTTTTCCTTGGATCTCTTATTATTGGGCTCCCGGTAGAGGCTATGTGACCAATACACCAGCTACTGTTGGTGATGACGAAGTGCTATTTCACAATATTGCTACTTTTCCAGCTCCAGAGGGAGATTATCCAAATAATTTTTCTCATTTTGGAGCCGGTTTAGATGTGTTTGATATGGATAGAATAGTGTCTACCAGAGTGCCATATTATAGAGCTAGCCCAGACAATATTACGGCGGCTACTTTCTTTAGTAATTTAGAGGCACCGCTGACTTTAGAGCAAGCTTTAGATAGAGCTAAATTGGAAATGCAAGATATATTTTTTAGAGTTTACAATTTGGATTGGGTAGCGGCTAGTAGCTCTTATGAACATTATGCGGAAGCTGATGTAAATACCAAATTATCTGGTGGCAATCATAGTAATACTTTTGCTGGCCCAGATTATGTGCCACGTATTTTTACTACTTGTGGTGATAGACTTTGTGAAACATTGGACGTCGATGGTAATGTCATAGCAGTACAAGAAGGTGTTACAGTCAATGGTGTAACTGGTGGTACTTTGTTTGGTCAAAATTCTTCTTTATTCACTAGCGCTAAATTTTTCTATCATGCTCATCCAGATCACATGCCAGTTTATAGTATTGATGTAGATTGGGGAGATGGAGTGGTCAATAATTTTGCACTGAGCCCAGGTAAATATAAGAATTCATTACCAGCTGATTATTGTAATCCAGATTTGGATGTCCCCGGTGATGCCAACCCAGCTACCGCGGCTAGAGAACCTCAAAAACTTGGTTTTGGTGGGGAAGATGCCACTTGTCAGCCTGGCTATAAGATATTTTATCATGACTATATCTACGATGAGACTAGAGCCCATGATTGTAATGGTAGTGCTGGTGGTGCGGCTGGTACACCTCCTAAACCAATAATACTAAATGCTTCATGTTATCAACCTCGTGTCAGGGTGATGGACAATTGGGAATGGTTTAGTATGGAGCCTTTCAATGGTTGGTTGGTTGTTTATGATAGTTAATTTATAGATTAATTTTCAGTAAATATATATGAAGTTTAAAAATTATAAACTAGTGAGCAAATGGCCATATTTGGCAACAATTTTTGCTTTAATTGTTGTTGTACCAATGAAAATTTCAGCCATATCTCCCTTGGTCAAACTCTTGGTTCAACCAATTTGGAATTTCTTTGTCTGGCCACTGACTTGGACCATTCAATTGGAGATGGAGCTTTTGCGTTTGGTAGCTAGGTATAATAATTTTACTAACGAAGGAGGAGTAATGCTTGGTTGGATAGCACTTAGAGATTTATCCAATATGTTTTTTATTCTGATATTACTAGTTATTGCTTTTGCTACCATACTGAGAATTTCCAATTATGGTTACCAACAACTTTTGAAGAAAACTTTTATTATTGCTATTTTGATAAATTTTTCCAAGACCATTGTCGGTTTTATGATTGATGTGGTTCAAGTAGTGATGTTGACTTTTATCTCAGCTATAGATGAAGTGATGGCTGGGGGAGTAGTAGTAGCTATTGGTTTACATAAATTAACTCAAATTCAATTACCGGGAGACGGTGTACCGATGGAGGATTATGTTTTAGCTTTGGTTATGGGGGCAGTTTTTTTGGCTATTTTGGTGGTAGTGATGGGAGTGATGGTGATGATGCTAATGATGAGGATTGTGGCTTTGTGGGTAGCCATTGTTTTGGCTCCCTTGGCTTTTGTGGCTAGCATTTTTCCAGCTACCAAGTCTTTTTATTCTAGATGGATAAAAGAACTAGGCACCAATTTGGTAACTGGTCCGATGTTGGCGTTTTTTATGTGGCTGACTTTTACTATTGTCGGAAATGGTGAGGCCTATCGTACTTTTTTAAATGATAATCCATCCATGCCAGGGCCAACAGAATTTTTGGGTACAGCCAATATGGTCAATTATGTAGTGGCTATTTCTTTGCTACTAATGGGTATCAAGATGGCTTCGGCTTCTGGAGCAGCAGGAGCTAGTTTTGCCGCCAAAGGCATGGGTATGATCAATAATACGGCTAGTAAATTGGCTAGGCGTTATCCAATGGCTGTTGGTAAGAGATTAGCTAACTGGGCTGCCGGCGGGGTGGTAGATAAAGATGGCAAGGCTAGGCCTTTATTACAGATGGGTGCAAATAGAATTATTAATAGTCGTTTGGGTAAAAGAATGAATTTAACTGAACGTGCTACAGATTTTAGTGAACGAGCGGATAGTTTACGGGCTTCAAATAATATATTGGCTCAGGCAGCTGGTAGAACTATGACTGGAGCAAGGGATTTCCAATGGAATAGAATTCCATTTTATGGTGGCAGAGTTCAACGTGGAGCTATGAAGGCTCAAGGTAAATATAGTGCTATGGTTGATGAATTTCAAGCTGAAGATGAGAAATTTATTAATCCAAAACAAAGAGAACAATTTGAAGCATCTCAAGATAATGTTAAAGGCGGACCAAAATTTTTGTCCAGAGTGCCAATATTAAATCGGTCCAGACGTTTACGAGAGCTAGGTTTGGGTGATGCGGCTGGCAATGTTACTTCTTTAGGTGGAAATGCTGATAGGCGGGTGATGCAATCTAAAACTAAATTAGATAGAGGTGATATAGCAGATCAGGCAGAGGCAGATTTTGTTGCTGAAAATTTAGAAAGAGTTAATGATCAGTCAAGACTTGATAAATTGCATAAACAATGGGGTAGTACTTATAGGGATAAGGCAGATGTTGATAAGGATATAAATCAAGATGGTATTCAATCATTACTACGTGATCAAAAAGCTGATGCAGCTATTGATCCAGAGACTGGCTTGCCATATGAAGGAAGTAGATTATTAATAGAAGGAGCTTTTCGTGATACTGACTCCGTAGGTTTGGATATTGGTAAAGCAATTTTATCAAAATTTAAAACAGCTAGAGTAGCCTGGTCAAAAGCTTTGGCACATGTTGCTCAAACTATGGGACACACCATGGAGCGAACAGAAGAGAATTTAAAAAATTATGGCACAGTGGCTGCTACAGAAATAAACCCAGCTACTGGCATGAGGGAAATTGGTTTTAATAATAAAAGTGTAGTAGAATTAAATGCTTATCATCCTATGGTTAAAGCTGTAGGATCAACTACTCAAGTTTATCCTCAACAGGCAGTCAATCCATATAATGAGGCTATGGACCATCTAGAGCAAGGGGTAATTGATGGTTTTTATAATTTTGATGCCGCGTCTATAAATTATTTAAAACAAAGGTCTAAAGAGCCTGATAAGGATTTTGAAGTTAGAAAAAAAGCGGCTACAGATTCTTGGGAGCAAAATACAGCTTCTTTTGAGGCTGGGCATATTACTGCAGAAGAGATGTATAAACACAGACGTCAAACCCTTGGTGTTTATACACCAGAGGAGATAGAAACTGAAGCTGCACCAATTAGAGCTAGAATGCAAAATTTAGAGGCCGGTCGAGCTAGTGGTAGTATTAGTGAAGAGCAATATAATGATGATTTAGAAATAGAGAAAAAAGCTTTGAAAGACTTATATGATTCTCCTATAGCACGTATAGCTGGAAATTCAGATGATATTGAATTAGCTATGCAAATTAGTAGCCGTTTGCCAGATAAACCAATTAGAGGCACAGCTCAATTAGAAAAGGTTGAAGATGCAGAAATTGAAGAAAAGACTAAGAAAAAGGTATCAGAAATATCCGAAACAGAGATAACTAAGAGAGTGAAAGCTAGCGGACAAACATTCACTGATCCTGTAAATGAGAAACAGGCCAGAGCACGAGTCCGTCAGGATATGGAAGAAGAGATAAGAGGAAAAACACGTGATAGTTTGGTTCAAGAAAAAGGCACTAAGAGAGATGAAGAGCAAAAAAAGATAGATGATAAATATAATAAAGATTTAGCTAATTATAATACTGAAAGAGATGCTCTGAGACGCACGATTGGAGAAGCTTTAACTAGTATAGCCAAAGATAAAGATGCTACTAGATTAGGTAATATACAAGTAGAAATTGATGGGGCTAGAAGTAGTAATGATACTGACAGATTGGCTAAATTATTAGCTGAACAAAATACCTTAACTAGATTACAAAATACTAAACGTCGAGAAGCTTTAGGTTTGGCTACGCCTAATACTAAAAATATTTTTTCTCGAGCTTTATTAAAAGATGCTACAGACGGGGCAGATTATTCTAGGCTACAGGAGATGGATATTAATGTTGAATCGGAAAGACATTTATTTATAGAGTTAGCCAAAGTAGCTACTCCAGATCAACAAAGGCAGTTATTTCAAGAGGCTAACCCGGATCAACTTAAACTATTTGCTGAAGTTTTAGCTAGCACCGGGCAAAAGTTGAATAAAGTTATTGTCGATAATTTAACTCCAGCGGTGAAGAAGGAGATATTTAGAATGATGCATACAATTAAGCTTACACAAGAAGGAGTTATGTCAGCGATAGAGATTAAGGAGTTTGTAGCTAAGATGACAGATGAACAATTAGCTAAGATCAAATAATTTATTTTAAATGTTAATCAATGATTTAAAAACTCTACCCGAAGAAGTACAGGATTTTATTTGGGAAACTATGTCAGATGTAAATTATACTATATTTGATAAGTTTTCTTTTGATTTTGCGCAATTTGAATTTTTTAATAAATTGGAAGATGATATTTTATTGAAGAAAAAAAATATCATTGATTTGCCCAAAGATTTAGAAAAAATGCCTGGTCAGTTCAAAGGGGACTTTAGGGAGCTGGCTTTACAAATGGCTACAGAAATATTTTGGCCCTTACAGGAATATCTAGGCGGAGTAGATCGTCTCATTTTACGCTTAGGTGCCAAAGTGCCTAGGGCAGTTTTTTTGAAGAAAAAAAATACTACGGTAGTTGATAATCAACTACCAGAAGTTTTTCAAGGTAGGGTCAAAGACTTAATGGAAAAGTATGAAGAATTTAAAGACCTGCGTTTAACACCCAATAAATTGGTCAATGAAAAAGGCCTAATGGTCAATGCTAGCGTGCAAAATTGGATTAATGATTATATTCATTTTTTGGGAGCTGGTCAGCATAATTCTTTAGAAAGAGCAGTTTATCTTTCTAAAAGTCCAAATGTTTTGGAGTTGACTGATAAATATAGAGATAGTTTGCGTTATTTATTATTATCTTATGATGAGGGAGTAGAACTTTATTTTAATTATTCACAGGGCTTTTTGTTTATAGAGGAACAGCCAACCAAAAAATCCACAGATAAAGAAGCTATTTCCAATAAAATGGATTTCGATAAATTTTTAGGAGCTTTTAAAAATAAATTAACAACTTTTCAAAAACAACTTTTGCCTAGTGACATGATAATATCTGAATCCCAAGGAGATATTAATAAAGTTAGAGATATTCTTTGGCAGGCGATTGGTATTTCTGACAAAGACAAAGCAATTAGTTGTTTAAAACTCTTGGTGGAGAGGAAAACTCTTGATTTGATGATTAAAGAGGATAATAGGTTTAAAAATACTTTAAAGAGGTTTATTGGTATTAAATATGGTCAAAACATGGAAAGGTCTTTGGCTGAAAATATAGACCAATTGATAATTAGGCGTCTTTTTTTGGAAATGATTTTGTCTGATAAGTTGAGATTATCTGAAGAAGAACTTTATGTCACTGTTTTTTATCTGACTAATATTTTGCCAAATTCAGGACAGCTAATATATCTAGATGAAAAAGATCAAAAATTCAAATGGCGAGCTGTTCAAGTCAGTGGTAATAAATTTGCTTGGGTAGATAAAATATAATTTATTTTTTAATATCCCGCGGCCTATGGCCGCGGGATATTTTAGTTGACTGCTTTTATTTTCCAGAGAGTGATTTGTCTTTTTACTTTTTGCTCCGGACGGCTATAGATTATATCTTTGTCTAGCAGATATTCAAAACCTAGTTGGGAGATTATTTTTTTATCTAGGGTATAAATATCGCTATTATCCAGATGAAAAATTGGAAAAACAAAAATTACCAAGCCTTCTGGGCTTAATATTTTTTTAAATTGGCTAAAAGCGGCTAGATATAACTCTTGCAATTCATTTTTTATCTCAGTGATGTCACTAGCTTTATTTTGTCTGGCAATTAGACGGGCATCACCCATAAATGGCTCAGTCACTATAGTATTTATACTATTTTTTTCAAAATATTTGTCTAGATTTTTTATATCAGCTTGGTTTATTTTTATATCAGCTTGAATTTTAAAATTTTTAGCCAGCCAAGCTAGATTAGCTTTGCTTTCTTCAACTGCTTTATCACTAAGATCACTGCCATATATTTTTTGCCATCCCAAAAGCATTGCTTCTTGCAAAACAGTGCCAGAGCCACAAAAAGGGTCTAAAATATTTTTATCTTTATTAGAGCCACTTAAGTTGACTAACATTTGGGCTACTTTGGGTGGGAGCATACCGCTTTTGTTGTCACGATGAGGACGCTCTATATCTCTAAAGCCATAACTGACAAAATCTTGTACAGCTTTAGTCAGACCCAGTAAATATTTTTCTTGGTGTTTTATTATTAAGAGTTCATTACCTAACAATTTATTTTTGGCGACTATGACAGAGGATAGCTCTGCCTCTTGGCCAGTGACTAAACGGCTTTTATATTTATATTCTTTTAGTAATTTTTTTAATCCCAAAGCCACTCTTTTTATAGTGTCATAATTTTTGGCGTCACCATGATACAGGCTAAAGCCAAAATTATTTTTAGATTCAGTTTGTAGCTTGGTTTTTAGTAGTTCATACCAAGTATCAACATCCAAATCACTGAGTTTATCAATAGTTTTGATATAACTAGCGATTTTGATTGTGCCACCCAAAATATTGATCAAATCAGCTGCTTCTTTGTCAGTATTAGCTAATACAAAATCAGGACCTAAGAGTTCTAATTGGTCATTTTTGTCGCTTAAAACTGTTTTTAATTCTGCTTGGGCTAAGTCCGGAGATTGTCCAAGCATAAATAAGTATTTATTCATTACTATATAATAGTTTAAATAATATTTTTACGCAATATATTAAGTATTGACTTATGCCTATGATTATGGTAAATTGCGTGCAGTTAATATATCTTAATTAACCACGCCTCTGTATTAACTGTAGGGGCCCTTGGTGTAAAAATCAAGGTAATTAGATAGAAAAATGAAATACGAACTATCTTTTATTATTAGTCCAGCTATTCCTGAAACAGATCATTTATCTGTTAATCAGCAAGTTTTGGACTATCTCAAAGGCATCGAAGCTAATGTTACTCGAGCGCCTTACTTTATGGGCCGTAGAAAATTGGCTTATCCAATTGCCAAACAAAAACACGGTTTTTATGTTTGTCTAGAATTTACTACAGAGGATAAGGCTTCTCTGAAGGAATTAGACATTAAATTGAAGCACAACAATAGTTTGCTTCGTCATTTGATTATCAAATTGGAAAACCGTTCAGAGAGTGCAGCAGTTGATTTTTCTAAAATGGAAGAAAGAGATACTGATAAAGCCAAGGGTCGTCCGGTCAGAAAAGCTAGAGTGTCAGCCCCAAAAAGTTTTTCTAAAAAATCAGAACCTAGAAGTCGACAGGAAAGTAAAGTCAAAGTAAATTTAGATGATATTGATAAACAGCTAGATAGAATTTTGGATGAGCCAAAAGTTGATTAATTTTCTTAACATAATTATATGAATCTAAACAAAGCTATGATCATTGGTAATATAGTGCGCGATCCAGAAATGCGTACTACTCCCAGTGGTCAAAATGTCACTTCTTTTTCCATAGCTACCAATCGTGTTTGGAACGACACCAACGGTCAAAAGCAGGAAAGAGCCGAGTTTCACAATATTGTCGCTTGGCGTAGATTAGCTGAAATTGCTAGTCAATATCTCAAAAAAGGAGCTAAAGTGTATATTGAAGGCAGACTACAAACCAGATCTTGGGATGATCCAAATGGTGTTAAAAGATATCGTACAGAAATTATTGCTGAAAATATGATCATGCTCGATAGGGCTGGTAATATGCCCAGCGGTGGTGGCGGTGGAGATTACAATACCGAGCAACCATCAATGGATCAAACTCCCACAGTAGATGTTAATCGCTCCAGCTCTTCAAATATTCCATCAAATGATGGAGAAGAAGAAATTAGCATTGAAGATATTCCATTTTAAAGATTAATTAAATTCAAATTTTAATATGCATACCAAACAAACTAGTAAATATTGCCACTTTTGTGTAAACAATATGTCAGATATTGATTATAAGAATTGGCAACAATTAAAACGCTTTACTTCTTCTTATGGCAAGATTGTGCCAAAAAGAAGAAGTGGTGCTTGTTCCAAACACCAAAGAAGCTTAGCCCAGGCTATCAAACGTGCTCGTTTTATGGCTTTACTTCCTTATGTAGCCAAATAAAATTATGTTGTCACTCAGCGATTTAAAATTGGGTAAAGTCATATCGGTTAATGACGAACCATATCAGATTGTGTTTAATCAACACATCAAAGTAGCTAGAGGTGGAGCAGTGGTAAAAACCAAGCTCAAGAATTTGATTTCTGGAAATACTTTAGAAAAAACATTTTCTGGTTCAGATAGTATAGCCGAAGCAGATATTACTCGTCGTAAAGCGAATTTTCTTTACCAGCAAGAAGAGGATTTTCATTTTATGGACAATGAAAGTTTTGAACAATTTCAATTTCCTAAAAATGATTTAGGAGATTTAGTAAAATATCTTATTGATGGTCAAGAGGTTGATGTCTTGGTTTTCAACGATGTGCCAGTGTCAATTGCTTTGCCTACCAAAATTACCCTAGAAGTCAAATCAGCTCCAGAAGGAGTAAAAGGTAATAGTGCTGGGGCTATTACTAAGACAGTAATTTTAGAAAACGATTTAGAAGTGAGAACTCCTTTATTTATTAAGTCAGGTGAAAAGATAGTTATCAATACAGAAACAGGGGAATATGTAGGTCGGGCTTAATTTTTTATTATATTTTTTAAAATTACCTCTCAGTTTATCTGGGGGTAATTTTTTGTTTAATTATGGTTGGCTATATACATATAAATATGTTATAATATAATTAAATATTTACCCTTTGGTAGCTAAGAAATAAACATAGACATAAATAATTCATGGATTCTTCAAATAATAAAGTAAATGATATTTTAGACACTGCTAATTGGTCTGATGCTCTTTTAGTTAAAGATGCCAAAGGCAATTTAGGGTCTTTAAAACTGGTTCTAAAAGATAATTCTCCTAAAATTTCACCCTCAATTAATGCTGTTTCTGAAGGTAGTTTGGCTCCTAAAGACGCTAGTTTCGCTCCTTCACAAAATATTATTGGTAATTCTCAGACTAAATCAGAGCTGGTTTTTCACCCAGATGATAAAGAAGAACTAGATTTTTTTGCTCAAAATATAGTCAAAGATGATAGTAAAAAATATAGTGTTGAGAAAATAGTAGACCGTATTATTGCCAAACAATCTTTGGATTTGGATGAGAAAAATAAAAAGATTTTCGTTAATATTTTGTACAATTTTTTTAGAAATAGAAAAAGTACAATTATTACCAGAGAGCTTTTGACAAATAGTGTCTTGATAAAAAACAAAAAAATAGATACTGAAGTAATTGATATCATTTTGTCTGTTATCAAAGGTATTAAAAATAAAATTGATGCTGTTGGTGGTTTGGTGGTCAATCAAACTGAGCTAAAAATTGAGCAAAATTTATCAAGCGCCAAAGAAAAAAAACATCTTTTACAGACTCCACCAGTTTTAGTCAAGCCGTTTAGCCAAGAAGAAAAGATTTTAGATTTGGAAGATTCAAAAGACAGCTCATTATCAGCTCAAGATGAAGTCAAAATGGCGCTCGGTCAGTTACAGCCAACAGTAGTAAAGGAAAGCAAGGTAGAAACCAAAGCGCCAGTTGTCAAAGCGCCAGCCGCTGGATTTTCTATTCCGGCTCCTCTTGAAAAGTTATCTAAACCAGATAAACCTGAGCTAAAAGAAGAAATTATAAAACCAGTTGCTCAGCCAGAAATTAAAGCTAGCTTAGTAGTGCAACAAGATGAGCCAGAGCTAGCCAAAGTGGAAACATCGCTACCAAAAGTATTAAGATCAAACCTAAATCAAACGCCCAAAAAACCAATTAGCGACGTAGTCAGCCCCATCAAAGAAGTCAAAAAACCAAACATCCCAGTAGGAGCAAAAAATGTTTTAATGGGGGCAGTACAAGAATTACAATCATTTGATTTAGTTGGTTTTCGTCGTTTGGGTAGTACAGCCAATGAGCGTGTTCAGAAAATATTTGATAAAATAAATTTATTAGAACAAGAATCATATACTAAAAAAGCTCAAGGTATTGCTGCTTGGAGAGATAGTGAAGTCTATAAATTATATTTACAATTAGGCACGGAGAGTATGATAGCTGGCCAAGAAGTAGCCAATTTTATACTGGAGCGCCAAAGTAAAAATCAAAATACACTTAGTATAGAAGAGTTTTCAGCTATCTCGGATTTAAACAAACAATTAAGATTTTAGTTTATGCCAGAAAGGTTTATAGTGCCACAATTTATAGATGCCGAAGATAAAATCTGGGGACCAATTACTGTTCGTCAATTTGTGATTATATTGGTTGGTTTACTTTTTGGATTTATTGCTTATAAACTTTCAGATTTAACTTTGTTTATTTTCTGGATGGTGATCATTGTGATTTTTGTAGTGTTATTTGCTTTTTATAAAATCAATGGAGCACCTTTCCATATTTTTGCTATCAATTTTATTGAAACCACTTTTAAGAAACCGGCTCTTCGTGTTTGGCATAAACAATATGTTAAAGTAGAAAAAGTTAAATCAAAAGATGAAATGCAAGTCAAAGAAGGTCCAGTGGCCCCCAAAAAGATTGCCTCTAGTCGGAAATTATCAGAGCTTTCTTTGATTATTGATACCGGAGGGGTATATAAAGGAGAAAGACGAGCTAATGAAGAAAATAACGTTAGTTTTTCAGATAAAAATATTTGATATTTTAGTGAACTCAATATAAATTATAAATTACTATGAAAAGTAAAAAATTAACTGGTAACCAAGCAGCTACAGCCACTCAAAAATATTTAGATATTGCTGAGATTAGAGATGATTTGGTAGTTTTAAATGACGGCACAGTCCGAGGAGTTTTATTGGTGGCCTCTATAAATTTTGATTTGAAATCAGAAGATGAACAAAGGGCTATTATTGGTAATTATGTTAATTTTTTAAACACCCTAGATTATCCATTGCAAGTTATTATACAATCTCGCCCTTTAAATATTGATGACTATCTTGTTAGATTAAAAAAGATGGAAAGGGAGCAAACTAATGAATTATTGCGCATGCAGACCGCTGATTATAGAGGTTTTGTGGAAGAACTACTAACTTTAGAAAAGATAATGAGTAAGAAATTTTATGTAGTAGTCCCTTATAGTGCGCTCAGTGATAAAAGAATAAACTTTAAAAGTCGTTTTGCCTCTGTTTTTTCTCCTGCTAAAATAGTTAGTTTGAGTCGCAAACGTTTGGAAGAATTTAGTGATCAATTAGAAAAGAGATGCAATTTTATTGGAGCGGGTTTGGGTAGTTTGGGCTTAAGGAGCCAGCGTCTTAGCACTCAAGCTTTGATTGAGCTATATTATAATAGTTATAATCCAGAGTTATTTCAAAAACAACCAATGGATGATATAAATAAATTAACCATCGAAACATAATGTTTGGTTTTAACAAAATAAAACAAGCGCAAAAAGTTTCCAAAATTGACAAAGACTTAGAAAGATTGTCAGGTAATTCTCGACCGCAGATATCTCCTCAGGAACAAGTCACTAAAGAAAAGAAACTGATTGAAGCGGAAAGAGTCTTTAGAGAGGGGATTGTCTCAGTTAGAGATATTGTGGCTCCAGCCGCTTTAAAGATTGATCCACAATATTTGCAACTAAATAATCTTTTTGTCCGGACTTTATTTGTCATGACTTATCCACGTTATGTAACTATTGGTTGGTTTGCTCCGATTATCAACGAAAGTTTGACTTTGGATATTTCTATGTTTTTTTATCCTTTGGATATCCAAATGGTCCTTAAACAATTGAAAAATAAAGTCGGTACTATGGAAGCTCAGATTATATCTGATCATGAAAAAGGAGCACCTCGTGATCCTATTTCGGAGACCGCTTTGCAAGATATAGAAGGTTTACGAGACGGCCTGAGTCAGGGGACGGAAAAGTTTTTTCAATTTGCTCTTTATGTCACTATTTATGCTAAAGATAAAAATGAACTTGATTTAGCTAGCGACAGAATAGAAAATCTTTTGGGTATGCAGTTGATTTATTCTCGTCGGGCCTTATTTCAAGCCGAGCAAGGTTTTAATTCTACTTTACCTTTAGGTAATGATGAATTGGGCATTGCTACCAATATGAATAGTTCTCCTATTGCTTCATCATTTCCTTTTGTTTCCTCTGAGCTGACTTCTGATGATGGTATTTTATATGGTATTAATCGACACAATAACAGTTTGATATTATTTGATAGATTTTCTTTACAAAATGCCAATATGGTGGTTTTTGCTACTTCTGGGGCTGGTAAAAGTTATGCTATCAAATTGGAAGTTTTACGTTCTATGATGCTGGGATCGGATGTTATTATTATTGACCCAGAAAATGAGTATCAGCATCTTTCTGAAGCGGTTGGTGGCGCTTATATCAATGTATCTTTAAATTCGGAAAGCAAACTAAATCCTTTTGATCTGCCTAGAGGTGTAGGAGGGGACAGTAAGCCAGAAGACATCATTAGAAGTGCTATTATTACCCTTAAGGGCTTAATACGTCTAATGATTGGTGATATTACCAATGGTGAAGATTCACTCTTGGATAGGGCTATACTAGAAACTTATGCCAAAAAAGATATTACGCCGGCTAGTGATTTGGCCAATATCGAAGCACCTATTATGTCTGATTTGGAAGAAATATTACTTAGTATGGAGGGTGGTGAAGATATGGCTCTACGTATTAAAAAATATACCGAAGGTACTTTTTCCGGCTTGTTTAATAGTCCAACCAATATCAAAGTAGATAATCAATTGGTAGTATTTTGTATTAGAGATTTAGAAGATGAGCTTCGTCCGATAGCTATGTATATGATTATGACTCACATCTGGAATATTATCAGGAGTGAGCTCAAGCGTAGAATGTTGGTAGTAGATGAAGCTTGGATCATGATGAGGCATGAAGATAGTGCCAAATTTATGTATGCTTTGGTCAAACGCTGTCGTAAATATTATTTGGGAGTGACGACTATTACCCAAGATGTCAACGACTTTTTGACTTCTACTTATGGTAACGCCATTGTTAATAACTGTGCTCTGCAGTTACTGCTCAAACAAACTCCAGCCGCAGTCAATTTGGTTCAACAAACCTTTATGTTGACCGAAGGAGAAAAATATCTTTTACTAGAAGCTGGCTTGGGAGAGGGTATATTTTTTGCTGGGGCCAAACACGCTGCTATAAAAATTCAAGCTTCCTATGCTGAACACCAAATCATTACTTCTGATCCAAGACAGCTGATAGAGATAGAAGAAGCAAAAAAGGAATTTGAAGAGCAGATGATGGCCGAAGCAGAAGAGAATCCCAATCAAAAAAAATAGATTTAATATTATTTATATAAATTATATTTTATTCCAGCATAAATTAATAAAAAAATATGGATAAAGACAAAAGAAAAAAAATATTATGGGCCGTAGCAATTGTGATATTACTTTTGGCTCTTTTACTTTGGGTACTGAGAACCTCAGATAAAAATCCTAATGTTAATGAAAATAATAATACACCACCAGTTTTTGTCCCACCTAGCACCAATATAGAGTATGATCCTTTGGCAGTACCAAAACAAAATTCTACAGAATTTTCGGCTATCAATTTAGCTAAATCTTATATTGCTAGATTTGGTTCTTGGTCTACTGATAATCAAGGAGCCAATCTTAAGGAATTATTGCCTCTAAGTAGCCCCAAAATGCAGGAATATTTGGCTAGTATTGAATTGAATTTTGCCAAACAGGAGTTTAGCGGCAATACTACGAAGAGTCTGAGTGCTAAGATTATTAATATTAATGATAATGAGGCGGAAATATTGGTTAATACTCAAAAAATTAATACTAAGGCCAATTTAGAGCAGGAAGTTTATTATCAAGAAGCTTTAGTCAAATTAATTAAATCAGGAGAAACGTGGTTAGTAGATCAAGTTGAGTGGAAATAATTTTATTTAATTTATGCCAGGAGGTTTTGATACGCCATTTGAACAGACCAGAGTCCAATTGCAGTTAGATGAGGAGGAACAAGCTCAAAATCCTGCCACCAAAGCTACGCAGGAAGCTTTTAGAAGGCGCTTGTTAGCCGAAAAAAAAGCTTTGAAAGAAAAAGCCACTGATGCAATTAAAAAGAAATTAGCTCAGAAAGTAGGCACGCGTTTAGTTTTGCGGGTAGTAGGGGCAGCTTGTGCATCTTCCATAATATTTCTTATTGTTACTTGGCTTATTTGGACAGTTCAAGCTTTGGCTGGTAATTTGATGGGTTCCAAGTGGATACCAGAATTGGAATGGTGGGAAATTATCCTTTGGGGCATATTGACCATTATAATATTAGCCATTGTAATAATACTAATAACATTATCGTCAATAGCTATAGTATTTTCCAATCCACTTTTGGCTATTAGTATCTTGGGAACAATAATTTTTGAGGCGGTCACAGGTTCATAAAATAAATTAAGCGTTATGGATAAGAAAAAAATTTTAATGGTAGTGGCTTTTATTCTCCTAGTGTTGGGCTTAAGCTTTGCTTTGTATTGGGTATTTTTTAGATCCACTCCACCAGTGACACCTCCAGACGATTTTAATGCTGGTAATTTACCAGGTATTGGTGATGGTAATGTTACTATTGTCAATCAAAATACCAATACTAATAATAATGGTTTACCTTGGCAAATATATGTTCCAGATAAAGTTTCAGATGTGGCTAGTGGAGGACTAACCAAAGTTGATGAATTGGTAAACAATGAAGTGAAAGGTTTGACTACTAGCCCCAATGGCTTACAATATTATGATACCAATACTCAAAAATTTTATCGTATCAATGAAAATGGACAGATTGAAGAATTGAGTAATAAGGCATTCTATAAAGTAGATACTGTGACTTGGGCTGGTAATGGTGATAAGGCTATTTTGGAGTACCCAGATGGGTCAAATATTTTATATAATTTTAGCACTGGTAAACAAGTAACTTTACCAGCCGAAATGGAAGATTTTTCTTTTGATGCTTCTAATAGCAAAATTGCTGCCAAATGGATTGGTCCTAGTGAAGATGACAATTGGCTAGTAGTCTCCAATGATGATGGTTCAGGTATGGCTTTGATTGAGCCTTTAGGAGATCAAACACACACTACTTTTGTTGGCTTTTCTCCTGATAATCAAGTAGCGGTGATGCATAGTAAATATGTTGATGCCCAAAGGCAAGAGGTCTATCCGCTTGGCTTAAATGGCGAATCATTTAAGTCTTTTATAGTCAATGGAGCTGGTTTTGATTATGATTGGTCTCCAGAAGGTAATAGTATGATTTATAGTGTTTATAATGGAGACACAAACTATAATCCTAATCTTTGGGTGACCAACGGTCAGACCAGTGAATTGGGTGACATCAAAGTATCTCTCAATATAGCTACTTGGCCAGACAAATGCACTTTTGCTGGAGAGGACGCTATGTATTGTGCAGTACCACAAGGGCTACCTCGCGGAGCAGGACTCTATCCAGAAATAGCTGATCGTTATCCAGATAATTTTTATTATATAAATTTGAATTCCGGCACCAAAAATTTGATTGCCTCTCCAATAGGAGCTAGCGGTAGTTATACTGCCCATAATCTTTTTAGATCACCAGATGGATCCTTATTATATTTTACTGATGGCAGTGGAAATTTACAAAGTATTAGATTAAAATAAATTATGTTTATGAAAAACAAAAATTTAATTATTTTAGGATTTCTGATAGTTTCTTTCTCAATATTCTTATCTAGCATCAATGTTCAAGCAGCTGGATCGGCCACAGATTTGACCTATAGACCCAATGTGCCATTACCTATTACTATTGGGGGCATCAATTTTGCCGGCACCAATGTGATCACTGGCGGAGATTTTTTAGCCAAATATATTGTGGCTATTTATAGCTATGGAGCAGGCTTTGCCGGAATTATAGCGATGTTTATGCTAGTTATTGCTGGTTGGAAATGGCTAATGGCTGCTGGTAATGCTCAAAAAATCAGCGGCGCCAAGGATATTATAAATGGCGTGCTAATTGGTTTGGCTTTACTTTTCGGTGGACAATTACTACTAAGACAAATTAGTCAAAATTTTAGTTCCGTGCAGAGCTTGAGTGTCAAATTACCAGAAGCAGCTCTAAGAGCTATCTCAGCTAACCAGGCCACTGTAGACTGGTGTCAGGAAAAGAAAGGAGCTGATGGAGATGGTGGTGAGTGCTCTGATTATGTCACGGAAGCAAATTGTGCAAATGATGTTTGTGTTTTTTTAGAAAATCCAAGAGATTTTGATAATCGTTGTATACCAGATTTTGATAGAGCTGGGATTTTTGAAAGATGTAGTGATTGTCCTAATCGCTGTGATTGTGAGGATAATTATTCCTCGATTTTTTATAGGAATATAGATGCTTGTGATTGTGATGAGGATGGTTTATGGCCAGACACAAATGGCTGTGATGGCATTGTAGAAATACCTACTTAGTTATTCCAAATGAGTTTCGGTTTTTAGAGTATTGATAGTTTTTTGGAGATCTTGTCGCTCTATATATTTTTGATCAGTCAATATTTCCTGAGCCCATAATTGGGCTTTTTTGATTAGGTTGACATCTGATAATTTGGCTATTTTTAGCTTGATTAAGCCCGTTTGTTTATTACCGAATATTTCACCACTACCGCGCAGTTCTAGGTCCAAATCAGCCAATTTAAAGCCATCATTGCTTTGACACAGTGCCTTAAGCCTCTTGGTATTTAGTTGAGAATGATCGCTAGTAAATAGCATACAAAAACTGGCCAAGTTATTCCTGCCAATACGACCTCGGAATTGGTGTAATTGGCTCAGTCCAAATCTTTCAGCACTTTCAATAATCATAATAGTAGCTCCAGGAATGTCTACCCCTACTTCAATTACCGAAGTAGCTACCAAAATGGGAAATTTATTATTTTTAAAATCTTCCATTATTTTTTCTTTGGTTTCAGATGGTAATTTACCATGTAGCATCCGGATATCTAAGTTCGGGAAAATTTCTTGACTGAGCTTTTGGTATTCAGCTGTGACTGATTTGACACCCAATTTGTCGCTGTCATCTATCAAAGGACAAATAACAAAAACTTGTTCTTGTTTTTGTATTTTTTCCAATATAAATTTATAAGCGTCAGACCGTTTACTATCAGGCACCAAAAAAGTTTTTATATCTTGCCGACCGGCTGGTTTTTCTTGAATCAGGGATATGTCCAAATCTCCATAAAGAGTCAGAGCTAGAGTGCGAGGAATAGGAGTGGCCGTCATAGATAAAAGGTGTGGTGCTTTATTATCTATATTTTTATCTTTGAGAGCTTTTCTTTGTCTGACACCAAAGCGGTGTTGCTCATCTATAATGACTAGGGCCAGGTGCTTAAAATTTACTTTTTCTTGAATCAAACTGTGCGTGCCAACGACAAATTTTATACTAGCTTGGGCTATTTTTTGACTTAGTATCTTTTTGCTGATTTCTTTATCATCACCCAATTTTTGGCTGCTGCTAGTCAGTAGTGCTAAGTGGGGGAGATATTGATTTGGTAATAGTTTTTTGATACTAGTAAAATGCTGTTTGGCTAGTATTTCAGTGGGAGCCATTAGAGCTACTTGCAGTCCGCTAGCTATGACACTTAAAGCGGCCAAAATAGCTACTATAGTCTTACCAGAGCCAACATCTCCTTCTACTAGTCTATTCATTGGTACGGCCTTGTTTAAATCAGCCAAGATATCATAGAGGCTTTTTTGCTGATCCAAGGTCAATTGCCAAGGCAAATCTTTTATGATTTGGTTGGTCAATTTATTGTCTAGTGGTATTTGGTAAGTAGCTTGTGATTGATAATTTTTCTTGGCCAATTGGTATTTTATTTGTAAATAAAATAATTCTTGGAATTTTAATCTATTGCTAGCTTTATTTAGAGCCTTTTGGTCAAGAGGGAAATGAATCGTCTTAAGGGATTCTTCTAGCCAAGGGTATTTTTCTTTGTTTAATATTTCTACTGGCAGAGGATCATCTAAACTAGGTAGTTCTTTGATAGCTTTGTTTATCAAAAAACGTAGTTGTTTTTGGGTGATTTTGCCACTCAAATGATAAATTGGCACCAAGCGGCCGCTATGGATAGGGTCTATTTTTGTTTTTTCATAATTGGGGCTGACAAATTGCCAAAGAGATTTTTTGGCTTTTACTTTACCACTCAAATAGACCTCATCACCTACTTTTAGTATTTGAGAAATAAATTTTTGTCTAAACCAAATAGCTTCCACTTGACCGCTGGCGTCTTCAGCCAATATTTCTGTTATCATCATTTTGGCTCGCCAAGCACGATAAGTTTTTATTTTTATTATTTTGACAAAGACACTATTTACTTCTTCTGGATCAATGTCTTTGATTTGTTTTATTTCAGAGAGGTCAGCATAGCGGTAGGGGAAATACCAAAGAAGATCGCCGATAGTGTGGATGTCCATTTTTTTTAAATCACTAGCAAGATTGGCTGCTATAGCATGCAGATTTTTTATATCCAAGTTCCAATTTAAAATCGCCTTGCTCATTTGTGATGTTTTAATAAGCTGGACATGTATTGCCCAGCTTAGTTTTTTGCTTTTTTATATTTTATAATTTTAGGATTTTTGTAATGCTTTCGCTAGTCGGAATTTCTTCTTTTTTTGTGTCTTCCTCTAGATACTGGAGTAGTATTTGGCGGATATAGACTGGGTTTTCATTTTCCAAAGGAATTACTATTCTTTGTTTGAAGAAACTTTTTGTTTCTAGATATAGATTTTTTATTTCTGGGGGGTAATATATTATGTAGAAAGCACGAAAATCTTCATAAGGGATAAATTTACTGCCAATAAATATACCGTCTTCGGTGATTGCTGTTTCTACAGTGACGGGCTCAGCTTTAGCTGAGCTTAGGTAAATTATAGCAAAGATAGCCAGGATAATAGCAAAGAGTAGATTATTAGAAAAATAAGAATAAATTAATAGAGCTAAAAATATAACAATAAAACCTATATACCATAATTTACTTCTTTCATATTTTATGAATTCAGGAAAATCCCAAAGGGCCAAAATTCTTCCATAGTCACTTTCTAGAGGGTCTAAAGTTTCTGCTTCTTCAATTTTTTCCTCTATTTTTGGCTCTTGGCTAGTGTTTTTTTTAGCTTTAGTACTTTTTGGCATATTTTTTATTATATATATAAGTTTATTATAACATATTCGTTGCATTTCTACCATTGTTGTAGCTCTTGTCAAAAATGATATAATATACTATTATATACCAGTCTTTTATCTTATGGAGAGTTGGCAGATCCCGCAGGGCGGGACCCCGCTACGCGGGGGCGGCTTAAAAAGTTCTTGAGTCTTTGGAAAGAATAATTTATTTTATATGGAGAGTTGGCAGAGCGGTCGAATGCGGCGGTCTTGAAAACCGTTGAGCCGAAAGGTTCCGAGGGTTCGAATCCTTCACTCTCCGCCATTCGATTCCGTCGCGTATGACGCGACTTCACTCATGGCCTTCGGCCACTTATTTGGTATATAAAGTGATAAGTTGTCGAATGTCCTGAGCGATCCCGAGCATAGCGAGGGAGAGTCGAAGGGCAGGAGTATATTACCGATAGGCAGTAGTTACTTTGTTTTTTTATCATGTCCTCGTAGCTCAATGGATAGAGCGTTTGGTTGCGGTCCAAAAGGCTGCAGGTTCGATTCCTGCCGGGGACACCACACTTCGCTAAAGTAAGGTTGTTTATTAAAATTTATTTATTTAGGAGAGGTGGCAGATCCCGCAAGGCGGGACCCCGCTACGCGGGGGTGGCTTAAAAAGCTTACTGTTATGTATAAAGTTTATATTTTACAAAGTATTAAATATAAAATATATTATATAGGGCATACTAAAGATATAAATGATAGAATGAGCAGACATAATAGTGGGGGATCGTCTTATTCAAAAAAATTTATGCCTTGGAAATTGATTTATACTGAATTTTATAATACTAAATCGGAAGCTTATAAAAGAGAGTTAGAAATTAAAAGTTATAAAGGTGGTATAAAATTTAAAAAGTTGATAGGAGTTTGGGAAAAATAGTTTATTAAAATTTATTTATCATGGAGAGGTGGCAGAGTGGTCGAATGCGGCACCCTGCTAAGGTGTTATCCGGGAAACCGGATCGAGGGTTCGAATCCCTCCCTCTCCGCCACATCGAGCTAGCACGAGGATCTAGAGAGACTCGAGCGCTCGAGGATGTAAAAAACAACTTCTTTATGAAGCTGTTTTTTTGTTTAATAAATTATTAAGTATTTTCTGGTTTTATCACACCATCTTTAAGCCAAATGACTCTGTCTACGTGTTTTCTATCATCTAATTCATGAGTGACCATGATGATAGTCTGACCAATTTCTTTATTAAGTTTTTTGAATAATTTTAAAATTGTTTCTGATGATTCACTATCCAGATTTGCTGTCGGTTCATCGGCAAATAAAATAGCCGGATCGTTTACTAAGGCCCTGGCAATAGCTACTCTTTGTTGTTCTCCACCAGACATTTCTTTTGGCAGATGATATATACGTTCACCAAGCCCAACTTTTTCTAACATTTCAGTGGCTTTCTTAATGTATTGGCTCTTGGATGCACCAGTGAGCATAAGTGGTAAATAGACTGACTCAAGAGCGTTTAATTCTGGTAATAAAGCATAAGACTGAAAAACGTAGCCTAATTTTTTTAAACGAAATTCACTTTTTTGCTTTTCCGTAAATGATACTATATTTGTACCATCAATAATAATCTGACCTGCCGTAGGAGAATCCAAAAGACCAAGTTGGTGAAGAAGTGTAGATTTACCAGAACCACTTCGTCCCATAAGAGCAATAAATTCACCTTTTTTTACGCCAAAACTGACCTCTTTAAGTGCATAAGTTGGAACTTTTCCTTCGTATGTTTTTTTTAATTTTTTTACTTCAATAATCATTTGTGTTTTATTATTAGGTTTAGCCCCATATTGAATCAAGGATACTTTCTTTTGTACCTCGAAATGCTGGTATAAAACCACCAATTAAAGCTGCTACCATAAGACTAATATTACTTATTCTAATTATATTAAAGGTGATTTTTAGTGATACCCAACCGACTGGAAAATCCAAAGGATTATCTATAAAAAATGGCCGAACAAGAAATAATATTATACTGACACCAAGAATAATTCCAATAATGGCATAAAATATAGCTTGCATAACAAAAGATAAAATTATAGTATTTTCTTTCATTCCGATAGCTTTTAGTATTCCAATTTGTCGTCTTTTGTTTACAATACTAACAAAAATAATAATAAATATGGTAATTCCTGCCACAACAGTACCAATTGCTCCTAAGATAATACTAATCATAGTAAAGCTCTTGCTGGCGCTAGAAGTAAAGCCAGTTAGTTGTTTCCAAGTCTTTATATCTTCATCGTGTAAGCCTGCTTGTCTTATTTGTTCTATATATTTTTCTTCTTGCCCTTTTTCGTCAATTTTTACTATTATTTCTGAAGCTAAATTATAGACATGGAGAACTGACTCCATTTCTTTTGTAGTAATAAAAGCCATTTGATCTGCTTGGCTATTTTTTGTAGAAAAAATACCTTTGATAGTATAAGTTCTTTTTATACCATTGCTAAATTTAACATCAATTTGATCACCAACATACACACCTCCTAAGCTAAGATAATCTAGATCTCCACCATGGCTGCCAGCAATTTCTTTTCCGATAACTATCTTATCTCTATCGTTGTCTTCTAAATATTCACCCTCAATTATAGAATCACTAATTTTGGTTACCTGTGTTTCATCGGCTACATCCACTGATTTTATGAGCCATTTTCCTTGCTGAACATCACGACCATCATGATTTTCATCATAGCTAATAGCAGTATTATTTATATAGTGAGCAGAACTAGCGACTATTCCAGGTATTGTGTCTATAGAATTCATAGCATCTTTATTTTCTATATAAATTTCATCATCAGCTGGAGCTATTACAATGTTACTATATAGATTATTTATTGATTGTTCATTAATAGCTTCAACAATTCCACCAAAGACAGATGAAATAAAAATTAAATTAACATAAGCCAAGGTCATGATAAGTATGGTCATAGCTAGAGTACCTTTGTTGCCCCGAATAATTGATGTTCGAGCTAGAAAAAAAGAAGCTTTAATATTCATTATTATTTGTTATTAACCAATAAAGATAGTTTTTTTAAGATTAATATAAAATCTCGACGTTCTTTGGCTGATAAAAGAGACAACCTCTTATGTAAATGTTTTTTTGATTTCGCAAAACCTGCCTGTAATTCCTTTTTACCTTTATTACTAATACCCAAACGAACTATTCGTTTATCATCAGCATCATAAACACGCTTAACTAGCCCTAATTTTATTAGGTTGTTTACCAAGAAGGTAGCAGATGGTGGAGTGATATTTAGATACTCAGCGACATTTTTCATTATTGGATTTTTTTGATGTAAAATAAAAGACAAGGCTTGTAATTGAATATAAGATGGGGAACCCTTTTCATGTTCCATACCTTCTTTGGTTAATCTATTCATTGTAAATACCAAGTCAATTAGTTCGTCTATGTCGGGCATGTTTATTAAATAATAATTGTTAGATAATCTAAGTATATATTATTATATTTATAATATCAAGTATATTGATAACTTTATTGATTTTTTAAAGTTTGTGTATTGTTAGTATAATATTAATAGTAAGAGCACTAATATTAGCCACGTAGGTGGTTAAAAACATTAACATCTTAGAGCTAGCACGAGGATGTTCGAATCCCTTTGTGTCCGCCACTTCGTGCTAGCACGAGGGACTTAAAAAACAACTTCTTGAAGAAGGTGTTTTTTGTTTTAACTTAGCTTGATTTTAGTAGTTTGTAGGTGTAAAGTGTAAATATTATTAACTCTTATGTAATATGATAGAGTTGTTATATAAATGGCAAACATTAATTGGGTCTTTTTTGGGTCCTTTTTTGGCAGTAGCATTTTCAGTTATTGGTTATTTCTTTATAGAGTCTCGGAAGAGAAAAGAATCCATGAGGATAATTGAAGTTTCTTTAACACAAACTCTAAATGATTTGTTTGTAGCCAGAAAGACAGCAGAACAATTTTTAAAAAGAGTGGAGATAATAATGGAGGAAATACAAACTGATATGGATAAAGATAAATATGTTTTAACAGAAACTAACTTACCGCCGATTAATATTTATTTAGATGAAGAATTACCAAAAATAAAAACTAAATCTTATTATGTACATAATAAACTTTTAATAATAACTGGGACCTTAAAAAATATAAATACAAATTTGAAAGAATTAAAAAATAATTTTAGTAGTCTAGCTAAAAAAAATGAATTTTTAATTCATGTTGAAGCCACACATAAAGAACAAAAACAAACATATTTAGCAAATTTAAAAGATTTTTATCGTATTGTAGAAGAAGATTTAATTAAAAAAAATTTAAATAGAGGAACTGAAGTACTTGTACAAACAAAAATTTACAATCAAAAATTAATGAAAAGGTGGAGTTTTATTATAAAATGGAAATATGAAGGAGTGTCTTTTAAATATTTTAAAAATAATGGTGGTATATTAAAAGATAATAGACATATGAGCGCTCTTGACAGAATAGATGAAATGTTAAAACAAGAGGTTGAATGTCAAATAAAAGAAGCTGAAGACAGACAAAAACAGTTCAATTAATATAATTATGTCTATAAAAACTGCAACACATCATTATGTGCCCAGGTGTTACCTAGAGAATTTTTTATGTGAAAAATCTAATAATCAAATTTACGGGTATAAAAAGAGTGGTGAAATAATTAAATCAAATATAAAAAATATAGCTGCAAAGAATAATTTATATACATTTACTGATAAAACAACAGGTAAAAAAACTAATATTGTTGAGAAAATGTTTGGAATAATAGAGTCAGCAGCCTGTCCGGTTATAAAAAATGTTATAGTTAATAAAGATATAAATTTAACAGATGCAGATAGAGGTGCTATAGCACAGTTTACAGCTTTTTTAGTAACTAGAAATTTATATTATGATACTCAGCAGAAGCACATGACTGCTGAACTTATTAAACAAATGTCGATTGAAAGAGCCAAACATAAAGAATCTTTCAAGCATAGTTTTAAAGATGCTGGAATTACATTTGACAGCGATAAAGAATTTGAAGATTTAAGAGATGCAGTATTAGATTTTGACAATCATTTTAAAGTTGATATAAGTGGGGGCGAGGGACATTTTATGAAAGTGGCAACTGACATAGCCATGGAATTAACCAATATATTATATTTTAAAGAGTGGCACTTACTTATTAACGATGGTTCTCGTGTTTTTATCACCTCGGATAATCCTGTTACTCTCTGGGGTTTGAAAAGTACACCTAAGCAATTTAGATTGGGGTTTGCATTTGCATCTATTCTTTTAACTCTATCACCAGATGTATTACTTTTAATGCGTGATAGATTACTTAGTAAAACAATAATTAAATTAAATAGGGAAAAAATAGATTATGTAAATAAATCAATTATGAAAGGATCTGATAAATTTATTTATTCAAATTTAAAGTCTAAAGATTTATATAATAAATATTCGGAGTTATCTCAACACTCAAATCAAGTAAAAGTTCATAATATAAAATGGGCACCATATATTATTACACAGCAACCTGAAGCAGATATTGAGCCATCATTAGTCTAAAATAAAAAAAACAGTTCTTGCAGACTGTTTTTTTATTAAAATTTAAATTATATAGGTGCCTTTCTCTATAGTTTCTTTTGTATATGTCTTTCTATTATCTTATTTACATATTTATTTTTTAACCTGAAAGCCCTAATTTCAGCTGGTTGATTACTAAATGGTTGAACTGTTTTTGATTTATTACAATTTGGATCTTTAAATTTACCATTATGCTTGGGGCAGATAGTTAAATATTCATGCTGACCCTGATGTATATCGTGAGCCCGGCCCTCTTTTATTTTGGAAATAATTAAATTATAATCAGGCCGAAGTTCATTTAAAACTTTATTATCCATTTCCCATAAAAAAACATATTTTATAGTATATTCTGACCTAGACTTACTTTTCAAGTGTATATAAAAAATAAACAATATCTTTTTATTTTTTTTATAAAGTTCTGATTCCGTAATATCATTACATAAAGCTTCTTTACTATAATTTATTATATTAAGCGATAATGGCTCTTTCACTCTTAAGGTCTTGTTATCAGATAAATATTTAAGCGGACATGTTTTTATTTCTATCCCCAGATGATTTATATCTGGTAAAGCAGAGCTGTTCATATTTATTCCAAAGAAACCTTTTTCTATTAAGTAGCCAACATTGCCTTTAGTTGTGACCCTTGATTCTTCATCTGATGTTTTTATAGATTTATGAATCTGATTCAAAGTTTTGCCTTCTAGCCACTTTGCTTCTTTTAATAAGGCTTCTTCGTTTGGTATGTCTTCAATTTTTTTATAGTTTATCATATTTTGTTAATATATTTTATGTAAAATAATGAAATTTGATCAATTTTAATCTTTATGTTATAATAGCAATAAATATATAAGTCAGCAAACTTATGCCAAATAATAAAAAGAAAAAAACAATTAAAGTTATAGACCTTTTTGCCGGTGTCGGAGGCTTTCGTGTTGGGTTAGATAGAGCAAGTAATACAAAATATGGCTCTTTTGAGACCATCTGGAGCAATCAATGGGAGCCAGCTACCAAGAAACAACATGCTTCCGAAGTATATGTAGCTCGTTTTGGTAATAAAAACCACTCTAATGAAGATATAGCTAAAGAAGTGCAAAAGAATAACGTACCTGACCACGATCTTTTGGTTGGTGGTTTTCCCTGCCAAGATTATTCTGTAGCTAGGACTCTTAGCCAATCTGCTGGCATTGAAGGAAAAAAAGGAGTGTTGTGGTGGGAAATATATAAGATATTAAAAAACAAAGGAGCTAAGGCACCAAAATATTTATTTCTTGAAAATGTTGATAGATTATTAAAATCACCAGCCAACCAAAGAGGAAGAGATTTCGCAATTATACTAGGTTGTCTGGCAGAGCTTGGTTATGCTGTTGAGTGGCGTGTTATAAATGCTGCTGAGTATGGTTTTGCTCAAAGAAGAAGACGAGTCTATATATTAGGCTTTAAAAAAGGAACTAAGCACTATAAAAAAATTGAAACTTTGCATAAAGAAAATAAGATACTAGATATAATAGAAAAAACTGGAATATTTGCCAAAGCTTTCCCTATAGAAAAAAATGATACTCCCATACCAGACATTAAACTTGATAAAAATATCAAAAAAATATCTGATAATTTTAATAAAGAGAAAGCTGGCTCCCGTAGCCTATTCAATAATTCTGGCGTCATGTTTAATAATGAAATATTTACATTACAAGTAAAAGAAGATTACACTGGCCCAAAGAAAACCATAGGTGACATAATATTACCTCTCAATAAAATACCAAAAGAATTTTTCATAGATAAAAATAGTTTAAAGAAATGGAAATATTTAAAAGGTGCAAAAAAAGAGCCTAGAAAAGGAAAGGATGGTCATGAGTTTTTCTATACTGAAGGTGGTATGGTTTTCCCTGATGCACTTGATAAACCATCCAGGACTATTATAACTGGTGAGGGTGGAGCATCTCCATCTAGATTTAAACACGTAATTGAACAAGATGGACAACTAAGAAGACTAACTCCTCTAGAGTTAGAACGTTTATGTGGTTTTGATGACCACCATACAGAAGGAGCAGCTGATGTAAAAAGAGCCTTCTTTATGGGTAATGCTCTCGTGGTTGGTGTTATAGAAAAAATAGGTAGAGAACTAATTAAGCGTGTTTAATTTAATATAATCTTACTTTCAAAATAAAAAGACCGAGAAATATTTACGGTCTTTTTGTTATTCAAGGAAATATTTTGTTTTTCAGGTATAATTACTATACCAGCTTAATTTTTTTATTCATATAAATTAACTTGCTTTCTAGATTAGTTAGTAATTCTCTTTTTTCTAAAATTGAACCTTCTTTGAGTAAATATTTAGTATAATTTTTAATATCGATGTCGTCTACGTTAATGTCTTTAGTTTCTCCAGTTACCATACTTTGGAATTCTTTAAATCGTTTAATTTCATATTTTAATTTATTTTGTATAGGTAACTTTTTAATATCCAGCTTATCTACCAACTTTTGTAATTGTTTAATCAAATCTACTTCATTTATATACCCACACTTACAATGTTTATCTTTTGCTTTAGTACACCCATAATAAATATGTTTGTTAGTATCTCCATTTTTTAATTTCTTGAATTTTTCAGTTGCAGATATACCAGAACCACAAAGTCCACATTTCATTATTTTAGTAAAAGCAAATTCAATATTTTCTTTTCTAACAAGTTGTGAATTTTTCATCTGATCTTGAACCATATCAAATAATTCTTTTGTTATTATCGGTTCATGCTTACCTTGATACCAATTACCACTACCCCGTGGATATTCAAAAGGGCCATAGTAGAAAGTATTTTCAAGTAAGCGATAAATATTACCAAGACTCAAATGTTTTTTGCCCAAATGTGTTCTGAAGTTTAAATCAAATTTAAGCCAGTGATATATTTTTCTGCCCGACCATTTCTCATAAGCAACTTTTTCAAACATTTGTTTTATAATATGGCCTCTATCTGGATCAACTAGACATTCTCCTTTGTGATCTATTCGTTTTTCTTTGAAATATCCAGTTGGCGGACAAGTTGGCCACAAACCCATTTCACATCTTGTCCTTAAACCACGTTTAACATTTATGCCTCTGTTATCATTTTCCAGTTTAGCTTGAGAACATAGAATCATTAATAAGAATTTTTCGTTTGGTGAATTACTAAACGTTTGTCCGTAGGTACGAATACCAAGAAGTTTTTTAGCATCCATCAGATCCACCAAAGACCCCAGATCTCCTGCGTTTCTAGATAGTCTATCTGGCGCCCAAGTTAAGATAGCATTAAATCTTTCTTCTGATATATCATGAATTAATTCTTTAAACACAGGACGATTACCAGAATCTTTAGCTGATTTGGATTCTCTTCTGATATCAATAATTTCAAGGTTTTCACGTTCTGCAATTTGAAGCATTTCTTTAACTTGAGAATCAATTGATAGAGCTTGTCGTTCATCTGATTCAGTACTTTTTCGGGCGTATAGGCAATACTTCAATTTAATGTCTGGGGTTAGCCCAAATTTGGTTTGTTGTGATATATTCATACCCCATTAATGACACATTTTATAGCTTTTGCTAAGCTTTTAGCTGTCGACAACTTGTTGGCAAGTTTCCTTAGCAAAATCGTCAAAAAGCTTTATAATATGGACCTATATGTCATTTGCTAATATTAGCTATAAATTTGACATTACATCAGTTTAGTAGTATAAATTTATTGCTTGTCAGAGTTGGTACTTTGACAAATTTCGCTTTAAAACGTAGAGTGTTATTGATAAAGCTTATTTATTGGTCATTTATCAATAATTTGATATACTTTATTAGTAAATAATTAATTTAAAACAATGAAAAAACAAGGAGTAATAATTGTAGTGTTTATAATCCTAATAGTATTAGGTGGTTTGGCTTATTGGCAATCTGGCCAAAAACCAGTGGTTAATAATGAAAATAATAATCAAAATACTACTAATCAAAATACGAACATTGACAACTCAAATGGGCAAAACACAGAAGAAGTAGACATGGGTGATTGGCTTATTTATACGAATGATGAATACAGGTTTAGTTTTAGATATCCTAAGGATTGGACTATTTATAATCAAAGTGATAAATACGTATCTTTTAACTACAGCCAAACTTATCTTTCTACAGAGTTGACTCTTTTTGTATTTCAAAACCCAAATAAAGAG
Organism: Patescibacteria group bacterium; assembly: GCA_041665505.1. GTDB lineage: Bacteria > Patescibacteriota > Patescibacteriia > UBA1558 > GWA2-36-10 > XYD1-37-29. The sequence goes on from JBAYIR010000003.1 coordinate 93,392, forward strand.
TCTATTCATGATTTCTACAATAATATAGATGAAAATAAAAAAATAGCAGGTAATGATAGCCTAATGTATAATTGGTATGCATCAACTGAAGACTATGGATCTCAAAAAAATATTGTAGTTGATGGCATTGAAGCAGTTAATTTTGTATCTCCTATGGGTATAATGGAAAATACTACTGTTTCCATACCAAAAGATAGTTTAATAGTAGAAATCCAAATTAGAGGTGTTGAAGAAATTTTGAAGGATAGTGAATATGAGGCAATTTTGAATAGTTTTGAATTTACAAATTAAATAAAGTTTTATAAGAAAAGCGAAATTGAGAGTCACTTACAATGGTTAGTCTTTTTGTATCTAGAAAATAATAAATTATTATAGTTTATTATTTTCTGGCTATAATAGTGTAGCCAGAAATAGTTCATTACAACTTAAAACAACAAAACGAGAGGAGTAAAAACAGATTAATTTACTAATCCAATGCGGGATTAGTAGACCAGTCATAAAGAATTCTGAAAGAAGGTTCACCATGAGAAAGAGTCTGCTCTTCGCAATGGCAATTGTGATGCTTATGGCATCGTCAATTGCCTACGGACAAGGTCCAATCAGCGGGTTTTATTACCCTGCAGACGAGATGCTCAACAGTTGGCAATACTACAATAACCGAAGCTTTTATATTTATAATGGTACTTATAACAACCATCTTGGAGCTGATATTGATCTAGCCGAAGGCACGGCCATAAAGGCCATAGCCAAAGGCAAGATAGTAGAGTACAGCTCACTATATGATGGCTATGGTGAATTGGTAGTAGCGATTGAGCATGAGTTGCCAGAGGATATCACTTTTTTGAATGCTGATGGCAATCCACAAACAACTAGATATATCCTGTCAATCTATGGCCACCTGCGCAAGAGCCAAGAAAGAGGTGGCACAGCATTGACTTGGTCTATCGGTCAGACCGTTCAGCAAGGGAGTGTTATTGGCTACATAAACAACAGTAGCCATCCAGATGGTGGTAGCCCAGACCCAAATGGTGATGGACTTGAGCATTTGCACCTAGGGATTCGCTTGTCGAACGAAGCAACCGCTAAAGCTCAAGATGGTGGCTTTTGGCTACGCGGATATAATAGTGGATCGGGCATGCAAATTCACTTTGCAAATCCGATGCCCCTTATAGCCGGACTGGCGCAATTTGCCCAGTCACCTTCCTGGAGGACTGCCAATGGTGTATCATCAGCTTTTATGAACAGGTATAATGATTTCGCCACAAATGGTCATCGCCTTGGCTTTCCCTGGCAAAACACTCAGTACGGTTCTACTTATGTCCACGAAGTCAACGGCATGTTGATCCAGGATTTCAAAGATCGCCGCGATGATGAGGGGCCTAGTAATGGGTATTATCATCCTTATACAACCGTTATTTACTATAATGATCCTTGGATGAGTAGAGAACCTCATCTCGTCAAGGAGGGATTTTGGGATGAGTATATGACTCGTTTTGGCTGGCTCAAGTTTGGTGCACCAGTCACTGATGAGTATCCAAATAGTAGTGAAGTGTGGCAGAGTTTTAACCTTTTTGGTTCAAACTATGCCACCAATCCAAATGATTATGAGCGTTTTTATTTCACTTGGGATGAAGGTTCTCAAACTCTGGAGGTACTTGATAGTAATTATCAAGTAGTGCCTCGTGCCAATTTGACAGTAACCAACGGAGGAACAAACAAAGCCAACAAAGCGCTCACTGACGGTGTCTATCATTCTGGACTCAAGGTGTCAAACTTTGACCAGGCCTTTGAACTGATAGATGGAAATAATTATCAGAATTTCTATGCCTCCATTAATGGAGTGGAGATCCTCATGGATCCATTTGTCATGAATGGTGATATGACTATAGTTGTTAGTGATGTGGATGTGCCAGTTGCCAACTTCAGTGCAACTCCAATGTCTGGAAATACCCCGCTTACCGTGCAGTTTACCGACCTTTCAAGTGGTAACACCACTTCTTGGTTGTGGAACTTCGGTGATGGGGGTACTTCAACCAATCAGAACCCCAACCACACGTATACTACCCCTGGTAGTTATACTGTCAGCCTAACTGCTACCAATAGTGGTGGGAGTGACACGGTTGTTGGTGGCAGTCCAATTGTCGTTAACAACGTTGCTGCTCCTGTGGCAAATTTCAGTGCAACTCCAATGTCTGGATATGCACCACTTACCGTTCAATTCACCGACCTTTCAAGTGGAGGTGCCACTTCTTGGTTGTGGGACTTTGGTGACGGTAGTACGTCTACTAGCCAGAATCCTAGTCACACTTACAACATTGTGGGTAGCTACACAGTTTCTCTTACTGCCAGTAATAATGGCGGTAGTGATACTGTGCTTGGAGGTGCTCCTGTTATAGTAGGTAACCCACCAGCTCCAATAGCTGGTTATACTGTTTCGCCGACTTCTGGCGTTGTCCCTTTGACGGTGCAATGTACAGATACATCGGTTGGGACAGTAACCTCGTGGTTGTGGGACTTCGGTGACGGTAGTACGTCTACTAGCCAGAACCCTAGTCACATTTACAACGTTGTGGGTGTCTACACTATCACCTTGACGGTGTCCAATGCCGGAGGCTGGGACTCTTTACAGTTTATTGACGGTATAACCACTACCAGTGTGTCTAATCTGGCACCATGTGTTGTAAGTGACCTAAGCGTAGATAACGTCACAGTTATCTTCGTCTCTGGTAACTACGCCTACGTGGCAGATGGTAGTGCTGGTCTGAAGATCATCGACGTTTCTGTTCCTGCAACGCCGACCATAGTTGGTTCGGCTAGTATGGATCACGTCATGGATGTGTTTGTTTCCGGGGACTACGCCTACGTGGCAGATGGTAGTGATGGATTGAAGGTGGTCAACATCTCCAATCCGGCGACGCCAGTCATCGTTGGATCGGTAGTCACTGAAGGTGCTGAAGGCCTCTTCGTCTCTGGTAACTACGCCTACGTAGCTGATCTCTGGACACTAAAGGTCATCAACATCTCCAATCCTGCAACTCCGACAGTAGTTGGTTCGTTGAGCATGGATTGGGTTGTGGATGTGTTTGTTTCCGGTGACTACGCCTACGTGGCTGATAATGATGTAGGCTTGAAGGTGGTCAACATCTCCAATCCTGCGACGCCAGTCATCGTTGGATCGGTAGTCACGGACAGTGCTAGGGATGTCTGGATTTCTGGTGACTACGCCTACGTGGCTGATGGTAGTACTGGCTTGAAGGTGGTCAACATCTCCAATCCTGCGACGCCAGTCATCGTTGGTTCGGTAGTTACGAATGGAGCTATTGGCGTTTCTGTTTCCGGTGACTATGCCTATGTGGCAGACGTTAGCGCTGGCTTGAAGATCATTGATGTTTCTGATTCTACAACACCAACCATTGTTGGTGCGGTAGAGGCAGGTGGTTATATTAAAGACGTCTTCGTACTAGGAGACTATATTTATTTGACAGAGTTCCATGAAGCAATGAAAATAGTCCAAAAAGATTGTGGGCTATTCCTGTCTGCAGACTTCACCGCTAACCCAACCAGCGTCTATACTGGTAACCCTGTTCAGTTCACTGACCAATCAACTGGAAACCCTAGTTCTTGGTCATGGAATTTCGGTAACGGCGTTACCTCAACTGCACAAAATCCGATCTACGCTTACCCAGTTCACGGCACCTACACGGTGTCATTGACAGTAGGGGATGGAGTTACTTCAGACACTTTGGTGCGTACTGGCTACATTACGTCGTCAAGACCACCTATTGGTGAAGATCCTCCTTATCCCTACTGTGAACCCAACCCCTCTAACCCTGTTTCTGTCATCAAGTTCAAGGTCAATCAACCTGGCTATGTCAACCTGTCCATTTTTGATGTACAGGGTCGACGCGTTCAGGTTTTGGTTGATCAGGTTCTTGATACTGGTGTGCATCAAGCGACTTTTAATGGCGAAAGTTTTGCCTCCGGCATCTACTTCTACATGATACGTAGTGCCGAGGGGACTGACGTCCGAAAGATCACACTGGTGAAGTAGCTCCGTTTGTTGTTTTGAAACCCTAACCGAGCCCTACTTGTTGCACGCAGTGCAGCGGGTAGGGCTTATTTTTTTATATAAATAACATTTATATAGCTTTTGCTAAGCCTCGCTATGTCGACAACTTGTTGGCAACTTTCCTTAGCAAAACTATAAAATTGCGTTATGATAATATAGACATTTGGCTAGTTTTGAGCTAAAATGTTATTGACAATTAGGTGTAAAAACCGATGCCTAAACCCTAGAAATTCTAGGGCATGGTATAAAAAACTCGTTGAAAATATTGAACTCCGCGTTCAGTGACTTTTCAACGAGTCATATCGGGAAACTGGTATGGGGCCGTAAGGCCTAGCTGGCGCGGGGTTTTATGTTTGCGTCAGCTGATAATTAATAAGTAAGTAAAATATTATGAAAAAAGCACTATTTTTACTTTTGATGACCGTAGTAGTTACAACTGGTTGTACAACCCAGTCAAATACTATCCAATCATCTACAGATTCATCAAGCCAGAAAAGCGTGAGTACTAATGTACAAAAACTAAATTTAACAGACAAGGTCGATGTTAAATTAATAGATAAAGGTTTTCAGGCAGCTGATATCTACAAAGGTACTTATCAAGATTATATTACTATGAAGTTTGAATTAACCAATAAGACTGATAAGGATGTCAAAGGTGTCCAAGGAAATACTATTTTCTATGATATATTTGATAATCAAATATATCAGTCTACCTTCAGTTATGATCAAGGAATATTAGCTAGTGGCACAGCCACTTGGGACGCCACTATAGAATATAATGAATTTATGGATGATCATCAGAAGTTGAAAACTACTAATCTAGAAAATATAAGATTAGAATGGGTGCCAGAGGTTATTATCTATAGCGATGGTACTAAAGAACAAGTCTAATTATTATTAAATAAATATTTATGAAAAAGTACAGAGCTTTAAAAATTCTCTTAACACTTTTGCCAGCTTTGGTGTTTACTCAAAACTGGGCTTGGATGAGTGCTAACAAAATACTAGGTATTGCTTTTATAGTAATATGGGCACTTATGATTTGGTCAGTTTGGAAAATAGACAATAAGTACAAAATATTACAAAAAATATTTAGAGCCACAGAAATAGGTTTTTTCCTATTACCTATTTCAGCTATAATTCTTACCTTTGTCATAGGTGCCCAAGCAGTTAACTCAACTAACGATGAATTTGCTCAGGCTGGCGCCGCTATAGGTACAGCTATTGGTGGCACCTTTATTGTAGTCTTAGCTTTTATCTTTGGATTATCAGGAGGCATAATCTTGCACTTGATAGCCAACAAGTATGAGAAAAAGGCAGAGCAAAATAGTAAATAGAAATTAAGCAAAATAAATTCTATAAGTTTTTGGTCTATGTTCTGATAAGCTATGGACCAGATTGGCAAAGGCATCAGCTAAGTCGTCATGTTTTTCTACCCCAAAATGAATAATCTGTTGTATCAATTGTTCAGCTCCTTGTTTAGGAAATAGTATCTGTCCATTTTTGATCATGTTAGCTGTCAGGACAAGGCGACTACGCTTGTCCTGATTACCTGGCCTTGTTGTCATGACGTTCAAAATACCCTCACTTTCTAATTGTTGCGGCAAAGCTTTTTGATAAGCTACATCTTCAATAACAAAGGTAGGATGAATTTCGTCCTTTTCGTAGCTTTTGTCCAATATTTTGCAGGTATCAACGGTTTCCGGAAAGCTCAAACGTTTATTTATTATCTTTGGCAAAATATAAATCTGATAACCAGTTTTGGTTTCATATAGAAGTCCGGGAACCATAGCCGTATAATCAGCCACATTACTTTTTGAAATAGCTGGATCTATACCTATTCTTATTTCAATATGAGAAGAATAAGCACTGTCTATTTTTATAGGAGCTGGTATCTCATCATAGTATTGAATCCATTCTGGATATATAACTTGATCTTCATCTGGAACTATATTAAGCATATATTCTCGTTGCCAAGCAATTTCATTGCCTGTTTTTTTTCGTTCTGTTTGTACGTCTTGCTCTGTAGGATATTTACCAGGCCAGAGACATTTTCCTTTACTATCAATAATTGGAAAATAAAGAAATTTTCCATCAATAAAATCATTATCAATTTCACTTTTAAGTCGCATGAGAAGTGAATCTTCGTGTAATAAATTACCAACTATAACTAACCGTGTATTTTTATCTCCTGCTGGGATTAATTCTCCTTTTAACCATTGATAAGTCTTATTTCTTCCTTCTCTTGTTTTTGTAGAAGCAATATTTTCAACATCGTCACAGATTATCAAATCTGGTCTATGCTCATGATGTCTTAAACCGCGAATACTTTGTTCTGAAGAAGCTACTGTAATACGAGCGTCTGTATTAGAAAATACCAATGACTGTGAACCCCACTCATCGCTATCTTCACGAAATGGGCCGAGGTCTTTTTTAAGTAATTCGTTGTCCTCAAGTTCACGGCGTAAATTCATCATATGCTGTTTGGCCTGGGCTTGTGTCTGACAAAATATAACGACGAATCTCTTTTGCTGTTTACCTAAAATAGCCCAAATAGGATAGGCGGTTGTAACCATTGTCGATTTTCCACTTCCCCTGAAGGCGACCACAAATAGATTGTCTCGGTCACTTATTTCTATTAAATGGATAATCTCTTTTTGGAAATCAGCTGTAGCGTATTTTACATAGTGAGCGTAATAAAAATGGAAAAAATATGAAAAACTTTCTTTAGTTATTGTCGTCCTTACTTTCCTGTCCTTGGTCATCTGGTCTACCAGATCCTGTGGTATCATTTTGTTTGTCATCTGATTTATTATTTAATGGTAAAATCTCCGCCAGTTGCAAAGCTTTGCGTACAATCTCTGCTTGTGACGGTGTAAGTTCTCCTGAGTCTTCAAATTTAGAAGTAACTTCCACTTTATCTCTAAATTTTGGATTTCTATGATTAAGCCAAAATCTTATAGCCGAAAAGTTTTTTTCTTTTATAAGGGTAAGTAATTGGCTTTCACTCATATCATTGACCAATGCCTCACCTTCGGTTAATGCCTCATCCATAGCTTTAGAGAAATTTTTATCATCTCGTTTCCAACGATAGATACTATTTCTTGAGATACCTGTTTTTTCACAGGCTATCTGTACGATTGGAATTTTCTTTAGTTCCTCTAGGAATATATTTTTGATTTTATTTTTCTTAGACATGATCCACCTTTGCCTTTCTGCCAGTTAACTTCTCATATCTTCTAATTGTTAGGTCACAAAATATAGGCTCTAACTCAAGGGCATATACTTTTCGTTTTAATTGTTCCCCAGCTGAAATGGTGCTACCTAACCCAGAGAAGGAATCTAAAATGATGTCGCCAGGCTTAGTACAACGGCGAATAGCCTTCTCGTGTAGCTTTGGTGGTTTGCTGGTCGCGTGTTCGTATTTTTGACCAGATAAGCGTTTTACCAACCATATATCAAGCTCATCAGAAGCTTCACTAAGTAGATTATTGCCAGTTGTTATTTCTTTATTCAATACCTCATTTAAGTTTTGAATTGATGGTGCAATATATGGTTTTCCTATAACCCCATATACTGTTGGCTCATAACATTTATTAAAAGCCACTTTTGGTGTCGGGTTTTGAGAGTTTTTGAGCCATAGGCAAACTCGCTTGTTTACTATGCCAAGCTCTCGATATAATTCTTGAATTAATCCTATGTAGGTTTGGTCACACCAGTAGAAAATATGGCAATTTGATTTAGTAATTGATAGTGCTACCACCAGAGTTTCTTTTATGAAGTTTCTATATTCCTCATAGGTACGGCTATCATTTACATTACCGCCGTAGTCATTTTTACCTCCAATACCTTTTGAGTAATTAAGATTGATGTTATATGGGGGATCGGAATAAATCATTGAAGCTTTTTCATTCCCAAACAATCTTTTTAGATTTTTCGTATCGCTAGAGCTACCACATAACAACTTATGTGGTCCCAGATGAATTAAATCACCTAGTTTAGTTTTAGGCTCTTTAATCTTTTTAATTTCTTCATCAACGTCAAAGTCTTCATCTTTAACCTCTAGATTATTATCCCATAGGTGTGATAGATCAACTTGATCGAATCCTATGTCGACCAATAGGTCTAAATCAAAAGATTTGAGTTTTTCGAAATCCCATTCACCACCTAGAGCGTTGCTGGCTATAAGGTAGCTATCTGATTCCTTTTTGGTTAAAGGTCTGTTGGGGATGCGGATATCAATTAACTCTTCTCCTCGACCTAGTAGCTGAAGAGCTTTAATTCTTTGATGTCCTGCGAGTATCTTGCCGTCTAGGTCAATTGCTGGTATCTCTACCAAATTGTATCTTTTCAGGCTTTTTTTGAGATCCGACATTTGCTTGTCGGAAATAGTTCGTGGGTTAATATCTTGGGGGACAAGATCATTAACCCGTTTCGGCACGGTGTGCCATTTTAATTTTTCCATAACATTTTATGGTTAGTTGGTTAAAAAATGTATGGATAAGAAAAAACCTATTCCACACACGAAATAGATGAAGTCCTAAAACCTCAAAGCTATTTCTTGCGCGGAACAGGCATGGCTTTTTCAGCGATACGCTATTCTACTTTTTACTACGCATTAAATTGTACTTATATTTTAATCCACATTTTTATTTTTTGCAAGTTTGCGGATAATCCTTTGACCATTTTTACTTTTTATAAAATTTTCGGTATCTTTGCCTATGGCTATTGGCAGGCCATCTTTGGGTATGGAAATTAGCACTTTGTAGCCTTTTTTCTCTTCTTTTTGTAATAATTTAATAAAAGAGGGATCTTTATACAGATTTTCCAAAAACCAATCAGCACTAGGAGTATGACCATTGTTTATAATAGGACCATAAACTCGGTCTGGCCTGTTTTGGTCAAAAGCATGTTTTACTTTCTTACCTATATATTTCGTCGGCTGTTTGTCACTGGTATGCAGAGCAAAATCAGTCAATTGAATAACCTTGTATTTGACCCCATCTTGCCTTTTAAATGGTTTTACCTCTAGTTTGTAGTCCATAGTTATTTTTTAGCCTTTAGATTTAGTTGGATCAGCGCTCTTGGGATAGGTTCGTTCTTCTTCATAGGTTCCATCCATTTTTTTAATTTTTACAGATCCGCCTTCATTACCTACGGCTTTTCTTAAAATTCCGCCAGCTGTGGCCTCTTCTTTAGTTTCGAAAGTTTTAACGATTTTATCTGTTTTGTCATTTTCTAGTTCCCAACGATCTTTTTTTGCGTTGTAATCGAGGGTAAATTTTGGTAATTTTGCCATAAATTTGTAGTTTATTTAATTATAAGTTATTTTTAATCCAGGTACTTACATTTACCCCCAAATTTTTCCAGGCAGCGGCTCTATCCGTAACATCAATGATCAATATTTTGTCATTGGCATCAAGATATTGTTGTACTGTATTTCTTAGCTGTTCTGCTGTGAGTGACGACTTAATTAACCATAACGATTCTAGGGGTTTTGCCCAGTTACTGTAGCTTTTTAAATGATGGTGCAAGGTAGAGTAATCCTTGCCAGGCCTAATAAGGTCATAAGATACTAAAAATGTGTTCATTTGATTATAAATTAATTATTTTTCAATTCGGCAAAGTAAGTTTAACAAAATGATGAAGACTTGTCAAATCGTATTGAAAAGTCTATACTATCAGTATGATAAATAAACAAACCCCAGAACAATTTATTGGTTCCCGTATTAAAGCGGCGCGTGAAAAAAAACGATTTTCTCAGCTAGATTTGGCGAAGCTTCTTGGTTTTCAGTCAGCCACCGCTATTTCATTAATAGAAGCTGGTGAAAGAGGTGTCCCAGCTATAATTTTAGAGAAGCTCGGTAAAGTGTTAGATCGTGATATTATGTATTTTTTAGGTAAAGAAAATACTACTCCAGATATCAAAGTAGCTTTAAGAGCCGACAAAGATCTGTCCGACGAAGACAAGGATGCTTTAAATTTATTTATTGACCTAGCTAAAAACAGAAAGAAACGTAAATGAATGGAGAAATCACGGATTTAGGTCCACGTAAAAAAAGTGCAAAAATTATTGCCCAAAAACTTATAAAAGAAGCCGGAGTAAAAGCTGCTCCGGTTTCTTTACAATGTATTATAGAGCATCTTCAGTTAACACATGATCTTGAGGTTCGTCGAATTTTTACTAGTAAAAAGGTTTCTGGATTGCTTGTAGTCTGCAGTGAAATGGACAAAGAGTATTCAACTATAGGATTCAATGCTAATGATTCTTGGTATCGTAGGAGATTTACAATAGCACATGAAATTGGTCATCTTCTTTTTGGTCACGCCTGTACTAAGGGCCAAGGTAATGGTTCGCACAACGAAAGAGAGGCCGATGTTTTTGCTGCAGAATTACTTATACCCACAAAACTTATAAAGATGGATTTTAAACAATTACCCAATTTACAGCAACTTTCTAATCTTTATAGAGTAAGCCAGCAAGCACTTACTATAAAGTTAATAGAATGTCGGTTGGTGTGAAGTTAAAAAATTAAAGTTTTTAATATAATGGGTTTGTCTCAGGATAGAATTAAAGAATTTAAAGAACTTCTTGAAAAAAAGACAAAAAAAGAGGTTTCTTGGGCTGAAGCAGAAGAAGGGGCTAATAATTTAGCTAATTTTTTCAAACTTCTTTATGATCAGGAAGTAATAGAGAAAAAACGTCAAATAAGGCTAGAAAAGGAGCCAAAAGGCTTTCATTTAGAGGGTAAAGGTTACACTTGTGCTATTTGTAAAAGGCCTATATCAGACGAAGAAACTTGGTATGATAAATGGGGTATTAAATGCCCAATATGCCAAAAAGCTATAAATAAAAGGATTATCCCTGGATCTGTGGCTAAAAATGATAATAGTTGGTACTCAAAATATGATTTAGAAAGTCGTTTTAATATAGATAGATATGCTATAAAACGATTTATTAAAGAGGGTGTTTTAAAACCTCGAATTGTCCCTAGCACATCAGGAAGACCACATGTATATCTATTTTTGATTAAGGACAACAAAGAAGTGCTACCACCTAAAAAATTAACAGAATCTCAACTAGTAAAAGAAATTAAAGAGGATGGTAAAGAATGGCTTCGCTTAGAGCCGTGGTATAGGTTTGTTGATCCTTTTAAACATTTAGAGGGGTATAAAATTATGGAGTATTTAAAGTTTACAAAAGATAAGGCATGAATAAAATTGATACTAAAATTTTAGATATTGATAAAGTAATATGTAAAAATATTGATAGATTTGATGACTCTGAAAGAGGTTTACTATCTCAAAATATCTTATCTCAACTTAGAAATTTTGTTGAGCATATTTCGTTAAAAGTACACAGTAATGGGAAAGATATTGAAAATACATATGAAAATATTCAGATAGCTAATGCTTATGTAAGAACAAGGGGTGAATTAAAATTTTTAAGTAAATTTCATAAACTTCTACAAATCACAGCCTCTCATTACACACTTGATACAGAAAACTCTGAAAGACTGATGTTAAAATATTATGAATACTTGCTTAAAATAAAGTTATATCTCAAGGATAATCACAATTTGGAGGTTCTGAAAAACATTGATTCTTTTCCCATCAACACAGATACTGTGTTGCAAGAATACTATAAAAAAATAGTTGAAAAGATTAATCAATCAAAATCAACAAAGGCAGAAAATGATTATGATAGATATTATATTCAGAAAATAAAACCATTTTTTGTTGAGTATAAAGTATATTATGAAGTTACTTTTACAGCAGCTAATGATAAGGCAAGTAAATTCGATAGAGTTATCGCATTCACGAAATTTGATATTTCACACAACTATGCTGTAAAACTTTCTGTAAGTAATGATACTATACAAATTTTAGATAAAAATATGCCCATTCAAATTATTGATGATTGGGAGGTGTCAATTCGTCCATGCGAGCTAAATAATTTTGCCAGCATATTTTTAGGAAATCGTTCAGGCATACAAAGCAACTACAGTGAATACCGTAATCTAATGACATTTTTAACTAAAACGGGGTTAAATCTAGTTGAATTTATTGACTCCGCAGACGATTATTATAAAAAAATAAGAAGTCTTATAATTAAGGAAGCTAAAGCCGTTTATTTGTTTAATATTTTGGATAAGTGTCGCGAGTTAACACAAAGCAATAAATCAGGAAACAATGTTATTAGGTATTTATTATATAATTTGAATAATAAAATAATAAAACAACAACATAAATTTGGAGGTTGCCACCTATTATCAGATTTACATCTTGAATATGGATGTATACCTTTTGATAAAATGCCATTTAACACTTCCTTAATAGAACATAATCCAAAAATTTCTGATTTATTCGATTGTCTAGATTCAAGTAATAGAGAACATGAGATATTTGCTAGGTTTATAAAAAATAATACTGAAACAAAGGGGCAGTTGTATACTCCTAAAAAAAATATCACTAGCTTTGAAAATATAGACAATCTTATGCAGTTATATAATGATAGTCTATATTATAAACATGCCCATCGTAAACTCGAAGAATATAAAAATCATATTTATATAAAGGGTTATGAAGAAGGCGCCTTCCATATTATTAAAAATTTAAAAGACCTATCTTCTACGGGGATCAAAAATTATAAAAATTCTGTAAATTCTTGGTTAAAAACATCTGCATATGAAATTGATTGTGACGATAAAAAAGAAGCCTTAAGAAACATGTTTGAAAAATCAAGAGTAGCTTTAATATATGGTCCTGCTGGAACAGGAAAATCAACTATGATAAATCACGTATCTAACTTTCTCAATAATTACAGAAAACTATATTTGGCTAATACTAACCCGGCAGTCGAAAATCTAAAAAGAAGAGTTAACGCTTCTAACAGCACTATTAAAACTATTACTAAATTTTTATCTGCTAGAAATGAAGATGTTGAATTTGATGTATTAATAATTGATGAATGTAGTACGGTTAGCAATTCTGATATGCATAAAATTTTGGATAAAGCATCATTCGAATTATTAGTCTTAGTAGGAGATGTTTTTCAAATAGAGTCTATACTTTTCGGAAATTGGTTTAATATAGTACAGTCTTTCGTTCCAGAAACTTCAATATTTGAATTAACTAAACCATATCGTAGCAAAAATCCTAAGTTACTTAATCTATGGGATAAAGTCAGAAATATAGATGATGATATAGATGAACAAATTACAAAACATAATTATTCAGCTACTTTAAATGAATCTTTTTTTACTAGTTCTGATGAAGATGAGATAATCCTGTGTCTTAACTATGATGGACTTTATGGCATAAATAATATAAATAAATTTTTACAAAGTGATAATAAGAATAAACCAATAAATTGGGGTGTTCATACATATAAAGTTAATGATCCTATATTATTTAATGAGTCAGAAAGATTTACACCTTTGATTTATAATAACTTAAAAGGAAAAATAGTCGGCATAAAAAAATTTAGTGACAAAATACAATTTGATATTGAGATAGATAAGGCCATAAACCAGTTTGAAGCCGATAGATATGATTTTGAATTAATTGGTGATTCTAATAATGGTAACTCAATAATCCGTTTTTTTGTTAATAAGCATGGAAGTACGGATGAAGATGATGATTCATATTCAAATACTATAGTCCCTTTTCAAGTCGCTTATGCCGTATCAATACATAAAGCTCAAGGTTTAGAGTACAATTCAGTTAAAATTGTTATTATAGACGAAACGGAAGAAATGATTACCCATAATATTTTTTATACTGCTATAACAAGAGCTAGGGAAAAGTTAAAAATATACTGGACACCGGAAACTGGGCAAAAGATATTAAGCAATCTTGAGAGGAGAAATAACGGGAAAGATGCTAAATTATTAGCATTAAAATTTAATCTTTAAGCCCTATATTTATAAAAATTACAGCTAAATGTAACTTTATACTGGCTTGCCGTGTCACTTTTGTCACTTTTTTATAAAAATAAGGCGCACGAGGATCTATTGATTTGTAAAATTATAATATAGTAAAATAACCTTACTGGGCTTATTCGGAATACGGTTCCAGCCCGAAGTAGCCCGCCATTCAATTCCGTCGCGTATGACGCGATTCCACTCATGGCCTTCGGCCACTTATTTGGTATATAAAGTGATAAGTTATCGAATGTCCTGAGCGAGTGAACAAAGTGAACGAGTCGAAGGGCACTCGTGCTAACACGAAGTACTTAAGAAAACAGCTTCTCAGGTAAGCCGTTTTTTGTTATTATAAAGATAATTAATATTTAGATTATTGTATGTCAGATATCCCAATAAAATTAGATTTTTTTAGAAAATTAGAGCTATTTCAACAATTGATAGTTCTAAATAGAAGATCTAAAAATGGTAATGATTATGTTAAAAAAAATTGGAGAATGGAGAAGAAAATTCTCAGATGGGCTAGTAAAAATTCTCATATATTGTCAATACCATTTGATATGGATCATATTTATTTTGAATTTTATCAAGAAGAATATGATGACACTAAGACACGCTTACTTAGAAAATTTGTTAATGAGAATAAGCTGGATTCTTATGATATTACAGAAGAACATGAACAAATAATAGAAAAGCAAACTAAAAATTATTTTGAAGAAAAGTATGGTGAGTTTAAATATATTTTTGGTAATCTGGTACATAGGGGTTTTGCAGAATATTCCTCTAAAAAATTTAATAATTATGAAATATTTATAACACAAACAGGTCTTTTGATGGGCAACGTAATAGATGATTATGAAGGTTCTATTTTCTGGTTAAAATATCCCTTGTTTATAATAATAGTTTGGATTTTTGTTATATCAGTGATTATTATAACCATATCACAAGCAATTAGTGTTTTTTTGTTTGATCTTAGATAAAAATAAATGAATATTTAACTATTATTGACAAAATCATTACAAAATAATATACTGTTTTGATTCTGGTAATCCTGCCAGAATGTTTGTACACACTCGTGATAGGGAGATCCATCATGGACGACCAAGCACCAGATACCACCCCGGGCACCACCACTCCTGGAACTCCGCCCACGGACAGTGAGAACAGCACCTACCTTCGGGACCTCCTGGACGATCCCGAGCACTTCAAGCTGACGGCTCAGGTGACCAGGCGTCACTACGAGGCGCTCTGCGAGGTCGGCTTCACGCCGGATCAGGCCGTCAAGATCGTGTCTCACAACATGATGATGTTGCCCTGTTCCTGTTGATCGACGTGCGTACCCGGACCGCCAACATAGTTAGTTGGCGGTCCGGGGCACTTTACACAGCCAATACTGTTTTTAACAGTATTTTTTGTTTTTATTTTAGCTTGATTTAATGTATAATTAAGCTTAATATATACTAAGATACATCAGAATAGCTTATCTATTATACTACTAAAATTTGAAACAAAAATATTGTTATGAGAATTGGTTTTTTTACGGAGATATATCTACCACATCTTAATGGAATTACCATTAGTTTAATTTTTGCTAAAAAAGAATTAGAAAAAAGAGGCCATCAAGTATATATTTTTACTCCAAAAATAGCTGGTTATAAAGATAAAGAAAATAATATCATCCGCCTACGTTCTATAGCCATCCTTAATCCAGAACTAGAACTAAAACTTCCTATATCAGCCATTGATGTTCGTAAAATTCTTAAACTAAAATTAGATGTTGTCCATGGTCATGGCTGTGGGCTAGTGAGTATCCTTGGTTATGAGTTAGCTCTGACCAAAGGATATCCTTATGTTTTTACTTATCACACCTATTTAGAAAAATATACCCACTACTTTTTTTTAAAAAATAAAAAAATAACTAATAAAATAGCCAAAAATAGCAGCCGTTTTATCTGTAATGTCAGCGATCTAGTAATAGTACCAAGCCAAAAAATGAAAACTATTTTACAAAGCTATAAAGTGAAAAAAGAAATAATCATAACCCCAAATCCAATAGATTTGAATAGTTTTACTAAAGTAAAAAGTGGTTTCCTAAGAAAAAAATTAAATATTGATGATGAAAAAGTTATTTTATTAACTGTTTCACGTTTAGGGCAGGAAAAAAATATTGGTTTTTTAATAAAGAGTTTTTCTAAAGTGGTTAAAGAAAATGACCAAGCAGTTTTAGTTATAGTCGGTGATGGCACAGAGCAAAACAAATTAGCCGCACTAAGCAAAAAATTAAACTTAGAGGATAAGGTATTTTTTACTGGTTATATAGATACAAAACAAATGCCCGAAGTTTATTCTGATGCTGATATTTTTGTTTTTGCTTCCACCACTGAAACTCAAGGTTTAGTAGTGTTGGAAGCAGCTGCTTGCCAGCTACCAATTATCGCTGTTAAAGACGAAGCCTTCAGCAATGTCATCAAAGATGGTTTTAATGGTTATCTAGTTACAGAAGACACAAATTTATTTGCCGGCAGAACATTGGATTTATTAAGGGATGGCGCCAAAAGAAAACAATTTGGCATTAATTCCAGCCAATATGTAAGGGAAATATTTGATCAAAATAAAATTATTAAACAGTTTGAGCAAATTTATAGTCAGGCTATTGAAATCAGAAAAAATAAACCAAGAAGAACACTAAGATTACGAAATCAGGTTAAAAAATTTATCAAGTTATTTAGCTAAAATTTTTTTGTAAAACAAAAAAATTACTTAATTTATTATATGAAATCAAACTATCTTTATAGATTACTTATATCATCTTATGGTATTTCTACTTTTGCTGAAGGAGTATTGATGCCTATTTATGCTATCTTTGTGCAAGATATCGGTGGAGATATTTTAGATGCTTCCGGCGCAGTGGCGTTATTTTTGTTTGTTTCAGGAGTGACTACTATTTGTATTCATCGTTTGCGTTGGAGTCAAAAACATCGCACCAAACTTTTGGTTTATGGTTGGCTATTGTGGGTTATAGGCGTTTTTGGTTATTTCTTTGTTGACAGCACTTATATGTTATTTGCCGTCCAAATTGTAGTAGCTTTGGGTAATGCTATCACCAATCCAGCTTTTGATGCCGAATTAGCTGATCATACTGATAAGAAAAATAAAGCCTACGGTTGGGGTGTTTTTGAAGCCATACAAGATATTGCCAATAGTATTGCCGCTTTAGTTGGTGGTTTGATTGCTAGTTT
Source organism: Patescibacteria group bacterium (assembly GCA_041665505.1). Lineage (GTDB taxonomy): Bacteria > Patescibacteriota > Patescibacteriia > UBA1558 > GWA2-36-10 > XYD1-37-29. The sequence goes on from JBAYIR010000003.1 coordinate 110,626, forward strand.
TTTTGGTTTTAGGGTCTTAATACTATTTATGTTTATAGCCGCTAATATTTCTTTTTTGATAATATTATATTATGTCAAAATGAAAAATAGAACTTGGCTGCAAAAATTAGCTTAATTTTTTATTTATTATTTATCAATAAATATATGTCAAAAGGTACTTGTGCCGGAGGCGGGGCAGTCTACGGCTTTGGTTTGATAGGCGCTTTGGTATATTATATCCAACACGCTGATTCATTTTTGGCTGGCTGCATAGGGATTTTGGAAGCAGTGGTTTGGCCAGCTATGCTAGTTTATAGATTCTTGGGCTATTAATTAGATTTAAAATATTTTTTAGCTTTTATTTTTAGCTAAAACTAGACAAATAACTTGCTTAAAGTCATTATCTTTTAGTATTTTGGCTGCTTCATTTAAAGTTGATCCAGTGGTTGCTACATCGTCTATCAGTAATATATTAGTGTGGTGTTTTTCTACAGTTAACATCACTTTTTTGTTTATAGTAAAAATATTGGCGACGTTTTTTTGACGATCAGCTTTATCTAATTTAGCTTGAGCCGGATTATTTTTAGCTCTAATTAGTAGAGGATAGTAACCTAGTGATAAACGTCTGGCCAATTTTTTGGCTAGAATCTCTGTCTGATCAAAACCGCGCTGTCTTTTTTTATTTTTATGTAGTGGCACGTTGACTACAATGGTATTTTTATCCAAAGCTAGCAGCCGAGCTCGTTTTTCCAAAATATCTACCAAAATATCAGCTAGATTTTCTAGATAATTATATTTATAGTGTTTGATTAATTTTTGTACTAATTTATTTTGATAATCACAACAATTGTAGCAGGCATCAAAATATTGAGCTGGACTATCTGACCAAACAATAGCTCGGTCGTCTTCTAGCAAGATATCATTTAGGCAAAAGCCACAGCAAAGAGAGCCTTCTCTTTGACAATTTAGGCAAAATTGGGGCCAAATAAAATCTAGTAGCTTATTAAAAACCTTTTTGATGTAAAACAAAAAGGTTTTGACATCGCTTTTTCCCGCGTAGCGGGATCCCGCTACGCGGGGCTTCTTCTCCATGGTGATTAGATAAATTACTTAATAAGTATTTTGTTTTTATCTAGGGAAATTTTTATTTTTTTAATTTCTTGGTTTAGCAGATTATTGGCTAAAATATTGGAAATATGTTGATCAACCAATCTTTTTAGACTGCGAGCTCCTTCTTTCAAGACATCTTTTTGTTTTAACAAATGATCAACAATTTTGTTATCAATTTCTATATTAATACCTTGTTCGCTGAGACGATCAGAGATAATAGTCAATTCTTTTTTAATTATTTTCCGAGCTGCATTTTTGTCCAAAGGTTCAAAAACTATGATATTATCTAAGCGATTGCTAAATTCTGGTGGGAAATATTTACTTAGAGAAGCTATTATTTGTTCGCTTTTTTTCTTAAAATTTTCTTTATTTTCCTCAGTGGCAAAACCCATGATAGCTTCTTGATTGAAAATATCCAAACCAACATTGGAGGTCATGGCAATGATACAGTTTCTAAAATTGATGGTTTTACCAGTAGCATCAGTCAGTTCGCCTTCTTCCAAAATTGGTAAGAGCAGATTAAAGACATCGGGGTGAGCTTTTTCTATTTCATCAAACAGTATCAAACTGTATGGTTTATTTTTTACCAAATCAGTCAGTTTGTTACCTTCACGATAACCCACATAACCAGCTGGAGAGCCGATTAGCTTAGAGATATTAAATTTTTCAGAAAATTCACTCATATCAATGCGCAAGAGATTTTTTTCTCCACCAAAAATATGTTTGGCAATTTGTTTGGCGGTAGCTGTTTTACCGACACCGCTAGGCCCCAAAAACATAAAAGAAGCTAAGGGTTTATTTTTGTCACTTAGACCAGTTTTGGCTTTGCGAATAGTATGAGAGATTTCAGCTAGGGCTTTGTCTTGACCAAAAATGTTTTGGCTAAGCTTGTTTTCCAAGTCTAATAATTTTTTAGTTTCACTAGTAGTAATAGCCGACAGAGGAATACCAGTAATCTTTGACAAAACAGCTTTGATGTCGTCTTCAGTTATTTGTCCTAGGCTTTGATTTTTTATTTTGTCTTGTTGGGCTTGGGTACGCAACAATTTTTCCAAGATTTGTTCTTCTTGATTTTTGTGTTCCAAAGCTTCTAGATATTTTTCTTCCAAAATAGCTTGTTTTTTATGACTTTGAGTTTTATTCAAATCATCTTGGAGGCTTTTTATTTTTTTGGCTAGACCATCTTTGGTATTTCTGACTCTCAGGCGAGCAGCCGCTTCATCTACTAGGTCAATAGCTTTGTCTGGCAATTTTTTGTCTGGCAAAAATCTTTGACTGAGTTCTACAGCGGCTCTCAGCGCTTGGTCATCGATAGAGACATTGTGAAATTTTTCATAATTTGAGCGCAAGCCAAGTAAAATTTCATAAGCTTCTTCAGTTGAGGACTCTTCTATAATAATAGCTTGAAATCTTCTTTCTAGCGCTTTGTCACTTTCAATATGTTTTTTGTATTCCTCAAAAGTAGTGGCCCCAATACAACGCAACTGTCCTCGGGATAAGGCCGGCTTTAAAATGTTGGCGGCATCCAAAGAACCAGTCGTAGCTCCAGCCCCCATAATGGTGTGTAATTCATCAATAAATAGTATAATATTGGGGTTTTTCTTGACATTAGAGATCACTTGTTTTAGGCGGCTTTCAAATTCGCCTCGATACATAGTACCAGCTATGAGGCTGGAAATATCTAAATTAAGAATAGTTTTATTTAATAAGACATCAGGTACTTTGTTTTCAGTAATTCTTTTGGCTAGACCTTCAATAATAGCGGTTTTACCCACTCCAGCATCACCTAGTAAAATAGGATTATTTTTGGTGCGGCGAGATAATATTTCTATCAGTCGGTCTATTTCTTTGACGCGACCTATAACTGGGTCAATATCTTTTTGTATTTCTTCATTGGTCAGATTGATAGTAAAGTTTTCTAGATTATTATTTTCATGATCATCAATATCTAAAATATTTTCCATTTCTCTGAGCTCTTCATCAGTAGTCAGATCACTAAATTTGGAAGTACTTTTCAATATCAAGTTGAGATGTTGTTTTAGACTTTGGGAATTTATTTTGGCTTGATGTAGTATGTAGGTAGTTTTTTCATCAGAACTTTGGCTAATACCCCATAGTAAATGTTCAGTGCCAATATATTTGTGTTGGTGTTTGTAGGCAGTAACTACTGCTTTTTCAATAATTTTTTGGGATTCCAAAGATGGCTGAGGTAAGTGTTCAGGACTTATAGCTACACTTTGGTAAGAACTATCTTCAGCTATGTTGAGAAAATTGACGTCTATATTTTGTTTGATCAAAATATCAGAACCCAAAGAGCCCTTAGTTTTTATCAAAGCTAATAAAAGATCTTCTGGCTCTATCGCTTCGTGCTTTTTGCCAAGAGCCATGTTTTGAGCATTAACCAATACTTGTTTGAAGTGCTGGGTAAATTTGTTTAATATATTTTGAGAATTATCATTAATCATAAAATATTACATAGTCCTTAAAGCTTTTATTCTTTCTTCTACTGGGGGGTGAGTTGAAAATAATTTAGACATTGATTGGCCTTTAAAAGGGCTGGAAATATAAAGATGAGCCGTGGCTTTATTGGCTCTTTTAAGTGGAATCTCTTGGGCGGAGATTTTTTCTAGGGCCCTAGCCAATCCTTCAGGATAACGAGTCAGTAGCGCTCCAGAGGCATCAGCCAAAAATTCTCTTTTTCTAGATACGGCCATTTGGATTAATCTGGCAAACAAGGGGGACAGTATAGCTAGGACAATACCAAATATCATCAGTATACCACCTCGGTTGTTGTCATCACGACCACGCCCTCTAAATATAAAACTGCGCATCATCCAATCAGCCAAGAGACTGATAATACCCACACAGACAATCACTACCATCATCAATCTAATATCATAGTTTTTGACATGGGATAATTCATGAGCTATGACGCCTTCTAATTCTTCATTGGTCAGACCATTTATCAGTCCAGTGGTCACAGCAATAGAGGAGTGATTAGGGTCACGACCAGTAGCAAAAGCATTCATAGCCGCATCTTCTATAATGTGTACTTTGGGCATAGCTAGTCCAGCGGTAATGCTGAGATTTTCTACTATTCGCCACAGATAAGGGTTATTTTCTTTTTTAATTTCTTTGGCTCCGGCCGTAGCTAAGGCTATTTTATCACCAGCAAAAAAGCTCACCAAACTCATGCTAGTAGCAAATATAGTAGCCGGAATAAGCATATAATAGCCACTTTCGGAATATTGTGCCCAAGCCCAGACTAGACCTACGATAATTAATACAAAAAATATCATTAAGGCCAAACTTTTACGCTTGTTGCTGTCTATTTGATTATACATTTTCGTTTATTTTTTATTAGTTTTATCAACTTAATATAACAATATAGCCCCTTGTTTGTCAATCTGCTTATTGCTAAGTATTTTGTTTAAAATAAAAACCACCCTTCGACTTCACTCGGGGTGGTTTTAGAAATTTAAATTAGAATTTTACTTGGACATTAGCCTTTTCCTTTTCATCGGTAATTTCAAAGAAATCCCAAGCTTTGAATTTTAGCATGCCAGCAATCAAGTTGTTTGGGAATACTTCAATTTTGGTATTAAAATCTCGCACTTGGCCATTGTAGAAACGGCGGGAAGCTTGGATTTTGTTTTCAGTATCAGAGATTTCGTCTTGTAGTTGTAAGAAATTTTGTGAAGCTTTGAGGTCTGGATAGTTTTCTGCTACAGCAAATAGGCTTTTTAGGCTTTCTGATAGCATATTTTCTGCCTTGCTTTTATCGCCAACACCTTGGGCATTCATAGCGCTAGCTCGAGCTTCAGTTACTTTAGTCAGCACTCCTTCTTCATGCTTCATATAACCTTTGACAGTCTCCATTAGATTTGGAATCAAGTCATAACGGCGTTTGAGCTGGACATCTATATCTGACCAAGCTTCTTTGACCCTATTTTTCAGTCTAATTAGGCTGTTATAGACACCTACTAGCCAGAAAATAATCAGGGCTATTACCACTAGTATGACCATAAGAACTTTATTCATAGTTTTAAATTTAATTATTAAACTGGAACAATATAATTTTACTAGATTCTGTTTTTTTTAGCAAATGGATATTCTATTACTATTTATAATAAAATATGTTATAATATATTTGATTAAAAAATAAAAATCATGCATCAAAAAATAAAAAGTTGGCACTTGTCAGTTTTGGTGGGCATTGTTTCTATTATTAGTATTGCTTTAATCCAGCAATATGCCTCTGCTCAATGGAATGACCCAATAGGTTTACCAGGAGAGACCAATGGTTTTAGACTGGTGGTCAATCCGATGAAGGAAGATTTATTGCTAAGTGGCTATGATTTAGTAGATAGTAATTTACGTATTGATGCTAATGGTCAAAATGCCATACAAGTAGCCAATGGATCAAATATTTGTTTCAGTGGCACTAGCGATTGTATAAATTCTTGGGCTGATATTAATAATTCATTTTGGCAGAGAAATGGTAATAAGATTTATTATAATGACGGTAACGTCGGTATAGGTACTATAGATCCTAGCGCTAATTTGGAAGTCTTTGGTACCCAAGCTAATACACCAGTTTTAAAGTTACATAATTCTTCTGGAGATATAGAATTAAGTTTTCAAGAATATGCTTCATTGCCACCTGGTTCTCTAGGAGACATGACTATTCGCTACAATGGTAGTAATTCAACCAATAATGGCTATTCTAACTGGTTAGAATTTTTGGGCAGAGACCCATCTCAAGAAGGTGGTCATCCTATTATGACTATGCAGAGAGATTATATCACTAGCGGTTTCCCAGTCGGTACTACTCCTACTTATCATGGTGTGGGTATTGGTGTACCTAGTGGTACAAACATTACAGCCAAACTAAGAGTACAAAATTATGGTCCAGAAGATATTTTACAACTCTATGATAATGAAACTAGAGTTTTGACTGTAGCTAATGGAGGTAATGTGGGTATTGGTATGGATACTCCAAACAAACAATTACATGTGGCCGCGGCTACTAGTAATGCGGAAATAGATATACAAAGTGGTGCTAATAGTCATTGGGGTTTATATCAAGATAATGCTACAGCTGATCTTCGTTTTTGGAATATTGATAATCGTGTCACTCTTACTGATAGTGGAAATGTCGGTATTGGTACTATTAACCCCATAGCCTCTTTACATGTCAACAAAGGTGCTGGTCAAAATTATGCTGGCTATTTTAATGGTAATGTAGCTTTACAACATACTAGTGGTGGGCCATACAATTATTTGCAAATTGATCGTTTATCAACTGGTCTTGTTGTGCCACCGGCAGCTGATTGTAACGAAGAGAGTGAAAAAGCTAGGATGATCTATGATGCTAACAGCAATAAACTCTATATTTGTGATGATAGTGCTTGGATTTCAGCTGTTTTTAATTAGTAATTTAAATATAGAATATAAATTATAAAAATATGTTTAAAAGAATAAATAATTGGCATTTGTCTGCCCTAGTAGCTATTGTGTCAATATTTAGTTTAGTATTGATTCAACAATATGTAACTGCTCAGGGTTGGACAGACCCTAGTGATTTACCAGGTGGCACGCCAGCCAACAATCTAGTGGTTACGCCGATGCTACAAGATCTACAATTAGGTGCCTATGATGTGGCGGGTGCAAACTTAAGAATTGATGGTAATGGCACAAATGTCATCCAAGTATCCAACGGCGGAAAAATTTGTTTTAATGGTACCGCTGATTGTGCTTCCACTTGGGCTAATAATTTATGGGTCACTGATATTAATGGCATTTACTATAATGGTAATGTTGGTATCGGCGGTGTTCCACATGTTGGTTTTAAACTTATTCTTAAAGATGTTGGAGGAGCTGATTTAAAACTAAAATCTGATACGATTTGGGCTACAGCTACTGACTTAGAGCTTCAGGCAGCTAATCAAGTTTTTACCAATAATTATTTTGGTATAGGTACATCCAATCCAAATAGGCAATTACATATTGTCTCGGCAGCTGGTGGTCAGAATGCGGAAATAGATATTCAAAGTGGTGCGGATGCTTATTGGGGTATTTATCAAGATGAAGCTACAGCTGATTTACGCTTTTGGAATGTTAACAATAGAGTTACATTTGCTGACAGCGGTAACGTCGGTATAGGTACTATAGATCCTAGCGCTAATTTGGAAATTTTTGGTACTCAAGCTAATCAGCCAACTTTAAAATTACATAATAGCTCTGGAGATGTAGCTTTAAGTTTTCAAGAATATGCTTCATTGCCATCTGGTTCTCTGGGAGACATAACTATTCGCTTAAATGGTAATAATCCAGGAATAAATAATGGTTATGCTAACTGGTTAGAATTTTTGGGTAGGGAACCATCTCAAGAAGGTGGTCATCCTATTATGACTATGCAGAGAGATTATATCACTAGCGGTTTTCCAGTCGGTACTACTCCTACTTATCATGGTGTGGGTATTGGTGTACCTAGTGGTACAAACATTACAGCCAAACTAAGAGTACAAAATTATGGTCCAGAAGATATTTTACAGCTCTATGATAATACTACTAAAGTCTTAACTGTAGCGGATGGAGGGGACATGACAATCACTGGAAATGTCAATTTAAATCATGGTGATCTAATAAATGGTTATAATTATTTGAGGCTTGATCATTTGGTAGGTAGTACGGCGCCATTGGCAGCCGATTGCGATGGCACTTTAGTCACTAAAGGAAGGATTATTTATGACTATACAAATGATAGATTATTTGTTTGTGATGATGATGCTACTTGGAAGTCTGTGGTTCTAAACTAAAAATATTTTTGATTTAATGTGTAGTAAAAATACTATTTCTTTTTATAAGGTATAGTATTTTTATTTATATACTTTTTATGGTATAATAATTTTGTTATTAATAAAATTTAATATAAATTTATGCTTAAAAAAGTAGCTAATTGGCATTTATCAATTTTGATAATTATAGTGTCAGTTTTATCCGTTTCTTTAGTGCAAAAGTATGTTCTAGCTGCTTGGCAAGAACCGACTAGCGTACCAGGTAATGCGGCTAATCAAAACATTGTTTTAAATCCAATGACAGCTGATTTGGATTTAAACGATAAAGCCCTAACTGGTACCAATGTCAATATAGATGCTAGCGCTTTAAATGCTATTAGTATTACTAATAGTGCCAATTTATGTTTAAGCGGGGATTGTCGTAGTACTTGGCCGCTAGAGAGTGCTGCTATTTGGCATGAAAACGCTAGTGGCATAGATTATAACGGCGCCAATCCAAATGTTGGTATTGGTACAGCCACTCCTAGCCAACTCTTGCAGGTTGATGGAGGAAATATTTTGGTCACCAACGGTAATATTTCTCTAGGTGCTTCAGCTAGTATTAAAGCTACTAAAAATTCAGGAACAGAAGTCAGTGTTTTGTATCTTAATGCAGCTGATGATGTCTTAAATATTGCTGGTGATGATATAGCTTTTAAAGATTTAAGTGGCAATAATTTATTGTATATTGATGATATTGGTACTATTGGCAATTTGGGTATTGGCACAAATACTCCTAATAAATCTTTACATATCAAGACTCCAGTCACAGTTAATGCAGAAATAGATTTACAATCTGGAGCTGATACACACTGGGGTATTTATCAGGATGAAGCCACAGCTGATCTTCGTTTTTGGCATGATAATGACAATGTAGTTTTTGATAGTCTTGGTTATGTGGGCATTGGTACTAGCAATCCCAATCATCAATTGCATGTGGAATCAGCTAGCCAAGACGCTGTTTATGGAGAAACTCAAACGGCTGGTAAATATGGTATTTATGGTGAAAATACTGCTGTTGGCGGTTCAGCTATGTATGGCCAAGGATTTTTTGGTGGAGTTTTTAATTCCACTCAAGCTGGTGGGGCTGGTCTGATGGCTATACAGGGTAGTGGTAATTATTCAGCCATGTTTTTTGGTGATGTCAGACTTTATAATGTTGGCACGGATAATTCTTATTTGCATTTAGCCACTGTATCTAGTGATCCACCTAGTACAGATTGTGATTCCACTGATGAAAGAGGTCGTATGATTTATAACTATACTACTAATTCTTTATTTATTTGTGATTATGACCCAGCTGAGCCTAGTGGTGGTGGTTGGAAGTATGATGTACAAGTATCTTTACCGTAATTTGTTAATTTTTTTAATTTAAATTTTTAGATAACAATGAAATCTGATTTTCATTTCCATTTTTATAGTCGTCTAGTAATTATGGCTGTTTTGGCAGTTTCAGTTATTTTGATACAAAAATCAGTGCGTAGTGATGCCCAAATATCTTCTTATCCTTATGATGTCAGTGGTTGGGCTTGGGCGGCTTCAGCTGGCTGGCTCAGTCTCAATTGTTACAATGATTTTATTACTCCTGGTGAATATGAAAGCCGCTGTAGTCCAAGTTATGGTTTAGAAGTAAACCAAGTAGGCAGTGTGCTAGGTTGTGCTTGGGCTGGTAATGCCTTAAATAACGGCGGTGACCCTCTAGGTTGGGTGTGTTTTTCTGATCAACTGTTGGCACAAGGGCCAAGTTTTGCAGTGGCCACCTCTAGTGTTTATCTCAATGCTTTAGATCCTAGTACGTTTGCTAGTATTTTGAATCAAGAAAATTGGAAATGTGCTGGTGGAGTCAATACTGGGTTGGGCTGTTTAAAAGCCGATGAAGCTATTGACTGCCCTTTGAGCACTTGTGTTTTTACCGATGATGGTGCTTGGCAATTGGGCTTTCCTATTTCTTCTCAAGATATAAAAGATACTAATCCATTAGAGCCAGATTTGCCTAGTCAATCAAATCCGCTAGAAGGCTGTTTTAACTGCTATGAAGAATATACTTATGCTTGTAGTATTGATGCTAATCCTTGCACTAGTGATAGCCAGTGTCCGGTTATTGGTGTGTCACCCAATCAACAAACTCAGACTTGTTCGGTGGTGACAGCTATAGATTATAACTGTGATAATTGTTTAGAATATTTTTATTATCTAGGTAAATGTGGGGCTGGAGGAGTGGGTAGTGGTACGCCTTGTAAAAATGATGATGCTTGTATAAGTCCTGAAGTTTGTGAGCCGATTAGTACTTGCTATTTAAATATAGAACAAGATTGTACAAATAATGCAGCTAGTTGTACTGGTGGACCAATCAATTGCGTGCCTAGAGACATTGGCTCTTTAAAAAAATTGATTGGAGCTTACAATTGTAGCCAATGTAATATAGAAAGTTATGATAATATTTGTGGCATCAACGCTTATCAGGGCAATATCAATAGTTGTGCGATGTGTGAAGACACTTTTTATACACCAGGGGTGATGTTGGATAACAAACATTTCAATTTAGCAGCTGGAGAAACAGCCAATCTTTGTGGTTGGGGCTGGAATGCTTGGGAAGATGTAAGTGCTCCAGGCACTACCTATGGTCTTGGTTGGTTTCAATTTGGTCCGCGAGTAGTAACTACTACCAGACCATATCTATCAGTGGAAGGTGGTAATATTTATGCTAAAGGAAATATTACTGGTAGATATTTACCTCCTTTTGGTCATTATAATGCCTCTTATCTGATTGAATCTAGTGGCAGTATTACCAATTTTATTAGTTCTAGCACTTTAGCTGGTATTTATCAGGGTGAGTTTGCTTATCGTCCCAGGATAAATTTTTTACAATTTAATACCAATGATTTTAAATATAGTAATGCTTTAGGCAGTGTAGATTTTGCGGGCTTAATAGGTGATTTTAGTGGAGGCTCACATATTAATAAATATGGTTCAGAAATAATTAGCTCTCCGGCTGGTAATATTTCTATTACTGAGCCATTGGGTGGGGATGTTTATTATTATTCTGGTTCTTCGGCTATACCAGCTGGAGGAGCAGCTTTAGAAATACCAGCTGGTACACCCTTAATACCTAATGCCTCAGGTATTATAATAGTAGAAGGCAATTTGACTATTGATAAAAATGTAGTCTATGAGACAGGGGCTAGCTATTCCAATTTAAAAAATATTCCATCGCTAGTCTGGATAGTTAGGGGTGATTTGTTGATTGGTCCGTCGGTTACCAATTTAGCAGGGACATTTATAGTCTTAGGTGTTTTTGGTTCTACAACTTGTAATCCAGTAGTGGCTACTTGTGGACAAATTAATACCTGTAACACTGCTACGCCAGCTGAATGTAAAAATAATCCTCTGACTATTTCTGGAAATGTTTTGGCTAAATATTTTAACCTAGGTAGGACCTATATAAATCCATCTAGCAAAGAACCAGCTGAAAAATTTATCAATGATGGGCATATTCAGGCTAATCCACCACCTGGGTTGGAAGATTTTGGTAACGTTATCCCCAGATTTAGTGAAAATTAGAAATAGTTCTTGGATTAAAAGTATAAAATATGTTATAATTATATAAATATTTTATAAAATTTTGAATAAAATTAGACAAAAATATGGGTTTATTTTCTAGCACTACTAGTTATTTAGGAATTGATATTGGGACATCTAGCATCAAGATGGTTGAGCTTGAAAATTATAAGAATCAGGCCAAATTAAGAACTTATGGTTATGCTGATATTGCTATCAATGTCCTTAGTAGCTCAGTAGATAGAAACAATCAAATTATTGCTGATTATATAGTAGATATTGCTCAAAAATCTAATGTTCAAACCAGACAGGTGGTAGCAGCTTTACCTACTTTTTCGGTATTTAATTTTATTATCAATTTGCCACCCATGCCCAAAAAAGATTTGACTTCGGCTATTAAGTGGGAAGCCAAAAAATTTATTCCCGTACCACTTGAAGAAATGATTTTGGATTGGAAGATTTTAAATAAAAAGAAAGTAGCTAAAGTTGAAGAAAAAAATCAAGGTAATTTAGGGTCTTTAGAAAATAAAAAAGAAACTGATTCAAGTCTGGAAGCTGAGCTCAATCAAAGTATCAATGATTCCAAATTGGGGAAATCAGCTCGACCTAAAGCCATGTTAAAAAATGAAGATAAATTAATTAGCCCTAGTGTGGGAAATAATAATTATCGAATACTTTTGACTGCTGCTCCCAAAAATTTGGTAGCGCGTTATATAGATATTTTTAAAAGGGCTAAGTTCAATCTACTTAGTCTAGAGACTGAAGCTTTTGCTCTGTCGCGATCTTTGATAGGTAATGATACTTCAACTGTGATGATTGTAGATATCGGAGCTACCACAGCGGATATTTGTATTATTGAAGAAGGAGTGCCTATTTTAAATAGAGGTATAGACACTGGTGGTGAATTTATCACCAAGACCATCATGAATAGTCTAAATGTCAATCAAGAAAGAGCCGAACAATTTAAAAGAGATTTTGGTTTAGCGGGTGGAGGATTTAAAAATGTACCAGATGTAATTCAAAAATCTCTTAATTCTATTATCAATGAGATTAAATATGTTTTTGAAATTTATCAAAGACAAGGCAATAGCCGTATAGAAAAAATAGTCTTAACTGGTGGTAGCGCTTTTTTACCGAGTTTGCCAGAATATTTATCAGAGCTTTTAAATATGCAAGTAATTATCGGTGATCCTTGGGATAGAGTAATTTATCCTTTAGATCTCAAGCCAGTTTTGCAAGAGGTTGGTCCTAGGATGGGTACGGCAGTTGGTTTAGCTATGCGTGATATATAATTTATATTATGGGTAAAGACGAAGACAAAAAAGGAATAAATTTGATGCCAGAGGAGCTAAGATCCAAAGAATCTGGTCTTTTGTCTAAAATGAAATCTAGCACAGATTTTGATTTTGATTTTGTATCACCAAAAGATTCAGCTATTAAAAAGATAGACAATACAAATGATCCTTCGGCTCTAGATAAAATAAAAAGATTTTTTTCTAAACCAGAAAGGTTTGGACAAGCAGCATCGGGGGAGCATAAAAATAAAGAACAAAAACAAGATAAAGAAGGCGAGCGTCCAAAAATAATTTATAATCCTCACGAAAATAGGCCAGAAGTTTCTAGAGAAGAAAATACACTTATTCAAATAGCCGATAAGCAGGTAGATGTTCCTAAACAGAATTTTAAGATAGAAGCAAAAAATAATACTTCAGAAGATTTTAAAGATATTAAAGTAAGTACAGAAATTAGGCCAGCTAGCAAGGAAAAATCACTCCAGCCTTCTTTTTGGGCTAAGTTAAAAAGTTTTTTCGAAGCCAAGCCATCAGCTCCTAAATTACCAAAGATAGACAGAGTGCCAGCTAAAGATATTATTCCTAAAAATAGTCAAGATATAAGACGAGTAAATAGAGAAGACGAAGTAATTGATATATTGGATAGGGGA